>DASSXL010000121.1:0-61461 GCA_035703825.1 Candidatus Angelobacter sp.
AGCCGGGAGGTCTTTAGTTTCCAACCGCAGATCGTACCCGGCAATCGAGTCGCGGTGCCGGCACCGTAAGGGCATTCGTTTCCCGGGCGGGCGGCCTGGCTGGGGAAGGCTGGGCGGCTCGCCCGCGCGAGGCAATGGCCGGGGATACCATCTCTTTTTCGGCACCAAGTTGAATCTGTTCCCCCTTGCGGACAAGTCTATTGCGACAAGACACCAACAAGTTTTCCCCCTTGATGTCGGAATTTGCTCAAACATTGGGAGTGGCGCCACGTCTAACCCCTCGACGGGAATTTTTCAAAACGGACCAAAACAAGGAGCCATCCACAATGAAACGGTCTTCAAAACGGTCTGGGCTTGTGCTGGTTGCGGTCGCCTTATTTGCCGCCGTCGGAACCAGTCATCACAGTCAGGCGCAAACGCAGAATCAAACTCCGGCTCCGGCGCGCTCCCGGTCTGATGAGATGTTGGACCGCTGGAACGATATTGGCAACAAACTCGTCGCCATGGCCAAGGATTTTCCCGAAGATAAATATGACTTCAAGCTGCAGAAGGACCAGCGCACCTTCGCCCTGAATCTTCTCCACGCCGCCGCGCTGGATTTCGTTCTGATACGCAGGATTTCCGGGACCAACGTTGGACCTGATTTCGGCCAGGGCGACAATCCTACGCGCGACGCCTTCAAGACCAAGGCTGACGTGGTGAAGTTTGTGCAGGAGGCCGTCGCCGACGGTGCGCAAGTAATTCAACAGCAGGGCGACGCGGGACTGGACAAGACAACAAAGTTTTTTGGGAACCGAATGGCCCACAACTCCACCATCTGGACGTTCGCCATTGAGCACAGCGGCGAGCACTATGGCCAGCTCGTGGTCTATTACCGTGCCAACAACCTGGTGCCGCCGGACTCGCGGCGTTAACGGCCAAGAAATGTCCTTGAATCTTCAAGGCTGCAATTCTCGACTCCATTATTCCCGCAAAACCGTAAGTTATTTTCGCGGGTCTCTTTGCCAGCTTAGTTGGCCGTGACACGCCGTCTGTCATTGTTGACGTAGCATGGGTATTTCCCCTATACGTGAGTCTTAGAGAGTCACGTGTTTACGTCAATAATCTGGAAATTCCATCAAATGCGGCGTAAGCTGCTTCTCATGAGAAGCGTCTTTTCGTTCGCCATGTCTGCCATTATTCTGTTCCTGTCAGGGGTACAGTCGAGTTCCCCAAAGTTGGAACCACCAGCGAGCACCCAGAGTCGCGAGACTGTTCAAAAGTTCTACGGCAGCCCTATTAGGGAGGTTTATCGAACGTCGCAAGATCTGACGATCACTGCGTCTTTTGCCTCTAATGGCAACCTATGCCGAGCGGACATCCGGGCTGAGTCCGACGCCGGAATCACCGACTCGCAATTGAACGTTGTCTTGAATGAACTCGCACCCGAAGCCGTTCGAGGCAAGTTCAAGCTCGGCACGTTTCTAAACATCACCTGTCTAAAAGTTTTGGAGCAAGAGAACTCTGCGCCTGATTCAAGCAAAAAACCTGCAATGGAACTGACCGTAGATCCATGCGCGGAGTGTTCCGGTGTTTCCGAGGATTACGAGCGGGTGAAAATCACCAAGTACGGTAATACGAACCGACACAGCTCCGTGCATGTTACTTTTAAGCAACCTGAGTGCGAAGGGTTGGACAACGCCTCTCATTAGGCTTTGCCGATTTTCAATGCCGGTAGTCTTGGCAATCCACGATCAAACCCAGTACGTTCTATCCAAAGTCCGGTACTGGATTGCCTCGGCAATGTGCTTGCTCTCAATCTCGGGGCTGGCTTCCATATCGGCAATTGTGCGCGCGACTTTCAGTATCCGGTCGTGCCCGCGCGCGCTGAGCCCCTGCTGCTGCATGGCGCGCTCCAGCATGCGCTCGCTCTCGCTGCCCAGGTCGCAATAGGTCCGGATCTGGCGTGAGCTCATCTGCGCGTTGGAGTAGTTTCGCTCGCCAGCGGCGGCAAAGCGATTGAGCTGCGCTTCGCGGGCGCGCACCACGCGTTCGCGAATCTGCGCCGAGCCTTCCGCCTGATTGTCTTTCCCGCGCAGCTCTTTGTAATTCACCGCCGGCACGTCTATGTGTATGTCGATGCGGTCCATCAGCGGCCCGGAAATCTTGGAGACGTACCGCTGGATCATTGTCTCGGTGCAGGGGCACTGCCGCTGCCCCGATCCGTGATAGCCGCACGGGCATGGATTCATGGCCGCCGCCAGCATAAAGCGCGCCGGAAACGTCAGCGACATGGACGCGCGCGCGATGGTTACGTTGCCATCTTCCAGCGGCTGACGCATCACTTCCAGCACGTTGCGGGGAAACTCCGGCAGCTCGTCGAGAAAGAGCACGCCATTGTGCGAGAGCGAAACCTCGCCGGGACGCGGAATGATGCCTCCACCGATCAGGCCGGCATCGGAGATCGTGTGATGAGGCGCGCGGAACGGACGCACGCTCACCAGCCCGGCCGCGGCGTCCAGCACGCCGGCCACGCTGTGGATCTTGGTGGTCTCCAACGCTTCTTCAAATGTAAGCGGCGGCAGAATGCTGGAAACGCGCTTGGCCAGCATCGTCTTGCCTGAGCCCGGCGGCCCGATCATCAGGATGTTGTGCCCGCCGGCGCAGGCGACCTCCAGCGCGCGCTTGGCCGTGAACTGCCCGCGCACTTCCTTGAAGTCCGCCGCGCCGCTCGGTTCGGTGGCGCCCAGCATCTGCGACGTATCCACGGTCAGCGGCGAGATGCCATTGCCGCTGTTCAGCAGGTTCACCACGTCAATCAGCGACTTCACCGGATACACGTTCACGCCGCTCACCACCGCCGCTTCGCGGGCGTTGACCTCCGGCACAATGAGGTTGGCAATTTTCTTGGCCCGTGCAGCAATGGCAATGGGCAGAGCGCCGCGCACGCCGCGAATGCCGCCATCGAGCGAGAGCTCGCCCACCATTACGAATTCCGGCAGCTCTTTCCTCACCAGCCCGCCGTATGCTCCCAGGATTCCCATGGCCATGGGCAGGTCAAAGCCCGAACCTTCTTTCTTGATGTCCGCCGGCGCCAGGTTCACGGTGATCTGCGTGAGCGGGACTTCATAACCGCAGTTTCTCAGCGCCGCGCGGATGCGCTGCCGGCTCTCGCGCACAGCGGCGTCAGGCAGGCCGACGGTCTGGAAGTTTTCTTCCGTGCTTCGGGTCGGGCTAACGTCAACTTCCACTTCAATGATGTTGGCGTCAATTCCGTAGACGGCGGCGCTCTGGGTCTTGAAGAGCATAGAAAGAGCTAGATTGTAACAGGGGAGATCGAGCCTTGAGAGTATCATCCGCAAATCGACCCCGCCAGCTCTGAACGCGACGCACTTCCCAGAAGCCGGCTACTGGCCAGGATAGTTTTTGGATCGCCCATCCTCCGACAAGAATCCGGACGGTGGTCACGAGCGCACATCGCCTGTTATCGCCAGCTGCGCCTTTGCGCGATAATGGAATGATTTCGATAGTAGATCATTAGAAAGGCATGAATACCTCCACAAAGTTGGTTTTCTTGTGCGGCAAGATGGCGTCAGGCAAGTCCACTCTCGCAAGGGATTTGGCCAAACGAGAAAATGCTCTCCTCCTCGTGCAGGATGAGTTTCTGGATGCCCTGTTTCCCGGCGAGATCACTGATCTACCGGGATTCGTAAGGTGCTCTTCACGCTTGCGGAGTGCGCTCGCGCAACACGTCTGCGCTCTCTTGTTGAGGGGTATCTCCGTTGTGCTGGACTTCCCGGGCAATACAAAGGCGCAGCGCGTGTGGTTTCGCGAGATAATTGAGCGAGCTAATGTTGAGCATGAGTTGCACCTTATAGACGCGTCAGACGCGTTGTGCAAAGTTCAGCTTGCGGACCGAAGCAAGAGCCTGTCAGCCGATGCTCCGTGGACTACGGAGGCAGAGTTTGCAGCCATCACTGCGTATTTTCAGCCTCCGTCAGAGGATGAACATTTCAATGTCGTTCGTCACGAGCGTGCCTAGTTGAACGATTACGCCTCAATGAGCTCTGCGCTTTCGGCCATCTCGGCAATTTTCTACTGGTTACCTAAGTGCATGTTTCCATTGAATTTGAGACCCTTTTAAAAGTACCATCAAGCAACTCACGCCGGTATTTTTATGATGCGGCAGCTCGAACCACGCGTTGATATCAGCCTCGACGTAAAAGTGTGGGGCCTGGACGTTTACGGAAAGCCTTTTGTGCAGCATGCGCGCACCGTCAACGCCAGCTCCGCCGGAGCGCGGCTTATCGGGATCGACTGCGTCCGTGAGGGTGAAGTAATCTCTCTGCAGCACGAAGAATCGAAGGCGCGCTGCAAAGTAATATGGGTCGGGCGCGATGCCACCAAGTCACGGCAGATCGGCATCCAGTGTGTTGAGCCTGACAAAAAACTTTTTGGCTCAAAGCTGAAGCCGCCGGCCGTCCCCGCGGTGGCCTTCAGGGCCAGCAGTTCCGGCAGTGCCGGAGCGGCACAGTCGGCGCCAGCAAGGAGGACCATGGCCGATATACCAGGAACCAGAAGGGGCCAGCAGCGCTTCCACGTTGCCGGAGGCGTGGAGATGCGCCGCAATGAAGGCGCGCCCCCGGTCTTCGGCAATTTGAGCGACGTAAGTCTTACCGGCTGTTACGTTGAAACCGTTTCCAGCCTGCCGGTCGGTACTGAACTGCTTTTTATGTTGCGCGTTCGCGATACCGTGGTGCGTGGCCGCGCCCAGGTCAAGACTTCTCATCACGCCGTTGGCGTGGGCCTGGTGTTCATGCACATTAGCACCGAAGACCAGCAAAAGCTCGAGTTTCTCGTCGGCACTCTTGCGGGCGCCGAGGAAGCGCCGGTGGGCCGCCCGAGTCACATTGTGCCTGAAGAGCCCCTGCCGCCGGTCCGGCCCTTTGCCGGAAACGCAGCGCGGCAAAATTCAAGCGGAGGTCCCAGCCAGATGTCGAGCGAGATGTCGCCCAAGGTTACTCGCACCATTGCAGAGCTCAACCAGATGGAACAAACCCTGGTGATCGACAAGGTGGACCCGCGCATCATCGCCCAGTTTCATGATGCCGTAGAGCATCTGCGGCAGACCGCGTGGTCCGTGGTGCAGTGGGTGGAGTTGAATTCCACTGGCGGCGATCCTTTTGAGGTCCTGCCCCAGCTTGAGGCCGAGCGTTTGCACATGCTGCGCAAGCTGGCACATAATGTCACGGCCGATCTGGACTCCGGCAGCGTGACCCGCTTTACGGAAGGCATCTCAAAAATTTATGAAGAAGTGGAAGCGCTCTACCGCGGGCTGAGAAAGATTGTGATCGACTCGCCGGAAGACAAGTAGCTCCGAAGTCTCGAACCCGCCGGTTTTGCGGGTGAGGGATTCCTATAACCTCAAAGATCCCATAAACACAAAAGGCCGCAACCGACGCGATCCTAACCAATCTCTGATTCGCGTTGATTCGCGGCCGATTTCTGGCTGCGTTTGGTTTCTCGCAGCCATAGGTTCCCTCACTGCGTTCGGGATTTCAGAAAGAGTTAAACCCGTTCCACCGCCAGTGCCACGGAGTTCCCTCCGCCCAGGCACAGAGCAGCAATACCCCGTTTCCCATTGCGCCGGATCAATTCGTAGATCAAGGTCACCAGCACGCGTGTTCCGCTGGCGCCAATCGGATGTCCCAGGGCCACCGCGCCGCCATTAACATTGACCCGCGCAGGATCAATCCCCAATTCCTTGATCACCGCCACGGATTGCACGGCAAAAGCCTCGTTGATCTCGTACAGGTCAACATCTTCGGGTTTCCATCCGGTCTTGGCCCAGATTTTTCTGATGCCGTCCACAGGCGCCATCATCACCCATTCCGGCGCGGTTCCGCTGGTTGCCTGCGCCACTACGCGTACCATCGGTTGCGCTCCGAGCTGGCTGGCCCGTGACGCGGATGTCACCACCACCGCCGCCGCGCCGTCATTCATGGTGGAAGCGTTGCCCGCCGTGACCGTGCCGTCTTTCTTGAAAACCGGTTTCAGGTTGCCCAGCGCCGCCGCGGTTGTGTCTTCGCGCGGCCCTTCATCTTTTTCAAACAGTACGGGCGCTTCGCCTTTCTTCTTTGCCGGCAACTCCACCGGGACAATCTGGCTCTTGAAGCGGCATTCCTTCCACGCCTGCACCGCCTTCTGGTGCGAGCTCACGGCGTATTCGTCCTGCTGTTCGCGCGTGACACCGTATTTCTGCGCCACGTTCTCGCCCGTCATGCCCATGTGATAGTTGTTGTAAATGTCCCAGAGCCCGTCGTTCACCACGGAGTCGATAATCTGCGAATTCCCCAACCGATAGCCTTTGCGCGCCTGCGGCAGAAGATACGGAGCATTCGTCATGGATTCCATGCCGCCTGCCACTACGATCTCCGCATTCCCGGTCTGGATGGCCTGCGTCGCCAGCGCGACTGCCTTCAGGCCTGAGCCGCAGACTTTGTTGATGGTCATGGCGCCTACCGTGTTGGCGAGTCCGCCGCCCAGGGCGGCCTGGCGCGCGGGGTTCTGCCCCAGCCCGGCCGCCACCACCAATCCCATAATGCATTCGTCCACCTGCGGGGGATCAACCTTGGCCCGCTTTACTGCCTCGCGCACCGCGATGGCCCCTAGCTGCGGCGCCGACAAAGGCTCCAGCGATCCCTGAAACTTGCCGATCGGCGTGCGCACGCCGCTGATGATGACAACATCTTCCATAAAACGTCTCCTTAGCAAATCCAAACCCTTCATTATAAGATGAGCGACAGAGCAAAAGCGCTTCCAAAACTATGACCGAGTTCAACGACCCGCAACCCACGTCCGAAGTCCCGTTAGCCGTCCCTGAAACCATCGTCGCGCCTTCCGCGCCCGATAAGCCGGCCTTGATCGCGCCCTTGTGGCACACCCTGCTGGTCACTGCCTTGATCCTGGGCAATTCTTTTCTCGGCTCGTCCAAGGTCGGCGCGGTCCACGGCCAGGGCTCGCGAATCCTCCTTTATGGCGGTACGTTTGTGACGCAGCTGGTTTTGATCCTTCTGGTATGGTTTGGGATCCATCTGCGCGGAGTGCGCATGCGCGACCTGATCGGCGGTCGCTGGGAGACGGTGGAAGCGTTCCTGCTGGACGTAGGGATAGCTTTTGGATTTTGGATTGTAGCCCTCTTACTGCTCTTCGGGCTCCGCGTTGCCCTGGGTACCATCGATCTGCATAACATGCAGAAATCCGCCGATGATGCCTTGCGCCTTCTCGGGCCAATCGCTCCTCACACGTATCTTGAGGCCGGACTCTTTGTCCTGTTGAGCGTTTCCGCCGGACTCTTTGAAGAAATCATTTTCCGCGGATACCTCCAGCGCCAATTTGGCGCGCTCGGGCAAAATGCTGTCATCGGGATCGTCGTCTCGGCGGCGATCTTCGGTCTCGGTCACGGTTATCAGGGACCGCGAATGATGGTTGTCATCGGCGTCTTCGGAGCGTTCTTTGGAATACTCGCCCACTTCCGCAAGAGCCTGCGGCCGGGGATGATGGCGCACGCATTCCAGGATTCCATCGCCGGTATCGCGCTCTTTAGATTGGTTGCCCGGCACTAACTGTAGATTTTTGCGCTGCTTGAAACGGTCGCCGGATGATCGGCCGCGAAAAAAATAATGGTTACCAAGGTACTCGCGATTGATCGCTCAGGGGTTCGATTTCTTTGGCCAGCGCTTGTGCGCAAGCGCGTAATGTGATCACAGCCATCGCGCGGACCCGCTAAGATCAAGCATTTTTCATCGCGCCGCAGAATTTTTTGTTCGTAACAATCATTGAATTTTCTATCCCGCGCTCCTTTTCACCTCTCTCGTCCCTTCCGGCAATCAAACATGACATCAATTTTTTTCTTGACTTCGATTTTCAACCACTCTATACATTCATCAATTGCGGTTTTTTACTTAGGACCGCACATCCATGAAAAATGGAAAGGGAGAATAGAAACATGGCAACCAAGAAAAAGGCAAAAAAGAAAGCCAAGAAGAAATAACTGGCTTTCACATCAAACCAAAGGGGACGCGTAAAAGCGTCCCCTTTGATTGTTTGCTCAACTCAAACCCCAGACTCCCTGCAAAACCATCTGCCTCTGCTCAATTCCCCTGGATCGCCGGCAATTTAGGTTCGTGATCTTTCGCAAATGCGCCGAAAAACCGAGGCGCAACATGCAGGTGACTCAGATCACGGTCATGGCTCCGCAAAAGTGCTCTCATCGCCTCAAGGAGGATGGCCTGCCAATTCGTCACGGTACGGTACGAATTCCTGTGGACGGATTCCGGTTGTGCACCGGAGGCAGTCGGCTGGTACAGCCCTGCCGGAGGAACACATGTCTGCAACACAAGTGAGAACAACGCAACCACAGCGCCGCGCACAAGACGATGCTGCGCGCGTGCTGAACGCGGCTTTGCTTCAGTTTGATCTTGCCGGAGAAATCCGCAAGCTGCGCCAGGAAGATTCTTGGCGGCGTAAAGCTGGGCGAAGCGCCGCCACGCTGGTAAAACACGGTGACCCGCGGCTTGTTTTGGTGGCCATGAGAGCCAACTCGCACATGCACGAACACAAGACGAGCGCCAGAATCTCCATTCAAACCATTGCTGGTCACATCAGGCTACGACTCGGTGAAAAAAGCGTGGATCTGCCGGCCGGACATCTGCTGGTTCTGGATCAAGCCCTTTCCCATGATGTGGAGGCGCTGGAAGACAGCGCTTTCTTGCTGACTTTTTCGTGGCCACAGGGAGCAGAACAAATCTCCCAGAAAGGAAGACACGAGCCATGACATCAAACACGACAATGAGAATACTGCTGCTCCTGGGTGTCTTGTTGCTCATGCCGAGTCGCGCGGTGAGCCACTGCGACGGAATGGACGGCCCCGTGGTAAAAACGGCCCAGCAGGCGCTGGCCTCGGGAAACGTCAATTTGGCGCTGATCTGGGTCAAGAAAGACAATGAAGCCGAGGTTCGCCGCGCCTTTGATGAAGCCATCGCAGTTCGCAAGCTCAGCCCGAGGGCCCAGGCACTCGCCGATCGCTACTTTTTTGAAACTCTGGTCCGGCTGCACCGCGCGGGCGAGGGAGCTCCCTACACCGGCCTGAAGCCCGCGGGACGGGATCTCGGCCCCGCGATTCCTGCGGCCGACAAGGCCTTGGATAACGGATCTCTCGAACCGGTGCTCAAGCTACTGACGGAAGCAACACAGGAGGGCGCCAGGAAGCACTTCCGCGAGGTGCAGGAGAAGAAAAATTTCAACACCAGCGATCTCGACGCGGGCCGCGACTATGTAAAAGCCTATGTCGAGTTCATCCATTACGTGGAAGGCCTCTGGGAAGCAGCCAGAAATCCGGCGGAGGGCCACTACGCGGAAGAGCACGCTGTGGTCCACAAGGATTAAAGGCGTAACGGGATTGCTCGTTCCTGCAAAGCGCAGATCCGTGAAGGACGCCTAGAATTTCTTGTCATCACTAATCTGACGCTTTGCTTGCCGGCAATGCTTTGCCGTTCAACCCAAGGTCGCCCTGTGCTTCCGGTGCCGCGGCTTCCTCATTCTCCGGATCATCAAACTCCAGCGTCAGATTTCTGGTAGTGGTCTCAATAGGACTCAGTTCGGCGATCTCATCCGTGACCGGCGCTCCCAGCTCGACAAATTTTCTCGCCGATACCATCACCCGGCTCTCCAGCGATCCCACCGCCTTGTTATACGATTCCACGGCCCGGTCAAGCCCCTTGCCTACATTGTCGATGTGCGCGCCCAGCATCCGCAGCCGGTCATGCAGTTCTCTCCCCAGCATGCTGATGTCGCGGGCGTTGCGGGCCAGCTTCTCCTGGTTCCATCCATACGCGACGGCCTTGAGCAGCGCAATCAGCGTGGTGGGCGAGGCCGGAATCACTTTTTGTGATACGCCATGCTCGATCAGTCCCGGCTCCTGCTCCAGCGCCGCGCTGAAAAAAGTCTCGCCGGGCAGGAACATCACCACAAATTCCGGCGTGGGATCAAATTGCTCCTGGTAGGCCTTGGAACTGAGCTGCTCCATGTGCTTGCGTACCTGTACGGCATGCTCGGCGAGCTTTTGCTGCCGCACATCGTCGTCCGAGCTCGCCATCGCGTCGAGATACGCCAGCAGCGGCGTTTTGGCATCGATTACCACGTTCTTTCCGCCAGGCAGCTTCACGATCAGGTCCGGGCGCAGCCGGCCGGTGCTGGTTGTGACCGTTTCCTGCTCCACAAAATCGCAGTACGGCAGCATGCCGGCGATTTCTACCACGCGCCGCAGTTGGATCTCCCCCCAGCGCCCGCGGACATGCGGAGTGCGTAACGCGCGCACCAGGTTGCCGGTTTCGCTCTGGAGCTTTTCCTGGGTCTCGACCATCGACCGCACCTGTTCGGTCAGGCTGCCATAGGCATGGTTCCTTGCTTTTTCGATCTCGCGGATTTGCTCATCCACCTTCTTGAGCGACTCTCCGATCGGCGCCACCAGGTTCTCCACGGCCTGTTGCCGCAGTTCCAGGTCGCCCTTGGCCTCACTTTGGAACTTTTCCAGCGTCGATTGCGCCAGGTGCAGAAACGCCTGGTTATTGCTCTTGAGCGCCTCGGCGGAGAGCGCTTGAAAGCTCTCGCGCAACTCCTCGGTCATCTGGTTCAGGATGGCAAGCTTCTCGTCATTGGCCTTGCGTTCCAGCACAATCGTTGTTTCCAGCTTCACCTTTGCCGCATTCAATTGCGTGTTCAAGTCGGCAAATTTTTGCGCCTCCAGCCGGGCCTTCGCCAGCTCCTGCTGCAAGGCCGACAGGCGCGAGTTCAGCACCGCCGCATTCGGACGCACCAATAGCCACGCGATCAGGAATCCAAGCGCCGCGCCCAGCAGTACCAGCAGAACATTTCCCAATCCAATCATTGGGCCACTCCGATCTTCAAACTCGCGACCAACTCGGCGGTGGAGACGTAGCATGCTACGTCTCTACGGTAAGGGTTCTTGCACATCTCCCGATTTTTCCGATCCATTCCGATCCCCCGATTTCTCCGTGCCTCCGTGTCCGGGGCCCCCAACACGCGCGGTTTTCGCGTGGTGGGGTGGGTGTCTCCGTGGTAGGTTTTGCTTCACCTCACCACTTCCAGCGGCTTTACCGGCAGAAAGACGCGCTGCTCCGTCGCCGGGCACAGGTTGCGATAATCGCACCAGCGGCAATGCTGGCCCGGCTTGGGATCGAACTCGCCGCGGGCGATTCCCCGCGCCACGTCTTCAATCTTCTCGCGCGCCGTTTCCAGTTGTTTCGGCGTGCGTCCGGCGACGGCCTCGCTGTTGTCCTGCACGTTCACCAGCACCAGTTCGCGCGCCGCCAGGTTCATCTGCGCCACCGCCATGGCGTAAATCGAGAGCTGGAGGCTCTCTTCAGCGAACTTCCGGTCCTTGGGCGCGCCGGTCTTGTAGTCGATCACCCGCACCACGCCATCCTCAAGCTGGTCAATCCGGTCGATTCGTCCCTTGATCTCCCTTTCACCCAGCTTGAAGCTGAATTTGTGCTCCGTGGCAATCACGTTTGCCGATCCTCTCGGGCTGGCCATCAGCAGCGTGCGGATCTGGTCCTCGCCGCGCTCTTCATACATTTTCCGCTGCACCGGATCGTCGATGTACCCTTTGCCGAATTCAACCTTGAATGCCTCAACCGCGTCATCAATGCTCAGCTCTTTGGCATGCGCCGCGGGATCGTAATAATTCTTCAATACCGTGTGGATGGCAAAGCCATACTGCATGGCCGCGGCGGCTTCGCCGGGGATTTTCCAATCGCGCTCCAGCTTGAACTTCATGGGACAAGTGGAGTAGCTCTGCACGGCGTTCGCGCTTAACGCCATCTCCGTGGCAAAGGCAGGCGGCAGCAGCATCCAGCGTCCCAGTGGAGAAGGTTCCAGCGGCAGCGTAGCCGGCTTCATGCCATCGCTGTTGCGCGTGATCATCGCGGCCTTGAGCCGTCGGTCGTTGATGAGCGGGCGCAGGAAGCCCGGCGGCGTCGGATCTTTCTTTCCCTTTCCCGGGCGCGACCCGATTTTCAGCCGGTCGCGAGCGCGCGTAATGGCCACGTAGAACAGCCGGCGCTCCTCCTGGTCATGCACCAGCTTGCCCTCGCCCACGGCAATCGAGCTACGCAGCGCCGGAGGAAACTCAAACAGCCCTTCCTTGAAGTACGTGGGAAATGCCCCGGAGGTTACCCGCAGCAGCCATACATGTGAAAACTCCAGTCCCTTGGCCGCGTGTACGCTCATCAGTTGCACGGCGCCGGGGTTCTGGCGCTCCAGCTCCGCCATTTGCTCTTCAGTAAACAGCGGGATGATTCCCCTGCCTTTCTGGTAGAAATCCAGGTATTGCAGAAACTCCGGCAGCGACGTCTCCTTCACAAACGCCTTCTTCGTCCACGCCGCCGCGAAGCCAAGAATCGCCCGCACCACAGGGTCGTCTTCCGGCAAGCCAAATTCCCGGACAAGGTAAGTCAGCGCGCCGTCAGCGCTCAATTGCTCTTCCGTTATGAACCTGCGCGCTTCTTTTATCGCTTCCAGCACCGGCGCAGCCGACTCCAGTGTTTGCAACACGGCCTTGAAGCTTTTCTGCCCGCTCGCCGCGGCCAGCTTTTTGCGCAGCTCATGGGCGTCAACCTGGAAGCGAGGCAGGGCGCACAGGCGGAAAAGGCTGTCCGCATCATTGCTGTTGCCAACCGCGCCGGCCAGCGCAAGCACGTCCCGCGCCATGGCTGTTTCCAGCACGTTCAATCCAATCACAATGAATGGAATATCACGCGCTGCCAGCTCCGCCATCAGGTCCTCACGCTGCATGTGCTGGCGATACAGGACAGCCATGGAGCCATCGCCCGCCCGGCGATCGCGGCGCAGCTGCTCAATTTCTTCTCCGATCACTGCGGCTTCGTCTTCGTGGCAATCGCTGAGCACGATCTCCACCGGCTCATCGAAAACGAAGCGCCCTTCCTGCTGGTCGCGACGATCACGGCCCGATTCAAGCTGCGCGCGCTGGAACTTCACTCTTTCGCCCAGCGACTGCACCGGCGGGTTCTCATTGATGGCCGCAAAGGCCACGCGCAGGATGTTCCCGCGCGATCTCTGGTTCTCGTCCAGCACCACTCCCTCGGTCCTGGGAAAGCGTTTCTGGAATTCTTCGAAGGCCGCGCTCGAAGCCCCGCGAAAACGGTAGATGGCCTGGTCGGGATCACCCACGGCAAAAATGTTCTGCTCTTCGCCCGCCAGCAGCTCCGCCAGGATGATGTTGCTGGAATTGCAGTCCTGAAATTCGTCGATCAGGATGAACCGCGCCTTGCGCCGCTCGCGCTCCAGCAATGCAGGGTTTGACTCCAGCAGCCGCACGGCATTGCGGACCATCATCCCGAAAGTCCCCAGGTTGTCCCGTTCCATCAACCGCATGGAGTTCGCGTAAACGCGCGCAATCTCCTGCCAGCGTTCAATGATTTCCTGCTCGCCAACTTCTTCCACGTCCTTGGAGCGGCAGTTGCGCGGGACCTCACTCCCCGGCCGCAGGCTATCAACGTATTGCTGGAACTGTTCAGGCCCCACCAGCTCTTCATGGCAACGGTCGAAAAAGTTCTTCAGGTCTTCAAGAAACTGTCCCAGATCGGCCGGCTTGATAAAGCGCTTTAGCCCAAGTTGATCGATCCGCTGCCGCATGAATGGGTAAACGTCCTCCGGCAGCAGCAGGTTGAAGTCCTGGCCTGCGCGCTTCAATACGCCCAGACAATAGGCATGGAACGTCCCCGCCCAGAAGGTTGTTCTGGTTCCCGCCATCTTGCGGCGCAGGCGCTTTTCTACCCGCGCCTTCAGTTCATCCGCTGCGTTGTCAGTGAACGTAATCGCCAGAATCTCATCCGGCTTTGCGTGGCCTTGCTCAATCAACCAGGCAATGCGCTCCACCAGCACGGTGGTCTTGCCAGTGCCCGCTCCCGCCAGCACCAGCATGGGGCCATGACCATGCTCAATGGCCTGTTTCTGCTTCGGATTGGGATTGAAAGTCGTCACCCGTTGATCCTGTCGCTGCGCTCCAAACCGCCCGGCGTTCGACGGTCTGGCCAGCTTGTGCAGCGCCTGATACAAGCGGCTCGGCATATTCGGGCCTCGCCGCTTCTTCTGACAATAACTCTATTATGCGAATCCAAGGCGAAGGGAGCAACGGTTAAATACACTTAATCTGAGGAAAACGCGTTCGCAATTTGGTTTTCCATTCACCGATGCCAGTCTTGGATAACCCGCGGATGCTCGACTTTCTTCACGGTAACCGGCTGTGACGTACAGCGCCTGTAAGGTTTCTGCGGACAAACAGTGAAATCGGCAAACAGGGCGGGTTGCCGGTCTACGCTTGCGCAATCAAAGTATTGACACACCAAATGGATAGATCGTTCGTCCGTCATAAAGAACGTGTGATGAGTGCCGACGTGCCAAATCTCAAAAAAGGCATCTCCCCTGTAGAGCACTGCTCTGCCGTGAATCCTGACGCAATCCAGCGCCGATAGTGATGAACTGCCCAGCGCAACAAAGGCCAAAATACTCACAATATTGTTTCGCATCACTTTATGCCTTTTTCCAGGATCGCGCCCTGGACTCAGGTTGCGTCTTGTCTCCACGTTCCATCGACGCAATGCCCTGCTTTGCCTGCCAAAGATGGCGGCGATCATGCGCTCCAATGACCAGCAGCGCCGTCCCTACGCTGTAACGCAGCAACCCGATGAAAGGATTGTGGAAGCGAATGCGGTTCAGGTCCAGCTCCTGGGCGTCGCGAATCAGAGACCTCAGCTCGTCATGCGCCGCGATAAATGCCTTCAGAATTTCTTCTTTGCTCTTGCGCGCTTCCGGGATTCCTTGTTTTGGCGTCTTCATTTTTCGGCGCGGCGGAGCGTCCATCTGGCTGATGAACCACCGCCCAAACCATCCCGGCTGAATAGGCTTACGCGGCATTGCAGAGCTTTTGTCGGCCTGGGCGCACCGCGGTACGCAACGCCGCCGTCAAAACGGAGTTCATCTGCCCAAGATGCGCAAGGCACCGGCCCATGCTCCACGCAGTGGGTGAGGGTTGCCAGTTGAGCTGTGCGTCGCTCAAACCGGAGACAAGCTGGCGCGCTTCCTCGTCAGTCCGGTCCAGTTCGTTCAAGACTGACTGCAAATCTGCCGGGAGCTGCTCGTTCGTGATTTGAGGCTGGCTGGACATACGCGCCCCGCATCCCACATTTTAGCAGCTAGCAAAACCTATTTACCGCAAAGCCACGAAGGACGCAAAGAAACAAAATTTAGATATATTCTCTTTGCGACCTTTGCGTCCGTTGCGGTGAGTGTTTTGCTAATTGCTAGTTGCTGATCTCCGCCATCGCTACCGCCGTGGCGGCTATTGCTGCTGTCTCCGCGCGCAGGATAGTGTGTCCCAACGATGCCGGGGTCCATCCCGCGGCGTTGAAAAGCGCCAGCTCTGCTTCCGACCATCCACCTTCCGGGCCAAATGCCAGCGCAAGCGGCGGCGGACACGCTGAGAGCGCACTTTTCAATGAGAGATGCTCTTCCGTTTCTGAAAGCACAATCCGGTTGCCCTGCGCACCGGCAATTGCCCTCTTCAGTGCTATCGGTTCGGCAATCTCCGGCGGCGCTATCCGGCGCGCCTGCTGTGACGCTTCGCGGGCAATCTTGCGCCAGCGCTCAACCCGCTTGGCGGCCGCTTTGGCCAGGTGTTCCTCGGTCCGCTGGGCGATCATCGGAACAACGCGAGCCACGCCCAGCTCCGTGAGCTTTTCCAGAGCCCACTCCATGCGATCAAATTTGAAAATGGAAAGATAAACCGTGATCTGGGGCAGGGCCGCGCTCGCGATTTCGGCGCCAAGCTCAAACTCAACCTGATCGTGCGAAGCAAAGACTACTTTCGCGGAACGGAGCACGCCATTGGTGGCCACATCGAACTCCTGGCCGACTTTTACTCGCAACACGCGAAAGAGGTGGTTCGCATTTGGGCCCAGGAGCCACGCGCGGTCGCCTTCCACGCGGTCGGCAATCCAGCGCCTGCGCGTCATACCCTTTTGAGCATTACGTAAGAGCCGGCGGCCAGCCCTAGATACAGGATTCCCAGCAGGCGGCTCTGGAAAACCAGCGCTTCCAGGGTGGGAAACGCGGCCTGGAAGTAAGCTTCAGCCGCGCTTAGAAGAGAAAAAATAGTGCCGATGATGATCCAGCTCTGGTGGCCCCACGGCACAAAGTAGATTCCGCCGAAGACCAGGCCGACCGCCAGAAAGATCAGGCTGCGTATTTTAGCTTTTGCGATCGCATTCACGGCCTTGAAGCGCTCCAGTTGCAGCTCGGCGAATCGCCGCGGCAGAAGCAGGCGGATCACACCGGCCAGTCCGGCCACGATCACCACGAACCAGATGTAGTATTTACCCAAAGATGTCTTTCACCTTTTCAAACAGGCTGCGCGGCTCGGGCTTGTTCTCAATGTTAAAGGTCTCGCTCAGTTCGCCCAGCAGCTCGCGCTGGCGCTTGGTCAGCTTGCGCGGCGTCTCCACCCGGACCTTCACGTACATATCGCCCTTGCCTGAACTCTGCAGGCCCGGCACGCCTTTGCCCCTGATACGGAACGTTGTTCCCGACTGCGTTCCTTCCTGGATCTTGAGTTTATGCTCGCCGCCATCCAGAGTTGGGATGGCAATTTCCGCCCCCATGGCGGCCTGGCTGAATGAAATTGGCACGGAACAGTGCAGGTCCTTGCCTTCCCGCTCAAAAAAAGCATGCGGCTTCACCTGCAAGACGATGTACAGATCGCCCGGCGGGCCGCCGTTTGGGCCCACATCTCCCTGTTCCTGGTAGCGAATCCGCGTTCCGTCTTCAACGCCGCCCGGCACCGAGACATCAATCTGGTGCTCCTTCATTACGCGGCTTTCGCCTTTGCACTTGCTGCACGGATCGGAAATCACTCGCCCCATGCCCTGGCAGGTCGGACAGGTTCTGGCAATGCTGAACATTGCCTGTTGATACCGCACCTGGCCCCGCCCGGCGCACGTCTGGCAAGTCGCAGGCCCTTTGCCGCCGCCTGATCCCGTGCCTTTGCACTGCTCGCAGGCCTCATAGCGGCGGACTTTCACCTGGGTCTTCTTCCCGAAGGCCGCTTCTTCGAAGGTCAGCGTTATGTCGGCCCGCGCGTCACCGCCTCGCTGTACCCGGGTGCGGCCGCGGCCGCCACCAACATTCACGCCGAAAAAGTCGCTGAATATGTCCCCGAAGATGTCACTGACATCGGCAAAGTTCGAGGCGTCAAACCCGCCAAAGCCGCCGCCATTCACCGCGGCGTGGCCGTACTGGTCATAACGCGCGCGCTTGTCTGAATCCATCAGCACGCTGTAGGCTTCAGTGCATTCCTTGAACTTCTCTTCCGCCTCCGCGTTCCCCGGATTGCGGTCAGGATGGTACTGCATGGCCAGCTTGCGGTACGAGCTCTTGATCTCCTGCTCGGTGGCCGTGCGGGTCACGCTCAATACTTCGTAATAATCGCGTTTTGCTTGCGTCGCCAAAATTTAGTCCTCAATCAGAAAGCAGAATCCAGAGACCGTAAACGTTTATACAAGTCCTCAAACTGCTTGAGCGTATCGTCCAGCTTGTCCGGACCCGGGCCAGCCAGCCGGTTGTCCTGGTTTCCAATGAATCCGAGGCCAGACTTATCATAGCGGCGCCGCTTTTCTTCATTTGACAGCACACGGTAAGCGGTTGCAATTGCCCGAATCTCTTCCACATCGTCAATATTGCGAGGCTTGCCCGCAGACTGGAACTTGCTTGCCAAACTTTCAAACGCGCTGCTGATGTCCTGCGCCGTCGCCGTGCTGGGCACGCCCAATACTTCGTAGTAATCGCGTTTTGCTTGCGTCGCCAAAATTACCGGTAAACTTTCTCAATTTCCCGCTGGCTCGCCTTGGGATCCATTCCCAGGTCCATGTAGTAGTCGGGCAGTTCGGCCATTTTTTTTTGAAATCCCGAACCCGTGTTCTTTACGAGTGAGGGACCCGTATTCCTTTACAAGCATTCAAGTTCACGGTGAACAATTGTTACCTCTGTTACCTCGAGTCCCTCATGGCTATGGTGATCCCTCACCCGCAAAAAACGCGGGTTCGGGACTTGGGAAAAACATTATCCGACCTTCTTTGCCACCCTCACCATCGCCGGCCGCAGCAATCGTCCTTTGATCCGATATCCGGGCTGCAACTCTTCCAGCACATGATGGTCCGGGGCGGCATCGCTCTCCACCATCTCAATCGCCTCATGCACCCGCGGATCAAATGGCTCGCCCTGCGCGGGAATCCGTTCCACGTTCAGCTTCTGCAAAACGTCCTGAAGCTGCTTGAAGATCAGCTCCACGCCTTTGCGCAGGTCTTCAGGCTTCGCGGCGGAATTCTTCAGCGCCAGCGTAAAGCTATCGATCACCGGCAGCAGCGCGCGGGCCGCATCGGATACGGCAAAATCGCGGAAGTCGGCATTCTCTTTTGCCGCCCGCTTGCGATAGTTATCAAACTCGGCCTGGAGCCGCGCCAAACGGTCGAACAGATCATTGCGCTCCGTCCGCAGCTTCTCCAGTTCACTATCGGCAGTCGCCACCGTGCCCTGGGAATCGGCGCCGGCAGCGTTCTTTTCCTGGAAACCATCGGCCGGGTCCGCTGGCGGAAGCTCGTTCTCCAGCGCCAGTTTCCGCTCGTCTTGCAACTGCTGTTCTTTTGATTGTTCTTCTTTAAGCTGCTCTTCCAGGCTGACATCAGCCTGTCCATTGCCCTTGCTCATTACTGCACCTGGTCTCTTGATTGGAATTTTCACGTGTTCTCATTCAGCAGCTTGTCAAAAAGCTGCGCGATGTAGGAAACCGCCGTGATGGTGTGTTGATAATCCATGCGGGTTGGGCCGATTACTGCCAGCGATCCGCGCATCTCTTCGCCCACGCGGGCGGGCGCGCCAATCAGCACAAAGTTGCGCATCTCCGGCACCGCTTCTTCCAGGCCGATCACCACGCGAACGGCCTCCTGGCGCGTATCGAGATATGCTGAAAGCAGATCGGCAACCCGTTCTTTCTCTTCCAGAGTCTTTACCAGATCGCGCAGCCGCTCGCGGTCCTGGTCATTGCCCACCAGATTGGCGACACCTTCTACAAAGATGTTCTTGGCCGGCTCTTCGGCTGCCAGCGCCCCGCCTTTATCCAGTTCGTCCAGGCTCTTCATCAGCCGGTCATACTCGCTGCGTTCCTGGTCAATGCGGCGGCGCAGCTCGGCCTTCACGCTGCTGATGATCCAGCCGCGAAAATTCTCATTGATGTAATTTGCCGCGGTGTTCAGGTCGCTCTGGTCCAGGTCGCGCTCCAGCCGCATCATGCGGTCATGCACCACGCCCGATTTTGTGACCACCACGGCCAGCACGCGATTATTGGCCTGGCGCGAAAAGTAAACATGTTCCAGCGCGTTCTTTGGCCCGGCGTTTCCGATCGCCACCCCGACTCCGCTCGAAACCAGCGAGAGCACATGGGAGGTCCGCTCCAGAAACTCCTGCACGTCAACCGTGCCCTGCAATGTGTCTGAAATCAGCGTCTGATCGGCCACAGAGATCGTCGCCTTGCCGGAAATCTGGTCTACGTAATACCGGTAAGCCTGAGAAGTCGGCACGCGGCCAGCCGATGTGTGTGGCTGCTCAAGAAAGCCGCCGTCCGCCAGATCCGCCATCACGTTGCGGATGGTCGCCGGACTGAGACCATCCTTATTGTGACGTGAAAGCGTGCGCGACCCTACGGGCTCGCCCGTGGAGATGTAGGTCTCCACGATGGCGGTGAGAATTTCCCGCTCACGAGGGCCGATTTGTCCTGGGTTTGGCATGCCACAGACTTGCTAAGAGTTTTATTTACAATAATTTGGCAGAAATTTTGTAAACTCCTGCTAGTTAGATTTTAAGGATGTTAGTGGGGTATTGTCAAGATAGCACTTGGACCTGACGAGTGCTAATCAGGGTGGTAGCTACCTGGGTCGTAAGACAGGGCTTGGCACTCCTCAAGCGTGTAGGGTCGACTCAGCGGGGCGCCCTGTTCTGACCGCATCACAGCATCGGAAAGCGAGCAGTAATTTCTGAACTTCGGGTTCGCATGAACCGGAGTCGCAGTAATCCAGTAATCCTTATAGGGAGGTTTGGTTGAACTACTCTGAATGTTGTAGCGATAAAGACCACTCTCACACCAGGCTGCCCCAGTGCCAGAGGGGCACGCAACCTTTGGGTCGACCAAGCACGCGCGCGTCTGGGTTGAATGGCATTCGGAGTAGTCTGCCACATCAGGCCCCAGGACTGCGAGATTTGGAGCATATCCCTGGAGTGGATATGTCGTGGCATACATGATTTCGCTCATGTTGAGTGTTCGAACCGTCGACGCGCCTGGCGTTGGAGGACCGCTCATTCGCGACCGCTGCAAATTCGGTATCATGATCGCGAGCGCAAGCAGGACAGCCATCGCCACCGCTACGCCTAGGAGTATTTTCTTTCGCCCCGTCATATTTCGTCTTTGGTTGTAGAACGTTGGCACGATAAAAGCTTGCAGAATACCGTGCCCTTCGGACGTGCACTGATGCAAGTTAGCAAAGGACGGGAGGCAAGTCGATACAGGTATGTTTGTTTCCGGAAGTCAAACGTTTGATCACGCGAAACCACGCCAAAAGCTAAAAGCCAATGGCCGGGCGGCCACAGGCCGCCCTACTGCACCTGAATCACGTCTCCGGGCGCGCTGCTGCTCTTGACCTCAGCCAGGCGCATGAGCACCCGCTTGGCAAAGTCATAGAGAGACTTGGCATGAGGATCGTTCTCCCCTGCCAATGCCGGAGGCTGGCCTGCGTCGCCGCCCTTGCGAATCTCAGGATCAAGCTCAATCGATCCCAGAAAGGGCACGCCGAACTGCTGCGCCGTGCGCTCCACGCCGCCCTTGGAGAAGATGTCGATTTCCTGGTGGCAGTGCGGGCAGAGGAAGTGGCTCATGTTCTCCACCAGTCCCAGCACGTCAACGCGCGCGGTGCGGAACATCTCAATGGCCTTGCGCCCGTCCTGCAGTGACACGTCCGAGGGAGTCGATACCACCACGGCGCCGCTGAGCGGCACTGTCTGGAAGAGCGAAATCACAACGTCACCGGTGCCGGGAGGCAGGTCAACGACAAGGTAATCCAACTCGCCCCACACCACCTGCTGCAAAAACTGCCGGATGATCTGGTGCAGCATGGGGCCGCGCCATACGATCGGCTTGTCGCCAGGATTCAGAAACCCCACCGAAATGATCTTGACCCCATAATTCTGCAAAGGCTCGATCAGGTTCTCATTCAGCACGCGCGGCTGCTGGCTGGTATGCATCATCAGCGGAACGTTGGGGCCATAGACGTCGGCGTCGAGCAGGCCGGTCTTGTATCCCATTTGGGCCAGGGCCACGGCCAGATTCACGGCGATGGTGGTCTTACCCACGCCGCCCTTGCCCGATCCGACTGCGATGATGTTGCTGACTCCCGGCAGCGGGAATGGTCCCTGCTGCTGGGCTCCGTGCTGATGTCCGTGAGCCATAGGTAAGCTTTGATTATACGGGAATGGCGGTGAATCAGTTTTTCGGGCGCGAATGCCTGTTGCGGGTTAGCTTTTCACCGCGTTCTTACGTCCCAACTCCCACTTCCTTAGCTCTCTGCGACGACCCGCATCCTCATAGCGTCTTTTCTCTTCGTCCGTCTCCGGCGCTACCTGGGGCACCGATTTTTGCTTGCCGTGCGCATCCACGGCGACGAACGTCAAATAGGCTGACGCCACATGTTGAGTGGTGCCAGCGATATAGTTTTCCACCCAGCACTTTACGCCTGTCTCCATGGACGTATTGAACGCGCGGTTGACTGAAGATTTCAAGATCAGCAGGTCGCCAATGTGCACCGGACGCCGGAAATCAATGTGATCTATCGATGCCGTAACCACGTGACTGTGCGAATGCCTGTGCGCCGCCAGCGCTCCTGCGATATCAATAAGATGCATGAGCCTTCCGCCAAGCAGGTTGCCCAGCGGATTTGCATCGTTCGGCAGGACCACTTCCGCCATCTGTGATTGTGATTCACTCACGGCCCGAGGAGGCACAATATGGATCGGCGTGTCATGGCCATCATGCGAATTCATATTGTCATTTTCGCATGAAGGCGCTAACTATCGCGCCCTGGTTGGGAAAGTCAGTCGCTATCTAGTTCTGCGCCGGGACCACTGGGACATGGCTCACGACCAAGACGACCATCACCCTGCCTGAATGTCCACTTCTATTCGCGTTGTTCGCGAGGATTCGCGGCCCGATCCACGCCGCAGCTATGTGGTTTTCCGTGGCCGCCGCTCCAGATAGACCGCCACGTAGCATTCCGCCTGACGTTGCAGACAGGGATCGCGCATTGGGGCCAGCCAGAGTTCCTGCCGGCAATCGTATTCAAGACGCCCATATTCCACCGGTTGGTGAAAGCGCTCGCTCACGTAGTGCAGAATGATCCGCGACTCTTCATCGCGCGCCACGGCAAACCTGACATTATCGGCACAACGATTGGCGGGCAAGCGGGGACAGCCGCCGGCATAGCCCATATTGCAGAAATCGCGCAGCTCAGTTTCTGAGGGAGTGGTCTCCTCTGCTCCTGCCCGGCACGTTCCGGCAAACCCGGCGCCCAGGGGCAAACGAGCGGGAAAAGGCCAGCCAATGGAAACTCTTTCGGTGGGATAGAAAAAGGGACAAGCCACAACGTGTAAATCGTAGCTCCAGTCATCCACAGAGTAAAGATAAACTTCAGCTCTGCGTGCTTCTGCACACGCCCGTGTGCAGATGCCGCCTTACGAAGTATGTCACACCGCGCAATTCGCTTACATTATGTTAGATTTTTCCCATGACCGAACCCAGCCGCCTTCAGATGCTTGCCCAATTCCTGGAACAGAATCCCGGTGACGCTTTTGCCCGCTACGGCCTGGCGATGGAGTATTCCAAAGCCGCGCAAACGGAGCAGGCGCTGGCCGAGTTCAATAAGCTTCTCGAACTCCATCCTGACTATACGAACGGATATTTCATGGCCGCGCAGACGCTGGAGCGCAATGGCCGCACCGCTGAAGCCAAAGCGATGCTGGAGCGTGGCGTAGAGGCCGCAAAGCGAACCGGCAACAAGCACGCGCTTTCAGAAATGGCTGCGATGCTGGAGGAGCTGAGCTGATTTTGTTGTGAAATCCCGAGCAAAGCGACGGATCGCTACAACCGGCACGAACCAGATCAGAAGACATTGTTCTAAGTGAAGTGCGTGCTAAAAAGTCACTCTGTTCGGCTCAGTAAACATCCGCGTTTTTCGCGTTAATTCGCGGCCACAAGTTCTTTAGATCAAAAGTTCGCCTCGTGTCGCTCGGAATTCAGGAACTATCCTTCCGGCCTCTTCAACAACCTTTCAAGCCCCATCCAGGCTATGACGATCAGATACGGCGCGCCCATCACGTCAAGCATGGTTGGCAACCACCACGATTTGTTCAACCAGGGCGCTGGGCTTATCAAACAACCCGCAGCGCCCAAACATCCGCCCACAAGCGAGATTGCCGCTGCCGGATTCTTGCGCCTCATCCAGGAACAAACCGTCATCTTGTTGAAGGCCATCACGCACCCTGCCAGGACAAATAACACACACGCGATGAACCAACGCAAATGCATTCCCATTTCAAAGGGAGAACGTGCGATATCGAGATTCTTGCCGTAAAATTGCTGTCGCCAGGTTGAATCGCCCTGGCCAGGGATGCTCGAACGGCTCAGCCATTGGCAATTAGCAAATGGCACTTGGCAAAGCCAGATTTGGCCAATTGCTAATTGCTTTTCTTCGCCGCCTCAGCCAGCACCTGTGCCGTAGGCCTGAGCGCCTTGCGAATTCTGCGTTCCACCACTCCCGGCGCAGCCTGATACATGCGGATAACCATTTGATAAAACTTCGGCACTATCACTTCCCTCTTGCGCTTGAGCAGGCCCTGCAACGTCGCGTCCGCCACCACGTCCGGCGTCACAGCATATTTCACCGACGATCCCACGCGCTCTGAGTGCTTGCCTTTGACCATGTTCTTCACAAAGTCCGTGGCGATATAACCCGGGCAGACCGTGAGCACGTTGATATTGTGCCGCAGCAACTCCATGCGCGCTGCTTTGCCTATGGCGTTCATCGCATGCTTGGTGGCGGCATACCCGGACATATAAGGCGTGGCGATGTGGCCTGACACCGATGAAATATTCACAATGTCGCCGCCGCCCTGCTGCCGCATGATTGGGACTACAGCCTGCATGCACTCAACCGCGCCAAACAGGTTAGTGTCAAACATTCTTCTGAACTCGGCCATGTCCATATCGGCCACGGCATCATTCAAGCCAAAGCCGGCATTGTTCACAAAAATATCGATGCGTCCGAACTTTGCCACTGCGGTCTTCACCAGCGCATCCACCTGGTCGCGCCGGCTCACGTCACAGGCGACGCTCAGCGTATTCGCGCCGCCGCCGATGCGCTGCTCCGCCGCTCTGGTCCGTGCCAGGTCGCGCGAGCATAGCACCACCTTCGCGCCTTCCTGCAGGAACAACTTCGCAATGGCCTCCCCGATGCCCATGGAAGCGCCCGTAATCACTGCTACTTTGCCTTCAAGCTTCATGCCAGCTTTGTAGTTTGTAAGAACGTTTAAGTCAAGCGACTGGCAAAGGAATGCGCTCAGTAGCGACAGCTGCTTACTATCAACTACCTTGGACCGCGTTTCTCCGTGCCTCCATGCCTGCGCGGTAGCTTTTTCGATTTCCCGATTCCCCGATGTCCCGATTACCGGATCACCAGATCACCGGATCACCAGATCACCGGATCACCAGATCACGCGCGATCACCCGATCCTGAACGCTGGTTGTAGAATGATCCCGTGCCTCTCCTTCCGCTATTTCCGCTGGAAATCGTGCTCTTCCCCGGCGCGCCGCTGCCGCTGCACATCTTTGAGCCGCGCTATAAGGAAATGATCGGCGAGTGCATGGCGCAGGACCGTCCGTTTGGGATGGTCCGGGCCAAAGAGAGCTCGCTCTCTGCTGTTGGCTGTTCGGCAAACATCATCACGGTAATCAAGAAGTATGACGATGGCCGGCTCGACATCGCCGCCGAAGGCGAGCGGCGGTTCGAAATCAGGACCCTCAACCAGGAGCGGTCTTTTCTGCAAGCCGAGGTGGAATATTTTGAAGACGAGCCCTCCACGGTCGGCAAAAGCGCCGAGAATGCGGCCATCGAGCTGCATGAGAAGCTCTTTGCCATCCTGGGACAGGCGGTTGAGATTGAGCGCGATGCGGCGTCGCTTTCGTTCCACCTGGCGCACGCGCTGCCGGTGGACCTGGACTTCAAGCAGGCCCTGCTGGAGATGAAATCCGAAGCCGAGAGGCTTGAAACCCTTACGGAGTACTACCGCGCCACCATTCCCAAAATAGAAATGAGCCTGCGCGCGCGCCAACGGGCCAGCGGCAACGGGCACGTGCATTGATCGGCTGACGCACGCGGTATAATGCTCTTCAGAGGCCCTTCATGAATCTTCCCCCGACTCTGGGCGAGCTCAGGAAAAGTTCTTTCTCTGAGCAAAGGCTGCGCACCCGCAAGGTCAAGGATGAGCTCCGCGAAAATCTGATTGCACGGCTGCGCAGCGGCGAAACTATTTTTCCCGGCATCATAGGCTATGAGGATACGGTCGTCCCGCAACTGGTGAACGCCGTGCTCTCCCGGCACAACTTTATCCTGCTCGGACTGCGCGGACAGGCCAAGAGCCGCATTCTCCGGGCGCTCACTGCGCTGCTCGATCCGCAATTGCCGTACGTTGCCGGATGCGAGATCCGCGACAATCCTTACGAGCCCATCTGCAAGCGCTGCCGCGAACTGATTGCCCGCGAAGGCGACAAGACGCCGATCGCATACCTGGCGCCGGACGACCGTTACGTGGAAAAGCTGGCCACGCCGGACGTGACCATCGCCGACCTGATTGGCGATGTTGATCCCATCAAGGCCGCGCGCGGCGGGCACGATCTCTCCAGCGAGATGACCGTGCACTACGGCCTGCTGCCCCGCGCCAACCGCGGTTTGTTTGCCATCAACGAACTGCCGGACCTGGCAGGAAAAATTCAGGTTGGCCTGTTCAACATCATGCAGGAAGGCGACGTCCAGATCAAAGGTTATCCGCTCCGACTGCCGCTGGACGTGGCTCTGGTCTTTACCGCGAACCCTGAAGACTATACGGCGCGTGGCAAGATCGTTACGCCGCTCAAGGACCGCATCGGCTCGGAGATCCGCACGCACTATCCCGGCACGCTGGAAGAAGGCATCAGCATCACCGAGCAGGAAGCGTGGCTTCATCGCGACGGGCTTGAGCTGCACGTGCCGAAGTACGTGCGTGAAGTGGTGGAGCGCGTCGCGTTCCTTGCCCGCGAGGACAAGAAGATCGACAAGCGCTCCGGCGTGAGCCAGCGTTTGCCTATCAGCGTGCTCGAAAACGTAATCTCCAACGCTGAACGTCGCGCCGTGCGCAGCGGCGAAAAAACCATCGTCCC
This sequence comes from Candidatus Angelobacter sp., assembly GCA_035703825.1. Classification (GTDB taxonomy): domain Bacteria; phylum Acidobacteriota; class Terriglobia; order Terriglobales; family Acidobacteriaceae; genus Angelobacter. Next base: position 26,645 of record DASSXL010000121.1, read on the forward strand.
GCGGATTGGCGACGTTTACGCCGCGCTGCCTTCCATCACCGGCAAGCTTGAGCTCGAATATGAAGGCGAGATGCGCGGGGCCGATACCGTGGCGCGTGAGTTGATCCGAACGGCCGTCGCCAAGACCTACGACACTTATTTCAAAGACCTGAACATGCAGCAGGTGGTGCAGTGGTTTGAACTGGGCGGCGAGATCAAACTGTCCGATACAGCCAGTGCGCAGGAAATTCTTGAGGGGCTGAAGAACATCCAAGGCCTCACGGACAAGCTTGCTCCCGTGGGCATCAAGACAAAGGAACGACCTGAGGTGCTGGTTTCCGCAGCGGAGTTTGTGTTGGAAGGCCTGCACGCGCATCGGAGGATTGGACGCACGGAAGAGCGTGTCTTCGGCGCCGAGAAGCAGCCCAAGCGCCAGGAGCGTCCGTTTGAGCGCGGCGATGACGAGCCACCGCCGATGCGGAATAGGCGTCCTTACAACTGAGTTTCTTTGTCCCGAACACAGTGAGCGCCGAAAAGAAGTTGCCGCAGATTTCGCAGATGGACGCAGATAAAGAAAATTAGCCGCGAATGAACGCGAAATACGCGAATCGATTTTTGTTGGGCCAATTGCTATTTGCCGATTAACCATTTGCTGGCTGAAGGCTGAATGCTGATTGCTGAGTGCTTGCAATGAAATACACACGCTACTCCAAATACATTGCCGACCTGGCCGACGAGATGAGCATGGAGGACCTGCTCAGCGCGCTGTCGGACTACATGCTTGAGTCTGGCTTCCAGAGCGACTCCATGTACTTTCAGCAACTGGACGAGCACTCGCTCGACGCGTTGCGCCAGGCTATCCAGCAGGCGCTGGAGATGGGCGACTTCCTGGACGAAGAAATGCGCGAGCGCCTGGAGCAGATGCAGGCTGACGGCACCATGGACGAGTTGATCGAGCGGCTGATCGAGCGCATGCAGCAGGAAGAACTAATATCAGTAGACCAGCCGCACGACCCTGCGCGCCAGTCCACCACGCCGGGACAGACCGGTGAAGCCCAGACCAACGCGCGCTTTGAGATCACCGACAAGAGCCTGGACTTTCTCGGCTTCAAGACCTTGCGCGACCTGCTGGGCTCGCTGGGGCGCTCCAGCTTTGGCCGGCATGATACGCGCGACCTGGCCACCGGCATCGAATCCAGCGGCGCTTCAAAGCCCTACGAGTTCGGCGACACCATGAACCTGGACATTACTGAGACGCTCTCTTCGGCCATCCAGCGCGAAGGTTTGCACCTGCCGCTGAACATCGAATATGGCGATCTTCAGGTACATCAGTGCGAATATCAATCGTCCTGCGCCACAGTGGTGATGCTGGACTGTTCACACAGCATGATCCTTTATGGCGAAGACCGGTTCACGCCGGCCAAGAAAGTCGCCATGGCGCTTTCCCACCTGATCCGCACGCAGTATCCGGGCGATTCGCTTTCACTGGTTTTGTTTCATGATTCGGCTGAAGAGATGCCGATCTCGCAGTTGGCCCGCGTGAAAGTTGGCCCGTATTACACCAACACGCGCGAAGGCCTGCGCCTGGCCCAGCGCATCCTGCAACGCCAGCGCAAAGACATGAAACAGATTGTGATGATCACGGACGGCAAACCGTCAGCACTTACGCTCGAAGACGGCAGGATTTACAAGAATGCTTTTGGGCTGGACCCGCTGGTGGTAAGCCAGACCTTGGAAGAAGTCTCACGCTGCAAGCGCGCCGGAATTATGATCAACACGTTCATGCTGGCTTCCGACTACGGCCTGGTCCAGTTCGTCCAGAAAGTCACGGCCATGTGCAAGGGCAAAGCGTATTTCACTACACCGCAAAATCTGGGGCAATATCTGCTGATGGATTACATGTCACGGAAGATGAAGACCATCCACTAAGCCCTTACTCAAAGTCGCCGTCATCTTTTTTCGCTCCCACCGTCTCGTGCACCACGTCTTTCACCATCTGGCGGCGGAATTTATCGGCCTGGCGGGTGGCCAGCACGCGGACGCGGCGAGCGGGCAGCGTGACCGGATCGATCTTCTCAAAACGGCCGCGCTCAATGATGACATCAAAGCGGAACCAGTCACTGCGATAGAGGCGTCCGGTGGCATAGAAGCTAACGGAAGCCGCGATCGTTCCCTCAAAATCGTTTCCCGTAATAGCGAGGATGCGGTCACCAATGTGCTGCGTCCAGGTATTGCCGCCCACCAGCGGATCGTTGAGGTACTGGCGTTCAAAGGGCATGGCATGCGTCATGGTGCGCAATTGCACCAGTTGCAGCAACACGGCGGCGCGCGCCAGGTTGGTGAGCACGATCTTGGCGTCGGCCGTGGAGGCGCGCTCCAGGCGCACGTGCAGTTCCGGCGCCCACTCGCGCTCAAACTGCTCGCGTGAAAGCTCCAGTCCGCGGTCAGCGGCCTTGGCATAGCGCAGGGTGGCCCGCGCCAGCACCACGCTCAAAATGGTGGTGACGATGGTTGCCGCCACCGGAATGTATTCAAGCAGGGTGGAATACGGCACGCGAACGATGATTGCCAGCGGCATGGAGCCCCAGAGTACCCGGAATTGCCGGGTTTCCCGAAGATGCGGGACGTGTAGGGGCTTTGGTAATGCAAATTGAAAAGGCGTGTAAGTGCTTGAAATGGCACGGGGAGCCCGCTCTTGGGCTCCCCCGCCAGAAAACTCTATGGAAATGGAGTTTTATCCCTCGGTTTTCACCGCGGCTTCAGCCGCCAGGAAGCCGATCTTGGAATGAGTTCCATCGCAGAACGGTTTGTTTGTGGATGCCCCACACCGGCACAGCGCGACCGCCTGCTTCCCGCTGATGTCCACTTTTTTGCCATCGGCGTCTGCGATCTCCACCTGGCTCAGGTCTCCGCTGAGCACATACGGGCCGGTCTTTTTGATCAGGATATTGATTGCCATTCAGTTCCCTCCACGCAATTTTACGTTGAAACAATCTACCACAGACTCAGGCAGTACGACGCCGCATCGCAGATCCGGTGATCGGGAGATCGCACGTGATCGGGTGATCGGCGTGTAGAAACGGCCGGCTTCTTACCGACCCACGCGTTTTGTCTACAACTCCTACTATTCTGCCACGCGGCTCGACGAGACACAGATCACCCGATCACGGCGATCACCCGATCAACCGATTTTTTCACCGTTTCTTGAACGCCACATTCACCAGCAGCTTGTCGCCTTCAATATCCACGACGTTGCAGAAGGTCCGCTCGGCGCGGCGGGTAAAGTCGAGGCCAACGCGGCTGCCGCCTACGCGCAGGTTGCGAATGCTCAGATGGTCCAGAAAATCCGGCAGCGCCGGGTTCACGATATTCAGCTCTCTCCGGTGCGCGCTGGGCCGGATGCCCAAGACCGACATCAGGATGAGAAACACCGCGCCCGAGGCCCATGCCTGAGGCGAGCACGAAACCGGATATTGCACAGGCTCGTCATGCTCGCGGCGCTCAATGCCGCAAAACAGCTCCGGCAGGCGGTAATCGCGGAAATTAAGCGCAGCCTGGAAGAGAGCGGTAAACAGCCGGTTGGCCGGCTCGCGAAACTCATACAGCGCCATGCCATGAGCGATCAGGGAATTGTCATGCGGCCAGACAGAGCCTCTATGGTAGCTCAGCGGATTGAAGACACGCTCTTCGCGCGACATGGTGCGCCAGCCCCAGCCGGAAAACATATCGTCCCGCATGAAGCGTTGCGTGATGGCCTTGGCGCGGTCCTGCGCCAGCATGCGCGTGAAGAGCAGGTGGCCGGGATTGGAGGAGACAACCTGCGTCTGCCGCTTGTCGCGATCCAGCGCCATGGCGTAAAAGCCAAGCTTCGGCATCCAGAAAGCCTTTTCAAAGCGCCTGGCCATCTCCGCCGATTCTTTCTTCAACTTGTCCGCGGTTTTGATGTCCCCGAAAGATCGCATCAGTGAAGCCATCCGGTATTTGGCCTCATAGACGTAGCCCTGCACTTCGCACAGCGCAATGGGCGATTTTGCCACCTCGCCGTCGCGGTGCATGATCGCATCCCATGAGTCCTTCCAGCCCTGGTTGGCCAACCCTTTGGGCGACCGGCGCTGATACTCCACAAAACCGTCGCCATCCAGATCGCCGTAAGAATCAATCCATTCCAGCGCGCGATAGGCGTGCGGGAGCATGTCTTTTACCAGTTGTTCGTCGGCGGTCCAGTTAAAGGTTTCACTCAGCAGGATGAGCCAGAGCGGCGTGGCGTCCACCGATCCATAATAGGGGCCGAACGGCATCTCGCCGGCGCGAGTCATCTCACCTTCACGATACTCATGCAGAATCTTTCCCGGCTCTTCGTCACGCCAGTCGTTTTTCTCCTTGCCCTGGTGTGAAGCCAGCACGCGCAGCGTTTCTACCGCCAGCCGGGGATTCAACATGAGCGACTGGTAGGCGGCAATGATAGAGTCGCGGCCAAACATAGTGGCGAACCACGGAATGCCGGCCGCGATAACACGCTCTTTGGCTTCAGGAATCTGCAATGCGTGGAAATCGGCTTTGCCAGTTTCCACCATCTCGCCAAAAATGCTGTTGCTGGCGCTGAAGCTCGTTGAATGCGATGCCCACTCGGCAATGGCCTCGCGGCGCATCCGCAGTTGCTGGGCAAAATCGGGGCGCACCGCCGAGCGCGAGCGCTTGCCTTCCACGTGCGGGACAATGGTGGTGTGCAACTGGAAGCGCTTGAAAGGCGGCAGGCGCAGCTTCCAACGCGCTGTGGTGCCATCCACGCTTTCCGGCTCCGGCGAAAGATGAATGATGGTCTCCCGCGCCACCCGGTCCAATCCGCAGTAATGGAACGTAATGGAGTCGCGACGCACAATTGGCTGGTAATAGTGCCCCAGAGTTTCACGCGCCACGCCCCGTACCTGAAAGACGTCCATAAAATCGGCTTCGTACGCCAGCTCAATCACCAGCTCAAGTTCATGGAAATTGAAATTCTCAAAGGCAAAATTATCAAACAGCGTGTCAGAAGAAAGAAGCTGCTCACGGCGGATATGCACGGTATTTTCCGGGATCTCATACGTGTCCCGCATGGTGCTCCTGCCGGTAGTCAGTTCAATCTGGGAGGCAAAGGTTTGCTCGGTACTGGAAGAGAGCACCACGGTACGGTAGCCATCGACACGCAGCTCCAGCCGGCTGAGAAAACGCGTGTCGTCATGGAAGAACCCCACGTCGGGCGCGCCCGGCGGCATGATGTCACCGGCAATGGTGGTGGAAAGAAACGTTTTGCCGTCAATGAGAGTGAGGTTGTTGACCTTGCGCGGTTCAGCGTTCTGGTAGACGAGCCGCGGCTCAGGATAAGGCGGAGATATCTCCACCAGATCAGAGCGGGCAATCATCAGTTTTGCGCTCATGCCACGATCTGCTCCGTCTCGGCCACACCGTCACGCAGAATTTCAGAATAGAGATGGATGTAATCGCGGGTCATGCGTTCCACGGAAAAGTACTCTTCCATGTAACCACGAACGATGAGGGCGGGGATATCGAGGTTGCGCGCGCACTCAGCTAGTTCATTGGCGGCGCCACGCACGTTTCCGCTTACGCCTTCCTTCACCACTTCCCCAACAGAACCGCCCGGCATCGCCAAGACTGGAGTTCCACACGCCATGGCCTCGATCATCACAAGCCCAAAAGGCTCATCCCATTGCACGGGGAAAAGCATTGCCCGCGAATTGCCGAGCAACTCGACCTTGTCTTCCATTCCGACTTCGCCAACGTACTCAATGAATTTGCCGTCGACGTGCGGCTTGACCATGGTTTCCCAGTAGTCCTTATTAATGGGCTGAATCTCGCCGGCAATCTTGAGGGGAAGGCCGGATTTCTTTGCGATCTCAATGGCCAGGTGCGTGCCCTTAGGCGGGGCTATCCTGCCCAAAAAGCTAAGATACTCCTGCTTTTTTTCCACCACCGGATAGAGCGACGGATTGATGCCGTGATGGATGGTGCGCATGTCGGGCATGGCCAGCTTTTCCCTTTGAAAGTCACTGATTGTGACATACGAAACTTCAGGATAGGACTGATAAAATTCTGAGAGAGATGGATCATAGGCGTGGTGCACGGTGTAGACCATGGGAACTTTTGTGAATCTGGAAAAACTCAGCCCAGGGGCGCTGTTCACATGGATCAGGTCGGCTTCCTGTGAGGCTTCCTGTATGGCCCAGGCAAAGTGATTCAGCCCCTTTAAAGAAGCTTCCACTTCATGACGCAAAGGCCACTCGCCTTCTGGATATAACCAGCGCATGGGCGCATCGACGGTAGATTCCCCGTTGGTATAAACGGTTACGTCGATTCCCTGTAAGTGGAGCCCGCGGGCGAGCTCCGCAATGAATAACTCTGTCCCTCCGTATTTCCTGGGAGGTACTGCGATAAACGGAGGGGCAATTAAGGCAATTTTCATGTGGTTAAAAGTGAGCAATACAAGTAAGATGCCGAATCCACCTCTGGTGATGCGCCAATCTCGCGCGATCGTGCTTTCACGGCAGTTTAGTCAGGTTATTGTGATCAAAATGGACCAGCCCGGCGAATCATGCTCTTGCACATTTCATCGTTCGAAAAATAAAGATTGTTCTCAGGTTGTGCTCAGGACCCTGGTCCGTTGGGAGGAACCGGCCGCAATCTCCACAGCCTGCTCAAATTCCCTGGCCCGGACTTCACTGGTGTGGCCGGCAAGCACGCGTTCTCTGGCGGCGCGCCCGATGCGGCGCAGTTCAGCGGCATCATAATCGCTCAGATAACGGACAACGTCGTCACTTCCTGTGGCGAGCAAGATTTCCCTGCCGGGAGATAGAAAGGTCTCCAGCCCGGGCCAATTGTCGGACGCGATGGCTGCGCCACAGGCCGCAGCTTCAAACAAGCGCACAGAAGGAGAGTACCCGGCCAGCACCATCTCACGCCGTGTGACGTTGAGCGTGATGCGCGATGAGCTGTACAGGACGGCATGATAGCGGGGATTGAGATGCATGATTCGCTCCACATTCCCTGGCCATTCGATGTTTGAAGGATATTGCGGGCCGGCGACAATGAATTTCTTGCCGGGCAGCTTGCGCGCAGGAGTGCAAAGCAGTTCGTTGAGTTTGGGCTGGCGGTCCGGCGCATATGTGCCCATATAACTCAAGTCGCATTGGAAGCGCGGATCGGCGGGAAGTTCACGGTGCTTTTCCGGGTCGACCGAACAGTACAGCGGCACGGCAAACGAAACACCGAGATCCTCTTCCAGCCGCTGGAGCATGGGACCGCCGGTAAAGCTGAAATAAACGTCCAGCTCGGGAAGATGCTGCTTGAGCAAATACTCCGCCCGTCCATGCTCGCGCAGATTGCGGACGGTGATGGGCGTATCGATATCATAAAACGCCTTGACCGGCACGTTGGACGATAGGACTTCTTCCAGCGCGGCAATGCCGTCAGGAAAGTACGAACCGACTATGGCAACATCTGAATCGCGCAGTTCAGCCCGGACCACGGGAAGAACCTCATTCCAGTTTTCGAAGGTCCTTACCTGGCAGTAAGCGGGTTCAGGCAAGTCGCGGTTGTTCTGGTACCACTCCAGGTTGTGCTCGAAGAAAACAATCCGATGGCCGCGGCGGTGCAGCGCCTGACACAGCGCGCGGAAGGTGGTCGCGTGTCCGTTGCCCCACGACGAGGTGATCGAAAGTCCGAAGATAGCAAGCTTCATAAGAAAGCAATTAGCAACCGGCAATTAGCCGAACACCGCCGGCACACTCGCAATAATCGCATCAACTTCCTGGGCGCGTAGAGCATAAGTATGGTCGCGCAGAGCGCGTGCGCGCATGTTGCGGCCAATTTCGTGCGCCGTGGCTGCGGAAGTATTTCGCAAACAGGCGACAATCTCTTCCGCATCGCCGGCCACCAGTATCTCCTGCTCGGGCTCAAAAAACTGTTCGATACCGGCCCAACGGTCGGTAATCAGGCATGCCCCGGCCCCCGCGGCCTCAAACACGCGTGTGGGCGGCGAAAAGCCCACGCCGGCCATGGAGTCGCGATTGATGTTCAGCACCATGCGCGCGGCACAGTTCACGCGATTGTGGTCGCCGGTGCCGACGTGGCCGATCCAGCGGACGTTCGCCGGAACCCGCTTGCCGCCCCAGCCTTCCCCGCCCAGGGCGAACTGATAGTCGGGAGCGAGTTCCGCGGCGCGAAAGAAAAATTCTTCCACGCGGCGTTCACGGTCGGGCAGGCGATGGCCGACAAACAAAAGATCGCAGGCCAGAGCCGGGTCCGGCGGGACAGGATGGTGCGTTTCAGGATCAAGAGCGTTGTAAACCGGATGGCAGTTGGCCGCGCCGAGCCGCTGGTAATGCTCGACTACTGGCGCGCCGCCGCCGTAAGTAAAGATAAAATCGTACTCCGGGATAAGCCGCCGAAATGGATCGGACGAGTCTGCTTCCACGCGCGCCAAGGTGGCGGGCGCGTCCACGTCCCAAAAGGCGACCTGAGTGCTTGCAGTGCGGCACTCAAGCACCTTTTCTTCCAGCAATTCGTCAAACACGCCCACACCGCTGTGCTTGATCACCAGATCGCATCCCCCGGCCTGGCGGAGCAAATCCGGAATCTCTTCTGCGTCTTTATAGATCACGGTGCTTACATAGCTGAAATCTCCGGCATCGCGGTTTTGAAGGCGGCCGTAAGCATCAGGCTCGGCGAAGGTCACCTGATGTCCCAGAGCGTGGAGCTGCTTATAAATGCCGCGATAGTAGGTGGCGGCCCCGTTCCAGTAAGACGACGTGATGCTGGAGCCAAACACAAAAATCTTCATCGCGAAATCTCCTGGCAGATGGCGATCAGCTCCTCCGCCCGGTGAGCACACGTATGGCGCTCGCGTATGGTCTTCAATCCATTTTCGGCGAGCTGATAACGCGCTTTCCCGTCACGGCGGAGATGCCGCAACTGCTCAGTCATCTCAACGCCGTCCCGGACCACCAGGTAGTCTTCGCCGGGGCGAAACAGGTTTTCTTCATCGACCCAAGGCGAGCACACCAGAGGAATGCCGCAGGCCAGAGCTTCAAAAACGCGAATCGTCGGAATGCCGGAGAGCCCATTTGAATACTGGCGGCGGGGAATATGCACACTGACCACGCTTTCCGCATAGACCTGGGGCGAAAGAAGATTCGGCAGGTAGCCGCGGTACTCGATGTTGGCGCCAATCAACTTCTGCAATGCCACATCGGGATAGCGCACGCCATGGACCACCACGCGCAGCTCCGGCAGCGCAATGGCCGGACGGATAAGGAATTCATCCAGCTCGGCGGTGCGCTCTTCATCGCCCCAGTTGCCAATCCAGACCACATCGATTTCCTTGCGGCGCTGGAGCGGGTGAAACTGCTGCACGTCAGCGGCCTCATGAAAGGTCCAGGCACGGTTTACGCCAAAACCATCGACATAAATGCGGCGGATGGATTCGCCAAAGGCCAGCACGCCATCCACCAGGTGGAGATGGAATTTAAGGATTTCACCGGCACGGGTATGGGCGCGGTGATGACTGTCATGAAACAAGGCGATGAAGCCAAAGTTTTTCTTCAACGCCAGCACCCGGTTCACCACCTGCGGATCATTCCACTCATGCAGCAAGACAACATGGGTTTCCCGCAGTTCTTCTTCAAGGAACTTCTGAAAATCCGGCTCGCTGGATTTGTAGAATCGGATATCGAGCTCGGAATACGTGCGGCGGAAGGCGTCAATGGCTTCAATGGCGCGCTCGCCTTCCTGCTTCATCAGGTTGCTGAGCGACCATGAGCTCAATTCTTCATAGCAGCGCACGGTGTGCCCCATGCGGACAAGCTCACGCATGAGCCCGCGGAGAAAATGGGCGTTGCCGTGGTTCCAGTCTGAGACCATGGAGTGGGCAAAGAGCGCGATATTGAGCTTTTGCTTCATGCGCTGAGCGCCTGGGCGGGGGACATGCTCCGATATAGGTCCTTGTATGCGGCAACCATTCGTTCGGCGCTGAAATGCCGGCGGGCATGGCGGTAGGCCAGATTGCCCTGGTCACGCCTCAGTTCGGGGCTGCGATGCAGAGAATCCAGGGCGGCGAAGAGACTTTCATCGTCATTATTGCGGAAAAAGATTGCCGCGCCATCCCACAGCTCGCGGAATGAAGGAATGTCACTGGCCACGATGGCGCAGCGCGAGAGCGCGGCCTCCACGGGAGCCAAGCCAAATGGCTCATACTGCGAGGTGGCGGCATAGATGCCGGCGCGGGCCAGCGTCTGCACCAACTGGCGTTCATCCTGCGCGGGATCGAGGTGGACGTTGGGCCGGACGGCCTCCGCGGCAAACGCATGGTTCTGCCATTCAGGATGGCGGTCGCAACCGACGATGCGCACGGTCCCCGGCATTTCACGGCGCAACAGAAGTGACGCGTTCTTTCCACTGTCCCACATACGGCCCACGGTAACGATGCTTTCTTCCTTGGTAATGTAAGGATTGAATAACGTTGGGGTCCGTCCGTTGTGGATCACAGAAGATGAAGCGAGCTTGCCATAGAGGAGCTCGATCTGGTCCAGCATCCAACGCGAGGGCGCAACCACGGTAGTGGCAGCACTCAATCCGCGGGCGACGACCTGCCGATACCAGCGCAACCAATCCGTCTGCGGCGGGGATTTTCTGTGCACAGCCAGCCACCAGCTCACCACGTCACTGTGGGCCACCACCACGCGCGGCAGGCTGCATTCAAGCGCGCCATAATAAAACTGGCTGAAGTGCAGAAGATCAGGCTTGGTCTCCGCAATCACGGCTTCCAGATACTGCGAGGAAGCTTCCATATCAGCTTCGGAGTCGAGCATCCATTCCAGCTTGAAGGCTGTGGGACGATAGTCAAGATTAGGCAGATTATTCATCCAGCGGGTCTGTGCGTCCGTTGGGATATCGCCAAAGCTGACCAGGGTCACACGGTCGCGGCCCAGCACCAGACCCGTAACCAATTCGCGCGTGTATGTCCAAACACCACCCAGCGTATCCGCGGTGACTAGAATGTGCATGTTTCCAATTCCTCAATCGCCAGCGGCGACTGCTCCTGGATGTCGCTATATCCTTTGCTTGCAAACATGGAAGTGTAGTGGCGATGGGCACGCTCCCAGGCTATGTCGTCCGGCGCCGCGTCGAAGGTCTGCGCATAAAGCGGGCTTCCCGGATACGGAAACATGGGCACGGGCTCACTCACCCAGACACCTTTCAATTTCAACGCTTCCTGCCAGCGATGAATCTCATTGCGATCGTCCTTCTCGGTAAGAATGAGGTTGGCCTGCACCCAGGGAATGCGTCCCCGAGCATAGACAAGCAATTCGGAGATGCGCTCGGTACCAATGCGGCAATTCTTGTTCAGGTCTTCGCGGCCCTCAGGGGTGATTGATTCCACGCCGCACTCCATGGAGATGCAGTGGGCGCGGCCCAGCAGGTCCAGCGTTTCTTCGTTCCATAGATCGATGCGCGTCTGAAAACCGATCTTCACCGGACGCTCGGCAATGCCTTCGAGCAAGCGGCGCACGTTCTTTCCCACACCAAAGATCTCGTCGATGAAATAAATGTAGTCCACGCCCCGCGCAATCAGCGTGTCCACTTCCTGAAGCACCGCATCCACGCTGCGCTCGCGGAATTTATTGCGGAACAGTGTCTTGTTGCAGAAGGTGCAGGCCCAAGGGCAGCCGCGGGCAAATTCCAGCTCAGCGCCCAGGCCGTGGTCATGGGCAAATACGTGATGGCGGTGCCAGTGCGCCTCAACGTTGTAATTCTTGAAGTCAAGCGGCCCCAGAGCGCCCATATCCGCCGCGGCCGAGACAGGGCTGATGTGGAGTGCGCCATCTTCTTTGCGGTAGCAGCAGCCCTCAATATCCTGCCATGATTTGGAAGCAAGCTCGGCAAGAGTCTGGTCGGGTTCCCCACGCAGAGCAACGTCGCAGCCGGTCTTGCGGATCGTCGCTGCCGGAGTTGCCGAAGGATGCGGGCCAATGGCAACTTTAGCTGCGTTGCTGCGCAGGCCGGCAAACCACTCCATAGGCACGCGCAGTTCCGGTGGCGGGCAGCGCCAGAAGAGATAGGAAGGCGCGGTAGGGACCACGAGAAAGTCGGGCGCGAATGCATTCACGCGGCGGCGGGCCTCTTCGATCGTGAGATTGTCCGTCTGCGCATCGATCAGCAGAGATTCATGCCCAGCAATTCGCAATTCATCGGCGGCAAACAGCAGCTCCAGCGGCGTATGCGGGTCCTGGCAGCCGAAGTAAGTTGAGCCCTTGAAGTCCCAGTTGGGATTGAGCAGGGCAAACTTCATCCCGCCCTCCCTGAAAGCTCGGTGGCCAACTCAAATGGAGCAACAGCCGCGCCGGAGACGCGAGGCCGCCTGGCCAGCATTCCGTGGTTCTGTTCCCAGAACTCCTGCAAGAGACGGACAGTCTTCTTCAATCCGATTTCCGGTTTCCAGCCGGTGTCGCGGTGTATCTTGCCGTTGTCCGTGACATACACCAATTGGTCGCCAGGGCGGCGCTCATGCAAAACGCGATTCATCGGACGCCCGGTCAGCGACTCAATCTCATCCATCAGCTCCAGCAGCGAAACGGAATTCTGCGGGCCTCCGCCAATGTTGTAAACCTCAGTCCTGGTGGTCTCAATATTCAGGCGAGCAGTCTCGAAGGCCCGAAGCAGGTCGTGGACACAGAGCACGTCGCGGACCTGGCGGCCATCGCCATAGATCACCACGGTCTCTTCCTGCAAAGCGGAATACACAAAGTGCGCCACCCAGCCCTGGTCTTCAGTGCCGAACTGGCGCGGGCCGGCAACACAGGACATGCGGAAGACAACGGCCGGGAGCCCATAGATACGGCCGAAATCGCGCACATACTGGTCAGCCGCGCCCTTGGAACATCCGTAAGGAGAATGGAAATCCAGCGGCTGCGATTCAGAAACGCCCTGCTGCGCCGGCGTTACGTAACGCTTCCCGCTGACGACCGGAGCGCCAAGGCCGAGTTCACCATAAACTTTGTTCGTGGATGTAAACAGGATGAACGGACGATTACCGGAGCGGCGGGCGGCATCTAGAACATTGAACGTCCCGGCAAGGTTCACTTCAAAATCAAGGCGCGGATCGGCAACAGAAGTTGTGACCGCGACCTGCGCGGCAAAATGATAGATCTCATTCGCGTGCGCCACGGCCCTTTCCACCAGCCGCGCATCGCGCACGTCGCCAACCGTCACCTGCAGCCGCCCAGCGGCCCCTGGCGTCTTTCTAAGCCAATCCAGGTTGTGGTGCACTCCCGCCCGGGAGAGATTATCAAAGATATGCACCTTCGCATCGGTGTGGGTCAACAGACTGTGGGCCAGGTTCGACCCGATAAAGCCTGCTCCTCCAAAAATCAGCACCGAGCGGGTTTCTTGCTTCCGCATTGTCCCCCCTTTTAAAAAATCATTGCCGCTAGGCGGTCAAGCCAAATTCGCTGAGCTGCGCCACTGCCTCAGCGGCACGGTCCTGCGGCTGCTGGAGCGCGAGCCACCGCACCAGGTCCGTGAGCCCTTCGGCAAAGCGGACCCGCGGAGCATAGCCCAGGAATTTGCGCGCCGCCGAAATATCGGCAAAGCAATGGCGCACATCGCCGGCGCGATATTTCTGCGTGAGCTCGGCGGCGATCTCGGAATCCATGGCGCGCGCCAGTTCCGCCGCGACTTCGCGAATGGAAATCGGGTCGCCTGAGCCGATATTCAACGCCATTCCATCCGCCTGCGAGGATTCCATGGCCAGCAGGTTGGCGGTGACCACATCCTGCACGCTGACGAAGTCACGCAACTGGCCGCCATCTTCAAAGACCAGCGGCGAATTACCGTTCATCATGCGCGAAGCAAAGATGGCGGCCACGCCCGTGTATGGATTCGAAAGCGCCTGGCGCGTCCCGTAAATATTGAAATAGCGCAGCGCCACTACCGGAAGCGTGTAAGTGCGGCCGAAGAGCAGGCACATCTCCTCCTGGTCTTTCTTGGAGAGCGCATAAATGGAGCTGCACTGCAGCGTCTTGGATTCATCCGTTGGGACCGGCGTGAGAACCTCGGCGCAGGCGGGGCAGTTGGGTTCCCACTGTTTGGTCCTGAGCTGATTGACGGAGCGTAACTGAGGGGCGACTCCGCCGCACTGGGCGCACAAATATTTCCCTTCGCCGTAGATCGACATCGATGAAGCCAGCACCAGCTTCTCCACGCGGCTCCTGCGGTCCAGAAGCTGCTGCAGCAACACGGCGGTCCCCTGGGTGTTGGTGCCCATGTAATGCTCAATTTCATACATCGACTGGCCGACGCCGACCGCGGCCGCCATATGAAAGACCACATCAATGCCCGCCAGCGCGCGCCGTACCGCGCCTGAATCCTGCACGTCGCCGTGGACAAACTCTGCGTCTTCCGGCAGATATTCCGGGATGCCCTGGTGATGGACCTGATCGGTCAGGTTGTCAAAAAGACGGACATTGTGGCCGGCGGCCAGCAGGGCGTCCGCAAGGTGCGATCCCACAAACCCTGCTCCGCCGGTTATGAGTATGTTCTTTGCCATGCCTACCTGGCTCCTATTAGAACGCGATTGTCTTTCTTTGCCTTTGCCGATGCATACCTGCGCACGGCCCACACAGCGAACTCGGCAAAATCCTCTGCTCGCTTTGGCGGGCTGGTGTAATGCGGCGCGACTCCCATGTGCTCCGGAGTAAAACAGAGCGTGAGGGTGGTATTGAACGGCTCCAGAACCTGCATCTGGCGATCAAACCATGCCTCGGCGTTTTCACGGTACCAGTCCGCCCAGCTTACGCCGGTGCGCAGATACTTCACGCCAAGACGATTCAGCCATTCGACGGCAAGGTCGAGACGCGGATCTTCATAGTGGAACCACTGGCAAAGGCCCATGCCGCAGGGAAACGATTCCGCCGCGAGCTTGGGGGAACCGTCCTCACGCAGCAGCCCCATGTAGTAATGGCGATAGTAGGCGCTGCCTTCGGCTTCTTTGTGGCGCGTGGTCGCCGACCAGGTGGCGGGAAGGTCTAACAGGCTGTACCAGTGAACGCGGTCCACAATCGGCAACAACAGTTCTGCCGTGCGCTGGAGGCCAAATGCCTGGACTTCTTCGGCTCCAAAAGAAGAGACGCCAGCCTCAGAGACCCAGACGGGCTTGCTGGTGACGGCGCGAATTTCGTTGATCTTCTTGGGCCAATCCTGAATCTGCCAGTGGTTCCAGTCCAGGGGAAAACCGTGTACCGCGACGACATCTACGGCATCCAGCACGCCGTAAGAGCCAAGCAGCTCAATGAAATTGGGGTCAATAGGAGAGATGCCGCCCAGCACGATGGGCAGCTCAGGATTCTCACGACGAATGGCCTTGCTGGCGGCGATCACCATGCCGGCAAACATCTTCCAATCAGGATCCAGCTTGAAATCCCAATGGGAAAGATTGTTGGGCTCATTCCACAACATGACTGCTTCAACCATGCACGCACCTTAGTAAAAGAGCTGGGCCAGGTTACAGGGTGCCCGCTAATTCGTGGTCCAAAAGATATTTACCGTCTTCCCGGGTGACATGTGAGGGGACGCAAATCCAGGTTTCCTGTTCAGGATGCGCGATGATTTCCAGGCCTGAACTGCGCAGCATCCCTTCCATTGCGCCGTGATTCGGGATCCACCAGTTGGTGGGATCGCCCGCGTAATTCTTCTCAATAAAATACATGCAGGGGAAATCAGGGTCCTTGAATATCTCCATGTTCCAGAAATGATAATCCTCACGCAGCACAGGACTGGTGAGGGAGCCGCGCACCATGGTCTGGAAAATCAGGCTGCCTTTTACCTTCTTAATCACTTTATCGAGAGCGAACAGAGGATAACGCAAGTGGTAAAAAACTCCCATGAACAAGACGTAATCGAACTGGCCGGGAATGGAATCAACGTCATAGACAGAGCACTTGGCAAATTCGATATCCAGGCCCAGGGTTTGAGAGGCGAAGCGCGCCTGATCGAGATAACGGTCATCCACGTCGACGCCCAGCACGCGGCTGGCGCCCCGCCTTTTCAACTCAATGGAATGGAAGCCGCCATTGCATCCTATATCGAGCACGGTGGCGCCAGCGAGGTCCGCCGGCAGCGCGGGAGCAATGTGCTTCCACTTGACGTTGGGAAAGTCGCCCAGAAAATGATGGGGCGCAGTCCAAACGCCGTTTAAGTTGATGTTATGGAACCAGTCGCCCTTTTCCGCGATTCGGCGCGTGAGCTCCTGGTGGCCGTTCAAGTCCTGGGATTCTTCCATCCCAGCCATGTTGGCGCGCGTTGTCACCATCTTTAATTACAACCAATCTCCGCTGAGAAAACAGCTTACAAGGTGGATTAGACTCGGTACGAGGAACTTAGGATGTCCTTTAAATGCGGATACATGGCGTAAAAGGAGGGCCCTGCGCCGGGAAGGAGGAATCCGGGTGGGATTAGCAGTGGCAAAAGGAGGGGCGAGCGGAGCAGCTTTATCCCGCCGGCCCCCTACCTCATTTTTCATTCATTTTCGGCCACTCGCGATGCGAGCCCAGCAAGAGCTAGACAGTCCTGCGCCCGGTAACCAGGTTAATGACCGCAACAATCAAGGCGATCACAAGCAAGAGATGAATCAAGCCGCCGGCCACGTGGAATCCCCAGCCTAAAAGCCACAGGATGATGAGGATTGCAAAAATCGTCCAAAGCATAGATACCCCTTCAAGTCAGAAAGCTACCAAATCGACAACCACCAAAGGTGAGAGGCTGCATCAAGGGGCGGAGTTGTCTCTGATGGGAAGGATTTCTGGCGGCGGATTTCCGGGCCGACTAGGCCGTTTCTTCGCGCCGCCAGAAGCTGACTTGTCTACACAAATTCCACTAACAGCAAAGCTGCCGTTCATCGAAAACTAATCACTTCCCCATGGGCGACCCGGGAGAAGGAGGAACGGACCAATGCGTGATTCCGTACTCTTTTAGCTTGCGGTAGAGCGTGGTCTTGCCGATGCCAAGCGCGCGAGCGGTCATGAGCTTGTCACCATTGAGCTGCTGCAACGCTTCCAGGATGGCCTGCTTTTCCAATTCCGCGAGCGGAAGGATCCTGGCTTGCTTGTTCGTCGAAACGGCGCGAAGAGGCGCGGTCCGGATGTGAGGAGGAAAGTCCGCAGGTTGCAGCGTGAGGCCCTGGCTCATGGCCACCGCGCGCTCCAGGCAATTTTCCAGTTCACGGACGTTGCCGGGCCAATCATAGAATTGCAGCACCTTCAAGGCTTCATGGCTCAGGGTGTACTGCACCTGCCTGGCATTCCCGGAGCGTTGCAGGAAGTGCTCGGCCAGCGGGCGTATATCCTCTTTGCGCTCACGCAGCGGGGGCAGGCGAAGGCTTACAACGTTGAGACGGAAAAACAGGTCGCGCCGGAACGTGCCTTGCTGCACCGCGGTCTCCAGATCACGGCTGGTGGCCGCGATGATCCTGACATCGACAGCTACAGGCTTAGAGCTGCCCTGGGCGATAAATTCCTTTTCCTGCAAGGCGCGGAGCAGCCGGCTTTGGAGCTCGAGAGGCATCTCGCCGATTTCATCAAAGAAAACGGTCCCGCCGCTGGCCAGAGCATACGTGCCATCCTTGGCTTTGGCCCCGGCTGAGGCCTTGGTGGGGCCAAACAGCGCGCTTTCCAGCGCGCCGGGCGCGGGCGAGGCACAATCCACCAGCAGGAACGGGCGATCACGGAATGGCCCGTCCGCATGAATGGCGCGGGCGATGGTTTCCTTGCCGGTGCCGCTCTCGCCATGGACGAGCACGGGATGCTTGCTGGTTGCCACCTTGGCGATGATGCGATAGAGCTTCTGCATCTCGGCGGATTGCCCGAGCATGCCGTTATATCCTGGATGAGTTTGCACTTCGTGGACCATGCGATGCTCCAGTGAATTTCGCAGTCGTCCGGCTGCCCGGGTCAGCAGGCCCCTGAGTTCTTCGGCTTTAAAAGGTTTGCTGAGGAAGTCACACGCTCCGCCTTTCATCGCGGTCACCACGGAATCAACCGTGGCCTGGCCGCTTAGCATGATCACCTCGGTCTGGGGGTGCAATTCCTTGAATTTTGACAGAAGATGCAGGCCATCCTGGGTGGACTGGCGCACGTCGAGCAGGACCACATCGACTGGCTGGATTTCCATCTGGCGCAGCGCTGCACGGTTGTTCTCAGCGGCGTACACCTTGAACCCCATCATGCCCGCCACCTGCTTGCACAAATCCCGGACCCAACGGTCTTGATCCACGACAAGGAGGAACAACGATTCGGCTGGAGCAACTTCCTGTGAAATGGCCCGTACTGGGATCGACGACATATACTCCCTTCCCACGATTGTGGACGCCATACCCTGTGCTTGTTACTCTGGTTCAGGCGCCGACTTCCCGTCATCGCGGCGAAAACACCCGGCCTGAGGCATGCGCCGCGAGCCATTGAGTTCGTTTATCGTCTTAAATATTAAGAAGTGCGCGATCCGCCGCTAACGGTCTCGCTTTACAAAATCAACTACAGACCGAAAGTTAAATGAGAAGACTTGAATTCAGACGCTTAGACTTAAAAATTTCCAATTTCCGAACACACCGCGAAGCGTGGCCGGCAGGTCAATGTCCGATGGCTCATTCGCCACTGTTACTCAAGGACTACGCTGGCTTGACTAAAGCTGAAGCCTCGCGATACCTTCGCCACAGACTTTCCAGCCGACGGCCAGGGAGAAATTAGTGCCTTTTCAACGAATGATCACGCTCACGACCGACTTTGGTTTGACGGAGCATTATGTTGGTGCAATGAAAGGGGTTATTTACAGCATTAACCCAACAGCGCAAGTGGTGGACATTACCAACGCAGTCCAGTCATTTGACGTTCTGGATGGCGCGCTTGCGATCTCCCAGGCTTACCACTGCTTTCCCAAAGACACGGTGCACGTTGTGGTGGTGGACCCAGGCGTTGGCGGCGCGCGACGTCCGATAATCGCCACGATTGGCCAATATCTATTTGTGGCTCCGGACAACGGCGTGCTCTCGCTGGTCTATGAGCGCGAAGAACGCGTCATTGTGCGGCATATCACCTCAGAGCATTACTTTCATCACCCGGTGAGCAACACGTTTCACGGACGCGATGTTTTTGCGCCTGTCGCCGCTTACCTGAGCAAAGGCGTGGATACCGCAAAGTTCGGCGACGAGATCAGCGACTATGTGCGCTTTCTCGCGCCCAAGCCGAAAGCGACTTCAGAGAAGGCATGGAAAGGCATTGTGCTCAAGACCGACAAGTTCGGAAATTTGGTTACAAACGTCACGCCAAAAGATATTCCGCAGATTTTTAACGGCGCCGCAACTTCATTCAGGATCGCCGTGGGGAAAGCCGAGGTCACGACGCTTCGGACCAATTACGCTGAAGGCGCGCCGGGAGAGCTGTTTGCCATCCTGGGCAGCAGCGGCTTTCTGGAGATTTCCACCAACAAAGGCGCAGCCTCACGCGCAGCCGGCGCAGACAAGGGCAGCGAGGTTACGGTAACGATTGGGTAGCGGACGGTTCCGTGTAAGTCCGTGACCGCAAGTGGTCCGTTTACTTCTCTGAAGGCGACCCCCGCTGATAATCGCGCTAAGCCGTGCCAGATCACTTCCCGTGTGGCCGACCATCGTGAGTGCACGCCGGTTTGTGGACACTTGCGCGTTTGAACTAAGCCACCACTCCGCCAGACGCACGAAGAACAAACCACAAAGGGGACGGAGCCAGAGGTTTCCAAAACGAGATAGCGCCGGTGAAGTCGAGGACTTCACCGGCAATGAGAATTAGTTGTTTTCTTTAGTTCCGTTGCTTAGGCCGCCATACGCTTCAGGTGGGCCGCCGATTGCTCGTATTGTTTTTTGATCTGGTTGACACGGGCATCTATGGCTGCCTTGGCGTCACCCTGGGCCTTGGCGGCTTTTTTCTGCATGGCTTGCACTTTGGCTTCTGTCTCGCTCTGGATTTGCGCTGACCTTTGTTTGGCCTGCTCCAGCTTTTTTTGCAGCCTGGTGTTTAGCTGGTCAATGTTCGCCTGTAGTTTAGCTTTGCGGTCGGCCTTGGCGCGAGCGTGCTCAACCTTCAGCTGCTCCATTTCCCCTTTCAAATCTGCAACGTCCCTGGCCCTCTGGTCGACTTCGAAGTTCTTTCGTGTGGTGCGGAACACGAAGCCATTCAAGGCTTCCATTCGGGTATCGACTGGAGTCACCCACTCCTCGCTGATATCGGCAACCACGGCGTGCTTACCGGGTGTGAGTGTGGCAGAAACTTCGGTGAGGAAGTCGGAATCGATTCCCGCGACGAACAGGTCGCTGAAGCTGCCGGCCACCGCGCCGGCCAATGCCCCAACCCCAAGGCCGACCGGGCCGCCAAGCAATCCGACCAGGCTTCCGATCGCCGTTCCTCCGATGGTGCGAATTGGGAAGTCGCCATCTGCCTGTTTAACCGTCGCCGTTCCGTCGGCATTTTTGGTGATTACAGATTCTCCGTGAACGGATATGCTGCCTTCCGCATCAAGCTGATTGAGAGCCCGCGATGCTTCGTAGGCTTTCGATTCGTCGTTGAAAACCACAACTAACATTCTTTCCATGACATTTCTCCTCTACGTGCTCGCCGGAAGCGAGCGATTGGACGGTTTAGGTTTATGCAGCTTTGTAGGCCGCAGGTTGGGGCACGCTATGGATCGCGGTCGCCAGGCCAATCAGCGAGGCCCCGTCCACGATCAGGTCAATGCCAATGGCGAATCCGATGAACCAGATGCTCGAAAGCGGCAGCTGCGCCATCAACATGATCCCCAGCGCCACAGAGACGATGCCCGACAAGACGGACCATCCCCAGCGTGGAAATTGCAGGGTCCACGCGCCGATTGCGCGGAAGAATCCGCCGACGATGAAGAAGGAAGCCAGAATCAAGGTGAAGGTCACTGCTCCGGCGGCCGGATAACGGATGAGCAAATATCCAGTGAATCCCCGGAAGAGGGCACTGAGGAGCGAGAGCAGGAACCCGCTCCAGGTGTGAGTGCGAAACCCGTGGATAAGGGCGAAGATGCCGCTGAACAGCAACAACCATCCAAAGGCCAGCACCGTGGCGAAGGTGGCAGTAATGTCGCCGGCAACGCAGATCACGCCGAGAATAATGAACAGAATTCCCAGGGTCAGGAACCAGCCCCAGGAGCTCCGAAGCTCCTCGACACTTGCCGCGAGCGGCCTACGCGAGAATTCGTTGAGAGACATTGTTCTTCTCCTTTTCGGTTCATAAGTTGAATGAGTTACGGTTTTTTCGTTGCTATTTGGTTAACGTCAGGCCGGCACTGTGAGCCAGAATGAAGTTTTTCCCAGATCAATCCGTGGTATTCCGTCCACGCTCTTTCTCTTGCTAGTTTTCAATCATGCAAAGGAGGTGCCATTCGTAAGGGGTTGAAAGCGTTGATGCTTGGACGCGGTGGGATGGCGAGGTTTCGACAATTGTCGAGTTTTCGGCAAGCACAGTACGGCCTTATTTTCGGCGCAGTTTTCCAGAGCAGGTTGGATTTCGCAGAACTAGGCGGACTTGAACCGGTGTTTATCAATATTCAAGGTTCTGATCTTCGACTCGAGTGTAGACCGGGGAATCCCAAGCCGGGCGGCGGCGCCTGAAACACCTGCCACCCGGCCGCGGCTTTGCGTCAATGCGGTTTCGATCATTTCCTTTTCTTGAAGAACGAGCGAGGCAAGAGGAACAGCGTGCCCGGGGGGCCGCGGTGATTCGAGACGCAGCCAGGTTTCATCCACCGAGAATGTTTCACCCTCGCACAAGATCACCGCTCGCTCAACTACATTCTGCAATTCGCGAACATTCCCCGGCCAATGGTAGGCCTGGAGCAACTCCAGAGTCTTCTTGTCGATGTTCCTGATCTTCTTTCCGGCCTTGCTGGCGTAGCGCTCAGTGAGGTACTCGACCAGCAAGGGGATATCCCCGGCGCGCTCACGCAGTGACGGCATGTGGATGGGAAAGACATTCAGGCGGTAGAACAGGTCGCGTCTGAATGTGCCCGCATCGGCCGCGACCAGCAAATCACGATTGGTGGCGGCAATCACTCGTACGTCTACCGATACGGGGTGGCTGCCCCCAACCCGTTCCAACTCTCGCTCCTGGAGCACCCGCAACAGGGCGATCTGGGTCTCAGCCGGAAGTTCGCCAATTTCATCCAGAAAAATGGTACCACCATCCGCCAGTTCAAAGCGGCCCAAACGCCGTTGAGTGGCGCCGGTGAAGGCGCCCTTCTCGTGGCCAAACAGCTCAGAAGCGATGAGGGAAGGAGGAATCGCAGCGCAATTGATGGCGACAAATGCTTTTCCAGCACGGCGCGACCGTTTATGGATGGCGTGGGCCGCGAGTTCTTTTCCCGTGCCGGTTTCTCCCGTGATCAGCACGGTAGAATCTGTAGGGGCAACTTTGGAGATAAGCACCAGCACGCGCCCCAGCGCCTCCGAAGAGCCGACGATTTCCTCGAACACCGAGGCCTGGTCGATCTCTTCTCTTAACGCCAGATTCTCTTTATAGAGCTGGTCCCTTAGCTTCTTTATTTCGTCAAACGCTTTTTGCAGCTCATCCTCGGAGTGTCTGCGGTCGTTGATGTCAATGCTTGATCCATACCACTTAACGATTTTTCCATGCTCATCCCGCAATGGCACCTTGCGGTGCAGGAACCAGCGATATTCTCCGTCAGCCCGTCGCACACGAGCTTCAGCCTGAAAGATTTCTCCACTGACCAGGCAGGCACGCCACATCGCCACCATGCTTTCCACATCATCCGGATGAATGGAGTTGGTCCAGCCCCATCCGCAGATGTCCTCCAAAGGAACTCCAAGGTATTCGAGCCAGCGTCGATTGAAAAAATCCAGATTACCGTCCGGCCAGCCGCTGTGGAGCAGCGAAGGTGCGGTATCGATTACACGTTGAAGCAGATTGTCGGTAGCGGCCGTTTGCTGGCCTGACTCGTAGTTGTCCTCGGTCCCCATAATGTGATCTCGCCTGAACAATAGGGCAATCAGAATAATTGTAGGACAGCAACGCAGCGCGTCAAGTGAAACATATTCTCGTTTTTGTGAAACTGCGGCGGGCGGTTGTTCCTCCGTGATCCGGAAGCAACGCTTCAGGATTGGTCCCAAGAAATTCCCTTGTGGAGAGCAATATCCCGTCGGCCAATCGATACTGACCTACGGGCTAGCGCAGCCTTGTAGCTGGCAGAATGCCTGGTTGTTTATACTCAATCCACATGCGCGAACTTTTACGTTTCTTCTGGAACTCGACCCGCGGCCATCGCTTGGCCCCGTGGCGCAGCCCCTACCTGCGCTGGCGCATGGAAACCTATTCCGGCCTGAAGATGGACAAGATCGGCTTTGTGGAGTTCTGGGGATTCATGCTGCGGGAGAGAAAGCAGCTGCGGCACTTTTTGAAATGGACATCTGAGATGGATAACTACGCGCGGCCGAAGCCGAAAAATCCGTAGCAGTCAGCAATCAGCAGTCAGCATTCAGCCAAAGCAATTGGCAAATAGCAATTGGCAATTGGCCGGAAGGATGCCTTCCACTGCGAAAAGTGCGGGTGCTCCTAATGGACTTGGCTTTTGGCTTTTGGCTTTTGGCTTTTGGCTTTTGGCTTTTGGCTTTTGGCTTTTGGCTTTTGGCTCTTGGCTCTTGGTTCTTGGCTCTTGGCTTTTGGCTCGTGGTTCTCGGCTTTTGGCTATGGCAGATATTTGCAAGTTGCAATTTGCTGGTGCGCTTTCATTTTTTATGAAGCAGAGTCGAACTAACTGGAGGCGCCGATGAAACAAGAGCCGAACGCGATGAAAGAAGGCCAGCCGGTAATTACCAATCGCAGGAATTTTCTGGTCAGTTCCGCCGCAGCCGCGGGATTGATTCTCTATCCTGAGACTTTGCTGTTTGGCCAGGCGGCGGCAACGCCCGCAGCCCCGGCAACAGCTCCTCAAGGCCAGGCATCGAATGCGCCGGCGGGCAAGCCCAGGCCTGATCCGCTGAAGCCAGAGCTGGTGAAGGAATTTGTTGTGGCCGCACACGTTGACCTGGACAAGACCAAGGCCTTGCTGGCGGAAACTCCGAGCCTGTTGAATGCCACGTGGGACTGGGGCGGCGGGGACTTTGAAATGGCCATTGGCGGCGCAGGACACATGGGCCGCCGGGACATTGCTCTGTTCCTGATTGGCCAGGGCGGGCGCTTTGACCTGTTTGTGGCCGCGATGCTGGGACGGCTGGACGTGGTGAAGCCGATGCTGACGGCGTTTCCTCACTTGGCCGAGTCAAAGGGGCCGCACGGGATTCCGCTGATGGTCCACGCGCAGAAGGGCGGGCAGGAGGCGGAGGCGGTGGCGGCGTTTCTGGAAGGGCTGAAAACTGCTTAATAGCCAAAGCAATTGGCAAATGGCAATTAGCCAAACCCTTTCACCGCAGAGGACGCGAAGGGCGCAAAGGAAGAAAGAGGACGGAAAATGAAATCTCCTTTGCGATCTTTGC
Organism: Candidatus Angelobacter sp.; assembly: GCA_035703825.1. GTDB lineage: Bacteria > Acidobacteriota > Terriglobia > Terriglobales > Acidobacteriaceae > Angelobacter. The sequence continues at coordinate 51,204 of DASSXL010000121.1, forward strand.
GTTCTTAGCGGTTGAAGATTTTGCCAGTTGCCAATTGCTTTGGCTGACTGCTAAATGCCAGCTGCTGACGGCTAGATATCGTACTTCTTCAGCAGATGGCGGAATGAGCGGTATGACACCTTCAGCAACTCAGCGGCGCGTACCTGCACTCCGCCGGATTGCTCCAGAGCAGACTCGATAAGCGATCGCTCGATGCCGGCGACGTACTTCTCAAAATCGATTCCATCCGTAGGAACGTGCAGAGCGCCGGAGCCGTTGCCATTGGTTGCAGCGGTGGCGACGCGGGCGCGCGGACGGTCCGCCTCAAGATCGACCTTGAGTTCGTTGCCGGTTTCCATGGCCACGGCGCGCTCAATGGTGTTCTCCAACTGGCGCACATTGCCGGGCCAGGCAAAAGTTTTGAGCGCGTCGAGCGATTCCTGGGCGATGCGCAGGATGCTCTTCTGCGCCGCACCCGCGTATTTCTTGAGGAAATAGTTGGCCAGCAGTTCCACGTCTTCCCGGCGCTCACGCAGGGCCGGCACCTGAATGGGAATGACGCTCACGCGATAATACAGGTCTTCACGGAACGTGCCGCCGGCAATCATCTCACGCAAGTCACGGTTGGTGGCCGCGATCACGCGCACGTCCACCGGCGTTTCCTGCGCGCCGCCCACGGGACGAACGGTGCGCTCCTGCAGGACGCGCAGCAGCTTTACCTGCATGGCGACGCTCATCTCGGCGATTTCATCCAGGAAAATGGTGCCGCCGCTGGCCACCTCAAAGAGCCCGCGCTTGTTCTGGCTGGCGCCGGTGAAAGCGCCCTTCATATAACCAAAGAGCTCGCTTTCCAGCAGCGTTTCAGGGAAAGCGCCGCAGTTGATGGAGACAAACGGCTCCGCGGCGCGGGCGGAGCAGGAATGGACGGCGCGCGCCACCAGCTCTTTGCCGGTACCGCTTTCGCCATAAATCAACACGGTGCTGGCGGTGGGCGCAACGGTACGGATGGTGGCTTTCAGTTTTTCAATCGCCGGGCTGGCGCCGATGATGTTCTCCAGAGAGTTGCGGCTGGCGGCGTCACGCTTGAGGGCAAAATTTTCCCGCTGGAGCACCAGCGTCTGCAAGGCGCGACCCACGGCAATCTTCAGCTCGTCAAGCAGGCCAGGGCCTTTGTGGATGTAATCAAAGGCGCCGCCCTTCACGGCCTGCACAGCGGCTTCATAATCCTCAACGGCGGTAATAAGGATGACGGAAGTTTCCGGCGAGGTCTGGCGGGCAAAACGCAGCACTTCAATGCCATCCGTCTGCGGCATCTTGATATCGGTGATCAGCAGCTCGTAATTGGCGGAGCTGAGTTTCTTCTTGGCCGCTTCGCCGCCGTTCACGGTCTCAACGCGATGGCCTTCCTTGCGCAGAGAAATATCCAGCATCTCGCAGATGGAGCGCTGGTCATCGCAGACAAGAATGCTAGCCATGCGACACCTCCGCGTTGACGGGCGCTTCTTCTATCTGCGGCTCCGGCGCAGCGGCCCGGGCGTGCAGGATTTCCAGGACAAACTCCGCGCCTTTGCCCGGGGTTGACTGCACATAGATCTTGGCGCCATGTGCCTGCACGATCTGATACACGATGGCCAGGCCCAGGCCGGTGCCGCCTTCAAAGCGCGATTGAAAGGGCTCGAAGATTTTTTCATTAAGGTTTGGGGGAATGCCGGGGCCGGTATCGCGCACGCCGATGCGCAAAAAATCCCCGGCGGAGCGCACTGAAACCGTGATCGTCCCCTTGCCTTCCATCGCGCGCACCGCATTTTCCAGAAGGTTCCAGAAGACCTGCTTGATGCGGTCGGCATCAATGGCGGCAAAGGCCTCAGGCAGCGCATAGTCGCGCACAATGGTCAGCTCTTTGGTCTGCGAGCGATTGGAGAGCAACACCAGAGCGTCTTCCAGCAACGGAATCAGGTCCATGCGCGAGAACTTGAAACTCTTCTCCCGCGAATAGACGAGAAAATCTGAAATGATGTTGTTTAGCCGGGTGGATTCGCGAGTGATGATGTTGACCAGCGTTTTCTGTTCTTCGTTGAACGGTGTGACCTCAGAAAGCACGTTGATGGAGCCGGCGATGGAAGCCAGAGGATTGCGGATCTCATGGGCAATGCCAGCGGCAAGGCGTCCAACCGCGGCCAGGCGGTCACGCATGCGGATTTCGTTTTCAAGGCGGCGCAATTCCGTGCGGTCCTCAAAGGTATAGACGTAACCGATGGTTCCCTGTTCGGGAACGATCAGCGCGGTGACGTTGACAGCAAAGGTCTTTTCCTTGCCGGAAGGCGTGAGCCCGCGGACTTCACACTGTGCTGCCGTGGAATCGAGGTTGGGCAACTGGTCGACAAAGAGATCGGCGATCGGACGCCCGTACACGGAGGAAGCAGTACGCTCCAGCACCTTTTGGCCGGGAGCGTTTATCAGCGTGACGCGGCCTTCAAGATCGGTAGTGATCAGAGCGCTGCGGATGGAGTGGATCACGTTCTCATGCAGCGCCTGCAAGCTCAGGAGCTCGCCACTCTTGTCGCGCAGCTCCACGCCGGCCTGTCGAAGCTTGGCGGCCAGAGCGCTGGCGAGGTGCGCAACGGCCAGATAGGCGCAGAAGTTGACGGCGATCACCACCTGAAGCGACTTCAGATCGCCGCGCGCGGAATATTGAAACGAAGGGATGCGCTCAAAGAAAGTGAGTTCCAGCAGCGCGCCAAAACAGATGAAAGAAACTGCCGCCGTCAGATAGGCCCAATAACGCGGCAGCAAAATGCTGGCAACGATGATCACCAGCGGATAAAGGAAGTTGAAGAAGGTATCAATGCCGCCAGTCACGTAAACCAGCGCCGTGGTAAAGGCGAGGTCAGTAAAGATCTGGACGATCGACTGGAGCTTGTATTCCTGCCAGAGCGACGCCAGCAGCATGAAAAAGAACGAAACCGTGAACCAGGCAACAATCACGGTCTCGAAAAAACGGACGTTGACATTGTTCGGCGTGAGGTGGACGATCAGAAGTTCAACGGCAAGCAGAAAAGCGATCACAACGACACGCACTTTTACCAGCCATGCCAGCGATGCCCGCTCGTTGAACCTGGTGTCTCCCATCTGCGCCTGCTCTGATACCTTTTTGGCTTTCTGGTTAAAGACCCGCCTGCATGGCAAGCGGGCCCGGGTTGTAGCGATCGTGCTCCGCGCCTGCTAGCCGGAGAGCTTGGCAATCATGGAGAAGAGCGGCATGTAGAGAGAAATTACGATGCCGCCGACCGCGATACCGAGGAAGCCGATCATAATCGGCTCCAGCAAGGTCAGCATGTCCTTGGTGGCCGCGTCTACTTCATCTTCGTAGAAGTCGGCGATTTTCTGCAACATGGCATCCATGGCGCCAGTGGCTTCACCCACGCCGATCATCTGCGTGACCATGTTGGGAAACACGCCGCTTTCCTTCAAGGGATCCACGATGGTCCGCCCTTCCTCAACCGCTTTGCGGACTTTCATGAGCGCATCTTCTAGAACGGCGTTTCCTGACGTTCTTGCGGTAATGGATAGACCCTCAAGAATCGGCACACCGGACGTAATGAGCGTACCCAGAGTGCGGGTAAAACGCGCGACGGCAATCTTCCGCAGCACGTTCCCGAGAACGGGCAGCCCCAGCAGCATCTTGTCGAACATGTAGCGGCCCTTGGGATCTTTGCGGACGAACTTGATGGCCACAAACAGCACGATGAAGAACGCAAAGATCAGCCACCAGAAGCGTCCCACAAAATTACTCAGCCCGATCACGATCTTGGTGGGCAGGGGCAGATCCACCCCCATGCTGACAAACATGTTGGCGAAGATGGGCACCACAAACTTGAGCAGCGCGCCTACCACCAGGCAGGCGATGGAGATAACCGACACGGGATAGATCAGCGCCGACTTCACCGCCGACTTCAGCTTGACGGCCTTTTCCACGTACGTGGCCAGGCGCTGAAGGATGGTATCGAGAATACCGCCGGCTTCGCCCGCTTCCACCATGTTGGTGGTGAGGTCGTCAAAAATCTTGGGATACTGGCGCATGGCGTTGGAGAGCGTGGAACCGCCTTCAACGCTTTGCCGCACGCCGGTCAGGCATTTCTGGAAGATCTGGTTTTCCTGGTTGGCCGCAAGAATTTCCAGACACTGCACCAGCGGCAGGCCGGCATCGATCATCACGGAAAACTGGCGGAAGAAAACGGCCGTGTCCTTGATGGGCACTTTGCCGGTTCCAAAGGTAGGCAGGGCAAATTCCTTGCCCTTCTCTTTGATGGCCCCCGGCGTAATACGCTCGCGGCGAAGCTGCATGGTCACCGCGGCCTTGCTGTCAGCTAACCGTTCTCCGGCAATCCTCTTGCCCTGGGAGTCGGTCCCTGTAAATGTGAATACCGGCATAACCCAATACTCCTCTCGTCCTGTTTGCCTACCGACTTTTTCCTACCGACCGGGGGAAGCGGGAAAAAATTTATCTGCGCTGCGGCGTGGCCGCGGCTGTTTTTGTGGCCTGTACGCCACGATTAATCATGTCCTGCAACTCGTCCGGCATGGAAGAGCGCGCCAACGCGGTCTCCAGCGTGATGGCTTTCTGGAAATAAAGGGTCGCCAGCGACTGGTTGAAGGTCTGCATGCCAAATTTGTCCTGCCCTGACTGCATCGACGAATACACCTGATGGATCTTGTCTTCGCGAATCAGGTTGCGCACCGCGGCGTTGGGCACCAGGATCTCCATGGCCATGGCGCGGCCCTGCCCACCCACGCGCGGCAGCAGCGATTGGCAAAGGATCCCTTCCAACACCAGTGAAAGCTGCGCGCGAATCTGCGACTGCTGGTGCGACGGAAAAACGTCAATAATACGGTTGATTGTGGAAGCCGCCGAATTCGTGTGCAAGGTGCCAAAGGTCAAGTGGCCGGTTTCCGCGATTCGCAGCGCCGACTCAATCGTCTCCAGGTCGCGCATTTCGCCGATCAGCACCACGTCCGGATCTTCACGCAGCGCGGCGCGCAGCGCGTTGGAGAATGACTGCGTGTCAGAGTGGACTTCGCGCTGGTTCACCAGGCAGCTCTTGTTCTGGTGTACGAACTCGATTGGGTCTTCGATAGTAATAATGTGGTCGTGGCGCTCGGTGTTGATCTTGTCCAGCATGGCGGCCAGCGTGGTGGATTTGCCCGAGCCCGTCGGGCCGGTCACCAGAATCAGGCCGCGCGGCTTGTCACACAGCTTGGAGATGATCTGCGGCAGATTCAACTGCTGAAAGCTTTTGATCTCAAAAGGAATCACGCGGTAAACCGCGCCCACCGCGCCGCGCTGGTTGAAGCAGTTGCCGCGGAAGCGGGCCAGCCCTTTCAATCCGAAGGAGAAGTCCAGTTCCAGGTTTTCTTCAAAGCGGTGCTTCTGCGCGTCGGTAAGCACGCTGTAAGCCAGCTGCTTGGTTTCCGACGGAGTTAGCGGCGGCATATCCAGCGGCTGCAAGTGCCCGTGTACGCGCACCTGCGGCGGTGAGTTGGTGGTGATATGCAGGTCACTGCCTGACATATCCAGCATCTTCTTTAACAGATCACTTAGTGTGATGTTCATGATTTCAGCTTCTAGCTCCCTAACTTCTGGCTACTGCTCTTGGCTCTTAGCTCTTGGCTCTTGGCTTTTGGCTTTTGGCTCTTGGCTCTTGGCTTTTGGCTCTTGGCTTTTGGCTCTTGGCTTTTGGCCTGTTTCGCCTGCATCTGCTTTAGCTGGGCTAATTGCCAATTGCTATTTGCTAACTGCTTGCTTCTGGCCTTTAGCCCAAGCTGCCTGGATCTTTCACACAGAGCCAAGAGCTAATAGCCAAGAGCCAACAGCCAATTGCTATTTGCTAACTGCCTGCTTCTGGCCTTAGCCTGTTTCGCCTGCATCTGCTTTAGCTGAGCCAATTGCCAATTGCTATTTACTAATTGCTTGCTCCTGGCCTTTAGCCCAAGCTGCCTGGCTCTTTCACACAGAGCCAAGAGCTAATAGCCAAGAGCCAACAGCTATCAATGCAACGTCTCCCTCGCCACTTCTTCCAGCGTTGTGACCCCATCCTTTACCTTGGTCAAGCCGCTGCGACGCAACGTGATCATGCCGCGCTCAATGGCTTTCTTCTTCAACTCCACCGCGGACGCGCCAATCAAAATCAGCTCGCGAATTTCATCGTCAATTTCCATCACTTCATAAAGGCCCGCGCGGCCTTTGTATCCGGTACTGTTGCAGTTGGTGCACCCTCTGCCCTTAAAGATCTTCACGGTTTTGGCTTCTTCCGGAGTGAAGCCGGCATCAACCTTGGCCTGCGGCGGCATGGGAACTTCTTCACGGCACTCCACGCAGATGCGCCGGATAAGGCGCTGCGCGCAGATCAGGTGGACGGCGGTCGCCACCAGGAAAGGCTCAATGCCCATGTTCATCAGGCGGCTGATGGTTTCCGGCGCGCCGTTGGTATGCAGCGTGGAAAGCACCAAGTGTCCGGTGAGCGCAGCCTTGATGGCGATTTCAGCGGTTTCAAAGTCGCGGATCTCGCCCACCAGGATCACGTTGGGGTCCTGGCGCAAAAACGCGCGCAGGGCCGCGGCAAAATTCAGGCCGATGGATTCCTTCATCTGCACCTGGTTCACGCCGTGCAACTGGAACTCAACCGGGTCTTCCGCCGTGATGATGTTGGTATCGGGCTTGTTCAGCAATGAGACTGAAGAATAAAGCGTGTTGGTCTTGCCCGAACCCGTGGGCCCAGTGACCAGCACCATGCCGTAAGGCTTGAGTACCGCGCGCTGGAATTTTTCCAGCGACTCCGGCTCAAAGCCCAGCTTGGTCATGTCCAGCCGCAGATTTTCTTTATCGAGCAGCCGCATGACCACTTTTTCGCCCCACAGCGTGGGCAGGCAGTTCACGCGAAAATCGAGCTGCTTTTTCTTGCCGCCAACCTGCATCTTCAGCATGATGCGCCCGTCCTGCGGCAGGCGCTTTTCGCTGATGTCCATCTTGGCCATGATCTTGATGCGCGACGTGATGGCATCTTTCAATTTCATCGGCGGCGACATGATGTGCTGCAACACGCCGTCAATGCGGAAGCGCACGCGATATTCTTTTTCGTAAGGCTCAATGTGGATGTCGCTGGCCCCGCGCTTCACCGCGTCCGTCATCACAATGTTCACCAGCTTCACAATGGGCGCTTCGTCGGCGGATTTTTCCAGCTCCGCCAGGTCGATCTCATCCTGGTCGGCTTGCAGCTCAACGTCGGCCTCTTCACCCATGGAGGCCAGCAACTCGTCGACGTTGGCATCCTGTTGCGACCCGCCGTAAGCCTTATCGATGGCGTCCATGATCGCGGATTCAGACGCCACTACCGGCTCGATATTGAAGCCGGTCATGAACTTGATATCGTCCATGGCAAAGACGTTCGTCGGATCGACCATGGCAATGGTGAGCGACGCGCCCACGCGGCTCAAAGGAAGAATCTGGTATCGCTTGGCCGTCTCTTCAGGTATCAGCTTTACGACCGATGAATCAATTTCAAAATATTGCAGATTAATGGCCGGGACGCCGTACTGGCGGGAGAGAAAGTTTGTGACCTCCTCGTCGCTTACAAATCCCAGGTGGACCAGCGTTGAACCAAGGCGCGAATTGGGGCCGGCCTCACGCTGCGCCTTCAGCGCCCTATCGAGTTGGTCGTGCGTGATGATCTTCTCTTTGACAAGAAGATCGCCTAACCGTTGCGACATTTGCTAGCGGGTCCTGGAATGAATTTGGCTCAAGCGCACCATGTCTCAGAAAGGGCCGGGGGGAGCCACTGGGCGTGGGGAAAACTTGAGCAGGCCCGATTGTGAGCCGGGTGACACAAATTGTCAATCCGCCGTTCCCCTCTAAGGTTCATGCACTTACGGGAAGAGTAAACAGGCACAACTGGGAGTTAAGGGTAATCTCGGATGCCGCTGTTTTTTCTTATATTAAGGATGTGGGCATTTCCGGCGGTCGTCTAGCGCGTTCACCCTAGCCAGGGTCGTTCTCCGTGATAATGCGCGATGTCGGCGATAGACGCGTTCGACCCCTTGTCATCTTGAGCGTGGGCGGCACGACCGAAGGGAGTTACGCCGAGTCGAAAGATCCCGAGAATTTATCTCGTAACCATGCGACCGCAGGGAATTCTTCCCAGACACTTGGTTTTTGGTTTTCAATTTCGCGATTTTGGCAATCTTGGCAATTTTGGCAATTTTCCTGATCCGCGCTCATCCGCGTCGATCCACGGTAAATCTCCGGTTCTTCTCCGTGTCTCCGTAGTAGGTTTTGGTTCTCCCGGTCGCGCGCGATGTCGGCGATAGACGCGTTCGACCCCTTGTCATCTTGAGCGTGGGCGGCACGACCGAAGGAAGTGACGCCGAGTCGAAAGATCCCGAGGATTTATCTCGTGACCATGCAGCCGCAGGGAGTTCTCTTGAGACACTCAGTTTTGATTTTCAATTTCGGCGATTTCGGCGATTTTGGCAATCTTTGGCAATTTTGGCAATTTTCCTGATCCGCGCTCATCCGCGTCGATCCGCGGTAAATCTCCGGTTCTTCTCCGTGTCTCCGTGGTAGGTTTTGGTTCTCCCGGTCGCGCGCGATGTCGGCAATAAACGCGTTCGACCCCCTGTCATCTTGAGCGTGGGCGGCACGACCGAAGGAAGTGACGCCGAGTCGAAAGATCCCGAGGATTTATCTCGTGACCATGCAGCCGCAGGGAGTTCTCTTGAGACACTCGGTTTTAGTTTTCAATTTTGGCAGTCCCGGCGATTTTGGCAATCGTCTTTGGTCAGTAGCAATCAGTGGTGCGGCTTCCTTCGTGGTCCTTCGTGCCTTTGTGGTTAAAGGTTTTGGTTTTCAATTTCGGCGATTTCTTGCACTCCTGGCAATTTTGGCAATCCTTCCTGGACCGCATCTTCTCCACAACGCTGCGTAATTCAATCACCTCCAGCGGACACTCCGGCCAGTTATGTATCCAGCACACGATTCCATCGCACCCGTCCAGCGGATGCATGTGCGCCAGGAAGTTCCTGCTCTCGTACTCCAGCTCGAGCTTTACTGGCTGGCACTTGTTCGGCCCCATTTCCCTCATTGCTTCCACGTCCGGGAACCCCGTTTGGACCCGCGTAATGGAAAATCCCAGCTCATGGGCCACTCCACCAAATACAAAAAGCACGCCCTGCTCGTTGGTGGGAGCAAAGCTGAACGGGCCGAACATCGGCTTCCCATAGATCGGGCGATCATGCAGTAACAGCGGTTTTGGGACCGGCTTAGGAGGTCCGAACGTCGGTGCCCCTCCCTCTTTCGACTGCGGATACTCGGCAACGATCTTCAGCACATCCTCCCATTCCACTTCCAGCCTCTCCTGCTTGGCATACTCCAGCATCCCTGCCGGCACGTTCACCCAGAACCCAAATCGTCTGGCTAAAGGCCTCACGCTGTATCGGCTGTGCAATTCGTAATCCGTAATCGTAGGGATTTTCTTCTCGCGCCGCACGATTCCCGCCCAATCCATAAACAGGTCTTTCATCTCCACCATGTGCCCCGGACCTTGGGCTTCCAGTCCGCTCGCGATGAGTAATTGCGTAAACGTGCCAAAACTCTTTCGTATCCGGCTCTTGCTGATCTGGCTCATTTTTCGAAACTCTCCCAGGCTCGGCGCATGCCCCAGCTTGGTCGCGCATTCCCTCACCGCTGCAATCATTTCTTCTTTGGTCATGGTTTTCTCCATAGAGCTGTCTCCAATAAAAAAGCCACCCGTCAAGATGGACCTCTCAAGGTGGCTCCGATTGTTTAGGTTTTTGTGGCACCGGCACTCCTGCCGGTGGACGTGACTCTTGGGGGCTGGGGTTGTGATTCCTGGGCTAGAAGCCAGTAGCTAGAAGCTAGCAGCTTGCAGGTTTTTGTGGCACCGGCACTCCTGCCGGTGATGGTTTTCGAGGGACTACCGGGACTAACGAAAAAAGATGCACTCAGCACAGAAATTGTGGACCGCAGGCGCCCTCGCCTGCGTTTGATAATCGAAAAACTCGTGTGGCAACCGGCTCTCCTTTCGGTGATGATTGACTCTTTGGGGTTTGGGGGTGATTCTTGGCTAGAAGCCAGTGGCTAGAAGCTAGCAGGTTCTTGTGGCACCGGCACTCCTGCCGGTGATGGTTTTCGAGGGACTACCGGGACTAACGAAAAAAGATGCACTCAGCACAGAAATTGTGGACCGCAGGCGCCCTCGCCTGCGTT
>DASSXL010000202.1:0-80654 GCA_035703825.1 Candidatus Angelobacter sp.
CGAGCAGATTCACAATGACGGTACAGGCCAACAGGGCCAGAACCAGACCCAGAGCCGGAAGCTGCGGAAACAGCGCCCGCACCACCTGGGCGAAGAGATAACTTTCGATGCCCGCCACCATGATCATGAAGATCAGATAAAGGTAGACAAGAAACAGCGAGGTGCGTGGCGGCAGGGCAACTTTCAGATAAGTGCGCACGCCGGGGGCGGAAGGATACATGCTGGCCAGCTCCGCGATGGAGCTGGAAATCATCATGCAAAAAAGACCGGCAAGACAAATAGAAACCACCAGCCAGAAACTGCTGGCCACCTTGAACAGCTCAGAGATAATGGTAAAAGAGCTGATACCAAAAGCGATGCCAGCGCCGAAAGTCACATAAAAGCCCAGCTCAAATGCCTTTTTCATTGCTCCCCCGAGTCGCGATCCGTCCTTACATGCCCCAGATGATCATTGCAATTGCTTCCAGCTTTACTTTGTCGCGCTCGCCGGAAAAGACCGCCAGCGCGCCGTCAATCAACGCATGCGCGGGATTGTATTTTCCGGTAAAGATGCGGACCAGGGCCTCTTGCGCGGCCTGCAATGAAATCAGGTCTTCATCGTCATCGCTTACGGGGCATCCGGTCTCGATCTTATTGACCGCCAGGTCCTGTATCGTGAGGGTATAAATTTCTCCCGTGTCAGTGCCGTCGACCTTCAGGTACCGGTTCCAACCCTTGATCAGCTTCTTCACGCGTGTGTCATTATTGAACCTGTTCTGAAAGTCCTGCAGCGACGCGAGCAGGCTGCTTGTCTGGACCGCGCTTACATCTGTGGTCGCCATCTGCTTCTTGTTCCTCCTTGGGTCACTTCCGCCGGTTTATTCCCACGGCTGGGCAATGCCTAAAATCTGTCGTCCCACAATCAGTTTCAATGAATCGTCTGAAGGCGCCATCACCGATCCCGCCCTGGCGTCGCGCACCAGGCGCTCCACCGGATGGCCGCGCTTGTATGCCGTGCCTCCGCAGACCTGGAAGGCCTTGTTCGCGACTTCAATGGCAATTTCACTCACGGCAAATTTGAGCTGCGCCAGTTCGATGAAAAATGGATCGTCGGGATTGGCGCGGATCACTTCATCCAGCAGGTCAGCCGACTGCAGTTCGTTGAACAGCACCATGGCATTGTCTGACATCTGCGCCACGCGATACACCATGCACCGCGCTTCGTCGACGCGCATTTTCATTTCCGCAATGTAGCGCTGCACCGTCTCCACTTGTGAGAGCGTCTGCTTGGTGTCACTGTGGACACGTTTCTTCACATGCTCCACTGCTGCGTCAAAAGCCGCCTGCGCAATCCCCAGATAGACCGTGGAGAGTCCCACCTGGTAAATGGGGAGCGAGTACGCAAACAACATGGAGAAACCGCAGGTCGGCGATCCCAGCCGCGCCATTTCCGGAACGTGGCACCCCTTAAAGTGGATGGGCATGCTGCAATTTCCGCGCAGACCCATGCCGTCCCATTTTCCAATGGGCAGGATGTTCGGGTCCTTGCCGTCGATCAGGAAAAGGCTAAGCTCCGTGGGAGGCTGCGTGGAATCGGCGCGTACAGGAACAATGTAAAAATCCGCCTGGCCGCAGCTTGTACAAAATGACTTGAATGAATCAATCAGGTAGCCGTTGGCGTTCCGCTGCGCAAAGCTATCCATGTGCCATAGCCGGTTTCCGGAACCGGGTTCGCTCATGGCCAGGGCGCCAATCCACTTACCCTCGACGATCGGTTTAACAAAAGCCTCGTTCTGGCCGTCTTGCGCCAGCGCCGCGATCATCGCCAGCGTGCTCATGTGCATGCAATACACCATGGCCGTTGACGCGCATCCCTGGGCCAGTTCTTCCAGCACCATTGCCGTGGTAAGGATGCCTTCTCCGGGACCGCCCTGCGCTTTAGGGATCGTCAGGGCCATCAGGCCCGCATCGGCAATTGCTTTCAGTCCTTCACGCGGATAGATGGCATCGCGGTCTACCTCAGCAGCTTTCGGTGCAAGCGATTTCTGGGCCACGCTCCGGGCCAGCCGCTTCCACCTTCCTTGGTCGACGGTAAGCGCAATCCCGGTTAAATTCAACGCATCTGGCATAAACGATTCATCCTCACAATGAACACTCGTGTTCTTATAGGTTGTCAGCGGAGCCGGCTGAGATCACAGGGCCAATCTTGCGGCCTTCGCAGGTTTTTCCAGCTCCATGTTTAGACGTTTTGCAAGCCGTTCCATCACTTCAACCAGCTGCCAGGCATGTGCCTCAGTGTGTGCGGCTGTGCAGGAAATTCTGATAAGGTTTTGCGTGGCTGCGGGACGCGCCACTCCATTCACATAAATTCCTTCTTCCAAGAGCTCTCTCGCCATTTGGAAGAGCATTATCTCATCCGGTATCACAACCGCCACTACTGGGCTATTTCCATCGATAACACTGAATCCTAGCGCCACAAGTTCCCGCCGGATCAGGTCGGCGATCCGCAGCGGCCGTTGCCGCCGCTCCGGCTCTGTGCGCAGAATGCGCAAGGCGCACCGTACCGCTTCAACGGAAGCAGGCGGAACGCTGGCAGAAAACACAAAAGGCTGGGCCAGATGCTTGAGGTAGTGCACTACCGGCTCAGTCGCCGCGATGAACCCACCGGCGGCTGCCAGCGACTTGCTGAACGTCCCCATGACAACGTCTACGTCTTTCAGGACGCCCTGTTCTTCCGCTACACCGGCGCCGGTTGGGCCGAAAATCCCCAGCCCGTGGGCCTCATCCACATAGGTCCGCGCGCCATACTTCCTGGCCAGTGCTGTAACCCCTCGCAGGTCGGCGACATCGCCTTCCATGCTGAAAACGCTCTCGCTAACGATCAGCACACCGTCGCCGTTGGCCTGCTGCAGCCGCTTTTCCAGGTGCTGCATGTCATTGTGGCGATAGCGCATGGTGCGCGCTGACGAGCGCAAAGCGCCATCTACCAGGCTGGCATGTAGATTATGCTCGCAGAGGATGATTTCTCCCTCATTGGCAAGCGCCGCGATGGTCGCGTAGTTGGCCTGGAACCCCGTGCCAAAAACGATTGCTTCTTCCTTGCCCATGAACTCGGCAAGCTCTTCTTCCAATTGCACGTGAATGGGCAGCGTACCGTTCAGGAGACGCGAACCACTGCACCCGGTGCCGTATTTGTGGATCGCGGCAGCCGCCGCCTCCTTCACCCGCGGGTCCCATGTGAGGTCCAGGTAATCATTGGAGCCGAACATCAGGATCTTGCGGTCCCCAAGTTTCATCTCGCTTGGCCCGCAGCCCTCCCGCCCGCCGAAAGTCTCAAAATAGATGTAGAGTCCCGCCTCCTGCAATGCGCGGGCGCGGTTAAATTTCCAGCATTTCTCAAAAATGTCCTTGCGATCGGATGGGGCGCCGTTCGGTTGGGGAACCGGGGCATCGTTCATGAGATCAAGCTCCTGAGGTCTTGGTGCCACAACTCTGGACTAGGACCGGTCATCTTGACCCGGCCGGTTATTTTTGGAATCTTTCGCACACCCTTTACGCAATCCTGAAAAGGGCCGTGAGCTAAGTTAAGTCCCGAATCAACAACAACCTCCACACTGGTGGAGTGAAGATTGTGCCTGTCCAACCGCCTGCCTGACAAGCTCTTTTTGGCAGGCTATGGGAAACCATATTTATAAATGAACCGCAATGGTAACATGAAATTTCTGCTATATTCGGGCTGTTTTCGAATTTGTTTGACTCGTCCGGAGTCTCTCATAAATCGCTGCCTGAGAGATGCTGGTTACCAGAAACTTTAGACTTATGAGCTCTGCTGCGTCAGCCACGGAAAAACCCCAGCTATCTCTTCTTGGCGCAACTCTGGTGAACTCCGTGCCGCTCTCGCCGCAAGCCCGGCTTCTGACTTTGCGCGTGGAAAGCAGTTCCCCGTTGGAGTTTCTCCCTGGACAGTGCGTCCGCATTGAGTTCGAGTTCCAGGGGAAAGTAGCGCCTCTGGTTTATTCCATCGCCTCCCCACCGCGTGGCGACAATTGCCTTGAATTATGTGTAAAGCCGGGAAGAAAGGGCTCACCCGCCGATCAGCTTTGCTCTACCCGCGTGGGGGCACAGTTGCGGATTTCGCCTCCGCATGGCGGGTTTGTTGTGCAACAAAATGGCCCTGCATCGCTCTTCCTGGCCGCCGGCACCGGCATCGCTCCCATCAGGTCCATGATTCACTCCTTGGCCGGCAGCGGCCAGCATGAGCTTTGCCTGATTTACGGCGCAAGATGCATGGAGTCTCTCTTTTTTCATTCTGAGTTCGTTGATCTTGCCAGCCGGCATTCGGATTTTCGCTATGTTCCGGTGCTGAGCCGTCCGCATGCAGCCTGGACCGGAGCCAGCGGTTATGTGCAGCACCATCTTGATTCCGTTCCACCGGCACTGGATGCGCGGGCCTACCTGTGCGGCCCACTCGCCATGGTCGAAAGCGCCAGCCGGATCCTATGCGAACGGGGATGGCCTGAAGAAATGATCCATTATGAGCGCAACGGCCATTGAAACCTCGTTTCTTCAATATCCTCAGCCCTGCGCTTGATCAGGAATAAACAAAGCCGGCGTCCTTGGGCGCCGGCTTCGCTATGCGGTTGGCTCATCCAAAAGCTTTAGCCGCATTGTGCAAATGTCGAAGACCGCAAATTCTGCCTGTGACCGGCTTTGCGATGTGCGGGAACAAATGCCACAGGCTTCTGCCGGGGCATCACGCCAAGCTGGCTGTATTCCGCCACGAATTGCTGCTTTGCGCGATGGAGGAGCACGCGCAGATATTCCCTGCTGACGCCGAGTTCGGCGCACACCTCGTCTTTATCTCTCTGTTCAAAAAAGACCGCGCGCAGAATATTGCGGTCCTTGGCCGGAAGCTTGGCCAGCACCTGCTGGACTTGTTTTCTGGTTTCCTCGGCCAGCAGCATTCCGTCCGGAGCCGGGGACTTGTCCGCGGGATCGCTCGGCATGTCGTCAAGCGGCCGTGTCCGTGACCGCGAGCGATAGGATTCCCGCAATATGTTGTTGCATACGGAGCTCACAAACGCGCCAAACCGCTCCGGCTGGCGAACGCCGCCTTCTGCCCGCACAGCCGCCCATGCCCGCAACAAGGTCTCCTGTTGCACATCCTTGATATGCTCCGGGCAAGCCAGGCGCCGGCGCAGCTTGTTATTCAGAATCCTGGTGAAATAAGAAACGAAATGCGCTTCTGTTGTAACTTCCTGCGCCCTTAATTCGTGCAGGTAGGTTTCATTGAACTGATGGAAATCCATGCAATGCGCGGTGCCCATGTCCCTGCTCCTTTACAGCGCCTTCTTCGCTCGATTAGCGCTGCCACGGCAAACGGCTTTTCCCCGCGGCCATGGGTTTCTCCTCCCAATACCTGCCGGGGACGTCACAATAATGTGTTGCTGACCGTCGCTTGTTTCATAAGACGCCGGGGCCTGGGATTTCCCTGTTGGGTTTTTGGGGTTTTGTTTTTAAGTTTTTTGCATGGCGGGCGACCTGGAGGGGACCCCGGGGAAACGGATAACGAGAGCATTACTAGGATTCGTTCACCAAAAAGGGCTGGTTGCAGCGAATGCAGCCAGCCAGATGGGGGGAATCAGGGCCGCTTTGTTGGACCAACTCAGGGCTTAATAACGATGATGCCGCCAACTTGGCAATCAACCAGCGATGCAACATTCATCAACCGCGGCTTCGGAACGCGCGAAGCCAGTACCGCTGGCATCACTTTATCAGTCTGGCCGTTCCCGAATCGTGACATGTTTCCAGGTCGCAATTCCCTATGCAATCCTTCTACGGTCCCACTTTGAGCCTCGGCTCCCGTGCTCAAGAGCTCCAGGGAAAGGGCCGGGAAATAGCTCTTCATTTCAGCAAAGGCGGAGTGCGCATGCTGCCCTGTAGGACCTGGGCGTCCAGTGGCAGGCCTGCCGCGACGACAAGATTTGCGAAAGATGAAACAGCCCCCGACTGGGGCTTCCACCCTGTATCAGGAGTCAACGCCAAAGCCGCCGGATCGGTTACGTGATAGACGAATGCATAGCTCGTTGGCATCACGGCGGAACGACGATTGCCGAAAGCGTCAATGATCTCGGCCTGCCTCGCGCTGAGGGCCACAACGCGGTCGGGTGCGGGAAGCACAAACGTAAAAAATGGCGTTTTTTCGTTGTTCAGCGCCAGGTGAAGCTGGCTGGCCGAGAGACGAAACGCATCCGCGCCTTTGGGCAGTTCATAATGCGTTTTTTGAACATTTCCCACGCCCGCCACACCCCCGAGCATGTAAGTTGATTCCGGCGCGTTGGCATTGTTGATTAGGTAGCGGTGCCCGTCAACCTTAGGCGCGAATACCCGTACCTGCGGGTTATCCATGAAGAAGATGAACGGACCTTCAAAGACCAGGTTCATGGTTGTGAACGAGGTAGATGCGGTTTGCGGCTTGCTGGTGAACGTGGAACATCCCAGCGTGGTAGCAATAGGCAGAGCAACTATCGACTTCAAGAGATCACGTCGGTTCATAGCATATTTCCTTTCTTTGTTCCAAAGCGTGACGAATTGTAGTCGCCGAGGGGAGGTGCGACAAAGGGCCGGTGCTGGCGAGTGCCGCCAGCCCCCAATCGATGGCCCGGTTTTATCTTGGATTCTGCGTTGTTCGGCTATCCCGCTCCTACATTTGTATGCACGATCGGCCCAATCGATTGGCAGTCCAGTGCGGCTGAAACTTCAACCAAATGCGCCGGCGGCGCATCGGGCGTTAAGAAGGTCGGCATCAGCTTGGGACGGATGGCGCTTGAAGTTCGGCGTCTGCTCTTTTCGGAAGGTTCGATGTATTTCAGGAGATGTTCTTCCAACTCTGGGAAGCATCGACGAATCGTGAAATTGAAGAAGTTAACCGCGTGCTCCTGTTCATCGTCCTTGTCGTACTTATCTTCCTTTCTTGTTGATGATGCCTTTTTTGGCGAAACCCCAAAAAAGTACCTCAACACACCCGGCGGGCAATTTGGTGAAGGAGCACACTTATCTCCCAGCTGTGAGCAGGTAAGTTTCACTCTTTCGGCTTCGTCTACGTAATACTCCAGTATGTAATTTGTGGGCATAAACCCGGGCCGGCCGGAAGCAAACTCCACATGCAGCGGTCGTCCACTGAAGTTGATGCTATTGGGAAATGGCAATTCAAGGGTAACAATGCGTTCTGGCAACAGCCATTTCTGTGTGTACGCCTCAAAATCCGCGAATCCCGGGTTGACGTAGGTTTCAGGGTAGTTTCTCAATCCTGCTTCTGAAAGCTGAAAATGGAATCCCGCCGGATCTCTTCCTGCGGCTCTTCCGATCTCCTGCGGCGACGCGGGATCGTTGAAGTAGAAATTATGTTCAAGGTTATGATCCTTCTCCTCTGCTCTTGGCACAAACGCAATCAATCGATTGGGTTTGTCTTTGTGGAGCACAACAGCAAACGCGCCTTCCAGGAGTATCTGCACTGTGTGGATACTCTTTTCCTTGGTAGGGGTGGGAGTTGGTGTAGGCCGATACTGTAAGCAGTTTCCAAGAGCGTTTGCAATGGGCACGGTCGCTAGAGCTTTCAATATCTCACGTCGTCTCATTTGTTTCCTCTCCGTACTCTGAACACGGGGCACAATATTTCTGACGCTTTTGTCTGAAAAGAGTGTACCGTCAACCCCGATGATCCGGTTAGTTTACTCTTCCGGTTACGCTGAATCCGGCCCAATAATAGGGATGGGGCGTTTTTCCCAGCACCTCCCTGCGAGCGTCAAGCATTGCCTCAGCCACCGTCGGATCAGTGAGAACATGTCTGTAAAAGCTCATCATCAGTTGGGAGGTGCTGCCGGAATCCACGTCCCAATGGCTTGCTACTACCCGCGGCACCCCAGCGACGAGAAAGGAATGAACCAGGTTCTGATTATCTAGTAATCCTTCCTTGCCGCTTCTGCCGCTCGAACATGCCGCGAGAACGACCATTTCAGAACGCGCAAAACGATCGGGCGTGAAATCCGCCGCTCCCAGACTCTCCGTTGGGCTCAGTACCAGGTCGGTTCCCGTGCTTGATCGGCGTCCATGCCCCATAAAGTGAAAAATCTGGCTTCCCGCCATTTCAGAACGCAAATTCCCCCAATCGGCATTCTCCGCATCCACGACCCTTGATTTGGGAAAGGCCTTTGCAATGAAAGCCCTTTCAGCTTCCATGCCGGGAAGATACGCAGATTGCGTTGCGTCTAATAAGAATAAAGACTGAGATTGGCCGATCGGCCCGGGACTTCGAAGCAGTTGCTCCGTCCACAGGCCGGGGGAATAAACCACCGAGTACTTTTCCCCAAAGTAACGGCCCCCCGGTGTCTTGAGACCTTCCAGAGACAGGTCGTAGGCGGACTGATCAAGTTCCACGACCACGGTCTTCGCGTCAGTGAGCGGTCCAGCCACAGGTTGCAACAGCAGCCCGTAAAGTTTGAGTCCCTGGCGTTCGACATCAACCAGGCTTGAGTCTGGTGTGGCGCATTGTTCAACAAAAAGACGAACATTATTCTCGAGATCATCCTTCGCTATCTTTACCCAGTTGCTTTGAAGATTCCCATTTCTCAAGGACCAAACTTGCACGCCGTCCGCGAAATTGGCATAGATTAGACGCAAAGCGGAGGACTGTGGGAATCGCAGGACTATTTTCCGAGTGGCAGAAACTCCGCTTGCCGCCGATATCTCTGTCACGAGCGGTCTTTGCTGCGAAATCCGCCCCTTATATTGCTCCCACCGTTCCAGCGCCTCGTGGTCTTTCTTTTGGGCCAGCAAAACACGGACCGCCCCGCGGTAACTTTCTTCTGTCGCCTGCTTCCAGGACAGCCGGGCAGCATTGTTTGTCAACCCTTCAAGCCCCGCATCAGCAATCTCGATTGCCGAATCAAAAGAAGCCGCAGCCTCGTCGAGGTGCTGCAAACGCAAATAGACACGGCCCAACAGCCGGTAGTAGTTCAGCGCCAGCTCTTTATATTGCGTATGCTTGACTAATACATCCATCGCTTTCAACGTAAGTAACGCCCGCTCCGCCTCCTGGCGCTGCAAGTCGCTTTCCGCAGGTCTCAAGCTGCTCAACACACGGTAATTTTCTGAATATGAGCGTGCGGCAGTTTGAAGGATTGCTGTAGCAGCCTGCAGTTCCCTTTCAGCTTCACCGCTGGCATGGCGCGTCTTTAGGAGATTGGCCAGTTCAAGGCGAAGCATCCCCTCTCTGAGAGGATTCTTAAGCATCCCGTTCTCAGAGCTTGTGCGGATTTCGATGATGTGGCGCAGGATCGACTCTGCCAGGAAGGGTAACGCCGAATCTTCGGCATCTTGAAACATTACTGCATAAAACTGATCCAGGCGTTCTACGGGATAAGCCCCTTGCCAATAAGCTTTCAGGCCTTCAACTCCAAGCAACCACGTCTCTTCGTACTTCCCTTGTTGGCGCTTCATTCCCGCGGAAATACCCAGTACTCGCATGCTCAGCACGGGAAAATGAGACTGTTTGCTGAGCCGCAAGCTTTCTACCGCGTCTTCATCTGATTTAGATAGCTTTACCTGGAAATTTCTGCATTGCGCTCTTTCCAATAGCGATTGACCATGCAGCCAGATGAATCGCGCTTTTGCTGATTGGCCTACCAGAGGATCAACTCTCGCCCCGCAATCGTTGCCTTCCATCTTGCTGCGCAACGCATACACTTCTTGAAATCGGGCGAGCAGTTCTCCTGGCAGGTTTCCGGCAGATTTAAACGATTTCATTGCCGCACGTGCGTGGGTCAGGGCATCATCATGCGCGCCCTCTTCATTGTTGACGACCGCACTCGCCAAATCTTGCACGGCATCCTCTTCCTGCGGCTTGGTTCCGCTGAGGAAGTCTCTCCACCAGTAGTCCTGGTGTTCGGCGAACACTTCGGCAAGCCCTTGAACGGCGCGATAGGCATCGCTTTCCTTGTTTGCCACCGCAACCGGTAGCCACCGGCTCAATGCTTTCTGCTGGTATTGTTCCGGGTCTTCAGGCCTCAGAGCGCCCTGAGCTTTTTGTTGCAAAAAAAAACCGGGTCAGAATAGCTCTGCTGGCGTTTGCCTGAGATTTTCGCCTTCCCCTCTTCCAGATGTTTCCGCGCCTCGTCCGCCCAGCCGCTGGAAGGATCGACCTTGAGGTATTTTTCCCAGGTATCCACCGCCAGGTCCCATGCCTGGGTTTTTTCATAGGCAATAGCCAGATTAAAGAGCGCGCTCGCCTGATCGTCATTGCTCAGGTTTGGCTTGCTCAGTACCTCGGCCAGCAGGTTGAGTGAGCGTTGCAGGTTGGGATGTTCGGCCCGGCTGTCCCGCTCAAAGTAGCTGGCAGCCAGGTCAATCTCCAGGCTGGGCGCGGCCAATCCGGATGAACGGGCCTTTTCGAAATCTTTTTCCGCTTTTTCCAGGCTGCCGGGGGTTGCTTCCCACAACAAGGCTCGGCCCTGGATTTGCAGCCAGCGCGGGTCGGCGTTGGCCGCGCGCAGGTTGTTGTTTGCGGCGCCCGTCGCGTCGTGCAGCGAGGTTGGAACTTCATCCAGCCCGCGGCCATTCTCCGGACCAAGCTCAACAGGAAATGGTTTGTAATCGGAATGCTCCACCGCCGGCAGGCGCATCAAGGTCGTTCGCCGTTCCGTGAAAGCCGCAGCCACTTCTTTTTGCGCGCGATGCAGCTTGAACTCGGCCAGTAAAGCAGGTCCCTGGACCACGGCAAACACAACCGCTGCCAACGCCACGGCCGCCGGAGCGATCTTCAGCCAGGGAAACCTTCTTCCACCTCCGATCAATTCGCGCACCAGCCGCTTTTGCCATTGCGGTTTGGAACTTTCAAGTTGCTTGAGAATGCCAATATCGTCCGGTGATTGTTCCTCAGAGAACTCCCTGATGTAGCGTCGCAGCACCGCGCCACAGGTATGGCATCGCGCCACGTGCTGCATGGTCTGCTCGGCCATCGCCGGCGGCAGTATGCCGGCAGCCAGTTCCTGGAGCACTTCGTCATTGGGACAATTTGGACGCTGCGTCGCGTTCATTGAACAACCTTCCTTAAACAAGTGGCTCGCCGCACAGTAGAGACCATCTTTCTACGTCCGGCTTCTGGAGCGCCCAGGGGCCGGGCAGTCCGCCCTGTTGATGGTCTCGAACCTCAGTCTTCAGCCGCTTCACCTTTACCGCCTCTTCAAACCCAAAGACGCAAAACCTGGGACAAAACCTTTTGACCGCGTTAAATCAATGAAAACAAGGCCGTCAATCGCCTGCCGGCGCCGTTTCGCCGCCAAATTCTTCCCGCAAAAAACGCGTCAGACGAAACAGTACAGCTTCCACGCCCTTCACCGTCAGCCCAATGTTGGGAAGCAGAGATATCTCTTTTGCCGTAAAACCCTGCTCATAAAAGAACCAGAAAATTGCCACGTCTCTCTCATAGGTTTCAGAAGACGAAAAATGCTCCAGAAGGGCCTCCACCTTGCCCTTCAAGTGCGCGAATTCAAGCCGATCATGACCGTCCTGCGGCGCGGGCAACACTGGATCGCTCAGTTCAACCTCGTCCGCCTTGTTTTCCGCCTGGCGGAAGTGATCGCGGACAACGTTCGACGCTACCACCTTCAAGTATCCAAAAATCGTGTTCTCATATTCGTTCTTGATGCTGCGCAAAGCCTTGCCGTCATTCGCAAAAAGCTTTACGTAAGTGTCCTGGATCAGATCGTCCACCAGGCTTGGAGCAGGCTCTTTCCAGCGGCGAATCGTGTTCATAATGACGCTTGCAAGCAACGGCTGGGTCCTGCGGACAAATTCCCGCCACTGCTCCTGCTCGCCCGAGCCCAGGCAAACATGCAGCAGTTCCCGAATTGGGATTTCGTCTTTTACCATTCGGCCGCTTTTTTCATGAACTCGAAATTTTACTTCGTGCAGAGTCATGCTTCGATTGAAGTTTTAAGAATTCTTTTAAATTAACAACGTTTCCGTCGAGCACGTTGCTAAGCCAAACGCATCTGTGGTTGCAACAGCTTAGCAGGATTGCCGGAGTCGCGGAAAAGGGGGCTGTAAGCGGTGAAATCGCTGGCGGAAGCCGCTCTGGCACTGCCCAATGTGGGCAATCTCCGGACAAAGGGTTAAAGATACGGGCGAAAATCCTGATAAAAATCGGATTTTCTCAAAGCGCGAATATTTGTGGAAGGGTATAATCCTGCGGCTATGAACAGCGTAACAGTTTATGTAATCCAGGCCGGGCTTTCTTTTCTAATGCTCTTTCTTCTGGTGCTCTGGTTCATTGGCCCATATCTGGCTGCGCAGCCCATCCGCAAAGCGATGCTCGTGATGCTGTCTCCGCACATCGCCCACCACGTGGGGCTCGCCGTGCTCATTCCGGGAGTGGTTGGCGTGGGATTTCCGCAAAACTTTGCCACGGTTATCGCAATCGGCGAGCCCACCATGCTTTTCCTGCTGATATTTTGCATGGGCGCGCTGCGCAAGAATTCGCCTCTCGCTTTGCCGCTCTTGTGGATCTTTACCGTGGCCGGCTTTGCCTACAACTTTCTGTCGGCGTATCTGGCCGTGATTTTGGGGGCCGCTCTGGTAGATAAGCTGCACGCGCACTGGTATGTCTCAGTCTTTTACGTGCCGCTGCTCGCCGTCTCGCACATTCTTATTCTGATCAACCTGCTGAAAAGAGGTTCCGAACTCAAAGCAGCAAGCGCTGCCTGAGGGCCAGACTCGGGCGCGATGAACTCGTTCGTTGCCCCTGGAAAAATACACTGCGGCCACGCCAGGCGCTTGACGGCCTGCGACTGCCATACTGCATTCTTGCCGTTTGGCTAGGAAATGCCCCGTTCGGTTCAGAATACAAGCCGAGGCACGCCTCTCATTGAGACTCTCTGTTAGTCCCCTCGCCAAGGGACAGCTCCGCCACGGGAGAAATTGAACTCCCGCCGTGGGTCGCTGACAGGTTGTTCCGAAAACATGCCCGCCTTAAAGCACGTGCCTGCGTTTGGACGCCATGTTCTTGCGTCGCCACACAATAATGGTGACAAAGATGACGAAAAGTACTCCTGCGATAATGCGGATCGTAGTTGGACTCATGGAAGACTGCTCCTTCGTGTAGTTTTAAAAACTGGCGCGTCAGTGGGTATTGCCCCAAAAACATCGCGCACAAAAGTTCTCAGTCGCGCTCTCACCGCGAATTTTGCCGCGACCGTCGACGGTCTTACTCCCCCTCCCGAACGATTACTCCGATGAGAACTTTGCTGGCCACTGGCCGTCCATCGAGTTGTGCGGGCAGGAATTGCCATTGCTGCAGCGCCTGAATCGCGAGCTGCGAGCGGAGGTCCTGCGCGCGGAGGGAGCGAAGAGCCTGCAATTTGCCGGTTTCGTCAATGACGCCGCTGATAAATACGGGCCCCTGCTCTCCGGCAGTCTGGCTCCTGGCGATAGTGGCAGCGACTTTCTTTTGCGCGAATGGAGGCACCAGCAAGCCGGCGCCGGGCTGCGCATGATTCAACATGGCATACTGCATCGGCCAATCCATTCCCCCGCCCGCGTCTGCCATGGGAATGGCCACGCTAAAAACGGTTTCACTCCGGTCGAACACACCCATGTCGCGACCGGCGCCGCCGCTGCTTCCTCCGGAGATAATGGTGAGGCCATACGAACGGTTCATCGGAAGCGCGCGGTCAACCGGCGCGCCGCTGCGGCCAGGAATGCCTCCCGAAATGGAGATTCCTCCGGAGCCTCCGCTATTTGTGCCTCGACCGCTAGCGCTGCCGTTTCCATTTCCGCGACCGGGCACTCCGCCACCGGCTCCTGTGCCGGGCGAGGATGCGGTTCCTCTAGCGGTGCTTTCGCGATTTCCGTTTCCAGCGCCGGGCGCGCGATTGGATGTGGATCCAGCTCCACTGCCAACCTCAGCCCCTGCGCCGCTACCTTTATTTGGTGTCGAAGGGCCGCTCTTCGGCGCGATAACCTCCGCAAACCGTCCAGTGCCGCTGGCTGCCGATTTCACCGGCGCTGTTGTGTCAAGCGAAGGTCCGACAACGAAGTTGCCAGCCAATTGCGCGTCTGGAACCTGGACAGCAGGATCGGAAGCGACGCTAACGGCGTTCACCACGATGACTGATTTCCGCTGAGGTAGCGTTTCTACGGCGACGGAGATGCTTGCGGCGCTGGGTTGCGGAGACACCTGGGGTTTCGGCGGCGCGTCCTCTGCCGGCACGGCGGGAACGCTTACCAATTTAGGCAACTCAACTGTCGGCTCGGGGATTGGGATCTCTATGTTGCGCGCAATCGGCCTGGGCGGCAACTGTCTCGCTTCTTCACGTGGCGCCGGAGCCAGTACGGGAACGGGCTGCGACGGCAGCATTACCATGCTCTTCAGCCGCAGCGGAAACTTGAGATTGGGCGGCGACACCAGATCCGGCCTGCGAATGCTCTGCACCCGGTTCACCGCGTGCGGAAAGTAGGAAACGATCTCCTGCGGCCCAGCATAGTCACGCTTCAATGGCGGCGGAGTGTCGGCAGGCTGCGCGGCAGCGGAACGCCCTCGTGGCGCTGGCGCTGCTGGTTGCATACCGCCGGAGGCAACAGCCTTGAGCTGGGGCAACGCCGGCATAACAAGTGGCTGGTAATCGGCCGCGACTTCAAGTTTGCGGTCCACATAGTTTTCGACAACCACGGGGCTGGGAAACAGTATGGGCAACCAGATCAATGCCGCGACCAGTGCCACGTGCAGCCCCGTGGATGCCAGCAGTCCGCGGGTGCGAACTTGCCGCGGCAGCATTTTGAGCGCAGGAGGCTTGACCCCCTTTCTAGCAAGGGGCGTAGGCGCCACCATGGGCCCACGGGAGGTCGAGGCGACTTTAAGGTTGAGCATCATTCCAGCAACGTCGGCCTCAGGACAGCGAATGTGGAGGCGGGATTCAAGATCATGTTGATCTCCGGATTCCCGCCCAGAGCGAGTTCGTCCACCACAACGTTGCCCAGCGTGTAAGACTGCGACCCGGAGCCACCCTGCAGAGTGAGACAACTGGTGTTGGTCCCGCATGTGGCGCCGCTGCCGGAATGGAAATACAGAAAGCCCGACGACAGGAACTGTCCGCCTCCGCCCCAGCTTGGAGCGGCCGCGGTGGCGCGATTCTGAAAGAATAAGAATCCGCGATTCCCGTCCGGAGAAGCATATGTTCCCGAGCACGGA
This sequence comes from Candidatus Angelobacter sp., assembly GCA_035703825.1. Classification (GTDB taxonomy): domain Bacteria; phylum Acidobacteriota; class Terriglobia; order Terriglobales; family Acidobacteriaceae; genus Angelobacter. The sequence goes on from DASSXL010000202.1 coordinate 15,224, forward strand.
CCGAGCAGAATATTTCCATCGAGCGTGGCTGGAACCTGTGGTGGATTCGCCGATCCGCTGGGACACCTCAACGCCCGTGATGCCACGGCGCCGGCAGCAGCCGAGGACCGACTGCCGTCAATCTTAAAAGACACCACACATCCGTTCGGACTTCCATTTCCTGAGGACGCGGACACGCAGGCTGAAGATTTGCCGCTGTTCGAAGTGACCCCGACGCTGGCGGACGTGCTGAAGTAAAACATCGCGCCGTTGGAGCCATCGCCGGCGGCGGTGCTCATGCGGACCGTTGAGTTGTCACCCAGGTTGAAGCCATTCGCAGCCACGTAATACAGTCCGGGATCGAAAATGCCCGTGGTGAGTTTGTTAAGGACGACGACTCCGATGTTCTGCCATGTAATGCTGCCATCCACCTGGGTCCCGCCCACGCAGGAACCATCGGCCTGGCGTGTGCACACAGTCTGGTTCCATGGGTTCGGCCCCGATGATGTCGGCGAGATCGACGTGCCGGAGTTCAACGCAATGTAAACAAATCCGCCGGTATTATGCTGCGCGTTCGTCGGCTGAATCATTGTCCCTGCCGCAAAAGCCGTGCCCGCCGCCCATGATGGCGCGGCGCTGTTGAAATGCGGGTTCGATCCGGTGTAGGGAAGCAGCAGGCAGCCCTGGTCTCCAGGGTTGATGGCGCTGTTTTTGTTGCAGCCGGTGTAGTTGCCGGGAGTAAACTCCACGCAGCCGTTGGGATCGGGGCAGCCATTAATGGCAAAAGGCACCGGCTTGGCGCTGCCAAGCGCGCCGGGCACCGCAGGCGCGCTGATGGTTGCGAACGGATCGCCAAACGGGCTGGCCGGAGAAATGTAATGGCCGGTGGCGCCGGTATTCACGCCGGCAGGCTGGGTCGCAGGTCCTCCAAAGACAGCAAGGTCGGAGCCGGTGTTTGCCGGTCCGCCCTGGGAAAGGTCAATAGTCCCCGCGTTGAGCGCAGCGGCGTTCTTGGAATCCACCTGTATAGACCGCTGCGGACCGCCAAAAATGTGGATTTTTGAACTGCCGCTGACTGACAATGCCGCGGCCGTAGTCGTATGCAGTATCACCAGCGGCACCGGCACGTTCACCGGCGCAACCCCACAGCCGGCCTTGGCTTTTATATTCACGGTTGCTGTGGAAGAAACCATTTTGGTGAATGACATGGCAACAGGATCTGTGATCGTTACTTCGATGTAAGGGTGAGCCGTCGCTAGCGGTGCAGGCAGCGCAGCCACGCCCGGCAGCGCGTTGGGGAAGCTGACATGAACGTTAGATCCCGAATAGCCATTGAGTGACGCATAGCTGCAAGGAGGCGAGCTGGTGTTGGTTGAGCAGTCAAATTCGGACGAACTGATCCAGCTGAAGCTTTGCAGCCCGCCCGTGCCAGAAGAGGCGGGATCAATCGCGTTCAGGTACAGGTCAGCCGCGGCTGCTTCGCAAGTGGCATCGGCCGCTCCCTGGGCCATCTGGCGGTGCGCCCAAACCTGCGTGTAATCGGCGGCGACTCCCAACATGGCCAGCAGGAACAGACCGACAAGGATGACGATCGGGATGAGAGTCTGGCCACTCTGAGAGGAGGCCCGGCGGGAACGGCTGTAGCGATGGAATTTCATGGGACGATCATCCTCCCTTCCGCATAGGTCGTCATGGTTGGGGTGTTGATGAACTGGTTGAGCCAGGGAACGTAGGTGTAAGTCACAGTCACTACCACGTGGTGCGGCGGTGCGGCGTTGCCATCGGGAAAGGTCACCGACGTGGAAATTCCGCTCACGTCATGCAGCGAGGTCTGCGCGAAAGTTGTGACCTTGGCTTTTGTGCCGGCAACGTCTCCGCCGCTATGAACCACGGCATAGCGCACGCCTTCATTGGCGGCATCGGCCATTACGGCATACGTATACATCAACCATCCCAGTTCAAAGATCCAGAACACAACGGTGAAAATCACCACAATCATCATGGCGGTTTCCAGCAGGCTCTGGCCGCGTTGCCGTAGTGATCGAGTTTGCTGCGGGCGCGCCATATGTCAGTACAAAGACCTCATGGAGACCTGCCGGTGAAAGTTCATGCTTGCGGGCAGCACAACATTGAATGCCGTTCCAGGGATAACGGGAGTGACCGTGTATCCGACATCCACACGGTTAAGAACAAACACCGGCGCTTCAGGGTCTGCGGGGACCGCCGAAAACGTGAACGTCTTGCCAAAGCTGCTGCACAACGCCACATGACTATTCGGATCGACGCCCACAGAAGTACTGCAAACCCGCACTCCGGTATTCGACGCGGTGGCGCCATGGACGGCATGGGTCATGTTGTCAAAAACAAGATTGCTCACGTCCGTGGCGCTTGGCGCCGACGCCGTGGTGAGAGAAGCGCCGCCCTGTGCGGAGTACTGCACGCCCTGGCGCGGCGCCGCCGCCAGCGATAACACCACAAACCAGAAGTAACCAAGATTGATGAGATTGAAGGCGATCCCCAGCAATAGAGGCATGGCGACCGCCGTCTCCAACAAGCTTTGTCCTTCGTCATGCCGTTCCCGGCGAATCAAATTTCGCACCCACATAACTTTTCCTCATCGCGCGGATGGTTCCACGCGGTCAAACGTCAAAGCGTCGCCAACTGCCGTTGCGGTGGAATCAAGCATGCCGGGGGGAAGTTCCAGCACGGCCGCCGCCCTCCAGAAAATCCGGGTCATTCTGAACTGCCGCATGCGGCGCCGCATGGCCAGCACATTCCAGTCGCCATCGAGCACGGCAATATCGATGGGAAACATCATTCCCCAGGTATGCACACCCTGCGAGGGCACGATCAGCAGTCCATCGCCGGGTGAAAGTTTGCGCTCGCCCAGCAGGCCGATGATCCTGCTCAAGCCGGTATCGGCAACACGAATGCAATCTCCCAGGACCGTTCCCCTGGTTGCGTTGACCGCGCGCACCGTCTTGTTGCGGAATCGCATAACGCTACTTGGCAAGCTCCTGAAACATCTTCTGCAAGTTGATAATCGCCGGCCCCAGCGATACCACGAAGATGCTGGGGAAGATGAACAACACCAGGGGAAAAAGAAGCTTCACGCCGGTCTTGGCCGCCACTTCCTCAGCCGCCTGCATCCGGCGGGAGCGCAGCGTGTCCGCAAAAACGCCGAGGGCATTGGCAATGGGCGTACCGAAACGCTCGGTCTGCACCAGCATGGTCACAAACTGCCGGATGAATTCGATATCCAGGCGCTCCGCCATGCTGCGCCATGCATCCAGACGCGGCTTGCCGGCACGTTGCTCGCGATTGATGATCTGAAACTCTTCCGCCAGGCTGGGCGCGGTGACCGCCATTTCCTCGCCCACGCGCACCATGGCCTGGTCGATGCCAAGCCCGGCTTCCATGCAGATCACCAGCAAGTCGAGCGCATCCGGCAGGGCCAAGCGGATGTTTTCCTGGCGGCGCGTCACCAGGTGCGAAAGCACAAGGTCGGGGAGGAAAAACCCCGCGACGGCGCCGACCAGAACCGCAGCCACGAGGTTGTCGGCAAAGAAAGTTCCCGCCACGATTCCCACCACCGGCAACAGCAGTTTCACGGCGGTGAATATTTCCACGTGCTCCGGCTTGCGAAAGCCGGCAAGCGTGAGCTTGTACGCCAGGTCCTGGTCAAAGCCGGAAACCAGCCCGCGAAACGGCTTGAATAGGCTCGTGATTTGTGCGGCCGCTCGCGCCAGTCCCGTGCTGGGCGTGGCTGCGATCAGCGTGCCGGCATCAGGCGCTGTATATGCGGAAACCTCCATAAGCCGGGCTTCCACCGGGTCCTTGCCGGTCAACATCAGTACGGCAACAACAAGGAGGAAAACAGTAACGGCAGCCGATATTAAAAGAATAAGCATTACGCCCTCCTTAAAACCTCACGTTTATAATCTTGCGTATCATCACTATTCCAATCACCATCATGATGGCGGCGTAAGTCACCATCTTCTGGCCCAGGGGCGTCTCAAACAGCGCCCTGCCGTAGCCAGGATTCAAAAAGTTCATGCCTATGAAAATGACGAAGGGAAGCCCCATAAGCACCCCTCCCGTCAGGCGGCCCTGCGCGGTGCGAATCCGCATCTGGCCGATCACGCGGATGCGCTCGCGCAAGACATGCGAGGTCTTATCGAGAATTTGCGCCAGGTTGCCGCCCGTTTCCTTCTGCACCAGAATGGCGGTCACCAGGAACTGGAGATCCGGGACCGGCATGCGGCGGCTGAGGTTGAGCATGGCCTCGCGGAAGGGCAGGCCGAAGCTTTGCTCGTCTGCCGCGCGGCGAAACTCCGCCCGCAAAGGGTCATCGCACTCCTTGGCAATGGTTTCAATCGTCGCCGGCAGCGCCTGGCCGGCGCGCAGGCCGCGCGACATCAGATCAATCGCTTCAGGAAGCAGTTCCGCGAAGCGCCGCGAGCGCAGCTTGCGTTTCTGCAGCAGGAACAGATACGGCACAAATCCCAGCGCGAGCCCGGGAAGCCAGCCTAATAATCCGGGCGCAATCCACCAGTTGCCCAGGGCAGCGCCCACGCATACGAGCAACAAAGTCATGATCACTACCTGCCCGACGGTCCATTTCAGGTCGCATTGCTCAATCATCAAATGCAGGCCAACAGCCAGGCGGTTGTGCCGCAGGAACTTGTCAAACGCCGGGACCGTGCTAAAAGTGACCTCTTTTACGATGCTCGGCTCATCGCTGCCTGATGGAGAATCCGCGCGGTCCAGCGAAACCAGCCGTGAATGGATGAGCTTGTCAGTTTTTGACGGCTCGATAATCAGCGCCACCACCGCGAAGGCTGCAATCAGAACGATAAAAAAGATGCTTACAATCGTCACTTCTACACCTCGCAAACATGCTCAAACAGGTCAGGCGAAAGCTGGATTCCGGAGGCTTTTAAGCGTTCCGTAAATAAAGGTCGCTGTCCGGTTGCGCGGAAGCGTCCCAGCACGCGGTTGTTCGGGCCGATGCCTAGACGGTCAAACACGAAAATGTCCTGGAGCGTGACCATGTCGTCGCCGACTCCGGTAACTTCAGAGATTTGAGTAACGCGGCGCGAGCCGTCACTCAGGCGCGCCACCTGCACAATCACAGAGACAGCTGCTGCAATCTGCTGGCGGATGGCTTTGTCGGGCAGGTTGACCTCCGCCATCAAAGACATAGTTTCCAGGCGGGCGATGGCGTCGCGCGGATTATTGGCATGGATCGTGGTCAGTGATCCGTCATGGCCTGTGTTCATCGCCTGGAGCATGTCCAGCGCTTCACCGCCGCGCACTTCGCCCACCACAATTCGGTCAGGCCGCATGCGCAAGGCATTGATCACCAGTTCACGCTGCCGGACCGCGCCCTTGCCCTCCACGTTGGGAGGACGGCATTCCAGCCTCACCACGTGCGGTTGTTGCATTTGCAGCTCGGCCGAATCTTCAATGCTCACGATGCGTTCGCGATCGGAGATGAAACTGGAAAGCGCATTCAGCAGCGTGGTTTTGCCGCTGCCGGTGCCGCCGGATATCACAATGTTGAGTCGCGACTGCACCGCCGCCTGCAGCAGTTCCAGCATGTCTGGCGTGACGGTGCGGTAGGCGAGCAACTGCTCAATCCCGATGGGCACGCGGCCAAAGCGGCGGATTGACATGATGGGCCCATCGATCGAGAGCGGCGGAATTACCACGTTGACGCGTGACCCGTCTTCCAGCCGCGCGTCGCACATGGGCGATGATTCGTCCACTCGCCGGCCTACATTGGAAACGATTTTGTCGATGATATGGCGCAAGTGCGCGGCGTCCTTGAAGACGACGTTGGTCAGCTCCAGCATTCCAGCGCGTTCCACGTAGACCTGGCGGTGCGTGTTCACCAGAATGTCTGTGATCGTCTGGTCCTGCAGCAACGGCTCCAGCGGCCCCAGGCCGAAAACTTCCTGCAGCACCTCGCGGCAAATACGTTCTCTTTCTGACCCGCTCAGGGGAAAGTTGGTGGCGCCGATCAGGTCATAAATAACATTCTGCACCTGCGTACGCGCGTAGGTGTCCTGAAGCGACGTGAGCCTTTCCAGGTCGATCTTATTCAGCAGCTCACGGTGCAGCGTTGTCTTCAGCTCCTGATAGGACCTGCCGGACGCTCCGTTGGAGGGAGGAGCTGAAGTTGTTGCGAATCCAAATGCCATTTTTACTCCCAAGCTACTTGCTAAACAGAGACATCAAGCCGCCCGGCTGAGACTGGGCCATGGCCTTGTCATCGGCGTTGCGGGTGAGCGTTTGGGCCCATTCCTGGATGGCCTCGCCAAAGTCGGATTTACCGGAAGGAATCGGCGCGCCGGCGTTGATTGCCTTGATGACCTCGTTGTAGCTGTTGGGCACGCGCACGGAAATCTTCCGCCCCAGGGCCTTCTCAATGCGATCGTCGGTCAGCGGTCCCCGCTTGGAGTGCCGGTTCAGCACGATCTGGATTTTGCTGGGGTTGTACCCAAGTCTTTCCAAATGCTCGATGTAGCGCACCGCGTTGCGAATGGATGGCAGCTCCGCGGTCAGCACGATCGCGACCTGGTCGGACTGAGAAATGCAGGCCAGGGTCACATCGCTCAATCCCGGCGGACAATCCACGACGACGAACTGATAGCTTTCCCCCAAGAACGCCAGCGTATGTTCCACCGCGGAAGGCGAGGCCTTGTGAACCACGTCCACAGTCTCCGGCGAATCCAGCAGGTGGAGACCAGAGGCGTGGCGCAGCAGGAAGCCTTTGAGCAGCTCCTGGTCCAGCCGGTCAGTGTTGTTGGCCAGCTCGTAAAAGCTGTATTGATGCCGTCCCGTTCCAAGGTAGAGCGATGCGTCACCCAGAGCGGAGTGCTGGTCTACCAGCAGGCATTTACGCTGGTTGCGCCCGGTGATTTCCAGGGCCAGGTGCAGCGCCAGAGACGTAACGCCGGTCCCGCCCTTGGCTCCGATCAGCGTTATGATCTTGCCATGCACTTTTGAGCGCGTTCTTTCCTTCTGCTTCGCTTCCACCCGCGCCAGTCCGTCCAGGACGCGATCATTCTGGATTGGCTTCAGCAGATACTCAATGCAGCCCACGCGCATGGCGGCAATGATCCGTTCCGGCTCCGTATTTACTGAAACCGCAAACACGTGCACGTCTGGATAGTTGTTTCGCAGATGTTCCGTAATCCATATGGCCTGCTCATTGTTGCGATCATAGTCAATGAAGCAGACGCGCGTCCGCGCCTTATCGCCGGCACGGCCAACTTCACGCTCCGCCCCGGAATAGCCTTCAACGCTTGCCGCCATCACTGCGCCGGGCACCGCGAGCATAAAGTTGGAAAGGGTCCGATAGGACATTGCATCAAGTCCTATTGTGCTTACTGCAAGACTTGCTGTATTCACTGCTGAAGCTAGATTTACCGGTGTAGCCATTACCTGTTACCACCTGAATGAATCTTGGAATCGAAGTGCTTGGGATCCAGAGGCGCCGTAGGCTCCTTGGGCAACTGTGGCGTTTCGACCGGCCCCGCGGCCGGATCAACAATCGACGGCGTAACGATCACCACGAGTTCGGAGTTGGTTTTGTTGATGGACTTGGAGCGGAACAACAGCCCCAATATCGGAATATCACCGATGCCTGCCACCTTGGAGTACTGCGCAATGGTCCGCTGATCGAGCAGGCCGGCAATGCCGAAGCTCTGCCCGTCGCGCAGCTCCACCACCGTTTCGGCGTGGCGCGTGGCGATGGCCGGCAGAACAAAGCCATTCACGGTTACAGCATTGCCAAAATCAAGCGAGCTAACCTCAGGAAAGACTTTCAACCGGATCGTGTTGTTGTCATCTTCAATGACTCCGGTGAACTCCAGCTTCACGCCGAACGGCTTGAACTGTACGGATACGGTATTAGCCCCGGCCACGCCGGAGACCACAGGGTAAGGCAGTTCACCGCCGGCCAGGAACCTTGCCGGTTCGCCGTTTGCGGCCAGCAAGTTCGGTTCCGCCAGAATCTGCAGCACATTCTTCTGCTGCAAGTCCTTAATCACCGCGCCAAAGTTGATATCGGGACGGAAAAGAAAAATATTCAGGAGATCTGAAATTGTTTCCGTAGCCTGGCCGCCCGTGAATGGCAGACCCAGCGGCTTGCCTGAGATCCTGCCCTGCTCGCCAAGCCCGGTGTTGCCAAACTGTTGCGTGGTCGTGTTGCCAATCGTATTGGACCCTCCCAGGCTGAACAGGTTGATGCCAAAGGCAGACAGTTTTCCGCGATCTACCTGGGCGAATTTGACTTTCAGCAATATCTGCTTCTGCCGCCCCGGCAGCGCGATGCGAATTGAATTAACAATTTCCTTAGAAAAGGGTGCGGCCATTTTGGCGATCTGCTCGGCCACGGGGACTGCGGTTGCGGTTCCGGTCAGCACGATCCTGTTTTCCTCGGCTTCCACCTGGATCTGCTCCTTGGGAAAGCCGCGAGCGACCGCTTCGCGCAGCAAAGAAACGTCCACATCTCCAAAGACTTCAAGAATGCGCGACTTGTTGTCTTCCTGCCAAAGGACCACGCTGCTGCTGCCGGACGCAATTGCCGTCATTACCAATTCATTGGGAGCTGTGGTGGAAGTGGTAATGACTGCCGGGTTGCCGACAAGAACTCGCCTCAAGCGGGCATCGGTTCGAATAACCACCGAGTGGCCCACCAGGATATGCAGTACCTGATTGCCCGCGAAGTTGTCAGCCGGCGCCCCTTGCGCCGGGGCCGCGGATTGCTGCTCCGCCGTGGCTGGCTGCTGGGTGCCGGGAGGAATAGCGCCCTGTGCCATCGAAAGCGGGCAAAGAACGGCACTTATAATAATGATGCCGCTGAAAATGATGAGTAACCGTCTTGTTCCGTCGAGTTTCAGAATGCCTCCTCGTCCTTTAGTCCTTTAGCAACCAGGAACGTTTTCAGTCGTTTGTGGGAAACTTGGCAACCGTAACCCTGCCCCCGGAGAGCGTTTCCACCGTGTACAGCGCAGGCGCGACCGTCGCAGGGGCCTGTTTGGTATGCGGTTTTGGCTGTATAACTTTCTTCGGTATTCCAGCCAGCTCGGCCATATCGATGGGAGCCGTGTTTGGCATGGCAGCGTCGCCGCCATTGCGCAGAACGAAATGGATGGTGCCCTGGTTTTGTGTCGCCTGGCTTTGCGCCAGCGCCAGCTTCTCTGATTCCTCCGGCGTGACCAGCAGGGTGACCACGCTCACGTTTTCCGGCTTGCCATTGGGATCGGGGTCGGTCTTGGCGCCCGTGGCCAATACCTGGACGTTCTGTAGCACCGTGTGCGTGGTGGTGGTGGCGTTGTTCTCTCCGCGCAGCGTGACCAGAACATCCACGTGCGAGCCGGGGAAGATGAACCCGGCAATGTTCATCACTTCATTGGTCTTTACTGAAGTGGCGCGCATGCCGTCAGGAATCTTGGCGGAAAGGCCGAAACTGCCGCTGGACGCAAGGCCATGCTTTTGTATGGGCTCTTTGGCCTCCAGGGCATAAATCGGCACCCGGCCGATGGCGTCCTCTTTCTTCTCAATCAATCCTTCCAGGGGCACGTTCGTTGGCCAGTTGATCTCAGTCAGGTTGTCCGCAGTGAGCGCGACCCCGGGCTGCACTGCTGCCGCGGCCGCTATCACGCGCCTAGTCGACGGCGCGGCGGAAGACTGGGCGCGCGTAACGCGAATGTAAAAGATTGAGGTAATCGCGATTGAAATAACCACCGCGGCGAACAATGCAAAACCAAGCCGTCGTGTTCCCATTACGTTATCTCCACATGGGCATCAAAAATGCCCAGTACAGGGTGCCCGCGGCAAACGCCAGCCCGTAAGGCAGCCGTACCGCGGCGGGGTTATCCAGGTTGACTTCAGGATGCGTGCGAAGTCCGTGGACTGCGTGAAATCCAACAACAGCCAGCGTGCTGCGCAGCGTCTTCAACACGCGTCCTGTGAAAACCATGACCAGGATGGCCAATGCGCCTCCGGCCACGGCGGTGGCAAACATCACTTGCCAGGAACTGGCCGGACCAATAATGCAGCCCAGCGCCGCCGCCAGTTTCACGTCGCCCGCGCCCATGGCGCGGACCAGATGAAAGATCAGAAAAAGGCCGCCAAACAGAAGAGCACCGCCTAGCCCCAGAAGCAGGCCACGCCAGCCATGCACCGCCGCTTGCAGTGCAAGACCCGCAGCCATGGCGGGATACGTGAGCCGGTTTGGGATTCGCCGCTCGCGAACGTCGCTGATAGCGGCAGTCACCGCAACTGCGGACGCCAGAACCGGAATGAGTTGGGCCAGATTCATGATGGTAAAAATGCGAACCGCAGCATACGGCCTGCGGTCGAGTATTTCAGCCTCGATAGCCGATCTGAGAAGACTGCTCGTGAAGCTGTCCACGACAGAGCTGGCCACCGCGGGGTTGAAGTGGATGGCACCACGCAAGCCGGTGCCGCCCGGCGCCACACTGCTTCGGGCTTAGGCGATAGCGTTTTGGATTTTCGTATTGATGGTAGTCAGGGCGGTGCTGATGTCGCTTGCCAGGCTGGCTGAGCCCGCGACAACTGCCGTCAGAACCGCAGCCAAAACCAGTGCGTACTCCAGCAGGTCCTGGCCCGACTCTTCGTGATGTAGATTCTTAACGAACTGTTTGAATGTCATTTCTAAGTCTCCCCTTATATTTTGTGCTTTCTCGAAAGGTATTCACTTACTTTGAACATCCCACTCGTCGTAACGCACGATGATTGCCAAAGCTGCTGTAGTAAAACCAAGTACATATACGTCGATGTTTGAGCATCTGTGCAATCAATTGCATTAACTATCCACATTCGTTTTCATTCGAGTGAACCTTCGTAGGTCCCTAGTTAAGAGAACTGCGGAAGAATGCTAGTAGTTCTATGTAGTTTGCGAGCGTGGTCCCGTGTTAACTGTGACGACTTGGCGATCATGAAAATGAGAAACCACAAAATTGCCACAAGATTGCAAACCAGGTAACTCATACTGCAAGTCTGGGCGGAAGGTATCTAGGGCCAGCCGCCCGCCGCGCTCTTCTCCGGTGCTAATATTAGGGCCGCACGATCCTTGCCGGAGAAAACAGATGAAGGGTCTCGTTCTATGTTTTGCGGTGGTTCTTTCGCCTTTGTTGGCGTTGTCTCAGAGCTACGATCTGGTGATTCAGGGCGGGCGCGTAGTCGATCCCGAAACGGGCCTTGATGCCGTTCGGAATGTCGGGATCAGCCAGGGCAAGATCAAGAAGATCTCCGCTGAGGCCCTTGCAGGCAAGCGCGTCATTGCTGCCCGAGGCTTGGTCGTTGCTCCCGGGTTCATCGATCTGCATCAGCATGCCCTGGACCTTGAAAGCCAGCGCGTTAAGGCGCTGGACGGCGTTACAACCGCGCTGGAAATGGAAATCGGAAAGCCCGATGTCGCGGCATTCCTGCAAGCCAGGAAAGGGACTTCCCTCATTAATTACGGGACCACGGCAAGCCATCCGGCTGCGCGTTCACTCGCTTTTGGCGCACCCATACCGGAAGACGGGCTTCTGCCAAAATCCGGGGCTGCCACTGACCAGCCGGCCTCGCCAGAGCAGCTCGAAAGCATCAAGGCCCGCCTGCGGCACGAACTGGCGGCGGGCGCGCTGGGCGTTGGTATGGGCATCCAATACACGCCCGGAGCCACCCGCTGGGAAGTGATCGAGATGTTTCTCCTGGCGGCTGAGCACAGTGTGCCCGTTTACACCCATATCCGCAGCAACGGCAAGCTGGAGCCCGGATCGAGTATCGAGTCTGTGGGTGAGGTGATTGGCGCGGCCGCCGTCACTGGCGCTCCACTCCACATCGTCCATATCAACAGCAGTTGCGGCGCGCAGGCGCTAGACTGCCTTGGACTGGTAGCGGGCGCGCGGGCCCGAGGTTTGGATGTGACCGCTGAAGCCTACCCTTATGAAGCAGCCATGACCTCCATAAACTCTGCCCGGTTCAATCCTGGCTGGCAGGAAAAGTCCGGCGCGACTTACCACGATCTGATGCTGCCGGAGACCGGAGAGCGCCTCACCAAGGAGCGCTTCGATGAACTTCATAACTCCAGCGAGCCACGCCTGGTCGTCATGTTCAGCAATACCATGGAGGCGGTTGATCCCGTTTTCCGCAACCCATTGGTGATGGTCGCCAGCGATGGCGAGAAAGGCCACCCGCGAAATGCGGGTACGTTCTGCCGCATTCTGGCCCGCTACGTAAGGGACCAGCGGACACTCACCCTGATGGATGCCATCAGAAAAATGTCCCTCATGCCGGCCCAGTTCCTCGAACGCTCAACTCCCTCTGCCCGGCTCAAAGGCCGCATGCAAGAAGGCACGGATGCCGATGTAGTCATTTTCGATCTCCAGGCCGTAACGGACCGCGCAACTTATCAACATCCAATGGCGACGAGCGTTGGCGTTGAGTACCTGCTGGTGGGCGGGGCCATGCTGATAGAGAAGGGGAAATTGCTCGAAGGAGTCCTTCCGGGTAAGGCGGTCCTGGGAAGATGAACCAGAAGGGGCATTAGAAAACTTTTAAGATTGTCTGCCTGGTCGCCGCCGTGTGAAATATGATTCAAGTTGACAACTCTTAAAAACCTTGTAGTGTAGTTCGCGCGAACTCAACAGTTATGGAATAGCTCCTCTGGTCCCCACGAACGACATGATCGACCTAAGTCTCACCGCTCAGCCTTTATCGAAAGCGCCAGGAAATGGCCGGAACCTGCAGGGACCGATTTCGCCATTCAACATTGAGAAGCTGCGCGCCCTGCTGGCGGAGCCGGGACATGGTTGCCGTTTCGGCAAGCTTTCCCAGCTTCAGACTAAGCTGCACCTATGCCTCTTTTTGACGATGTTCGGCCTTACCGGCAACAGGCTTGCGCGCTCTGAGGCGCTCATGTTCCTGAACGAGCAAGGGACAAAAGCATGATTCAACTCAAGCACGAAGTTTTTGCCAGCTTCAACCATACGCCTGAAGGGCTGCATCGCGCCCTGCAACTCGCAATTGAGCTGGAGCATTCCACCATACCTCCATATCTGTATGCCCTCTATTCGCTCGATCCGGCCAGGAACGCCTCCATTTATCAGCTGATTTTTTCTATCGTCACGCAGGAAATGTTGCACATGTCATTGGCATGCAACATCCTCAACGCCATTGACGGCAAGCCGGTCATTGATCGTCCAAAATTCATACCAAAATATCCAGGGCCGCTGCCCGGTTCAGTGGAACAGGGCCTGATCGTCGGTCTTAGCTCATTCACCAAGCCACTGGTGAAGGACACGTTTATGGTGATCGAAGAACCGGAGGACCCTCTGAACTTTCCGGTGCGTGAAAGCGCGCAGGCGGCCGCAATTCCGCGAGAGACCATCGGGGAGTTCTATGACCGCATTAAGAAAGAAATCATTGAAATATCGAAACACCGCAACATATTCAAAGGGGACCGGCGCAAACAATTGACCGTTGGCTTTGCTGACCTGATCGCGGTCACGGATGTCGATTCGGCGGTGCAGGCCATCAATCTGATTGTGGAGCAGGGTGAAGGCACAACCACTTCGCCGCTTGATCCGGAAGACCAGCCGGCGCACTACTATCGCTTCGCGGAAATCTATTACGGAAAGAAGCTCATCAGGAACCTCAACCCGCGCCCCGGCGAACCGGCGTTCGTCTACGGCGGCGCGCCGATTCCCTTCGATCCGAAAGGTGTGACGCCGCTGGTGACCAATCCCAAAGCTTCACATTACCGCGCCGGCAGCCAGGCTGCGGACACGAATAACAATTTCAACTTCACCTATACCAGCATGCTCAAATCCCTGCACCAGGTCTTCAACGGCCAGCCTGATCGCATTTCATTGGCGGTGCAACTGATGGAGTCGATGAAGTTGCAGGTCCGCTATCTAACCACGATTGAAGCCAGTAATGGTCTATACGCGGGACCCAGTTTTGAGTACCGCCCCGTCAACGATTAAGCGGGGATGCGCCGGACACATTCGAAAGTCGTTTGGGAATTCACGCAAGGCAGGAGTAAGGCATGAGCGCGTCGAACTGGTGGATGTTTCATGGTGATCCGGAGCACACCGGACTGGTGACCGGCAGCGGCATCACCAGCAAGAATGTCGCCAGGCTGAAATTGCTTCATGATGTTCGGATTCCGGGGCCGGTGTTGTCGGTGCCCGCGATTGTTGATGGCTACGTTTACGTGGGACTGGCCAATAGCAAAGAGGTGGCCGGCGCCACCGGCGGCACCTTCCTCAAGATCAAAGCCAGAACCGGACGCATCGAGCGGAAATTTGAGTGGGCCATCGCCCCGCAGGAAGGCGATAGTCATGGCTTCATGGGTATGGGCTGCACTCCGGCGGTGACTGGCGGCAAAGTCTATTTCAGCGCCTTTAATGGAAAACTCTATTGCCTTGACCAGGAGACGCTAAAGCCGGTCTGGATCACAGATCTGCGCCACACTGATCTTGCGCACAATCAGCCGGTCTCGAACACGCTCGTTTGGAACGCGGGCGATCCTCCGGCCGCCGGCTGGAGTTCGCCGGTAGTGGTCAACGGCAATGTTTATGTCGGTATAGGAGAAGGCGAGAATCCGGCGCTATTTGGCTTTGTGTACTGCCTGGATGCGCAGACCGGCAACGTGAAGTGGATCTACTGCACTTGCCAGTTCAATCAGGGCGTACCCAATGCGCCCAACGTGCTGCCTCCGGCGGTGCTCCCGATGGGCACTCCACCGCCATTTTCAGCGGGACCGGTGAATCCCGCGGTGCGCGGCTGCTCGGTCTGGTCTTCGATTGCCTATGATGCTTCGCTGAACCGCCTCTATTGCGCCACCGGCAATCCCAATCCGGATGGCGTTCTGCCGACAAATGGGTTTTCCAACGGAATTCTCTCGCTTGATGCCGCTACCGGCGCTTACAAGGGTTTCTTCCAGGCGCCGGCAGAGAGCAGTTACCGCGCCACGGACAGCGACGTGGATTTCGGGGGCTCGCCCACGGTGATTACTCTTAAGGGCCGGCGCGTGGTGGCGGCCGGATGCAAGAACGGCGGCTTTTTCCTTCTGGACGCCGATTCGCTCAAGCTGCTGCTGCCGCCGCGCCAGCTTCTGCCGTACTACAACAACGGCAAACAGATCCCCACCGTAGACCCGCACGTGAACGAGGGGACCGAAACGCAACTTGATCCGAATGTTCCGAACACGCAGTCGGATGAAGTTGACTGGGAAAATTTTTACGGCACATATAGCACGCCCGCGGTGCATCCCAGGCTGGGCCGTTTTTTTATCGGAGTGGGCGGCAACAACTACCACACGGTGGCCCCCGGCATTGACTTTACGACCACTCCGTTCCTGCGCGCTCTTGACTGCAACACTCTCGAGGACGCGTGGCCCATGGATAACCACGACCCGCGCCGCTACAAAAACGCGCGGCCGCCCATGTACACCATGCCCGGCGAATCCGGGCTGAGTTCTCCAGCGGTTGTCAATGACGTGGTGTTTTGTTCCACGTCGCTGGTGGCCGTTTACGCGTTCGATGCCAGGACCGGCAAGATGCTTTGGCAAGACCGGCTAGGTGAGCAAACCGGAGGATTTAACGGTGGCTACGGTTATTGTCTCGGACCGGCCGTCTCCGGTAACTTCGTGGTGGCGGGAGCGCTGGTGTTCGGCAAAAAAGGCGGCGGCGTTCTGCGTATCTACACATTGAAACCCTGAGGGACCTATGCTCGGCGCTGTCTTGCTTCTCGGTGTGGTTGCCGGACTCGACAATTTGCAGGTTTGCTCTTCACTTGGGCTTTTGCCCATGGGACGCGCGCGCAGGCAATTGCTTGCTCTGGCGTTCAGCGCATGCGAGACCCTCGCGCCGCTGGCCGGGCTGGCCATCGGCCGCTTGCTCTTGGTAACAGTCGGTCGCGCCGCCGCCGTGGTGGGGCCAGTGGCCGTGCTGCTCTGCGGCGTGGCAGTGATCGTACTCGCGCTGCGGAAGGAAGATGTCTCCGGGGTCGCAGCCAGCAACGGCGTGCTCTGCGGTCTTCCCCTATCGCTCAGCCTCGATAACCTTTTGGCCGGAGTTGGATTAGGTTCCATGCCCCTGCCGGTCCTGCTTTCGGCGCTGATCATGGGGCTCACCAGTGCGGCCATGTCATGCCTTGGCCTGTACTTTGGCGCATGGCTGCGTCGCTTTATTCCCGGACGCGTGGAGTTTGCCGCCGGCGCTTTATTGTGCGCAGCCGGAGTGCGCATGTTACTGGCGTGAATACCATGATGACGCAGATCGCCGACCATCTCGACTTCCCTACCGGCATTGCCCTCGATCCCCAGGGTGAAGTGTATGTGTGTGAGTCGGGCGTATCTTTCGCGGGCGAGTCTTCTGGAGGAAGAATTCTGCGCATCGCCCCGGACGGCAGCCGCGTCTGCCTGATGGACGGCCTGCGTGCGCCGGTCAACGGCGTAGTCTTTCATCAGGGAGCGCTCATTATTTCTGAAGGCGGATTTCCGGGCCGCATCACACGATTGTGCCTTGCCAGCGGCGAAGCCAGCACCGTGCTGGATGACCTGCCGGGATTCGGCAACTATCACACCAACATGGCAGTCATCGGCCCGGACGGCAAGCTTTATTTCAGCCAGGGTTCCATGACCAACAGCGGAATCATCGGCCTTGATTCCAACGATCTCGGCTGGCTGCAACGTGTTCGCCATAATTGCGACATTCCTGCATTTGATCTGGTGCTGGCCGGCGTGAATGCGGAAAGTCCCGATCCGGCTTCCGGCAATGGACACAAAGTCAGCACCGGAGCTTTTTCTCCTTTCGGCAAAGCGACCCGGCCCGGTGACCGGATTGCCGGGCGAGTGCCATGCACGTCGGCGGTAATGCGCTGCAATCTCGATGGCAGCGGGCTCGAAGTTTTCGCGTGGGGCCTGCGCAACGCCTATGGCCTGCGCTTCACACCCAGCGGGCAATTACTGGCCACCGACCAGGGCGCAGATGATCGCGGAAGCCGTCCGGTCCGCAATTGCCCGGATTTCCTTTTTGAAGTGCGGGCAGGGGCCTGGTACGGATGGCCTGACTTCATGGGGGGCGTTCCGGTAACCGATGCGCGCTTCGGCAACGGAGACGGCCTCAAGTTTCTTCTGGCGAACCACGATGACCTGCCAGTGCCCGAGCGCGCTCTGCTGGAATTTGAAATGAATGTCTGCGCCACAAAATTTGATTTCGCTCCGCGGCAGGCCGGACCGTGGGAGGGCCATCTGCTGGTGGCGCTGTTCGGTGATGAACGTCCGCTAACCGCCCGGCCCGGCCCGCGTGCCGGACGTTGTCTCGTTCGCGTGGATCCTTCGGACTGGTCAGTGCACCCGGTACCCACTCCGCCGCTGCACCGCCCGATCGATGTGATGTTTTCTCCGGGGGAGCCATCCGCGTATGTGCTCGACTTCGGTGAATTTGAGATCACGCCGGAAAAGAAAGTAGAGGCGCGCGAGCACAGCGGCAGCTTGTGGAAGTTTTTCCCGGATTCTATGGAGGCATGAAGTATGGCGACTGTTTCTTTCCAAAAAGATATTGTGCCGATGTTTTATGAATTCCGTGGCCCCATGTTGTGGCGTCTTGACCTGACGAAATATGAAGACGTCAAAGCCAACGCATCGATGATCTATAACCAGATCACCGCGGCGAATATGCCGCCGCCGCCGTTTCCGTCGTTTACCGCCGACCAGACCAAGCTGTTTCAGCAATGGATGACGGAAGGCTTTCAGCCGTAAAAAGAAGTTCCAGGCGCGCCGAAGTTTTGTGAAATGGAAAACAACGGCGCTGATTGACGAAAAGGACCTCATGATTCGGCCTCACATACAAGACTGGTTGAAAAATTTCATAGCCGCCCAGGGAGCGGTCGCCGGCACAGTCCATTGGCACGTACAGACAGAAGAAAAAACCGGCCTGGAGCTTATCGCCGCCGTTAATATTCCTCCTAAAGTTCAGGAGATCGTGGAATGGGTGCCGCCTGGGAAAGGCATGGCGGGGCAGGCGCTGGTGCAGAGCGCTCCCGTGCAAACGTGCAATTTAAAAGATGACTCTTCCGGCGCAGTGCGCCCCGGAGCCAAAGCCGTGGATGCTGCCGCCGCTGTGGCGCTGCCGGTCAAGGCCGCGTCCGGAGAGATTTCCGCCATTGTCGGCATTGCCTATAGCGATCAGCGCCAGTTCAGCGACGCAGACCTGGTCCAGCTCGAACGGGCTGCCGGCGCGGTGCTTACCGCGCAAGCATGAAGGTTGATTGATGATACTTACTCCATTTCGAACATCAATCGGCGCCGCAGCCAGGGTTGCGATCATGGCCGCTCTGCTGGCGCTCCTGGCCAGGACTACAAACTTGCGGTGCCAGTCGCCAACGCCTCCCGCTCCTTCCAGACCAGTGATTCACGCCAAGCCGGAAGTGGTTGAAGTCACCACCGAATCTGTCCCGGTTGAGGCTTCTTCTGCCTCCGTGACCGTGCTCAGCCGGTCTTACATTGACGATAGCCACGCCCTCAGCACGGCTGACTTGCTGGCCGCCGTCCCCTTTCTGCATGTGGCCCAGAATGGCAGCGCGGGCAGCCTGACTACGGTTTCGATCCGCGGCGGCAAGCCTAAGTTCACTCTGGTGCTGATCGATGGCGTCCCGGTGAATGACATCACCAATATTCTCGGCGGCTCCGTCGATCTTTCCAGCATCAGCACCACCAACATTGAGCGCGTTGAAATCGTGAGCGGACCACTTTCCTCGATCTACGGCTCCGAAGCTGTCAGCGGCGTGATCAACATCATTTCCAGAAGAGACGCCAAGCCCACCGTAGAACTTCAGGCCGAAGGCGGCGGCTTTGGCTCAGGCCAGGGCGTGGTTACGGCTCGCGGCGGCAGCCAGAAGACCAGCTATGGGCTGAGCGGCTCGTATTTCAGCATTGGCGACCAGGTGAAGTCCGACTCTTTTTCGCTGGGGACGGCAGCCGCCGACATACGCTTTGAACCGGGCGCGCACAAAGCATTGCAAGCACAGATTCGTTATCAGCATGATCAGGATTCTTCGTTCCCGATCAACGGCGGCGGACCGGAGTTGTCCATCCTGCGGACGCCGGAAGAAGCCCATTCTGGAGCGATCATTTTCAGCAGCTCTTTCCATCACCAGGTGATGGCCAAATGGCTTTATGGCGTGGAAGCCGCCTATTTCCGTCAGGGCGGGCGTTCCAACGCTCCCGCAATTCTCGACCGGCCCGTCCCAACTTTTCGCTCGGTGCCCGCGCAGATTGAATCCACTCACTTTCAGCGGACCCAGGCGCGATTTTTCAATCAGTTCGTTTTCAGCTCCCGCGTCACCGGAAACCTCGCCGTCGGCTTCTCCGACGAGAACGGAACCAGCGACGGGCTGCTTGCCAATCGGATTCCCACTCATTTCAATCTCAATCGGCCATCCTTCAAAGCCAACGGCGAAATTATCTACAACGTCTCGCGGCTGACCGCCAGCTTCGGCAGCAGCGTTGATGAGAGTTCCGATTTCGGTCCGCATCCGGCCGCCCGCGCCGGGTTGAACCTGCGGCTCTTCGGCGGCCAGACGACGTTGCGCGGCTCCTGGGCCTCAGGGTTCCAATTGCCGTCGATGTTTGCTCTCGGCGATCCCACGGTAGGTAACCCCGCGCTTAAAGCTGAAACCAACCAGGGCCTCGACGCGGGCCTCGAGCAAAAGTTCCGCTGGCTGCACAGCCGCGTTGCAATGACATATTTCTGGAATTCATTCCACAACCTGATCGACTTCAATCCTACCGTGTTCAAGCTGGTAAATCGTTCCAGCGCCCGCACCCAAGGCGTGGAACTGGGAGCCGGCTTTCTGCCCTATTCGAAACTGAAAATCGATGGTGACGTTGCCTATCTTGATTGGAAGCTGGAGAACACCACCGACCCGCTGCGCGATGTGCCGCACTGGGAAGGTGGGTTGCACGCCGATTGGACCGTGACGAATAAGCTGCACGCCCTCATCAACACCCGCTGGGTGGGCCGCCGTTTTGATTTTCAGGTCCCGGCCCCGCAGATTAATTCCGTGGGCGGCTATGCCAACACCAATGTCTCTGGGGTTTATACGGTATCAAAGCGTGTTTCCGTTTTTGCTGCCGTCGATAATCTTTTCAATCGCAAGTACCACGAATTTGTGGGCTTCCCCAATCGCGGTATCTATGCACGGGCCGGGGTGAAATACCATTTGTTCGGAGATTGAAGCTTTTGAAGAATAAAGCTCCATTTTGTCGCTGACATCTATCCCAGCCCTGGGACTGGAAGCTGGAATGCCGGCCCCGCTGTTGTTCCTTCCTTGACCCCGGATGGCGTCTGCACCAACTGCCTTGCCTGAAGATCGAGCGAATACATCAGCCCGATGGACTGCTTGAGATAGCCGGGGTCTCCGTTGAAAGTGCGGTTCAGAGCTTGCAGAAGCGCATGGTAGGACTGGGCAAATTGCTGCGCCAGAATCAGCGCCCGAGAACCGGCTGGATAGAGGACCATGTTGGGGTCGTCGATCATCGGCCAGACTCCCTCAGGATCGAAAGGAATGGGAGCGCCGGTGTATTGGTACTTACCGTCGACTTTTTCCAACTGGCGTCCCACTACAATTTCAGAAAACTTGTAGTAATGGGCCAGCTCGTTGTCGCTGTCCTTGGGATCGCGTGAGGACCTGCCTTCACCCTGGTTCTTGATTTCGTTGATGGCATCCTTCGCGTCCTGCAGGCTTCGGATGACATAAAGCTTGCCCGGTCCTGACCAGTCCTTGACCTGCTGGTCCTCGTTGCCGAATTTGATTTTTCCACTGGCACTCAATTGTTCCAGGGCGGCCGTGATCTGATCGTAGAACCAGCCAATGGTGTATTTGTGCTCGATGGCGGCATCGTAGCGCTCCAGTTGCATCCGCCGGATCTGCGTGGTTTCTTCCGGCTCTTCAATGGACATGAAACAATCGCGGATCTGGGGGATGGAGCAGCGGCGCAGCCGGACAATCAGGCTGGCGCGCAAGCCGCCCGGCAGCGGGCCGGGATACTGCGGCACAAATTTGGCGTGACCGATATTCGGGTGGCCGCCGATGGAAATGAAAATGTTCGCCACCAGCGCCATGTGCAGCATCTCTTCCACCACCACGCTGCGGATCAACTCTGAGACCTCAATGTTGGTTCCCGGCTTGATGCTGTAAAGGGCGCACAAGTAAGGAGGGATGGTCGAGTGTTCAAGTTCAATGGCAAGTTGCAGGGCTTGCATGAGGTCCTCAGCAGAATTGAGGTTCATGTAGACAGGATTGTCGAGCCACTTGCGAATCATGTTCCGCTTTCCTTCTGACAGGTCGCGGGTTACCGGCATGTAGTTCGGATCGGTTACCGGAGTGTTGAAGACGTTTTTGAGAATGGCGCGCCTGGAGATCACGCTCCCGAAATTGGCGAGATCAACGATCGGCCGCATCACCGGGTACAGTTCGGCATATTGCTGAAAGATAGGACGAACATGCTCCATCCAGTTTGGCTCTGCCGGTACCTGGTACGCAGAAAAGACCAGGGCACTCAGGAACTGGCTGCCATTTTGCACCGAACCAATGGGTGGAGGCGCGGGACCGAGTTGATAGGTCACGCCATAGACCTGGCCGTCAATGTAGACGCGCGGATTGCCCGGATCGCCAGCTTTAAGCTGCAACTCGGTGGTGCCGTCTGCTCCGGTTGTGATGGACGTGGGGAATTGCAGCGCAGATTCCGGAGTGCCAACGTTGGGCGGGCCGGAGAGCGGTCCCTGCGTGACCTGGCCCTGCATCACCGTAGGGTCGTAACCAAGGCTGATCTGCTGGCTGAGTGAACGCTCGCCAAATGTAGTTGCGTAAAGCTTTGTGGTCGCGGAATCGCCGGGGTTGAGGCGGAAAACGAACCGATCAGCCCGCAAGAATGCCCCGTTGGATGCTTCCGCCAGCAGCGGTGGTGAAGCCAGAGCGGGCGGCTGCTGAAGAATAGACGAGGTCGCGACGGCCAGCGGCGAACTCTGAGCTGCCTTTAGCTGGTCCTTAGTCAGCTTCAGCCGGACAATGCCCGAGGTTTGGCTGTACCAGTTGGGAATCTGGTATTCAATTTCTCCCAGCAGCAGGGGCGACCCGTTCGCAGGTAACGCGGCTGCGTAGAGCTTGCCCATGCTGGTAACAATCGGGCCGCCGGCAGACTGGGTAGGTATGCTGTTGCCCAGGTCCACAAGTAGCGAGTCGCCGTCAATCATGGCATAGGCGGTTCCCATCGTAACCGGCTCCGTCGTCACACCCGGTATTTGACTCGGAACTCCGGGCAGGGCCCGAGCCGCGAGAAAATGCAGCGGCTCACCGGGCGAATACAGTCCAATGGAGCCCACCACGCGGCCGAAGGTAAAGGTAGTCGCGGTTCGGTCGTCATTGTAGCCGTCGACGTTGAACTTAATGCTCAGTTTGCGCCCAGCCTTATCAGCAGGTGAGAGTTGGTCGAGCTCTTTGAGGAAGCGCGAGGTAGTCTGATTTTTCCAGTCGAGGTTCTGCAGGACGCTTTGATAGAAAGCGCCAAAGAATGAATCGGGCTGACCTTCCGGAAAGCGGGTCCATATGTCACCAAAGGCCGCAACTTCAAAGTCGCCGCGGATGGAAAATCCGCTGCCGGAACCGCCAAGCACAATCTGGAAGCCCCAAATCTCGGAGACCATTTGCTGTTCAGGATCAAGATCAACGAGTTTGCCCTCGGTGCGTCCATGCCCGCTGCTGACGGGTGAGCCTACCACTGGATCAATTGCCGGATCGTCACAGACTGTTCCGTCCTTATAGACAACCTGCTTCACGGTGCAATCGAAAAAACGCCAGGCGGCTGTGCCTCCGGGATTCCACCAGCCGTTGCTCGCCCCCGGCCCGGGCAGGTTGTAGTTCGATTGAAATCTGCTGGTGTCAAAGTGTTCAGGGTCATTATTAACGGTTGAGGGGTCGGCCTGAAACTGTCCGGCAAAATGCAACCTTGGCGCCTGTAGGTAACTCATGGCAAATTTCTCCTTGCTTTAGTTCTTGTCGCCTGTTCCTCCTCTTGAATCAGGCGTGAATTGCGGCCCACACGGCTTCGCCCGCCAGTGGCCACGTCAGGCTGCTGGTGCAGCGCTTTGATGATCTGGATTTCGCCCATCACCCAAAACTCACCAGGCTTATTTTTCAAGTAATCTAGATCCTGTTCGGACCCCGGTCATGTTTCCCTTGGCAGCCGTTTCGCAGCTTCACCTCAGTGATGTTGCATGGTGGTGTTGGGCACAACCTCAACCAACTCCATCATGCCCCGGTCTTCGTGGGCCAGGATGTGACAATGGAGCACATATTGACCGGCGAAATCGGAAAAGCGGGTGCGCATAACGAAGTGTCCGGGAATCGTGAGCGTGCAGGTGGACGAGGCGCCAGAGGTGCATTGCATATACTGCTGGATCGCCGTCGGCAGGCTCGTCGCAGGGCCGGTAATCGTGCACGTGGATGGCGTGCCCGTGCATTGGACATATTGCTGATATTGCTGGAATGCTGGCGGCAGGGTCACAGGGCCGGGCAATTGCACCGCTGCGGTCGGAATGGCAAACACGTCCCACCAGACGAAAGGCGGCGTGAGCGGACTGCACGGGTGCCAGGTTGTCGGGTCCAGGGGATTGACATAACAGGGCGCGCTGGGATTCGACCAATTGGTGACAGCCCCCGGGTTAAACACCTCTATGACCTGGAACGGGTTGATGTGGATGTGAAAAGGGTGCCAGGGATTCGGGCCGGGGGCGAGGTTGGTGAAGCTCAAGACCTTCCATTCTTCCACGGTATCCAGGAGCATGGCCTGGTCCACGCGCTGGTCACTGAACTGCACGTTGTTGATGTAGTGGCTGTTGGTTGGCGGAGCGGTTTTCGGCGTACCCGGCGTCAAATCCGGCGGCGGATTTGGATTAACAACGACTGGTGGCGGTGGCGCGGGATTAGGGTTCGGGACGCTATTGAATACTACTTCACGCCGAAGGTGGACCTCGCTGGGCTGGATGTCGGCTAGAAACCTGGGGATCGGCATCTGGCCGGTGTGCGTGGGACCGATGTTCTTCCACGTGACACCGCCATCTGCCACCGTTGCACCTTGAGTCTGGGCGTTCTGGAAGAGCGGGGTTGTGCTGCCCGTGGTGCCGGCAGTCGTGGCCTGGAAGTAGTATCCTCCGGGATTGTTGGCCAGCGGCATGATTACAGCGTTAGCGTCCGCCGCGTTGTTCGCGATCCAGTACGCGCTATAGTTGGCTGCGGTTAACAGCAGCTGCGCCGGAGAAACGGCGGTACCTGTTACGCTGATATTCAACAGTGCAGCGTAAGCGTCGCCGGCGGGATCGGCGCCGGCGGTACAGTTCGCAGATGGCGCAGCAGGCGGCGCAACAGCGCCTTCAAAGGCGTTCACCGGGACGTTTGCGGTGCTGCTTGAGGATGGCGCTTGTATCAGTAAATCGGCCCGGTTTCCAGCAGCCAGGATGACCGGCTGATTGGTCTGGACGTTCTGCCATGCCAACTGAACGCCATCCTGCGCGATTTGCTGCCAGTTAAAACCAGCCGGCGGGCACAACGTGATCAGGTCGCGCGAGGCCGAATTCACGATGCGCCACAGCTGCACCTGGCCCGGCTGCATTGTCACCACCGGCTGCAGCCTTCCATTGACCGATAGGGCCGCAGGACCCGGAAAATTCGGCGGGACTACGACTTTCTTAAGGTTGGATGCCACGCTCAACTGCTGGATGACCATTACTTGCTGTTGCAGGTTGTTCTTCTGGCTGGTCTGGCCGTAAAAGTTATTCAGCCAATCGTCATAGCTGCCTTCAATAATCAGCGCGCCGGTCATTCCGTTGGCGACGTTGATATTGGTTGAGCCGTGCTTGTGCGCGTGATACCAGTGAGTGCCCGGCGCCTGGCCCATCTTGACTTTGCCCTGGTTATAATCTGGCAGCCGGAAGCAATACGGAAAAGCGCCATAGTAGTACTGCGGCCAGCCGTTTGCCTGGATCACTCTATTGTTGCTTTGCCATAGCGAATACGGGGGTTTGTGAGCGGCGTCATATTTCCCTATCAGGCCGCTTTCCGGCGTCTTAGGATTTCCCATCTGTAATGTTGCGAACTTCCCAAACCAGGTTAGTGAAGAAGGCAGCGGAAAGTTCATCAGAGGAGGTTGTGGCCAGTTCGATGGAGCACCGTCTTTTGCGCACCATGTGAAAAAGCCGGAAACCGCCGGCGTCGCTGGCACGGTTCCATTCGGGTTTGCCAGGATCTGCAACAGCACATTGTCCCCGGTAGTGCTCGGAGTGGTGTGGGTGCCGTGGAAATGAATATTGGTCGTCGTTGATGAGTGGATGCAATCGGGAAAAGTGTCTGACCCGGGATAGCCATTCGAACTTATGTCGCACTGAGCAAGGTCTTGAGAATTGGAAAAGTCCTTGGGATTGATCTGGTTCAGAAACAGGACCTGTACCTGATCACCCACACGCGCCCGAAGCGTAGGCCCGGGGATGGGCTCCTGCGCGCCGATTGAGTTTTGCGTGAGCCAGTTAGTCCACCAACTGGAACCCTGGCTCTGCGGATATCCCCAGTAGTAGCGCATGGTTACCGCGTTGCAGGGAGTGGCGCCGGTAATCGGCCAGAGGTTTCTTTGTTGGTCCGCGCTAATGACCACCGCCTGCAGCGTCCCATTCGAGTGCGTGATCTCAGGAATTGGAACCAGGCTTGTTCCGGCTCCCGCGCACTCACTGGGCTGTGCGCTTGGCTGCGCAAGCGTGGCCGCCCGTGCGGCACGCCCTCTTCTTGATCCGGGCTGGCGGGTAGCCTGCGGGTCTTGTGCCAGTGCTGTATGCGCCAGAACCATCATGACTAAGAAGACGCACATCACCCAACGCCATATTTCTGGGCGCCCGCCAGTCGGGTCCAGAATCGCATCCTGGGCCTTTGATGCCAATGCATTGCGCCCATTGTGATTTTTCATCTCGCCATCCTCCGCTAATCGCTATAAGAGTGTTGTCTTCGGGCCGCATACCTCTCGGCCAGGTTGAACGATGTACGCGGTGACTCAATCGTTCGCCGTTACGGCAGGCTGCTGACCACTGTGATCGTCCCTCTTTCGCTGGTTCTGAGAGGGTGGAGCTTGCAGCAGTAATAGATCGTTTGAGGTGGTTGGGGCGGGGGCGGAGGAACTGCTGGGGGCGTTGCATAGTCGCCTGAAGTCTCGCCCGGTGGCACGGCAGCGGGAAACCAGCCGGTAGCCTGTGGGTTGTAATTGGAATCTGTCGGCCAAGGCCAATGGTTTTCCTTGGTTTGGTTGTTCCAGAACACGAGATCGCTAAACAAGGCGGTTTGCGGTGAGGGTGAAAAACTCGTGCTTCCGTCGGGGTTTAAAATAATTTGAATTGCCGGCGTTGACATCCTGAATTCCTCCTTAAATTATGCCGCGTACAGGAGTCCGAAAATCTGTCTTCAGGGAATCTTCAAGGCATACGACCCCATCTGCCGCCGTGAAGTGGACGCTTAAGCTTCCCGTGTAGTTGGTTCGGGGCACCCTATCCCGCTTCCATATCTCAAGTCAACATAAATAGTTCTAAATCAGTGAAACAGACTTACGACGAGTTCCAAAAGAGAACTAGACATCCAGATATGTGAAAACAATTTAACAGATGAACTGTAGTTACCACCGTACTCGTAAGTCTGCGAGCCAGATGCAAATAAGGAAAATTTAATAACCTGGGTCAGTTCCGCACTCTTCGGAAACCACGCGACCGTGTATGATCAAACGGCCCCGGCGTTTCAGCTAGGGAAATCCCGCAAGGATCAACTAATAGCGGATGGCCAACATTGAGGCGGAAAGGAATTTACGATGAGTGGAAAAACCAAACCTGCCGAACTGAGCATCGTCGGCACGTGGGCGCTGGTGGAGGCGTGGGACATTGGAGATGATCCGAAACATCCAACCAAGAAAACCTATCCGTGGGGTAATCCCCCGGCTGGGTACTGGGTGTATGACCGCAGCGGTCATTTCAGTCTGATGATTTCGCAGAACCCACCATTGGCAATCCCGGCAGGCCCTTTCCCAGCTACGGGCGCAACTAATCAGCCCGGTTGGCTCAGTCCAGCCGCACCCTGGAAGGTGCCATATGAGCTACTCATCGATACCTTTTCCACGGCTTCTCCTTACGCCTATTTCGGTACTTATACAGTCCAGTTGGACAGCAAGAATCCCCACCGCGGAGGCACCATCAACCACAACGTATTTTCCGATGTAATGCGGGCTTATACGGGAACGGTGCAGGCGCGGCCATTTCTGTTTGATGGACCCGATTATCTTAACGTCGGAACGCCGGGACAGTATTTGCGGCGGCTCAAGCGCCTGACTTAGAGGCTGGTCTAGCAGTCATTCCAGTAAAGACGGGACGGGGCCCGCATGTTCGTCGTACTGTGACGCCTTCTTCCAAGGAGGCCGAGGCTTCTGGTTCTTCCTGGTTGACGCGCGACCGTTTTCTTTCCTGATCTGCCAGATCTTCCAGCGCCGCATCCACGATGTTCGCGATTCAGCCTGCCGTAGCTGGAAGCCCGCCCCCCTCGGCCAAACGCTTTTTGGCCGTGCGCTTTTTGTGTTTGCCGCCGTCAAAATTGATATGGCCTAGTTCGTCTGCCAGGACGCCCTGCCGCCCAAGCGATCTCGATTCTGAAGTCAGCCGCCTGCCGCTGAGAGTTGCGTGATTCTCGACTTATGTTCCATTTTCCTGATCGAAGCTGCGATGTTTGCGAAGTTGGACAATCAAGCGAATAATATTGTTCGCCAGTCATATTCTTAGGCGCCGGTTTGAATGGCTCGTCAACCAGAAAAGGAAGACGCATCGATGGACCATGGTAATTTTTATCTTCGTCAGAACATTCAGGTGGAACCT
The DNA here is from genome assembly GCA_035703825.1 of Candidatus Angelobacter sp. GTDB lineage: Bacteria > Acidobacteriota > Terriglobia > Terriglobales > Acidobacteriaceae > Angelobacter. The sequence continues at coordinate 43,183 of DASSXL010000202.1, forward strand.
CTAATTGATCATTGGTATGCATGGCCTTATCTCATTCCCCCTGCAACCGCAGCCCGCAATATCACCGAGCGGCACCTGAAGATCATGGATTCCTATATTGCGAACCCCCAGATTCACGCAAATGCGGTGAAGAATCCCAAAATGATGGGGGGACCTTTTATTGATTACGATGGCAAGCGCGTTGACGAGATCCGGGCCCTGCGTGACCGCATCAGGAAAGAGCGTGCGCATATGCTCGACTTATCGGCCGCGCTGGCAACCTTGGATGCAATGTTACGGGAGTCCGCTAAGGGACATTCTCTCCACCCGCTCTATCTGAAAATACCAGACATCCTGCGAGGCTACGTCGAGCTCGTTTACGACCTGAATAATCATCCTTCTTTTCGTTTGGTGGAACCACTGCTTTATAAAAGCGAATATTACGACCGTTCGCAGCAGAGCTTATTTCTATCGCTCATCCAGAATGATGATCGTCCGTTTGTTTTGAGCACGCCCCGGCTTGAATCCCAGGACACACTGCATTTGCGGCGCCCGTTCGATGATGACTCTGTTGATCGTTTATTCCGCCTCAAGACTGAACCGCAGCCATGGCCGGTGATCAAAGAAATTATGCAAGCGGAAGACGCGCAAAACGGCCTTCTCCAGTCCTTTCTGACTCCGGAACACCCGGCGCCCTACGTGCCTTATACGGGGCCTGGGGTGCGTTGGCGGTATTTCGGCCATGCTTGCATTCTCATTGAGTCCAACGGCATTTCAATGCTCTTTGATCCTGTACTCAGCTACACCTACGAAAGCGACATCTCACGCTATACCTATCTCGACCTGCCGGAGAAGATCGATTATGTGTTGATCACCCATAATCATCAGGACCACGTGCTGTTTGAGACGCTTCTGCAGATCCGGCATAAAGTCAAAAACATTGTTGTTCCGCGCAACGGAGGCGGGCGCCTTCAGGATCCATCTCTCAAACTGCTCCTCAAGAATTGCGGATTCAGCAATGTCATTGAGATCACGGAAATGGAAGAACTCCGCGACGGCAAGGTGTCTATTACGGGTTTGCCGTTCTTCGGTGAACATGCGGACCTGGACATCCAGAGCAAAATGGCCTGGCTGGTGCGTGTGGGGCCGCACTCTCTGTTGTTTGCGGCTGATTCTTGCAATATTGAGCCGCTGCTGTATGAACATATTCATCGTGAAATCGGCGATATAGACGCATTATTTCTAGGCATGGAGTGTGATGGCGCGCCCCTGAGCTGGCTCTACGGGCCACTGCTCACGCAACGGATCGAACGTTCCATGGACGAATCACGGCGACTGGCCGGTTCCAACTACGAACAAGCCAGCCGCATTGTAGACCTTTTCCGCTGCCGTGAAGTTTATGTGTACGCCATGGGACAGGAGCCGTGGCTGAATTACATTATGAGCATCAAGTACACGGCGGAATCTCGTCCCATTGTCGAATCGAACCGGCTCATTCAATCCTGCCAGGAACATGGAATCATTGCCGAGAGACTGTTCGGAGAGAAGGAGATTTTGCTGGGGAAGAGGGGTGACAATCGTCCCACGGTGACGATGCCGGTCGCAGTCCCATCATAGAGATCGCGTCTTTTAAATCGTCTGCCCTAATGTTTTACCTTGCAGTCAGCAGAGCGCCCATTTCCGCCGACGGTTGATCCGGCGTCAGGTACTGCTCTTGTGTGCTTGGTCCTTCTCTTTTGCCAGCCTCTCCCGGAGTTCCAGCATTGATTGTGTGACTTTGTCTATCTCAGCGGCGCAAAAACCGTCGGATATTTGAGGCAGATATTGCCTGAAGGCAAGCTTCGTATTTTCTCCAAACTCCACGTTTCCATTGGAAAGTATTTTCACTCCATCGGCGACTGCGATTCTTTCATTCCATGAAATTGCCTCACACTCTGAAAGATCAGCCGGCAGATTCAGTTCCATGCGCGCACCCATTACGCGCACCGGATATCCTCCGGGAAGGCCAAAGGGGCCGGGCACGTGGGTTTCCACATCGCGGCTGTCAATGATGTTGCGCAGCAAAACAGCGGCTGTAGACCCAATTACTTTATTCACCTCCAGGCCACTGCTCGTGCGTTGGCTTGTCAGCAAGCTGGTTACGTTCCGGCAATGCTTCCCATCAATCCATGCCTGTGCTTCCTCCACTCCGGGTTTTGGCGTGTATAGATGCAGATGATGGGCCAACACTTGCAAACGCTGGCCGGGCGTAAGACTAAGGGAAGACCGCAAACTTGTTGCTACAAGAGCAATATTACCGATGCCACAAAAGACAGGAAGGGCCAGGGCGCGCAAGAGTGGATTGACTGCATCAGGATAACAGCCATTGATAAAAAGCACTGGCCGGGGATGAGCGGCCACGGCTTTAGCAAATCTGATTGCAAAAGCCGCCTGCAGCGGCAGCGTGAAACCGAATCCCGCGCGGCGGAGAAGTTGCGTCCATGTTGAGGGCTGGTGAATCCATTCCCAAGGCGAGTAATAGGACGCGCAGTTCACTAGTATGTCTGGTTGCAATGATGAAAGCAGCTTGCCGGCATCGCCTGATTCGGGGTCAAATTCGACCGAGTCAAATTTCACAGGCGATTGCGCGCCTGCGGCCTTGGCTCGCGAGACATAGACGATCTCATTCAGTTGATCTCTGGACCGGGCGCAAACGATCACGCGATGCGGCCGAGACAGCAAGAGAGCCAGCGAATAAGAGATGGCCCGCGCCAAAGATCCGCTGCCGACGATCAAGATGGTTGCGTCCATCAGGCTTCTGCCCCCGCGTCCAGTTATTCTTCCCGCAGAGCCACAATCGGATCAACTAAGGTGGCGCGCCGGGCTGGAAGGTAACACGCACAGAGTGAAATCACGATCAATGCCACAACCACACCCACCAATGTCATGGGATCGTAAGCAGGAACGTTGAATAACAAACTGGACACATAGCGAGTGAGCAGGAATGTGGCCGCCAGGCCAATGGCCACACCCACCAGCGTAAGGCGTACGCCATGGGCCAATACCAATTGCAGGATCCGGCCACGCGACGCGCCAAGCGCTATCCGTAATCCGAGTTCCCGGGTGCGCTGGGCAACCGAGTATGCCATGACGCCGAAAATGCCAACCGCCGCAAGCACCAGAGCGATGCCGGCAAAGACCGCCAGCAGAACGGTGCGAAATCGCGGTTGAGCGATAGACTGCGCGACGCTCTCGTCCATGCTTCGGATTGCGGTAATCGGTTGATTAGGATCGATGTCATGCACGACCGAGCGTAAGGATTGGGTCTGCGCCAAAGGGTTCCCGGCGGTGCGCACAACCAAGGTCAGCGTCGTTACTGGAAGCACCTGGTCCGCCTGGCGATAAGGGAGGTACATCTCTAAAGAAGATTCACTGGCCAGAGACTGCTTCACATCAGCAATGACCCCGACAATCTCCATCCATGGAACGTCGGGACTCGGTGAAGCTCCAAGCTGGATATGCTGGCCGATCGGAGATTGGTTCGGAAAATGGGTGCGCGCAAAGCTGGAATTTACCACAACCACGCCAGGCGCTCCTTCGCGGTCGCGGTCTTCAACCCACCTACCGGAGATTAGCGGCACTCCCATCGTCTTTAAGTAGCCCGCGCTTACCACACGATAGCCGCTGATCGTGTATTCCGCAGGCGACCGGGGAGGGCGCCCTTGAATATTAAAGTGGAGAGCTGACCCCATGCCGGTCACTGGCAGAACAGACACAGCTCCAACCGATCGCACGCCGGGCAAAGCCGCTGCCTGCTCAAACAGGCGGTCAAAGAAGCTCAAGCGCACATTGCGATCACTGTAGGCGGCAGGCGAACGCACTATGTTCGCGATCAAGATGTGATCGGTGGCGAACCCCGGAGAAACCTGGGACAGGCGGGCAAAGCTCTTGAAGAGAAGACCGGCCCCGACCAGCAGCAACATTGCCAAAGCAATCTCAGAAACAACCAGGACCGCGCGGGTACGCAAAACGGCGCGCACAGAACCGCCGCGGTTGGTTTCAGTCATGGTTTCACGCAGGTCGATGCTCCATGCATGGCGCGCGGGGGCCAGCCCGAACAGGATACCGGCAACAAACGCAATCATTGCAGTAAAGCCCAGGACCCACAGATCAACAGAGATGCTATTGCTGCGGGGCAGGCTGCTGCCGGCCAGCCGCACTAGAATAGGTATGGAGGCCCAAGCCAGGGCAAGACCCAGAAAGCCACCCGCAAGAGCCACCAGTATGCTTTCCGTCAATAGCTGGCGAATGATATCAGCGCGCCGGGCCCCCAAAGCGATACAGACTGCCATCTCACGCCGCCGGCCGGTGGCGCGAACGAGCAGAAGATTGGCGACATTGGCACAGGCAATCAGGAGCACGACTCCCACCGCGCCAATCAAGACCCAAAGCGCGGTATGAACGTTCTGCACAATCTGCTCCAGCATGGGATCGACCAGCGATGTCACATTGTTGTTGGTCGCCGGGTATTTCTGTTCCAGCCGTTTGGCAATGACGGCTATTTCCGAGCGCGCCTGCTCCAGTGAAATATCCGGTTTCAGGCGGGCTATGGGCAAAATTCCGGGGTGCCAGCTGCGATCATCCGGCAGAGTTCTGGCCCAGGGCTCGAACGGCAAAAAGACATCTGCCGCCTGCTGAAGAATTTCAAACTGGGGCGGCATCACGCCGATAATGGAATAGCTCTGATTATCCAGTGTGATGGTCTGGGTGAGCACACCGGGAGAAGACGAAAATCGCCGTTCCCAGAGACTATGGCTGATGAGCGCCACAGGAGACGCGCCCGGCTTGTCGTCAGCGTCAGCGAAACCGCGGCCCAATTCCGGCTTGACTCCCAAAAGGTCAAAAAGATTGGCTGTAACATTTTGCGAGGGCAACCGTTCGGCTTCGGCGACTCCCGTCATCGTCATCTGATTGTTCCGTACCGCTCCCACTGCTTCAAAGGAATGGCTCTGGTCACGCCAGTCCTTGTAATTGAGATACGAGAGCGACAGCCGGGGAAACTGCGGCCAATGCTCAGCCAGCAACATGAGTCTTTGCGGATCACGATATGGAAGAGGCCGGAGCAGGACAGCATTGAAGATGCTGAACATCGCGGTATTCGCGCCGATTCCCAACGCCAGCGTGAGCACAGCTACAAGGGTGAATCCGGGATTATTTTTTAACCTGCGAAGAGCGAATCGAAGATTCTGTGAGAGCGTAAGCATCCGGCCTCCGGATTGTGGACCAGCAAATTCACATCGATTTAAATCAAATCAAGCAGTTTAGCAAGCAGAGCGGCCTCGAGTTCTTCGGATGTTATCTGGCGGACCCTGAAAGCCAAATCGTCGCTATTTTTCCAATTCTTCCAGGCTGTTTTCAGAAATAGATCTACTTTCTGCGCAAACTCCGGCAGCACTGACCCACCACCGAAATCGGCGCAAACAAGTGTTCATTGCGCGGCAAGTGCGGCCTTGCGTTGCTCAGGCGTCATCCTGCGCACCATCAGCCCAATCCTGGCCATTTTTTCCATTTCCTGGACGGGACGCGCCGAAATGGAACGCAGCCTTTCTGCAAACTCCATCAACACTGGATATTCAAGAAGCGTACGCACCGAAAGCCCTGTCTGGAAATAGTCATTGATCCTGGATACAACGCGGAGCGCGAGCAGGGAGTGCCCGCCCAGATCGTAAAAATTTGAGCGCAATGAGACACGCGCAACTCCCAGAACCTCCTTCCAAAGATCCGCCAGCAGCTCCTCGACAGGTGTCATCGCCTCCGAAGCGTCTTCCGTCATCTCCGGGAGCACGCTACCTTCTACCTCAGGAAGGGCTCTGCGATCTACCTTGCCATTGGTGTTGAGTGGCAACTCTGGCAACATCACGTAGAGGCCCGGCACCATGTACTCCGGCAGCTTGGCTTTAAGGTAATTCTTTAACTCGTCGGCCTTGGCTTCACCGGAAATATACGCTACCAGTTGCTTGCCGCTACCGAGAGTCTTCATGACCACGGCACAGTTGCGCACTCCGCCGTGCTGCAGCAATGCGACCTCAATTTCGCCCAGTTCTACCCGGAAGCCGCGTATCTTGATCTGATTGTCCTCGCGGCCGAAGAATTCCAGATTGCCGTCTTCCATCCAGCGGGCAAGGTCTCCACTGATGTAAAGACGTCCTCCCGGTTGGCCATAAGGATCGGGAACAAACCTCTCTGCTGTTAGTTCCGGTCGTCTCCAATATCCTCGCGCCAGTCCTTCGCCACCGATGTACAACTTGCCCATGATTCCGATGGGCTCCAGGTTCATGTTGCGATCCAGCACATAGAGCTGGGTATTTGCGACCGGCTTGCCGATAGGGACACTTACAGCATCCCTGGCTACTTCTTTTGCCACATACCAACCGCTGAACGTGGTGCATTCGGCGGGGCCGTAGGCGTTCACCAGCCGCTCCGGCCCTCCATGCTCCAGCACGGCGGCAGCGGTCACGGGATAAACGGCTTCCCCTCCAAACAGCAGGCTCTTCACCGAGTTGAACATGGTGGGCTTCAGGCGGCCCACTTCGTTAAACAAGGCGGTTGCCAAAAACATGACTTGCACACCCTTGTCTATTATCTCCGCCGCGAACCTTTCCACATCCAGCAGCACTTCATTTCCGATGATCGCCAGCCGGCATCCATTCAACAGCGCTCCCCATATTTCAAATGTAGAGGGATCAAAAGACATGTTGACGGTCTGGGCCACCACCTCGTCACCCTGAAATTGGATGTAGTTGGTCTCGCGCAGCAGGCGAATCATGCTGCGATGACTTACCGCTGCGGCTTTGGGTTGTCCCGTGGAACCCGACGTATAAATTACATAGGCAAGATTCTCCGGAAACACCTGGGTGAGAAAACTGTCGTCGCTTTGCTGGGCGATCTCTTCCCAATCACGATCAAGGCAAACCACATGAGCTTTCAGCTGTGGAATGCGATGGGCCAGATGTCCTTGTGTCAGCCAGACTCCAATATCAGAATCCTCCGCCATAAAGCGCAGCCGATCCGGTGGATACGCGGGATCGATGGGGACATACGCTCCTCCGGCTTTGAGAATGGCCACCATGGCGAGCACCATGTGTATGGAACGCTCCACGCTGATGCCCACCAGTTTTTCCGGACCGACGCCCAGGCTCCTTAAATAATGCCCCAACTGATTCGAACGGCGGTCCAAGTCGGCATAGCTGATTTTTTCCTGGCCGCAGACCACCGCCAGCTCTTCCCCGCGGCGCTGGACCTGCTCCGCGAACAACTCCATCATGGTTTTATTGCGAGGATACTCTGTGCGTGTCTGGTTGAATTCCACCACAATCTGCCGGCGTTCGCTCTCGTCGAGCAAGTCGATGCAGTTAACAGGTTGATCGGGAGCATTGGCATAGGCCGCAAGCAGGCGCACAAAGCGGCGGCCCAGAAGTTCCACAAAATGGGCGTCAAAGTGTTCCGGGTGATAGGTAAAAATCATGTTTAGCCGCCGGCCGGGAAACACCACCACAGTCAAGGGATAGTGCGCGGCATCGTTCAGGTCCATCACTGTGAACCGCAGACCGTCGGCCCTGGGCGCCTCAGATTCCGTTCCCCGAGGAAAATTCTCAAAGACCACCAGGGTGTCGAACAAGTCGTGCATCCTGGTAAGGCGCTGAATTTCCACCAATCCAAGGTATTGATGAGCAAGGAGGCGTGATTGCTCCTGATTCAACCGGCTGGCAAGATCGTTGAATGAGTCGGCGGAGCGCAGGGTTACGCGTGTGGGCACCGTGTTGATCAGAAGTCCAATCATGCCTTCAACGCCCGCGATCTCCGGAGAGCGTCCCGAAACGGTGCTGCCGAGCACTACATCCTCACGGCCAGTGTGACGTGAGAGCAAAACGGCCCAGGCACACTGCACGATAGTATTGACAGTCAAACTGCGGGCGCGTGCCTGCTCCGTGAGCCGCCGCGTGAGTTCTTCGTCAAGATCAACAATGATCCGTTCAGGTATTTTGGGTTCGCCCAGGGAGGCCAGCGGGCTGATTCGCGTGCCTTCTTCGAGTCCAGCCAGAGCGTCCTTCCAGGCTGCTTCGGCTGCACCGCGGTCCCGGCTGGCAAGCCACGCCAGGTAGTCTCGGTACGCCGCGACCCGGGGCAATGCGGCAGCGTTGCCATGATGCTCGTAAAGCGTTTGCAATTCCGGAATCATCAATGGCACCGACCATCCGTCTACCAGCATGTGATGGGTAGTAATCAGCAGGCGGAATTCTTCGGGCGCAAAACGGACCAGGAGAAACCGAAACAGCGGCGAGACATTCGGAGCGAAACGCGTCAGGCGATCGCGTTGTATCAGCTCAGCCCAACTCCGATCGCGCTGTTCCTGCTCAAGCGCCGAGAAATCCAGGGTATTCCACGGCAGAGAAAAATCTTTTGGTATAACTTGCACCGGCTGGTCCAAATCTTTGTATTCGAAAGCTACGCACAAATTCTTGTGGCGGCTCAACAACGCTTTTGCTGCGTCATGAAGCGTTTTTTCGTCGAGCGGCCCTTCCAGCTTAAGCATAATCTGGACGTTGTAAATATCGGGTCCGGCGGCGTCATAGAAGGCAAAGAAGAGCATCCCTTCCTGCAGCGGCGTGAGCGGCAATATGTCTTCGATCTCTCCATGTTCGCTCTCAAGCCTGTCAATTTCAGATTGGGAGAGAGTAACCAGCGGCACGTCAGACGGAGAGAGACCTCCAGCGCCGGGCTGTTCGCTGTGCTGGACAAGCGCCTCCAGCATGTGGAACCATCCATCTGCTAGTAACCGGACGTCCTCTTCCGAAAATATTCCGGGCATCCATGTCCAAACGGCTGTCAGTTCCGGACCGGCAGCGCGCTCCAACACCATCGAATCAACTTGCAATGGATGATGGAAGGCCATTTCCGGGTCCAGGCCCCCGCTGAAAGATTCAGCGGGCGTCCAGTTGGCAGCTTCCGCCACCGGAAAACGCCCAAGATAGTTAAAGTCAATTTGGGATTTGGGCAGGCGGGACAAGACCGGGGCAGTTTCAGGATTCAAATAACGCAGCAACCCGTAACCAATCCCGTTATCAGGAATCGAGCGAAGCTGTTCCTTGATTGACTTGAGCGCACTTCCCAGCGCTTCGCCTCCCGTCCAGGCTTCCTCAAGGTCCAGGTTGCCCGTATCAAGATTGACAGGAAAGATGGAAGTGAAAAATCCCACCGTGCGGGAAAGGTCAACGCCGTCAAAAATGCTTTCCCGGCCATGGCCTTCCACATCAATCAGGACGGACGTGCCATCGCCGGAATTTTTCCGCCATTTCAGGATGCTAAGAACGAACGCGGTGAGCAGCACGTCATTGATTCGCGCATGAAATGCACCCGCGACCCGGTTGAGCAAAGGAGCAGTAACTTTTGGCGGTAGCGTAAGAGCGATCTGGTGAGCGCTCCCCACAGTATCCCGGCCGCTAACAAGTTGCTGGCTGGGAGCAAGTTCTTGTGCGTCCTTCAACATGTCAGCCCAGAAGGAGAGCTCCTCCACTCGTTTTGGATTCAGCGCCTCACGGGTCAATCTTTCAGCCCAGCCTCGGAAAGAGACGGAGCAAGGTTCAAGAATTGGCGGATGTCCAGCGGCAATTGCCCCATAGGCAGCCACAAAGTCTGGCACCAGGATTCTCCAGGACACTCCATCCACGGCCAAGTGATGGACGATTAGCAGCAAGCGCCCGGAAGAACTGCGGCCCGCGTCAAACCATACGGCTTGCAGCATGAGTCCGCTCTCAGCAGAGAGCCGCCTCGCCCCAGCTTGTGCTTCTTCCGCGATCTTCAGATTGCGCTCATCATCGTCCAGCGCTGTTATGTCTATTGCGTGCAGGCACGATTCGGCACGTACCGCTCCTTGCGCCTGGATCTCCAGTTTCCACTCATCTCTGTGCTTTTCCGCGCCAGTGAAGCGCAGGCGCAGAGCATCATGATGATCGAGTATCGCCTGCAAGGCGCTCACAAGATGCCCGCGCTCCAGATTGGCCGGGACTTGCAGCAAAATGGACTGACTGAAGCGATTCAGCGTGCCCCCTGACTCCAGGAACCAACACATGATCGGAGTGGGCGGCATTGCGCCTACTCCAACGTCGGGTACGGCAGCCACCACATCTTGCGCGCGAGAAATACCTGCCAGCGCCTCAATCGTGGGTTGTTCAAAGACATCGCGCAAGCTGAGAATCAATCCCGTCCGCCGCGCACGACTGACCAGCTGAAACGCCAGAATGCTGTCGCCACCAAGCGCAAAAAAGTTATCGTCCGGCGTGATGTGGGAAATACCCAGCACCTGCATCATGATGGAGCAGAGAACTTCTTCCGCATGGGTACGAGGCTTGCGCCCTGAACCGCTTCTGGTTACTTCAGGCGCCGGCAATCTCTTGCGGTCAAGCTTGCCGTTTGAGTTCAAAGGCAGCGAAGAAAGAATCGTGATGAACGCAGGCACCATGTAGCCCGGCAACATGCTTGCCAGGGACTCGCGCAGTTCAAGTGAATTCAGGCTCTTGCCGGGAGCAGGCACTACATAGGCAACCAGCCGCTTATCTCCCCGGCTGTCCGAATGCAAAATAACGGCTGCCTGACCCACGCCGGAGCAGCCCAGCAGAGCCACCTCAATTTCCGTCAACTCGATGCGATAACCGCGAAGCTTGACCTGCTGGTCAGTTCGTCCCAGAAACTCTATCTGGCCGTCTTCTCTCCAACGCACTCGATCTCCAGTGCGATACATGCGCCCACCGGAATTGCCGAAGGGGTTGGGAATAAAACGCTCTGCTGTATGATCAGGCCGTTGCAGATATCCGCGTGCCACTCCATCGCCGGCTATAAACAACTCACCGGGAATACCTATTGGGACGGGCTTGAAAATGGAGTCCAGAACATATACCTGGTGGTTATCCATGGCGCTGCCGATGGGCACATTGCCGGCCAACCTTTCTCCGTTGGGGACCGCGTAATAGGTGGCAAACGTTGTCGTTTCCGTTGGTCCGTAGACATTGCATATCCGGGTCTCTGGGCAATGTTCTTGCAGCCGCTGGACGGCAACCACGGGAACAACATCGCCACCGGCCCAAACCTCATGGACACCGGAAAAGCATCCGGGGGACTCCTGCGCCAATGCATTGAAAAGCGTGGCGGTAAGAAAGGTGGAAGTGACCTTCTCCTTCTGGAACAGACGCCGGTAAGCGGCACTATCCAACTCGCCGGGCGGAGCGACGATGACTTGTTTACCCCGCAGCAATGGCACCCACATCTCAAATGTTGAAGCGTCAAAAGCATGGGAAGAATGAAACAACACTCTCTCCAGGCTTCCTTCTCGCCAGCCACGGTCGAAGGCCAGGCTGAGAACATTGCGATGTGTGACGGCAACGCCTTTGGGCGTACCCGTGGATCCCGAAGTGTAGATCACATAAGCAAGCTGGTCAGGATCGACTGCGATATCGGGATCGCCGTCATCTTGCGCCATCAGGAAAGAGTCATCATCCACCACGATGACTTCGTTGTGACTAAGCCCACGTTTTGCGGTGGTGCGGTCGAGAAGCAGCACAGATGCGGCTACCTCTTCCATGATCCGGCGCATGCGCTCAAGCGGATAAGCGGAGTGCAGCGGCAGATACGCGCCACCGGCTTTCAATACTGCTAGGGTGGCGACTACCATGTCCACAGAGCGCTCCATCAGGATGGCCACTGCAGTTTCAGGCTTCACGCCGACCCTTATGAGCCTGTGCGCAAGACGGTTGGCTCGCTTATTCAGCTCAATGTAGGTCAGCTCAGTCTCCGGCGCTCGAAGCGCAATGGCGCTTCCAGCGCGTGCAACCTGCTCGGCAAAGCAGCCTGGAATTGTCTGCGTGGAAGGATAGGGTACGGCGGTGTCGTTCCAATCCGCAAGGATCTGTTTCTGCTCACGATCACCGAGCAACAGGAAGTCGCTCAGTCGCCTTCCCGGATCAGCCGTCGCCTGCTCAAACAAACGCTGGAAGTGCAGCAGCATCCTCTCTCCCGTGGAATGCAGAAAGAGATCGACAAGGTAGTCATAAACCACAACAGCGTGATCAGTGTTATCGTTCACCCCGAGATTCACGTCCAGCCAGCCTGACTGGTAAAACGCATTGAATTCTTCCATTGCCAAACCAGGCGGAGGCTGCGGAGGCTTGTGATCGTTGCCGAAAGCATACGAAGCATCCACCAGGGGCGCGCGGCTGGGATCACGCTCCGCCTGCAGCTTGTTCAAGAGGAACTCAAAAGGCAGATCAGCGTTCGCCATCGCCTCGATCGTGGTCACGCGCGTGCGCTGCAACAGCTCACGAAAACTGGGGTTGCCAGAAAGATCCAGACGATACACGATGGTATTGAGAAAGTAGCCGATCACGGGCTGCATTTCCCGGTGCTTGCGGCTGCTCACCGGGGTGGCAATAGGAATATCGTCTTTGCCGCTATACTCCCGCAGGAGCATGGCAAAAATCACAAGAAAACCCGTAAACCGCGTGACATTCTCGGCAGCCGCCAGTTGCTTGAACTCCAGCCAAAGCATCTCCGGCAGGTTCCAGACAAGACGCACAGCGCCAAAGGTCCGAGTATGCGGACGCGGCATGTCTGTTGCCAGATCCAGGCGCGGCAGGTCCGCAAGTTTGCGCGTCCAATAGTCCGCTTGCCTGGCGGCTTCGTCAGACTTCATCCATTGGTCCAGCCACCAGGCAAAGTCGCCGTATTGAAACGTCAGTTCTGCAAGGGGGGAGGGCAATCCGCGGGAAAAAGCATCGTAGAGAGCAAAGAACTCATTATCAACCAGATCATATGAAACAAAATCCGTGATGAGGTGATGCAGCGTAATCAATATTGTGTGGTCCTGTTCCGTGACGCGGAAAAGCGTCGCTCGAATCAAAGGACCATTCACTATGTCAAAAGGCCGGCAAGTATAGGCCGTAACCAGGGCTTGCAGACGGTCGTACCGATCTTCCACGGGGAATTCTGGAACTTCCACTTGTTCCAACGGAATCTGAAGCTGCGGAGCCACGACTGCCCTCGGCTTGCCATCGATTTCCGGCATCGATGTGCGGAAATTTTCGTGTCGACGCACCATTTCATTGATCGTTTCTTCCAGCGCGGCGATATTTAACTCACCTTGCAGCCGGTGGCCATGGCTATGGTTAAAGTAATGGGTTGTCGGGTCCATCTGGTGCAGCAGCCACAAGTGCTCCTGCTCGTAAGTAATGGGATAGTCCAGAGTGGGACGATGCTTGATTACGGACTGCGACCCGCTTCGCGGTCTTTCACCCCGCAGCCGCTTCTCAAGCATTTCGCGCTGGGCCGGAGTGAGCCGGGAAATCCGCTCCTGATGGCTGGCTGGCTCTTTGCCGTGAACTTCGTTGCTCATGTTTTTAGAAAATCTCCCATTCTCGCGAGTCGACCTTTACCAGAGATTGCCGCCAATGCGCGAAAAAATCGGCTTCGGATTCACTTGCTGTTGGCACGGCACTCAAATCTTTGCGGCTGCGACTTCCATGACATCGCTGTTTAGTTTTCAACTTTTACCGAAATGTAATCTGCCACTGGAGGAATCGATGCCAGATCATGTTCTAGAATCTGGGTCCCTCCTCTGTTCTCGATTTCAGTAAATCCGGCAAATTTGTAAGTCACATACATCATGCGGTTCCGGTCGTTCGACACAAATTCAGAGAGCAGCCGAACGCCCGATTCCCGCGCCTTCCTGAGGATGTGGTTCAACATGATCGTGCCCACACCCCGGTTCATCACCCTACAGGACATGAGCAGCAATTTGATCGTCCATACCTCGGGACTGCATTCCACCAAGGCAAGGCCGATTTTCCCGTAACGGCCGAACTTGTCAGTTAACTCAGACATAAGCAGAAGATGGCGATCTGAGCAGCGCAGATCCTCCAGCTCTTCCCGGGAAAAGGTGCGCCCAGTGGTGTTAAGTTGATTGGTGCGGTTGGTAAGTTCTTCCGCCCGGGCCAGGTCTTCAGCGCGTGCCGGGGAGATCGTAAATACCATGTCAAGGGAGGCGAGAAATTCTTCCTGCGGTCCGGTGAATGACTCCTCCGTCTGCTTGCGCCGCATTTCGCCCAGATACATCTGGCGTCTCATGCGGGACTCGGCCGTGATTGTCTCAGGGTTTAGCTCCGGCTTTTGCAGCAGATGGGGCAATTGGATATCGTCCAGACACAGGACCTGCGGCAGAGCAGTCTGGACTTCCGCACGCTCAAAAGCCTGATCGTCAATAAAGCAGATGCTGTCCAGGCCGATGTTGAGGCTTTCCGCGATCGTCCGGATGGAAGCCGCCTTCGATCCCCAGTTGATCTGCGGATACAGAAAGTACTCTTCCAAATCCAGATCACGGAGCCGGGCGAGCGCTGATTCCGCGTGATTGCGGCTGGCGATGGAATGCAGAATGCCGCGAGTATCGAGCGCATGGATGATTTCCCGAACGCCTTCGCGCAGACGCACCTCATCGCCTTCAAGCAGAGTCCCGTTCCACAGGGTGTTGTCCAGGTCCCACACAACACACTTTACTTTGCGTCGTTTCGCGGGCGCCACAGCCTCGCCTGAAGATTTGTTTTGGGTTCCGAGTTCAGTCACAAATGTCTCACCTTGCTATGGCCGCGCTTTCCGTAACTTCCCGGCAGGCGCTCTGCGCGATAGTGATCTCCTGTATCTCATTGCTTCCTTCAATGATTTCCATAATCTTGGCGTCTCGATAAAAGCGTTCAGCCGGATATTCGCTGCTGCATCCGTTTGCGCCGTGTATCTGAACTGCATCCCGGGCAATCTCCGCGGCGGTCCTGCATGCAAAGTATTTGGCAATCGATGTCTCAATCATTGAGCTTGGATCACCCGCATCCTTAAGTTGTCCGGCGTTGTAGCACAGCAAACGGGCTGCTTTCACGCCGACCACCATCTGCGCAATCATGCGCTGGACCAACTGATGGTCCCGCAAAAGAGCGCCAAACTGTTTTCTTTGTCCGGTGTATTGCAGGCACGATTCCAGACATGCCTGGGCGATGCCTACACACCCCCAGGCCACACTGTAGCGGCCGCAATCCAGGGCTGACGAAGCGATATGAGAAAGGCCGAACCCGGGAGCGCCAACCATGTTCAGCTTTGGGACGCGGCATTGCTCGAGATGAAGTTCAGCCATCATGGAGGCGCGCGTGCCCAACATGCCGTGCACTGGCGAGATCACCAGGCCGGGCGTATTTCGCTCCAGCAAGAAGGCGCATGGCCCCCGCTGGCTTCGGGCGAATACCAGAAACAAATCCGCAATCTGCGCAAACGTGATCCATTTCTTGTGTCCGCTAAGAAGAAAATCATCCCCACTGGCAACGGCCTCTGTCCTGATTTCCCGCGCGTCACTTCCGGCTTCGGGCTCGGTAAGGGCAAATGCGGCTATCGCCTGCCCCTGCCCCAGCTTTTGGAGCCACCGGGCTTTCTGAGCCTCCGTACCCCAGCGCCATATTGTTAAAGCAGCCATGCTATGAACGGTCAGCAAACTACGGATGGATGAACACCCTCGCCCTAACTCTTCATTCAGCAGCCCAAATCCAACCATATCGAGGCCGACGCCGCCACAATCGGCCGGCAGCACCGCGCCGAGATAGCCCTTGCTGGCCAATTGCCGCACCGCCTCCTCCGGCACACGTTCTGCACGGTCCCAGGCATTCGCCTGGGGAACGATGTGGGCGTCTGCAAATTTGCGGAACGCGGTCCGTAGCCGTTGCTGTTCAAAAGTCAGTTCCATACACGACCAATCATCAATTCGAACCGTTCTGTGAGTGTGAGGTCTTTCTCTCGATCAGCTCGGCCATGGCGTTAATACTCTGAAAATTTTTCAGTTCCAGGTCCTCATTGCCAATGGCAATCTTGAAGTTCTTTTCCAGAAACAATACAAGTTGCATGGCGAACATGGAGTTGACAAAGCCGGACGCAAAAATCTGGTCCTCATCGGTAATCGTCCGGCCGGCTATATGTCGCGCCAGAAAAGCTCTCAGTTTTTCTTTCGCTTGCTCCATGAACTTCCTTCTTTGTGGGATTGGTTAATCCTCATAGCTGTAAAACCCGCGGCCGCTCTTGCGGCCGTGCAGGCCGGCATCCACCATCTGCCGGAGCAGTGAACACGGACGAAACTTGCTGTCCTTAAACTCGTCATACAGTACTTCAATAGAAAGCAGAATCGTGTCCAGTCCAATCAGGTCGGCTGTTTCCAGTGGGCCCATCTTGTGCTCGAAACAATTTTTGAAGATGTCGTCCACCATCTCGGGCGATGCGACCTTTTCCTGTACTAAAAAAATCGCTTCATTGATGGTCAGCATCAATACCCGGTTGGAAACGAATCCGGGCGAATCACTCACGACGAGGGGCTTCTTGCCCATAAGATCGAGCAGCCTGGTTGCCGCGGCGATGGTCTCGTCGCTGGTGTGATAGCCGCGAATCACCTCAACGGCGGTCTTCAAGGGCACCGGGTTCATGAAGTGCATTCCCAGCACGCGCGCGGGGCGGCGCGTCATAGAGCCGATCCGGGTGATGGGAATGGCAGAGGTGTTGGCGGCGAAGATGCATTGCGGAGGACAAATCTGGTCCAGCCGGCGGTACACCTCGGTCTTGACCGCCAGCTTTTCCGTTACGTTTTCCACTATGAAGTCAGCCTCCCGCAGAATGTCATAGTCGGCGGAAATCTTGATGCGCTCCAGGATTTCTTCAGGATCGCTGCCGGCGTTCTTGTGAAATAAACGCTGGAAGCGAATGTTGTTTCTGATCTGCCCCAGCGCGGACTCGAGAATGGAATCAGAGATATCGATCAACAGGGCGCGCAAGCCGGACTGCGCCAAGGCATGGGCCAGACCCACACCCATGACTCCCGCCCCAATCACGCCTATAGTTTCAAGGCGAGGCAGGTCAGGGGTTTCGCCAGAGTGCTTATTGTCAATCAGTGGCGGATGGGCGGACATCGTTTGTCTCCATTCGGGATAGTTCGGACTCATCCATGTTTTCAATCATGGTCAACAGCGCATCTTCAACGAACAGCGCGATCTCAGAAATAGTCGACGATCTCAGAAGCGCCACAAGAGGAAACTCGATCTGGAATGCCTCACGCAGCTCAGCCGCTACTCGTATGGCCAGCAGCGAGTTGCCGCCTAACCGGAGAAACTCGTCATGAATTCCAATGGGATGGATTCCCAGCAACTCCTCCCATATTTCCGCAATCTTTTGCTCGGTTGAATTGCCGGGCGCAACAAACTCGGCGCCCAGATGTGACCGCGAATTCTCCACACCATTGCCTTCCGCCCTTGTGGCTCGCTTTGACGAAACCATCTCCTGCTCGAGTGAAGCTGCCGCGGCTGCAGCCTTTACGGGCTCGGCTTCCCGCATCTGCTGCGGCCGCCTGCGAGGCGTAAGCCAATAGCTTTGCCGCTCGAAAGGATAAGTGGGGAGCAGAACGCGGTTTCTGCGTTCATCCCGGTAGACGCCGGCCCAGTCCGGCTCAATGCCGGCGAGCCATAGATTTCCAAGAGTGTTGAGAATAAACGCGCGATCTGGCTGCGCGTCTGAGGCATGCGGCAAAGAGGCCAGCGCAACCCGGTCAGCCAGGCCTTTGCCGGCAAGATACTGCTCGGCAAGAGATGTCAACATTTGGCCGGGGCCAACCTCCAGAAAGACCGGCGCGGTAGGCGAGCACATCTGGTGCAAACCTGCGGCAAATTGGACCGGTTGCGTCAGATGCCGCGCCCAGTATGTGGCATCTGTCGCTTCAGCATCGGTAATCGGCTTGCCGGTCACGTTGGAGATGTAAGGAATTTTGGGCGGACTGAGACGGATAGACCGCGCAAGTCTGGTCAATTCCTGAGCCACCGGCGCCATCAGCGGTGAATGGAAGGCGTGAGTTGCAAGAAGCCGCCTGCACACCAGTTCGCCTTCGCCAACCAGCCGCTCTTGCAATGCATCAACTGCCGCCGGCGTACCCGCGATCACGCAGAGCGATTTGCCATTGATGCCGGCCATGGAGATTTCCGGGGTGAGCAGCGGACTGACTTCTGCTTCTGACGCCGCGATGGCCAGCATTGCACCGGGAGCAAGCGCTTCAATTTTCTGCGCCCGGGCCGCCAGCATCCGCAAACTATCGTCCAGGGAAATAACGCCGGACAGGCACGCAGCCACGTATTCCCCAATGCTGTAGCCCATCATGCTCTCTGGAACAATACCCCAACTCATCCAGAGCCTGGCCAGCGCATACTCGATGACAAACAGCGCGGGCTGCGCCCACAGCGTCCGGTGAATTTCCTGCAACGTTGGGGAATTGTCCTGGCGCGCGCGCTGCACCAGGTTGCGGAAGCTCATGCGTTCTTCTGACCTGACTTCATTCTGCTGCCGCACTCTGGGATCGGGATACATCGTCTTACGCAGGTCAACTCCCAAAAGCGGCTGGAGAAGCTCCGAGCAATGGTCCACGTGCCGCGCGAACTCAGGCTCCGATTCATACAAGCCGCGCCCCATATCCAGATATTGGTCCCCTAAGCCGGGTAACAGGAAAGCAACAGGACGCCGCCGTGGCGCTGAGAAACTGGTAAACACCTGAGAAGGGGTCCGGGACTGCAAAAGGCCGGCTGCGGCAGAAGCATCACGACAGACAGCTATGCGCCTATGCTCAAAAGACTTTCTGCCTTCCTGCAAGGTGAATGCGACATCGGCAAAGTTCTGTTCAGGATGTTCGAGAAGATGCGCAACCAATTCATCCGTAGCTCGCTCCAGCGCCTCGCGGCTCCTCGCAGAGATGGTGATGAGTTGCCAGGGCTTGGCGGGTTCTGATGGCTTCGACTTCGGCGCCTCCTCCAGAATCACATGAACGTTGGTGCCGCCGATCCCGAATGAACTCACTCCTGCCCGCCTCGGCTTATTGTTCTCCGGCCATGGCGAGAGCGTGTGATTGACGCGGAAAGGGCCTCGCGAGAAAGGAATCGCTGGGTTTGGCTGCCGGAAGTTCAATGACGCGGGAATCGAGCCATGCTGCAGGGCCAGAATGGTCTTGATCAACCCAGCCACTCCAGCAGCCGCGTTCAGATGGCCAAGATTACTCTTGACCGATCCCACCGCAATGCTCGAGGGCTTGAGGCCGGCCTGTCCGTAGACTTGATTCAGCGCTGCAATCTCAATCGGGTCCCCCATAGGTGTGGCGCTGCCGTGGGCCTCGATATAGCCAATGCTCTCACATTCCACATCCGCCGCAGCCAGCGCCAGGGCAATGACTTCCGCCTGCCCTTCAACTGCCGGTGCAGTGAAGCCAACTTTCCTGCGGCCATCGTTGTTGATCGCCGAGCCCTTGATGACCGCGTACACCGTATCGCCGGCGGCAATCGCGTCCTCCAGACGTTTCAATAAAACAACCCCAATGCCATCACCGCTGATCGAGCCGCTGGCCTCGGCATCGAAGCTGCGGCAGTGACCATCTGCTGAAGCAATACCTCCGGGCTCGTACATATAGCCGCTACGCTGAGGCACACTGACCGTGGATCCACCCGCGATGGCCATATCGCATTCATAGGTCATCACCGCGCGTGCGGCCGCATGCACGGCAACCAGCGAGGTGGAGCATGCGGTCTGGATATTCACGCTGGGACCGCGCAGGTTCAGGCGGTAAGAGAGGGTCGTCGCCAGATGGTCCTTCTCCGCGCCACCCATCAGGAAGCGAAACGCGCCCACCGAGTCTGCATCCGTATCTCCTCCCGCAAGTTGCCATATATAGGAGCTGAATGACATTCCGGCATAGACACCAATCAATCCGGAAAATTTGTCCGGGTTCCATCCCGCGGATTCCATGGCTTCCCAAGCACACTCCAGAAACAACCGTATCTGCGGGTCGGTCAATTCCGCTTCACGCGGCGAGTAGCCAAAAAAACCGGCATCGAATAAATCAGCGTCTTCCAGCACTCCCCTGGCCTTCACATAGTTGGGATGGCGAAGCAGCTCAGGGCTGATTCCGGCTTGTTCCAGTTCCTCTTCAGAGAAAAAAGTTGTTGATTCGATTCCCTGGAAAAGGTTTTCCCAGAACCGTTGGAGATTGGGGGCCTGGGGAAATCGCCCCGCCATGCCGATGATTGCTATTCCGTCAAGTGCGTCTCTGGTCATGGTGTGTGCGTCCTTTTTAACTTTTGGATGGCGCTTTTTTGCCGTCCCGCGCGGTCCCGCGTTTCACGCGACCTGCCGTCAAAGTTGTAGCCGGCTTGAAGAAAGCGGACGAGAGAATCAATTGAGGGGAATTGAAAGAGGTGGAGAAGATCAATATCGATCGAAAGTTCCGCCCGCAACTTCTGATGGATTTGGATCATACGGAGCGAGTTCCCGCCAAGATCAAAAAAGTTGTCATACACTCCCACCTGATCGATGCCGAGGGCGGCCTGCCAGGCGGCCGCAAGGGTCTTCTCCAATTCGGTTCTTGGGAGCACAAATTCCCTGATCAATTGCTCCTGGCCCAGAGCAGACAGCGCGGCCCTATCCACCTCGCCTCTGGCATTTCTGGGCAATTCCTGCACGGTAATAAACGTGCCCGGAATCATATACAAAGGCAGCCTCTCGTCAAGATAGCTGCGCACTTCGTTTTGCACCAATCTCTTTCCCTCGCGAACTACGACATAAGCCACAAGATCGCCGCTGGGACGCACAACCACCACAGCCTCCCGCACGCTTTCATGATTCGCCAGAGTGGCTTCAATTTCTCCCAGCTCCACCGGAACGCCTTCGATCTCTATCCGATCATCAAGTCTGCCCATAAGTTCGATAGTTCCATCCTCTTTATATCTGGCGCGTTCCCCGGTCCCGCGCATACGTCCACCCATTTCCGCGGTAAATGGATTGGGAAGAAACTTTTCCGCCGTCAGCAAAGCCCGTCCCAGATAACCGCGTCCCGCCGCATCTCCGCCAATCCACAGCTCCCCCGGAACTCCAATGGCAACACGCTGAAGGTGCGGATCAAGAAGGTAGATCTCCGCATTGCCGCGTGGCGCGAATCTGTTTCGCTGTTCTTCTGCAACAGGTGTGAGTATGGCTGAAGTGGAGACCAGGAAAGAGCTGGAAGTCAAACGTCGCCAAATCTCCAGATCGCTATTGTCTTGAATCTTGGCGTGCCCATTCTGCCTGGCCGTATCAGCGGCGTCGTTCGCCGGTACAATCCCCATCAGCGCGCCGTGCTCAAGCATCAGAGCTTTAGCGCGTCCCTCCTGGGCGCCGGTATAGATGACAAAAGCGAGCTTCCGGGGATCGATCGCAATTTCGGGATTCGTTGCGCTGTGCTGCCCTAGCATTTCCCATTCCGAATCCAGACAAACCAGACGCGCATTGCTCTGCGGAAGGCGCTTGCGCAAGGCCTCCAAGGTAAGCAACACGGCGGCCTCTGAACCGTCAATGATGGACCGCAAACGATTTTTGGGACTCACGACATCCAGAGGCAGCCAGGCGCCGCCGGCTTTCAGTACTCCCAAAATGGCCACTAGCCTTTCTTTACAAGGCGGCATGAAAATGCCCACGAGTGACTCGGGCCGCACTCCGATGGAGACGAGATAACGCCCAACCTGGCTCGCCCTGCTGTTCAGCTCCCCATAGCTTAGTTGCGTTTCACCGAAGATTGCAGCCGGTTCTTGCGGCCGACTTTCTGCCTGGGCTTCAAGAACCTCAACGATGTTCTCCGCTTCAGGAGAAGCCGGCCTCGCAGAATTGCATCCGGACACGGCCTTCTCGTCCAGTTCGCTCATCATGGGCAACGCCCAGACTGGCTGGTCAGCGTCTGCAACGATTCCTTCCAGAAGACGCTCATAGTGTTCCAGCATGTGCCGGATCGTTTCCGCCTCAAATAGATCTTTGCTGTAGTTAAGACCAATCACTGCGTTCCGCCCGGCTTCTTCCACACCCATAATGAGATCGAACTTAGACGTGCCGGGATCCAGTTCGAATGGGAGCATCTCCAATCCGCCTAAGTCCGATTTGCCTTCTATTGATCTTCTCAGCGTAAACGCCACTTGAAAGACAGGGCTGCGGCTAACGTCGCGAACCGGCGCCAACTCTTCCACCAGCTTCTCGAATGCCAGGTCCTGATTCTCATATCCGCCAAGTACCGATTCCCGCACACTGCGCAGCGTTTTGCGAAAAATCGGATCGCCGCCCAGATTCGCGCGTATCACCAGCGTGTTCAGGAAAAAACCAATCAGCTCTTTCGTCTCTATCCGCTTACGATTGGCTACCACCGTGCCAACCCCAAAATCCTCCTGACCGCTATACCTCATCAGGAGCACCTGAAAAGCCGCCAGCATCGTCATGAGCAAGCTCGCCTTCTCCGCTCTGCCCAGGGCGTTCAAGCCTTTCAGCAAACCGCCAGGCAGAATTCGCTGTTCTGACGCGCCGCGGAAACTCTCTCTCGCCGGCCGCACGTGGTCCGTTGGCAACTCCAGTACTTGCGGCATCCCTTCCAACTGTTTTTTCCAGTAGTCCATCTGCTGCTGGAACTTTCCTCCGCTCAGCGCTTCCCTCTGTTCCAGCGCATACTCCCCATATTGCATTTCCAGTTCCGGCAGCGGCGACTCTTCTCCTCTTCCAAACGCCTCGTACAATCTCCCCAACTCCTTCACCAGGAGTCCTAACGACCAGTCGTCACAAATAATATGGTGTAACGTCAGCCCGAAAACGTGCTCCCTGTCGTCCGTCCGCGCCAACACTGCTCTCAACAGGGGCGCTTGACTTAGCTCAAATGCCTTGCCGGCCTCTTTTGCAACAACCTTCTTCGCTTCCTGCAGTCGCTCGCCCGGCTCTAACTGCCGCAGATCGACTACGGGCAACAGGACATCGAATGTCGCGCCTACAACTTTCTGCCTCGGTGCTCCGTGTTCCATGACAAAGCAGGTCCGCAGAATTTCATGCCGCCGCACCACCTCCCGCAGACTTCTCTCCAGCCGCGGGACGTCCAGATCGCCTTTGAGCCTCCAGGTCATGGGAATGTTGTAGAACGCATTGCCGGGATTGAACTGGTCCAGTACCCAGAGCTGCTCCTGCTGGTATGAAAGCGGGAAGAGAGAAGGTCTTGGACCAGAAACTACCGGCTTAGGTATTGCTCTCTTGTCGCTTGCTGGTTCCCTTCCCGACAATTTCAAGCTGGCTTTGATCACCTCTGCCAGTTCCGCAATCGTGGGCGACTCGAATAATGCTCGCACCGGAACGTATGTTCCAAAGGTGTTTCCCATCCTCGTTGCTACTAATGTCGCAAGCAATGAGTGTCCGCCCAGATCAAAGAAATTATCGTGCCTCCCAACGCGCCTGGTTCCCAGTGCCTCAGCCCAAATCGCTGCCAGTCGCTTTTCTGCCGCATTGGCGGGAGGTTCGTAGTGCTCGGCCCCCGGACCCAGGTCTTCTCGTTTTTCCAGTGCCTCCCGGTCTACCTTCCCGTTGCCTGAAAGCGGCAACTCTGGCAAGGCCACGATGGCGCTTGGAACCATATACGCGGGAAGCTTACCTTTCAGATTGCGCCGCAACTCGTCACAATCGCGTTCCCCAACCACATAGGCCACCAGCCTTTTGCTTCCGTTTGCGCCGGGTTTGGCCATCACTGCGCAGCCCCGCACTCCACTTTGCTGTTGCAGTATTGCTTCAATCTCACCCAACTCCACTCGGTAGCCGCGTATCTTCACCTGGGAATCGTTCCGTCCAATAAACTCGATCGTTCCATCCGCGCGCCATCTGCCAAGGTCTCCTGACCGGTAGATCCGCGATCCGTCTTCTTTGGTAAACCGGTTCTTCAGGAAACGTTTTTCCGTCAAATCCGGACGGTTCAAATACCCTCGCGCAACGCCCGCTCCTCCGATATACAGTTCTCCAGCCACTCCCACGGGAACAAACTGCTCGTGCTTATCTAATATGTAGATTTGCGCATTCGCAATCGGGCGACCAATTGGCGGCAAAAGGGGCCAGTGGTTGCATTCCATACCCATATGGAATGCGCTTGCAGCATGGGTTTCTGTCGGACCGTAATGGTTGTTCAGCCGGCAGCGCCCCAGGCGTTTGAAAAGCGACTTTACCTTGTCATTGATGCGCAGTTGCTCCCCGGCTACGTTGATCTCCCGCAGCGCACAATCGAAAGGCTCCCCAATCTCGGCCACGCCCTCGGCAAACATTTGCATCCCCACAACCGGAAGAAACAATCGCTGAACGCCTTTCTCCATCACATAGCGCGCCATCTCTGTGGCATTGCGTCTTTTCTCTTCATCGATCAGTAGTAAAGTCCCCCCGGCGCAAAGGGTACTGAAGATTTCCTGGAATGAGACATCGAACCCGAATGGGGCAAACTGCAAGGTACGCTGCGGTCCTGCCCACGCCGATTCATTCATCTGCCACGCAATCATGTTCATTGCGGCGCCCACCGGCATGGCAACACCCTTGGGCTGCCCGGTAGAACCCGATGTGAAAATGACATACACGAGGTGTTTTGCCGTCAAGCCAATGGTGGCCTGTTCCGGATTCGAATCGGGTTGATGACTCCACGCCTCTGCGCTTTCCAGATCAATCAATTTCAGGTCATCCCTGATTTCCGTGAACAATGCGCGAAGATGACTTTGGGTCAACAACACCGCCGGCCTGCTGTCCTCGAGCATGAATTGCAATCGGTCCTGTGGATACGCAGGATCCAGCGGCACGTATGCTCCTCCCGCCTTCATTACAGCCAGCAGCCCCACAATCATTTCCAGGCCCCGGTCCACACACACGGCAACCAGCGTGTCCGGCTTCACCCCCAACGCCCGCAAGTGATGCGCCAACCGGTTGGCTTGCCGGTTTAGATCGCCATACCTTAATTCACTCCCTTGGTGCTCCACCGCCACGGCGTTGGGCGTGCGTGCGGCATGCTCTTCGAACAATGCTGTGGGTGTCTTGTCGCGCGGATAGTCTCTGGAGGTCTGGTTCCAACTTGCCAGTTGCTCCATCTCCGCCTCGGTCAACAAAGGCAGCTTCCACACTGGCTGCTCCGGGTTCGCCACCACCGCCTTCAGCAACTGCTCGTAATGTCCCAGCATCCGCTGGATGGTCTCCGCTTCAAACAAATCAATGGAGTAGTTGATCGTGACCGCCGCGCCCTGTGTGGCCTCCTGTACACTCACGACGAGATCAAACTTCGATATCCCGGTATCGATCTCGAAGCCGTTCAACTCCAGTTCCCCGAATCCCAATTTGTCGGGTTCGCCCAGCGTGGTAAAGAGAACTTGGAATATGGGAGTGCGGCTTCCATCACGGTCCGGCGCTAATTCTTCCACCAATTTTTCGAATGACACTTCCTGGTGCTCGTATCCGGCCAGCGCCGCCGCCCGCACGCGCTGCAGGACTTCACGGAAAGTGGGCTCTCCTCCCAAATTCGCGCGTATCACCAGGGTATTCAGGAAGAAACCGAATATCGGTTCCATCTCTGCCCGCTTCCGGTTGGAGACCACGGTGCCTACGCCAAAATCCTCCTGCCCGGTGTACCTCATCAGCAGCACCTGGCACGCCGCCAGCACAGTCATGAAAAAGCTGGCCCTTTCCCCTTTTCCCACCGCATTCAGGCCTTCGAATAAGTCGCTGCCTAGGATTCGCTGCTCTGTAGCTCCGCGGAAACTCTCGCGCGCCGGCCGCATGTGGTCTGTCGGCAACTCCAGGATTTGCGGCATCCCTTTCAACTGCCCTTTCCAATAATCCATCTGCTGCTGGAATTTTCCTCCACTCAACCGTTCCCGCTGCTCCAGCGCATATTCCCCATATTGCATTTTCAATTCCGGCAGGGGCGACTCGTCTCCTTTTTCATAGGCCTCATATAGTCGGCCCCACTCACTCATCAGAATCCGCCAGGACCAGTCGTCACAAAGAATGTGGTGCACCGTGAATCCCAAAACGTGCTCCTTCTCTTCCGTCCGCACCAAAACTCCGCGCCACAATGGCGCCTGGGTCAAGTCAAAGGCCTTTTTGCCCTCCCCCTCTATAATGTTTCGCGCCTGCTTCTCCCGCTCGCCTGCCGCTAAATGCCGCAAGTCCATTACCGGCAATCGCGCATCGAGTGTCTCCGCAACAACTTTCTGCCTCAGTCCTTCCTGCTGGTCCATCACAAAGCAGGTCCGTAACTGTTCATGCCGCCGTACCACCTCCCGCAGACTCCGCTCCAGCGTGGGGACATCCAGGTTGCCTTTGAGTTTCCAGGCCAAGGGCACGTTATAGAAATCGCTGCCGGGCTGGAACTGGTCGAGAAACCAAAGCTGCTCCTGCTGGTAAGAAAGCGGGAAAACAGAAGGTCTTGAAGCAGTAGATCTCTGCGTTGTTATTGCGTCTGTGTCGTCTCCGGGTTTCCTTTCCTGTGATTTCAACTCAAGCTCTATTACTTCTGCCAGTTCCGCAATCGTTGGCGATTCGAATATCGCCCGTACCGGAACATCCAGTCCAAATACATTCCGACACCTGGATGCCATTGAGACTGCCAGCAGTGAATGTCCGCCCAAATCAAAGAAATTACCGTGTCGCCCGACCCGCGTGACTTCCAGCACCGCGGCCCAAATCTCTGCCAGTTGCTCCTCTACCGCGGTACACGGAGCTTTGTAGTACTCTCCTGAATCACCCGAATCCAAATCCTCTAGCTTTTCCAATGCCTGCCGGTCCAGTTTTCCATTGCGCGTCAACGGCAACTCCTGCAACCTCATAATGGCATTTGGAATCATGTACGCAGGAAGCTTGCCTTTCAGGTCACGCCGTAACTCTTCACGATTCCGCTCTCCAACCACATACGCCACCAGCCGTTTAGTTCCGCCCGCTCCTGCCTTCGCTACCACAGCACAGCCCTGTACCCCGCTCTGCTGTTGCAGGATCGCTTCAATCTCTCCTAACTCAATTCGGAAACCGCGTACCTTCACCTGATAATCTTTTCGCCCAACAAACTCAATCGTCCCGTCCTTACGCCACCGCACCAGATCTCCAGTCCGGTACAGGCGTTCGCCAGCTTTCGTGCTGAACGGGTTGGGAATGAAACTCTCCGCCGTCAACGCCTGGCGGTTAAGATATCCGCGACCCAGCCCAGCGCCGCCGATATGAAGTTCTCCCCAGCTTCCCGGTGGGACGAGTTCGCCTCCATCACCAAGCACATACACCTGGATATTAGCAATGGGTTTTCCGATAGGTGCAGTATCGCTTTCCAGCGTGCTGCTGCACTCGCCCATGGTGGCATCAATGGTGCATTCTGTTGGGCCATACAGGTTGTAGAGTTTCGCCCACGGAACTTTCTGATAAAAAGCTTCCACCAAATCACGGGTCAGTGCCTCTCCTCCGCAATAGACGCGCTTCAAACTATGGCAGCGCTCCAGGCCTTCCTGTTCCAGCATCAAGCGCAACTGCAAAGGCACCAGTTGCAGGATCGTGATCTTCTCTTGTTGAAGGCTGCGAACCAGATATTCCGGATCCTGATGACCT
Organism: Candidatus Angelobacter sp.; assembly: GCA_035703825.1. Classification (GTDB taxonomy): domain Bacteria; phylum Acidobacteriota; class Terriglobia; order Terriglobales; family Acidobacteriaceae; genus Angelobacter. The sequence goes on from DASSXL010000202.1 coordinate 70,669, forward strand.
CCGGGACGCGCCATCACCAGTGTTCCGCCACCCAGCAGCGGCGCATAGAACTCCCACACCGAGGCGTCAAAGGTAAATACCGTCTTCTGTAACACACGGTCATCTGCACCCGCAGGATGTACCTGCTGCATCCATGCCATGTGGTTTTGCAAAGAGGCGTGTGTAAGCACCACGCCTTTAGGCTCGCCTGTCGATCCTGAAGTGTAGATAACGTAGGCCGGATAATCTCCTTTGATCTGGATTTTCAGATCGGCTGCTGTGACGTCCCGTGTTTCAAGCAAAGATTCAATCTTCAGTGCCTCAACGTTGATACCACTGAGGTTTTCGAACTCATTTGCCGAGCACAAAACCATGGCTGCTTTGCAGTCATTGACCAGGTGGCGCAGGCGTTCCACTGGATAAGCCGGGTCCAGCGGCACGTATCCGGCGCCTGCTTTCAACACACCCAGCAATACAGCCACAAGTTCCAGAGAACGCTCTAAGCAGACGCCCACCAGCGACTCCGGACCAATACCTTTTGATACAAGGACTTTTGCTATGCGATTGGCATTGGCATTGAGTTCGCTGTACGTGAACTGCTTTTGTTCGTAGCTCACGGCGATTGCGCCCGGAGTGCGCGTTACCTGTTCTTCGAACAGCTCGTGAACATATTTGCAGGGATACTCAACAGAGGTCCGGTTCCATTCCACCAGGACTCTCTCACGTTCACTTTGGGTGAGGAGCGACAGTTCTGCGATGCGCTGATCCGGATTTTCCACTACGGCCTTCAGCAGCCGCTCGTAATGGCCCAGCATCCGCTCCATGGTCTCTGCTTCAAACAGGTCCGTGCTGTAGTTGAGCGCAATCTTGGGCTTGCTGGATTCCTCGACAAACATGGTGAGGTCAAATTTGGATGTTCGGATATCTGTTTCGAATTCGCTCAATTCAAATGGGCCGAATTCCGAATCCGTGGGTCTGCGCACGGTGAACATTGCTTGAATAAGCGGGCCGCGGCTAAGGTCGCGGTCTGGAGCTAATTCTTCCACCAGCTTTTCAAATGGCAGGTCCTGATGCTCGTAAGCGCTCAGCGCCCTCTGTCGGACGTTCCGCAAGATTTCGCGGAAAGTCAGCTCTCCTCCGAGGTCCGCGCGTATCACCAGCGTGTTCACGAAGTAACCAATCAGTCCTTGTATGTTTGTCCGGCTACGATTGATTATTGCGGTGCCAACTCCAAAATCGCGCTGCCCGGTGTACTTCATCAACAGCACCTGGAACGCAGCCAGCAATGCCATGAACAGGCTGGCCCCTTCCGCTCTCCCCACTGCGCTCAGGCCTTCCAGAAGATTGCTCTCCAGGTCTCGCGCATGCATCCTGCCTCGAAAACTCAGCTTTGCCGGCCGCACATGGTCGGTCGGCAATTCCAACACTTGAGGCATCCCCTCCAACTCTTTCTTCCAGTATTCCATCTGCTGCTGAAGTTTCTCTCCACTCAGCCCATCCCTCTGCTCCAGCGCATAGTCCCCATATTGCACTTCCAACTCCGGCAGCGGCGACTCTTCTCCTCTCCTATATGCCTCATACAACTGCTCCAACTCCTCCATCAATACTGCTAACGACCACTCATCACAGATACTGTGGTGCAGCGTCATCCCCCAAATATGGTCCCCTTCCGCCATACGCATCAACACGCACCGGAATAGGGGCGCCCGGCTTAAATCAAATGCCGCACTGCTCTCCTCGGCAATAACCTTCTTGGCCTGCTCCTCTCGCGCGTCCGGTTCCAGATGTCGCAGATCCGTCACCGGCAACCGCACATTGAAACTCTCTTCAACGACCTTCTGCTGCGGTTCACCATGCTCGTCCATCACAAAGCAGGTCCGCAGGATTTCATGCCGACGCACCACCTCCTGCAAACTACGCTCCAGCGTGGCAACATCCAGGTCGCCTTTGATCCGCCAGGTCATAGGCACGTTGTAAAACGCGGTGCCCGGATGGAACCTCTCCAGGAACCAAAGCTGCTCCTGCTGATAGGAAAGCGGGAAGAGCGAAGGCCTCGCTCGGGAAGACTCCGGAGAAGAAGAAGGCGGCTGCTCCTGCGCCACACTCTGCGCTGCCTGAGCGCCTGGAGCGCCAAGTCCCTCTTTCTCCAATAAACGCCGCAGGAGTTCCCGCTCTTCTTCCAGCCGATCTTTTTTCAAGACAACTCTTCCTGAAGACATTTCTCTAACAACCTCTTACAGAAGTTCCAATCATCAAGTTCCACACACGTTCATCGACGCGATGCATCTGCATCTGCATTCCGCGCACGCGCTTGCCTTAGCGATCCCTGGTCCAACTCTCTGGCCTGAGACTGAATCTTTGATTGTTGTATTTCATTCGTGCTCACTGTCCCCAGATGGCTGACAGACTGGTCCAGGTCCTGCAATACCGCGGTCAGCAATCGCTCGTAATGCCGAGCCATTTGCTCTATGCGTCCGCGGTCAAACAAATCCCGGTTGTAGATCCAGACGATATCCAGTTGTCCATTGCGTTCAATGGCATTGACTTCCAAATCGAAGCGCACGGTCCATGCTTCTGCTCCCAGTTCCTCGACCTTCAGTCCTTTTAGCTCCTGCACTCCCGAGGAAGCATTCTGGAGAGCGAAGACCACCTGGAACACGGGAGCCCGGTTTGAGCTGCGGTCCACTGAGAGTTCCTCTAGCACACGCTCAAAGGGGATCTCCTGATGCCGATAGGCTTCCAACGCAAACTCCCGCACCTGACCAAGCAGTTCGCGGAAACTGGCGGTTGGGTCCACTCTCACTCGCATCGCTAGCATGTTGGCAAAAAAACCGATCAGACCTTCCAGCTGCTCATCTTGGCGATTGGCAATGGGTGAGCCAACCACAATGTCATCCTGTCCGCTGTAGTGATGCATCAGAACGGCAAAAGCCGTGAGCAGCGTCATATATAAGGTGGAGTGGCCACACTGTTTCAATGCCGTTACTTTTTCCACGGGCAAGGTTATTGCACAAGCATCGGCAACAGAAGTCTGTAAGGCGGGACGTTCCCTGTCCCGGGGAATCGCCAGCTCTTCCGGTATTCCCGCCAGGTGTTCCTTCCAGAACTGAAGGTCTTCATCCAACAACCCCGCGTGCGCCGTCTCTGTCTGCCACAAAGCAAAATCCGCGAATTGAAGAGGCAGGTCCGGCAATGGGTTCTCGCGGCCTTGCAAGTAAGCCTCATACAAATCCCTGAACTCCCGCCTGAACACGCCCAGTGACCAACCATCCGAGACAATATGGTGGAATGTTCGCAGCAGAATGTGATCTTCCTCCGTCAATTTAAGCAGCCTCACTCGCAGCAGAGGACCATGTGCCAGATCGAACGGTTCACACCATTCGTTGTTCAGGAATGCCATCACCTGCCGCTGCTGCTCCGCTTCAGAAAGCAAACTGAGGTCTTCCATTGGAATTTCAACAGTAAGGCTGGGCGCGATGATCTGCACCGGCTCTCCCTGCTCTTTTTCAAAATGGGTGCGCAGGCTCTCATGCCGGTCCACGATGGACTGGACGGTGCGGCGCAGCGCTTCCACATCCAATCTGCCGCGCAACCGCAGCGCCTCCGGCATGTTGTATTCCGTGCTGCAGCCCTGCAATTGATCGATGGACCATAACCGCCGCTGGGAATACGACAACGGCGCGCGCTCAACGTTGGAGTGGCGTCGTAACGATCTCCGGGCTTTCCCGCTGTCTTGCAGCCGTGGCGCTAATTTGGCAATGGTGGGCGATTCAAACACGCTGCGCAGCGCTACGTCGACTCCCAGGGTGTCGCGGATTCGGCTTACCAACTTGGTAGCCAGCAATGAGTGTCCGCCCATGGCAAAAAAGTCGTCATGCACACTCACGCGGCCCCGGTGCAAAACTTCCGCAAACAGATCACACAATATTTCTTCCTCGCCATTGCGCGGGCCCACATAGCCTCTCCTTTCACTCCATTCTTTCTCAGGAGCGGGCAATGCTTTGCGGTCAACCTTGCCGCTTGGCGTCAGCGGCAGTTGGTCCATCTCCACAAAGGCGGATGGAATCATGTGATCAGGCAAGCGATCTTTGAGGAAATCCCCGAACGGCGCAGCAGCAGCGCCATTCGTAACCACATAGGCCACCACTCGTTTTTCTCCGGGTTGATCTTCCCGGACGATTACGGCACACGCTTCAACTCCCTTGTGTGCCTGCAAAGCTGCTTCAATCTCTCCCAGTTCAATACGGTAGCCTCGCACCTTCACCTGTTGATCCAGTCGGCCCAGAAATTCCAGATTTCCGTCCTTCCCCCACTTCACCTGGTCCCCGGTCTTGTACATCCTCTCTCCCACGCGTTCAATGAAAGGGTTGGGAACGAACTTTTCCGCCGTCAACTCTGGCCGGCTTAAATAACCGCGTGCGACTCCGTGGCCTCCCAGGCACAATTCGCCGATAACGCCCACCGGTACGGGCTGGCACTCTCTGTCCAGTACGTAAGCTTGCGTATTGCTGATCGGTTTTCCGATCGAGACTCTGCCGTTCGCATCCCCTCTCTTGAAACATGCGTACGTTGAGTAGGTGGTGTCCTCCGATGGCCCATATAGATTGAAAACCCGCTCCGCCTTCGATTCTTCAAAGAGTCGTTCCACAGTGCTCTGCGGCAGAGCTTCTCCGCCCAGGTTCACAATGCGAATCGAGTTGGGTACGCCTTTGATCCGCAGCAACTCCGCCACCGCGGACGGCACTGTGTTGAGCAACGTCGCGCCCGGCTCTTGCCCAATCTCTGCCAGGCTCAGCGCATCGCGCACCACGATTGTCTTTCCACCCCAACTGAGCGGAGCAAAAATCTCAAATACCGACATATCAAAGCAGATCGAGGTAGAAGCCAGTACTCCTTCCAACTCCTTTGCCGAGAAAACTTCCCGCGCCCAGTGCAGCAGAACGTTCGCGCTGCTATGCTGGATAGCCACACCTTTTGGCCTACCCGTGGACCCCGATGTGTAAATCACATAGGCAAGATTTTCTGAATGAAGCGGAACTCCAATATTCTCTCCACTCTCCTGCGCTATCGTAGCCAGTTCCTGATCTACGTAAATCACCTGCGCAGCTCCCGGCGACTGCTTCAACAAGCCGCTTTGGGTCACCAGCACAGCTATGGATGAATCCTCCACCATGAACTTGAGACGTTCCGCCGGATAATGAGGGTCCAGCCCCACATAAGCCCCTCCTGCCTTTAGAACCCCCAGCAGCACGACCACCATTTCCAGGCCGCGTTCCATGCAGATTCCCACCCGAATCTCCGGTCCTACTCCGGCTTTCCTTAAATAGTGCCCTAGTTGATTTGCCCTTCGGTTCAACTCACCATAGGTTAGCTTCTGCCCTTCAACCTCCACCGCGACCGCTTCCGCACTTCTTGTTACCTGGTCTTCGAACAACTCATGCACACACTTTTGGGGGTATGTCGCATCCGTCTGGTTCCACCCGAACAAAAGCTGGTTCAGCTCACCGTCCGACAGCAGTTCCAGACAATCAACCGGCTGCCCGCTCCGGGCAACCATCCCTTCCAGTATGCGGAGCCAATATCCCATGTAGCGCTCGATGGTTGCTTTCTCATAGAGCGCGGTGGCATATTCCACGCCTCCTGCAATCTGGTCGCCCATCTCCCACAAAGAGACTGTGAGATCAAACCGGGCCACGCGATGCGACGCCATTTCCAGTCCCATCGTCTTCAATCCAACAAGATCCAACTCGCCTCGGGGAGCGTTCTGCCAGGCAAACATCACCTGAAACAACGGGCTATGGGCCAGGCTGCGTTCGGGCTGCACGGCCTCCACTACCTGCTCAAAGGGAATATCCTGATGTTGCTGCGCTCCCAGCGCCCGGGTCTTCACTCGTTCCAGCAGTTCCCCTACGCCAGGTCGATTGGATAAGTCTGTCCGCAGCACCAGCGTGTTCACAAAAAATCCAATCAGCCCTTCAATCTCTCCCTGCCTCCGGTTGGCTACCGGCGATCCGATCAATATGTCCTGCTGTCCCGATAACCGCCCCATAAGGGCCGCCCACCCTGCCACGAGCGCCATATATAAGGTGGCGCCATGCTGCCTGCTCAATTCCTTTAACCCTGCCGTCAACCCTTCGTCGAAGACCACCTCGTGCCATGCGCCCGCATACTGCTGGTCTGCCGGCCGCACATGGTCAGCGGGCAACTCAAGCAGGGTCGGCGCTTCTGCCAGCGTGGTTTTCCAGTACTGAGCCTGCCGCTCTAAAACTTCTCCCTGCATCCAATGCCGCTGCCATAGCGCGTAGTCTGGATATTGCACAGCCAGGTCCGGCAACGGATCGGCTTCGCCACGCGCGAATGCCCGGTACAACACGCTTAATTCGTTCAGCAACACCCCGACCGACCAGCCGTCAGAGATGATGTGGTGCATGGTGATAAGCAGCGCATATTGATCTTCTCCCTGCCGGACCAGCCGTCCGCGAATCAGAGGACCGGTTTCCAGATCAAAACTCGCGTGCGCCTCTTCTTCATAGAGCCGTCTTAATCCATGCTCCGATTCTGATTGTTGTCGCAAATCGTGGTCCCGCAAAGGAAAATGGCTGTCTTCCGCTGCGCTAATCCGCTGCACTGGGTCGCCATCCACCACCACGAACGTGGTCCGCAGCGCCTCATGGCGCTGGACGATCCGGTCCAACGCCAGGCCCAATGCATGCCGGTCCAGCTTGCCCAGCAGGCGCACGCCAAAGGGCATGTGGTAGACCTCGCTCACACCTTCCATCTGCGCCAGGAACCACAACCGTTGCTGCGCATACGAAAGCGGAAGAGGCTGACTGCGATCGGCTTTTGTGATGGGCGGCAATTGGGCCCGCCGGCCGCTTGCGATTTTGCCGGCGAAGTCGCTCAGACACGGGTGCTCGAATATATCGCCGAGTTCCACGTCCAGTCCGAGCGCTTCCCGCAGGCGCGTAATCATCGTTACCGCCAGCAACGAGTGCCCGCCTAGAGCGAAAAAGTCGTCATGCAGCCCCACCTTTTCTACTTCGAGCACGTCCCGCCAAATCGCCGCCAGCGTTGTTTCAATTTCTCCCCGCGGCTCCTCATACCCACTCGCCGCGAGCGCACGTCCATCCGGAGCGGGCAACCGCTTCCGGTCCAGCTTCCCGTTGGGCGTAAGCGGCAATGCTTCCAGCCGCACAAAAGCCGAGGGCACCATATACTCTGGCAGCGCTTGTGCCAGATAGGCGCGCAATTCTTCCGCTCCGACCTTGCCCTTCCCGTTGATGTGCTGAAGATCAATCGCGCCTTGCGTGTAATAAGCAACCAGACGCTTGCCGCCTGCCCCACCTTCTTGCGCTACCACCGCGGCTTCCCTCACGCCGTCGTATTCCAACAGCCGCGCCTCAATTTCTCCCAACTCAATTCTGAAGCCGCGTACCTTCACCTGAAAGTCATTCCGCCCTACAAACTCAATCGTCCCGTCTCTCCGCCACCGCACCAAGTCCCCCGTCCGGTACAGTCGCCCTCCCCCGGCGACGCTGTACGGATCCGGCACAAACCGCTCCGCCGTCATCTCCGCCCGCCCCATGTAGCCCCGCGCTACGCTCACTCCTCCGATGTACGCTTCCCCCACCACTCCAATCGGCACCACCTTCATCCATCCGTCCAGCACATACATCCGCCGGTCTCCTATCGGCTTGCCGATCGGCAGCGATATCACTCTCTCCGGCATTTCTGGCGGCACCACATAGCAACTGCTGAACACCGTGCATTCCGATGGCCCATACCCGTTCACCACCCTCAGCCCCGGCAACTCCTTCAGCGCTCGCCGGATGTGCGCCACCGACGCCGCCTCTCCCCCCGTCATCACATACTTCAACCCTTCCAGGCTCTTCACATCGCTTTCCACGATCGCGTTGAACAACGCCGCCGTCAGCCACAGCGTATTCACTCCTCTGTCCCGTACATGCTCCCGGATTTCTGCTCCACTCGTCACCCGCTGCTGCTGCGCCAATACGCTCCGTCCTCCCCTCAGCAGCGCTCCCCACAACTCCAGCGTGAATGCGTCCCAGCTCACCGAGGAATGCTGCAACAGCACCGTAGCTTCGTCGAAAGGCACGTAATCGGTTCCAAAAATAAATCCCGGAATACTGCGATGCGGTATCTCACTCCCCTTCGGTTCCCCTGTCGATCCCGATGTATAGATCACATAGGCCAGGCATTCTGGATCCACTCCCGTCTCGGCCCGCTCCAGATTCGTCTCCGGCTGGTCCTCATACACAACCTCATTCCCCACATCCACAACCTGTAAGCCCGCCGCAATGGCTCCCGGCAAATCCCGCGTATCACTCCGCGCCAGCAACGCCACCGGAGCGCTGTCCTGCAACATGAATTGCAACCGTTGCTCCGGATATGACAGATCCAGCGGCACATAGGCCCCTCCGGCCTTCAACACTGCCACCATCCCCACCACCATCTCCAATCCTCGCTCCAACCCAATCGCCACCCGCGTCTCCGGCTTCACTCCAAGGCTTCTCAGATAACGCGCCAACCGGTTCGCTTTCCGGTTCAGCTCTCCATAAGTCAAAAAAGCGTCCTCAAACACAATCGCCGGGGCATTCGGCGTTCTTCGCACCTGCTCTTCAAAGAACTCATGTACGCACTTCTGCCCAAATTGGGTCTCCGCAGGATTCCACTCCACCAAAAGCTGTCGAGTTTCATCTTGGCCCAACATCGGCAGGTCCCAAATTGGAAGCTCAGGTCCGGCTATTGCAGCGGCAAGTAAAAACCCAAAGTGATGAAGCATCTGCTGAATTGTGTCTGCCGCAAATAGATCGGTGTCATAGTTAAATGCCAGCGTGGGGACTTCGCCGTCCACCACAAGCAGCGCCAAGTCGTACTTTGAGGTTGTGATTTCCGGCGCCATTGGGCGCATTTCCACGCCTGGAAGCTCAAGCGGCACAGCCTTTCCTTGCATGAAAGTAAAGGTCACCTGAAACAGGGGCGAGCCGGTGATCTGCCGCTCCGGCGACAATTCCTCGACCAGCTTTTCCAGGGGCAAGTCCTGATGATCGAACGCCTCCAGCGTCGCCTTCCGCACACACCCCAGCGCTTCCCTGAAAGTCGGCTCGCCTCTCAGATCAGCCCGCATGATCAGAGTGTTCACGCAGAATCCAACCATGCCCTCCATCGGCATGCTCCTGCGGTTTGTTATCGGCGTTCCCACTCCAAAGTCCGCCTGCCCGGTATACCTTGAGAGCAGCACCTGATAGATCGCCAGCACGATCATAAAGACGCTGGCGCCCTCTTGCCGGCTGAACAACTTCATCGCTTCCCAATACTCTCCGGGAATGGTCGCCGCCGCCGTGCTGCCACGATGCTGGGGTATGGCCGGCCTAGGCATGTCCGCAGGCAGTTCCACAAATTCCGGCATTCCAGCCAGCTGTTGCTTCCAGTACTCCATCTGACGGACAAAAACTCCCCCCTTCAACCACTGCATCTGCCACACGGTGTAATCTGCATATTGGAATGGCATCTCGTGCAGCGGCGATTCCTGCCCTTGCACATAAGCCACGTAGAGCAGTGCCATTTCCTGCTGCAATATCCCCATCGACCACTCATCCACCACGATATGGTGGATGCTCAACGCCAGAATGTGTTCCCGCTCTCCCAGCCGGAGCAGCACTCCGCGCAACAAAGGTGCGCTTTCCAGATCGAACGGTTTTGATGCTTCCTGTTTTATGATCTCCTGCGCCAGTTCTCTCGGGTTCGCCGCGCCCTCTTGATTGCTTAGATCCAGCCGCTGCAGCCCGAACTCTACTGAATCCTCAACCTTCTGCACTGGCTCGCCGTCCTCTACCACAAACCTCGTCCGCAAGGCCCCGTGCCGCCGGATGATCTCTCGCAAAGCCCTTTCTAAAACCGGCACGTTCAAGTCTCCGTGCAGTTCGCACGCCAGCACGATGTTGTAGAAATCGCTGCCCGGTTGCAGACGGTCCAAAAACCAAAGG
>DASSXL010000212.1:0-2207 GCA_035703825.1 Candidatus Angelobacter sp.
GTGGCAACCTGCTTCTCCAGTTCCGCGAGACGGGCTTTCATTTCTTCATAAGTGGGTTCTGCCATGTGGGGTCCTCTCGGCGATTTTACAACAGAAAACGGGGACGATGTGTTGGGTGGCAACTCCCCCTGGAACCATTTAATATGTCCTGCGACCAAAAGTTCCCTGGCTGGTGGATACGAGGTGGAGCAATGAAGAAACAAATCAACGTGACCGTGAATGGCGTGACGCACCAGAATGAAATTGAGCCGCGCCTGCTGCTGGTGCAGTACATACGCGACGTGCTGAACCTGACCGGCACTCACGTGGGATGCGAAACCTCCTTGTGCGGCGCGTGCACCGTAATGGTGGACGGCCAGGCCGTGAAGAGCTGCACCATGCTGGCGGCGCAGGCAGACGGCTCCACCGTAACCACCATTGAGGGACTGGCGCAGGGCGGCGAGCTGCATCCGGTGCAGAACGGTTTCTGGGAGCATCATGGGCTGCAATGCGGTTACTGCACTCCGGGCATGATTATGGCGGCAGCGCAGATTCTGCAACGCAATCCTGATCCCACGGACGAAGAGATTCGACACGGGCTGGAAGGAAATCTGTGCCGCTGTACGGGATACCAGAACATTGTGCAGGCAGTGCAGTGCGCGGCGAAGAAGATGAAGTCGAAGTCGGTTGCAAGGTAGCTGGGAGAAAACCAGAAAAAGCTTACCGCTGATGAACGCGGATGATCGCGGATCGGGAAATCGGGAAAGCGAGACATCGGGAAACCATTCACCACTGAGACACGGAGAACAACCTCATATAAGACTCTTCTCCTAATCCGCGTTTATCCGTGTTAATCCGCGGTAAGGTTGGTTTTTAAAAATCGGTAACAAAGTGAGCTGGAGGGCGACATGGCGGAAAAAACAGTTGGCAAACCAATCAAGCGCACAGAAGATCCCCGGCTGATTCAGGGGCTGGCGCATTACGTTGACGACATTCGCCTGCCGGACACGCTGCATGCGGCGTTTCTGCGCTCCATTTATGCGCACGCGCGGATCAAGAGCATTGACACCACGGCGGCGCAGAAGCTGCCCGGAGTGGTGGCCGTCTATACGGGAAAAGACACGCAGAAGATTGGCCCGGTGCCATGCGCCGCGGCGCTGCCGGACTTGAAGGTGCCTGACCATCGCGTGCTGGCAAGCAACAAAGTTTATTTTGTGGGGCATCCGGTGGCGGTGGTGGTGGCGGAAACAAAATCCGCCGCGCGCGATGCGGTGGACCTGATTGAAGTTGACTATGAAGAGCTGCCGGTGGCGCTGGATGAAGAAAAAGCCGCGGACGCAAAGAGCCCGGTGATCCATGAGCAGTTTGGCACGAACGTGGCGTACAAGCTGACGGCCGGTGAAGGGGATATTGAAGCGGCGCTGAAGAGTGCGGACAAGGTAGTGAAGCAGAAGATCATGCACAAGCGCCTGGCGCCGATTGCGATGGAGCCGCGCGGCGTGCTGGCAAGATATTTTCCCGGCGAGCAGGAGCTGACGCTGTGGACGTCGACACAGATACCGCATTTGTGCCGGACGCAGGTGGCGATCATGCTGGGCATGCCGGAGAACAAGTTGCGGCTGATTACGCCGGAAGTCGGCGGAGGCTTTGGCTCAAAGCTCAATGTGTATGCGGAAGAAGCGCTGATGGGATGGATTTCCATGCAGCTCAATCGTCCGGTGAAATGGATTGAAGGCCGCCGCGAGAATATGCAGGCGACGATCCATGGACGCGGACAGACTGGTTACATTGAGATCGGCTTCAAGAACGATGGCACGCTTACCGGCCTGCGCTACAACGTGTTTGCCGATATGGGATCGTACTTCCAACTGCTGACGCCGGCGATCCCGACGCTGACCGGCTTGATGCTTTCTGGTTGCTACAAAATTCCTGCGATCCAGATTAACGTGACCGGCGTGTTTACCAACAAGATGTCAACCGATGCTTATCGCGGCGCGGGCCGACCGGAAGCGACGTATGTGGTGGAGCGCGCGCTGGACCTGGTGGCGCTGGAGCTGAAAAAAGATCCGGTGGAAGTGCGGCGAAAGAATTTTCCGCAGCCGAATGAATTCCCTTTCAAGACCGCGACAGGGCTTTTCTATGACAGCGGCAACTATCAAGGCGCGCTGGATAAAGCGCTGAAGATGGCGGATTACACCAAGCTTCGCGAAGAGCAGAAAACGGCGCGC
>DASSXL010000082.1:0-9695 GCA_035703825.1 Candidatus Angelobacter sp.
AAGGAGGAGGATGTAATGTCCGAAAGTGCCGCGGCACCAAAGCTCAGGTATGAGGAATTGACGGAGAAGATCCTCGGCGCGGCTATTGAAGTGCACAAAGCGCTAGGCCCAGGCTTGCTGGAATCGGCTTACGAAGAGTGCCTTTGCCACGAACTCAGTCTCCGTGGTATCCGCTTTGAGCGACAAGTGATCGTTCCTGTCATCTACAAAGGCGTGAATCTAGATTGCGGATACAAACTTGACTTGCTGATTGAAAACACAGTCATTCTGGAATTGAAATGCGTAGATCGCATTACATCCATCCATGAGGCGCAACTGCTCACTTACATGAAGCTTCTGAGCAAGCCAGTAGGATTTATCATCAACTTCAATGTTCCGCTATTGCGAGCTGGTATAGTCCGGAAGGTTTTATGACCTGCATTTCTCCGTGTCTCCGTGTCTCCGTGGTGAATAAGATGTTCGCGGTGCCCAATGTCAAATGATGTAAAGATCATCGAATGTCCCCGCGATGCCTGGCAGGGCTTGAAGGGACAGATTCCCACGGCCCTCAAGGTCCAATACCTGCGCGCGCTGATTGGCACCGGATTCAAGCATATTGATGCCGTGTCATTTGTCTCGCCCAAGGCCATTCCGCAGATGGCGGATTCTGAAGCGGTCTTGAAAGAGCTTGACCCGCCGGACGACGTGGAGATTATCGGCATTGTGGTGAACCAGAAAGGCGCGGAGCGTGCCATTGCGACTGAAGCCGTGCAGACGCTCGGGTTCCCGTACTCCGTCTCTCCAACATTTCTGGAGCGCAACCAGCACCAGACACTTGAAGCCGCCGCCGATGAACTGGAGCAGATCAAGCTAAGGGCCGACGCCGCGGGCCTGAACGTTGTCGCGTATATTTCCATGGCCTTCGGCAATCCTTACGGCGATCTGTGGAACGCCGAAGAAGTGATTGAGGCCGTGGGCATTCTGGCTGACATGAACATCACACAGGTTTCGCTGGCGGATACAGTCGGGCTTGCGACGCCTGCGCAGGTGAAAGAGCTGATCTCCGCCGTAACCTCAGCGTACGATTATCTGGAGATCGGTGCGCACCTGCACAGCACGAAAGCCGGAGCGGCGGCGAAAATCATCGCGGCGTATGACGCCGGGTGCCGGCGTTTTGACTCTGCCATAGGCGGGCTCGGAGGTTGTCCACTCGCGCAGGATGAAATGATCGGCAACATTCCCACGGAGATTGCAGTCCAGGCGCTCAGGGAACGCGGCGCTGACGTTCCACTCAAAAAGCCTCTTAATACAATGATTCAAATGTCGGCGGACATTGCGAAGAAGTTCACACCAATTCAATGACTCACGATTACAAAACCGTTCTCTTCTCCGAGTCTGCCCACATCGCCACCATCACTCTCAATCGGGCAGACAAGCGCAACGCCATCAGCTATGAGCTGATCGATGACCTGATCGCGGCGTTGCAGCAGGCAGCCAGTTCACCCGCGCAAGTTGTGATCCTGAGCGGAGCAGGCAAAGCATTCTGCTCCGGCATGGACCTGGACAATCTGAAGCAGCTTACCGGCCGCACGCACGAGCAGAATCTCCAGGATTCAGAGACGATGGCGTCGCTCTTTCGCACGCTTTATGATTTTCCCAAGCCGACGATTGCCGCCGTCAACGGGCCGGCCATCGCGGGCGGCACAGGGCTGGCGACGTTGTGCGATTTCACACTGGCTGTTCCGGAAGCGAAGTTCGGATACACAGAGGTGCGGATCGGATTTGTGCCGGCGATTGTCTCGAGCTTTCTTATCGCCAACATCGGCGAAAAGCGCGCCCGCGACTTGTTGCTTACAGGCCGCATCTTTGGCCCCGAAGAAGCTCTGAATCTTGGCTTGGTGAATGAGATCGTCGCGCCGGAAAAGTTGATGCCACGGGCGCAGGAGCTTGCTGGCCAGCTTCTGGAGAATAGTCCCGCGTCATTGCAAGCCACGAAGAAATTGCTTTCCAGCTATACTCGCGAGCAACTGGACCGCCAGGTGAAACAAGCAGTGCAGAGCAACGCCGGAATCCGGCAGACCGCCGACTTCAAAGAAGGCATCACAGCATTTCTGGAGAAACGTAAACCCACTTGGACAGGAAAATAGAAAACGGCAGCACAAGGGACCTCAAGACAGAGATCTGGGGCGAGACCAAACTGCGCGTGCGCTACGCCGAAACCGACAAGATGGGCGTGGTGTACCACTCCAACTTTGTCATTTGGTTTGAGGTGGGGCGCGTGGAGTTGTTGCGTCAGCTCGGCTTCCAATACAGCGATATGGAGGCGGAAGACGACTGCCATATCCCCGTGGTCGACCTGCGCGTTCGCTATAAGGCGCCTGCGCAGTATGATGATGAGATCGTTGTACGGACGAAGATCAAGAACGTGCGCTCATCGCTGCTGCACTTCAGTTATGAAGTCTTCCGTGAAGCCGATCGCACGCTGCTGGCCACGGGAGAGACCATGCACATCATTGTCGATAGCAAGCTGGAACGCACAACCCTGCCGGAAAAATATCTGCAGGCCTTCAACGGGCTCAAACGGACATCATGACCGCACTTCAGATCAATGGTAACAATCTCTCGCTCGAAGACCTGCGTCAGGTCGTTTATGAGCAACGCCCGGTGGAGCTGGCGGAGGCCGCGCGCGCAAAGGTTGTCGCCGCGCGTGAAGTCGTGGAAAAACTGCTGCGCGAGAACCGCGTGGCCTATGCCATCAATACTGGCGTGGGCAAGCTGAGCGACGTGCACATCGAGCCCGCGCAGAACCGCCAGCTCCAGGTGAATTTGATCCGCTCGCACTCTGCAGGGGTAGGTGAGCCGCTCAGCCAGCATGAGACGCGCGCGATGATGCTGTTGCGCGCTAACTCGCTGGCCAAGGGATTTTCCGGCGTGCGGCCTGAGGTGATCGACCTGATCTGCGCCATGCTGAATAAAGGTGTGCATCCGGTGGTGCCGTCACAGGGCAGCGTGGGGGCCAGTGGCGACCTTGCTCCCCTGGCCCACCTGGCGCTGGCAATGATCGGCGAAGGCGAGGTCTGGAGTGAAGCTTCTCGTGCCAGCAGCGGCGGAGCTTTGCAGCGTGCCGGAATCAGGCCGCTGGTTCCTGAAGCCAAAGAGGCAATCTCGCTCATTAACGGAACGCAGGCCATGCTGGCCGTGGGGACGCTCTCACTGCTTGCGGCTGAGACGCTTGCCGCAACTGCTGATGTGCTGGGCGCGATGTCACTCGATGCGCTGCACGGCACGGATGTCGCGTTCGACGCGCGCATCCATGACGCTCGGCCGCATGCAGGACAGATAGAAGTTGCGGCCAATTTGCGCCGTCTGCTCAGCGGCAGCGAGATCCGTGAATCGCACAAAGACTGCGGACGCGTGCAGGACGCTTATTCTTTGCGCTGCATTCCGCAGGTCCATGGAGCGGTGCGTGACACGCTGGATTTCTGCCGCCGGACGTTCGAGATCGAGATGAACTCAGCGGTGGATAATCCGCTGGTTTTTGTGAAGAGCCATGGCGAAGGGGACATTATTTCCGGCGGCAACTTCCATGGGCAACCGCTGGCCTTCGCGCTGGATTATCTGGCGATTGTGCTGAGTGCGCTGGCAGGAATTTCTGAAAGGCGCATTGAGCGGCTGGTGAATCCGGCATTGAATGAAGGCTTGCCGCCCTTCCTTGCGCCTGACGCGGGCATCAACTCCGGCTTCATGATGCCGCAGGTGACGGCCGCGGCGCTGGCCAGCGAAAACAAGGTGTTGGCGCATCCGGCATCGGTGGATTCGATTACGACCTCTGGCAATAAAGAGGATTATGTTTCCATGGGCATGGCGGCGGCGATCAAGTTAAAGCGCGTGGTTGCCAATACAACTAACGTACTGGCGATTGAAGCCTGTGCCGCGGCGCAGGCGCTGGATTTCCTGTCGCCGCTTAAGAGCAGCCAGCCATTGCAGAAGGCGCACGCGGCGATCCGCAAGGTAAGTCCCAAGATCGAGCATGATCGCGTCTTCGCGGAGGATTTTGCGAAGCTGGCGGAATTGATACGCGCGGGCGGAATAATCGCTTAGTTCTTCAGGGGGCCGCAAAAAAAAGCGCCCCATCAAGTTGCATACTGCGCTTCGCCGTTGCCGAATGACCAGTTCTCTTTCGCGGTTTCCACCAGGTTAATGAAGACATCTTCTTTGCGCATCCCAACTTCCACATGCAGCAAATCTGCGATGCGTCGATAGAGCGCCTTCTTAAGTTCCGTGGTGCGTCCTGTGTTGAGAGTAATCTGGATGATGATCAGTCCGTCTGTTCGGGGAATGTTCAGGTATTGAGCATCATAGATAAAGTCGTTTCTGGAATGTTCGGTGATGATCTGAAAGCGGTCGAGCGGGGGGACATTGATGGTCTCAACCATCGCGCGATGAACAATATCAGAGATTCTCTGCTTGTACGCTTCAGGCTTGCCTGCAATCAGCGAAATTCTAACCAGCGGCATGGTATCTCCTGTGTATCCAGCTAAGGAATGGATTCGTCGGTGGAGAAAAGGATGCAGACCTGGGCGCGCATCTCATCCCTCTTCGCAGGTCGCTAAACGTATTGGCCGCACCGGCGTCTAAATGTCCAGAGAAGTCCGCGCCAGGCAAAGCCGGGAACCTTTTCTCCTACAGCCAGTATTCTCCCGTGGTCGCGTGTCTTTAACTCTCTGCCTTTCACAGGAGCCTGAACCATGATGGAAACCATCCTGCAAGACCTGCGTTATGAATTGCGCGCGCTGGTAAAGTCGCCGCGCTTCACCTCCATCGCGCTGATCACTCTGGTGCTGGGCATTGCCGCCAACGTTGCCATCTTTACCTTTGTCGATGCGGCCTTGCTCCGGCCGCTCCCGTACCGCGATGCGTCGCAACTGATGGAGGTTTATGACACGCGCAACATGGAGGTCTTCACCCAGTTTGAGGCTTCTTATCCTGACTTTCTCGATTGGCGGGAGCGGCAGCGGGTTTTTGACAGCCTGGCGGGCTACGGGCAAAACCAGGTGCTCCTGCGCGGCGCAGGCGCTCCAGAGCTACTGCCATCAGCCGCGGTCACTGACAATTTTTTCCAGACCATTGGAGTGCAGCCGCTAAAGGGGCGGGATTTCCGCGCTGGTGAAGACCTGGCTGCGGCGCCGCGCATGGTGATGTTGAGTTATGGCTGGTGGCAGCGCCGTTTTGGCGGCAAAGACGTAATCGGGCAAACGCTCAACATTGACGGCCAGCCCAACACCATTATCGGCGTCCTGCCCGCCGATTTTCACTTTGCGCCCGTGGGCGATCCTGACGTCTGGGAGACGCTCCACGCTACAGGCCAGTTGTTGCAGCGCAGAAACCTGCACTGGCTCAGCGTGGTTGGGCGGCTCAAGCCCGGCATTTCGCGCGGCAGCGCAGCTTCCGCCATGAACCTGATTGCCGAAGGGCTGGAAAAGCAATATCCGCAATCGAATGACAAGCTCCGTACAGCGGTTGTGCCGCTGAACGAAGTGATTGTTGGCCAGATCAGGCCGATTCTCCTTTTGCTGCTGGGCGCTGTGGCCTTGCTGCTGCTGATCGCATGCGCCAACGTTGCCAACCTGCTGCTGGCCCGGGCCATGGCGCGGCGCAATGAGATGGCCATCCGTACTGCTCTTGGCGCAAGCCGCGCGCGCCTGATGGGCCTAATGCTGACGGAAGGCCTCATCCTCTCTTTCACGGGCGCCATAGCGGGAATGGCGGTCGCCTACTGGATGATCAAGGCATTCGTGGCCATGATTCCTTCCACTCTGCTGGACAGCATGCCATACCTCAAACACATGAGCATTGACGCGCGTGTGCTGCTGTTTGCCTGTGCTCTGGCCATCATTACGGGCGTTGTTTTCGCGCTGGCCCCGGCCCTGCAGGCGGCCAAAGCAGACGTGCAAGGGGCGTTGAAGGATGGCTCGCGCAATTCGCATTCAGGCTCGTGGCGGCGATTTGCCTCAGGCCTGGTGGTGAGTGAAGTGGCTCTGGCCATGGTGCTGCTTGCCGGTTCAGGGCTGCTGGTGAAAAGCCTGTATCGCCTGCTGAACGTCAATCCGGGGTTCGACCAGCACAACCTGCTCGGAATGGGCGTGGGGCTTTCGCAGTCGCGTTTTCCCAAAAGTCCAGACCAATTACAGGCCATGCAGTCTTTGTTGGACCGTCTAAGGGCGCTGCCCGGAATAAAATCGGTTGGCGCCAGCAGCGTGTTGCCGGTTTCGAATGGCGGCAATACCAGCAACCTCCGCGTTGTGGGCCTGCCTTCAGCAACTCCGCAGGGACGCGAAGCCAACAGCCGCACGGTGAATCGAACGTATTTTCAAACTCTGGGGGCAGAGTTGGTTCAGGGGAGCTGGTTTACTGAGGCCGACAATGCCACCGGCCCGCAACGCGTGATCGTCAACAAGACTTTGGCCGATCAATTTATGCCGGGCCTTGATCCGCTCAAGCAACAGATATGGTTTACATACTCCGACAAAGAAAAGCCGCGGCAGGTCATTGGCGTGGTGCGCGATATCAAGGAAGGGCCGCTTGATACACCGGCTCGTCCGGCCATCTATACGCCGTCGGAAGCAAGCTCAAGATTGTTCTTCAACCTGATTGTGCGAACGGAGCAGAAGCCGGATGCTCTGGCGTCCGAGATACAGAATGCGGTCCGGCAGTTTGATCCTGATGCGATTACCTTCGGCGTCCAGACCATGGACGACCGCATTCGGCGCTCGCCCACCGCGTTTCTGCATCGTTATCCGGCGGTGCTTGCCGGAATGTTTGCGTTTCTCGCCCTGCTGCTGGGAACAATCGGACTCTATGGCCTGGTGGCGTACTCGGTCAGCCAGCGCACGCAGGAAATCGGCATACGCATGGCGCTGGGCGCGCAGCGCAGCAATGTTTTGCAAATGGTCCTGTCACAAGGCGTGCGCCTGATCGTGCCCGGTGTGGCCATGGGCATTGCCGCGGCCATGCTGGTTGCTTATCTCATGCGCAGCATGCTGTTTGGAATCCATTCATGGGACCCCGTGATCTTCGTGCTGGTAACGGCGCTGCTTGCGATTGTGACCCTGGCTGCGAGCTACGTGCCCGCTCGCGCCGCCACCAAGGTAGATCCCATGGTGGCGTTACGGTACGAGTAACTCTGACCGGAGAATCGGTAAACCATCACAATCTTGTCTGGTCACAAATGTGGTATAGAGGTTCGTCCGCGGGGATGTGCGAACCAAGGGCCGGATATCCGACCTCTCTGACGAAGCTCAATCTGCGTCCAGACGAATTATTTAATTTGAGCGCTAAAAAATCCGATAGAGCCACACATCTTCATCCCATTTTGGTGTAAATTCACCCCGTTTTCGTACAGAAAGAACGTTGCATAGTGTGCGCCCATCAACTCTTGAAAAGCTGGCAAGGTTCCCGGCCAAGCTGCCGGGGTGGCAAACAATTTTTTTGGAACACGCGCTTGGACATGCAAGCTTGTGGAAAATTCTTCCCAAGTAAGGCAAGCGAAGCTATGTCCGCTGGCGCTCCAAACCCGAAGGCGGTGTAGCCAAGACAGCAAGGCGTCTGCCAGCAAAGCAGACCATCGGGAGTGCAATTCTCTCCACCGCCTCCAATTCTCTCGGTTGCACGGCTCCAGCAGAATCAATCCGCTTTCACGCATCACGCCGTGATTGATTTCACAAATTGGCCCTTTACCCGCACCTTCACCTCTCCCTGTCTGAGAAACGCACAAGTTAGCCAGCAGGTAGCAGTGGCTCGCAGCAACGGATGGGTGCGGCAAGCGACGGCCGGGAAGAGACACTTGCCGGCGTCCGCGGGGTCAGGACATGACGATAGCAAAGCAGGAAATTCGGCCGGCAGCAAAAATGTTCGCAAGGAGACACCGTCTTCGCCGCTGGCGGGGCTGACAGAGCAAATGGGCAATGACTACATAAAGCGGGTGCTGATCGAGAAGCTCTCCGCGGCGCTGAAAATCGATCCCGACAGGATCCGCCACGATGCTCCGGTGGCCGAGTACGGAGTGGATTCGATCATCGGGGTCGACCTGATCCGCACCATCAATGAGACGCTGCAGATTGAACTGGAAACCATGGCCCTGTTTGAGCACAGCACTGTCGATGCTCTGGCCGAATACATCTGGAGCAACTGGCAGAGCGTGATTGGCAGTCAACTGGGCCAGCCGCAGAGTACATCGCCCAAGGCCGATTCCATGGATACAGCTTCGGATGATAGAGCTCTGGCGAAGCCGGGTGGAACCCTGAAGCATCGTTTCCTTCAAACGGAATCCATTGCCGCAGCCGAGCAGCAAACGAGCTTAGCGCAGCAGCGGGAGAGCAGTTCAGACAACGTCGGGGTTGAGCCGATCGCCATCATTGGCATGAGCGGGCGCTTCGCGGGATCGGAATCGCTCGATGAATTCTGGCAAAACCTGGAGCAAGGCAAGAACCTGATCGGCAAGGTCTCGCGCTGGAGCCCGGCCGAGTGTGTCACCTCAGAAGCCGACGGAAACGGATATTGCTGCCACGGCAGCTTTATCGACTCCATCGATCAGTTCGATCCGGCCTTCTTCCGCATTCCTCCGGCGGAAGCCGTTTACATGGACCCGCAGCAACGCCTGTTTCTGGAGGAATCCTGGAAAGCCCTGGAAGATGCGGGCTACGCCGGCGCCAGCATGAATGAGACGCGATGCGGCGTCTACGTGGGCTGCGGGACCTCCGGTTATGGCACCCTTTTTGTTGGCGAACCTCCGGCCCACGCCTTCTGGGGGAATTCGCAATCCATTATTCCCGCGCGCCTGGCCTACCACCTGAATCTTCAGGGGCCGGCCATCGCCGTGGACACGGCCTGCTCCAGTTCTCTGGTGAGCGTGCACCTGGCGTGCCAAGGTCTGTGGTCGCGCGAGATGGACATGGCCCTAGCCGGCGGAGTCTGCCTGCATACAACTCCGGCGTTCTACCATGTGGCTAACCGCGCTCACATGCTCTCACCCGAGGGAGAGTGCCGCAGCTTTGACGCCAAGGCGAATGGCTTTGTGCCGGGAGAAGGCATAGGCGTGGTGGTGCTGAAGCGGTTGCGGGACGCCTTGCGCGATGGCGACTTCATTCACGGAGTGATTGCCGGCAGCGG
Organism: Candidatus Angelobacter sp.; assembly: GCA_035703825.1. Lineage (GTDB taxonomy): Bacteria > Acidobacteriota > Terriglobia > Terriglobales > Acidobacteriaceae > Angelobacter. Next base: position 9,148 of record DASSXL010000082.1, read on the forward strand.
CGTCAATCAGGATGGGACATCGAATGGGCTGATCGCGCCCAACGCGCGCGCGCAGGAAAAGCTGGAACGCTCGGTCTATGACCGGTTCCAGATCAATCCTGAAACGATCCAGGTGATCGAGGCCCACGGCACCGGGACCATCGTGGGGGATTCGATTGAATGCCTGGCCATCAGCCGGGCCTTCCGCGAATACACGGACAAGAAACAGTTCTGCGCCCTGGGCACGGTAAAGACCAATATCGGCCATACCGGGCCGGCCTCAGGCATAGCGGGGATTCTTAAGCTTCTGCTGTCGCTGAAACACCGGCAGATTCCGCCGTGCCTGCATTTCCAGAGCGGCAATCCGGCCATCGATTTCCAAACCAATCCGTTTTATGTCAACAACCAGTTGCAGGAATGGAGAGTTGAAGGCGAGCAGACAAGGCGAGGGGCGGTCAGCTCGTTTGGCTTCAGCGGCACCAATGCCCATTTGATCATTGAAGAGCCCCCCGCGGTCGAGCGAGTCAGGTTTGAATCACCGGGCTATGTGGTGGTGCTGTCAGCGCGGA
>DASSXL010000004.1:0-12634 GCA_035703825.1 Candidatus Angelobacter sp.
ACGCCGCTGCCGTAGCGGCCCACATGGCCGGTAAGCAGCGCCAGGTTGATCAAAGCCACCACGTTATCGACCGCATTGTGGTGTTCGGTGATGCCGAGCGTCCAGCAGAGCTGCGCGCGTCCGGCGCGGGCATACGCGTGCGCGACCTTCTTTATTGCCTCTGCCGGAACGCCGGTCTCGCTCTCCGCCCGCTCCAGCGTGTATTGCTGCACATGATCGCGATACGCGGCAAAACCGCTGGTGGCATGCTCAATAAACTTTGTGTTTGCCAACCCGGCGGCAATGATCTCGCGCCCCATGGCGTTGGCCAGGGAGATATCCGAACCCACATCGAGCCCGAGCCATGTGTCCGCCCATTGCGCTGAGCTCGTGCGCCGAGGGTCGATCACATACAGCCTGGCGCCGTTGTGAATGCCCTTAAGAACGTGGTGAAAGAAAATCGGGTGTGTCTCTCTCGCGTTCGATCCCCACAGCAGGACCACGTCCGCATCTTCGGCTTCACGATAGGAACTTGTGCCGCCGCCCGCTCCGAATACCGCCGCCAGACCGGCGACGCTGGGGGCGTGTCAAGTTCGGTTGCAGCTGTCGATGTTGTTCGTCCCCATCACGGCGCGGACAAACTTTTGCGCCGTATAGTTCAGCTCATTGGTGGTCTTGGAGCAGCTGAACATGCCGAAGTCGCGCGGATCGTGCCGGTCAATGGACCGGCGGAACGCCGCGGTCACGCGATCCATGGCTTCATCCCATGTGGCGGGGCGATGACCGCCGTTTTCACGTACCAGCGGCTGGATCAGGCGGGATTTCATTGAAAGGCCCATAAGACCAATTCCCCATCACTTATTCTAACGCGTGGCACGGATTCAGCCATCTGCTTTGCTCGATGTACCATCCCATAAAACATGGGCTGGATACAGGAACATCGGCGTCAAACCTCTCAGAACATTGACCATCAACCCGAGCCGGAGGGCCGGTTTACCGCCGCTGCTCGTGCGCGCTGGCAGGAACTGGGCGATGAACTGCGCGCTGACGTGGAGGAATTCAACAAAGTGGCCCAGGGCGCAGACTTGGCCACGGAAGGCGAGGACCAGTATCGTGTCCAGAACTCCACTTCAGGGTTGGAATTGGTGCTGACCGCTGATTTTGGCAATCATTCCGTGCGCTATGACTATGCGGCGATCAACCAGCGCAGCGCCGGCGTTCCCGAGGGCGGAATGCTTTCCATGCGCCAATCGCGCAGCGGAACGGTGGAATTTTATTCCGCCGATGAGCGGCTAACGTCAGAGGAAACACGCCAAGTGCTGCTGGAACCTCTCTTGTTCCCGAAGCAGTCGGCCGCCTAGTAGCGTTTTTTGCACTGGCTTGCATGGCGCTCATGCGCTCGCGGCAAAGAGCAGCACGGAGAGCTCCGCCAGGCTGCGTACCTGATAGGTGGGCGTGGCCTTTACGGCGCGGGTCGCGCTGGCTCCCGGCCTGATCGATGGACGGTTCACCCAGACATTGCGGATTCCCAGCGCATTTGCCGGGGCTATGTCATGGTAGAGGCTTTGGCCGGCATGCAGCACCTGGTCTCTGCTCAGGCCGCTGCGGCGGATGGCTTCTTCAAAATTTCTGTGGGACGGCTTGTAGCTCTGCATCTGCTGCGCCGTCACCACAAAATCAAATTCCACCTCCGCGAGCTTCTTACGGGTCTCGGCAAAAAGGTCATCATCAACGTTGGAGATAATTCCCAGCCGGAACCGCTTTGCCATCGCTTGCAATGCCGCAACGGTGTCCATGAACGGCTTCCACCGCGTTAATGAGTCGGCAAAGCCCCGCGCTTCTTCCACAGAAACCTGCGTGTTCAGCCGGCGGCCAATCTCCAGTGCGGTCCTCGACAGTATCTCCCGGTAAGGCAAATAGGGGCCGGATTCAAGTCCGGCTTCAATCTCGCCATAGAGCTCCAGAATCTGCGCGTCAGGGACCTTGCGGCCACTGCGCGAGAACAGTGGACGCAGCGCGGCCAGCATGCCGTTTTCCCAGTCAACTAAAGTGCCGTAGCAGTCAAACGTAATCAGGCGGATCGAGTCAAAACTCATGGCAGCAAGGATAATGATGATGGCTTGCCGCTGTCGACTGTCTTGCTACCTATATACTCTCGGAAAGGATGCGCCCGATGAAGGTCCAATCAGCTCGCTCATTTCTTGCTGTTCAGCTTTGCCGCAGGGTTGCGGAAATCGTTATGGTCCTGCTCGTTGTTTCAATCGCTGGGCCGGCTCAAGACGTGCCGCTGGTGCCGCGCACAGTCTTTGACGCTGCCGCCGAGCATGATTCCGTGACCATCTCACCCGACGGAAAGAGCCTTGCCTACACCGCGCCATCCGACAAGGGCGTGGCCAACATATGGGTTGAAGATCTGGCGACGCACCAGAAGCGCATGGTTACGCGCGCCCAGCGCGGAATCGGCGGCTATCGCTGGGCGTATGACAACCAGCATCTGCTCTATCAGTCCGATGAAAACGGCAATGAGGATTTTCATCTCTACTCGGCCGATCTGAAGAGCGGCGCTATACGCGACTTGACGCCGTTTCTCGGCATTCGTTCAGAACAGGTCCTGCTTGAGCCCTCACGTCCGGAAGAACTTCTGGTCGGAATGAATCTGCGCGATTCCAAGGTCTTTGATATTTACCGCGTTAACCTGAACACCGGAGCCATTGTGATGGACGCGCAAAACCCCGGTGACGTGATCGGGTGGACCGCCGACGCGAACCTCGTTGTCCGCGCGGCCACCGCCTTTACTGACAATCTGGAAACCGTGGTCCGCGTGCGCGAGAGCGGCAAAGCCCCGTGGCGCGATCTGCTGACGATCCCTTTCGAGCAGGCCCCATTTCTGGGACAGGTGAACGGCGGCAACATCATTGTTGGTTTCTCACAGGATGGAAAGAAGCTGGTCGTGGGTTCCAGCAAGGGCTCGCCGACGAACCGGTTGTTGGAACTGGATGCCGCGACGGGGAAGGAACTCCGGGTTCTGGCCGGCGATCCGCAGGCTGACTTGTGGCAGGAGTTTGCCAGCCACTTCATTCTGCTGCGCGACCCGCGTGACAATCACGTACAGGCGGCTGCTTTTGATTATCTGAAGCCCGAGTGGCGGGCAATTGATGGGGCGGTTGAAGCCGACCTGAAATATCTATCGGCGCTGCAACGGGGCGCTTTCCTGGTCTCCAGCCAGGACCTGAGCGGCAGCAAGTGGGTGATCATGTATTTTACTGACAATGGGCCAACATCGTTTTATTTGTACGATCATGCTCAGCGTCAGGCCAGGCTGCTCTTCCGCGATCGCCCTCAGCTTGAGCAATACAAACTTGCTGAAATGCGTCCGCTAACGATTCCTGCGCGCGACGGATTCAAGCTGGTCAGCTACCTTACGCTGCCGCCGGGCACGCCAGCCAAAGGTTTGCCCCTGGTCCTCTTTGTCCATGGCGGGCCATGGGCGCGCGACGAGTGGGGCTTCGATCCTTTGGTGCAGCTTCTGGCCAATCGCGGCTACGCGGTGTTGCAGGTAAACTATCGCGCTTCCATCATTAACGTCCCGACCATGAATGCAGCCAACGGAAAGATTGGCACGCTTACCGATGACGATCTTACCGACGCGGTGCAGTGGGCCATCAAGGAAGGCATTGCCGATCCAAAGCGGGTGGCCATCATGGGCGGATCTTTTGGCGGCTACTCTACTCTGCGCGGGCTGTCGCTGCATCCTGAGCTGTATGCTTGTGGCGTGGACGTTGTTGGCCCAGCCGACCTGGCCACGCTGATGAATTCCATTCCCGACTACTGGAAGCCGGTAAAGAAAAGATGGCTGCGGCGGATCGGTGACGTGACTGCCGACCAGGCGCTCAACGAGAAGTTCTCACCCCTCTATCACGCCGGGGATATTCGCGTGCCTCTTTTGATCGGCCACGGGCAGTTCGATCCCCGCGTGAAGCTCTCACAGTCGGAAAAAATCGTGGAGACCATTCGCAAGAACAATGGCAAGGTCACCTTCGTCGTGTATTCCGATGAAGGCCACGGCTTTGGCCGCCCCGAAAACATTCTGGACTTTGACGGACGCACAGAAGAATTCCTGCATGGCTGCCTGGGTGGGCGCTTTGAGCCGTGGCAAAAAGTTTCCGGCTCAACGGCTGAAGTGAAGTAGCCGCTCATCGCGCTGTTCGGGACGCGGAAGCAATCCCCGGCTTTGCCGCGCCGCATCAGATTCAGCAAGGAGGGGAAAGCGATGCCCGATCAGGAAACTTTAGAACGCGCAGAGCAGGACAAGCGCGAAGGCAAATCACCCAGCACGCAGGCCGGCGAGTTCGTGCGCGAAGAAATCCATCACATTCGTGAAGGCAAACACGGCGCCGCATCGGCCAAACAGGCCGTTGCCATAGGACTTTCCAAGGCCCGGCGGGCCGGCGTGGAACTGCCTCCGCCAAAGAAAGGCCGGGTGTCAGAAGAGACGCGCAAGGCGGCGCAGCGCGATAGCCGTCGTGGCCGCAGCGGCCAAAAGAAAGTGTCGGCCAGGAGGTCGCGCAGCAGTGAAGCGGCGCTCAAGCGCGAGCCGCGTGCGGCGGCTTCGCACAAGGCACTCTCGCGGCAGGCAAAGAGCGCAGCACGCAGACGGAAAGCGGCTTAGCATTCTTCGTAGCTTCGCGTGGAGCAGACTTAAAAAGAGGCCTGCTCCACTTCGAAGGGCGGAAATTTTATCCAAATCTCTCCCTGAGGTGCAAACTCCTTCACCTTTTCTGCAACTCTCCGCACAGATCATCGTTACAGTCTCGAATAATCAATAAATTCGCCTGTTCCGCGCATTTTTGCTCTTTCTTTTTTCCCGCTTCCTGGCAAATAATGTGACTGCCATTACAGACAATTTATCGCGTGTAACAGAAATTAGGTTTCATGAGATGGCCCTCCCCCATCCCCTCGCTTGTGGCGCTGGTCGCTGCCATGCTGGCGGCGCTGCCGGCACATGCTCATGCTCCCAGCACTGTTCGACCCGCTTGCGGCGCCCTGCGTCTTGCCGCCGAACCGGATGACTCAGCCACCCGCCTGTGCCGCTTAATTGAGACTGGCGAGTTGCCGGATCTGCGCTGGCCGGACTTCACTAACTATCGCGAGCAGGTGCGGCAATTTTATGGTCCAGCATTTCCTATGGCCTGGACCAGCAACGGCGTTCCCACGCCCCAGGCGCGCGCCTTGATCCAGGCGCTGCAGCACGCTGAAGAAGAGGGGCTGGAACCGGAAGATTATGATGCATCACACTGGAGGGAAAGGCTGGCGCGGTTTGCTTCCGCCAAGCCCGTGTCTTCAGAGGAGCTCGCGCGCTTCGACCTCGCCCTGACTGTCACAGCTTTACGCTACGTTTCGCACGTGCATCACGGCCGTCTCGATCCCGCAGACTTTCAGTCCGGACTGAAGAGGGCGCCGTTTGATGCCGCTGGATTTCTCAAGCGCGAGGTTGTGGCAGCGTCTGATGTTCAGGCAGCGCTGGCGCAGGCTGAGCCGGCCTGGCCCGGCTATCGCCGCGCGCTCAAGGCGCTCCAGGATTATCTGGCGATAGCGCAGGGCGGGGAGGACGCTCCGATTCCGCGTACCAAGGAAGACGTTTACCCGAACAACGCGTACGCCGGCGTTATGCAGATTGCGGCCAAGCTGCGGCGAACCGGCGATCTTGGCTCCGACGTGATGATCGCGCGCCCGGAGATTTATGAGGAGCCGCTGGTCTCAGCGGTCAAACATTTTGAAGGCAGGAACGGAATCGAGGTTGATGGCATTCTGGGTCAGGACACATATAGCAAGCTGGATACTCCTCTCGCCCAGCGCGCCATGCAACTGAAGCTCGCTCTCGAAAGATGGCGCTGGCTGCCAGCTGATCCTGGATCGCGCTTCATCACCGTAAACATTCCTGAATTTCACCTTCGCGCCTACGAAAACGGCCGCCAGGCGCTCGCGATGAAGGTAGTCGTCGGGGAAGCCAGCGGCAGTCACACTCCCGTTTTCGCCGACCGGATCGAGTCGCTTGTGTTCCGGCCCTACTGGAGACTTCCATTGCACGTGCAGAAGAACGAGGTGCTCCCCGATCTGAGGAAAGACCCTCGTTACCTCGTGAAAAACCACATGGAAGTGGTAAACAGCTCCGGTCACATCGTGGACGCATTGACGCCTGCCGTGTTGCAGCAGCTTGACTCCGGCAGACTGGCGATCCGGCAGCAGCCCGGCGATGGCAACGCGCTGGGGCTGGTTAAGTTTGTCTTCCCCAGCCGCGAAGGCCTCTACCTGCATGGCACGTCGGAGACGAATCTCTTCTCTTCTTACCGCCGCGACTTCAGCCACGGCTGCATACGCGTTGAGCATCCGACGGCACTGGCATCGTGGGTGCTGCGCAACTATCCCGAGTGGACGCCCGATCGTGTGGAGAGCGCAATGGTCGGCGATCAGTCAATCAACGTGAAGCTCGGGAATCCAGTGCCCGTATTTGTTCTCTACAACACCGCCGTGGTGGAGGAGAACGGCGACGTTCACTTCTTTGACGACATCTACGGTCAAGATGCGGCAGTGGAGAAAGCTCTGGCGGCCGCCCGGCCATAGCCATCAGTTTTGCGGCATGCGGCCTTCCCATCCTGGATTGCCAGGCCGCATACTATTAGCCGATGATCACGCCCGTCTCTGACAGTCCTTTTGCCGTCCTTACCTTGATTGCGGCTCCCGCGGTGTTCACCAACGCCTCTTCCGTGCTGGCTCTGGGGACCGGTAACCGGCTGGCCCGCGTGGTAGACCGCACGCGTGCATTGGTGAAAGACCTGCACGGCGCGGAGATTGATCCCGCGACCAGAACTCTGTGGGTGAGCCACTTGGGGCGGCTGGAAAAACGCGGCGCGCTGCTGGTGCGCGCGATGAGTTTCTTTTACGGCGCCATCGGCTGTTTCGCCGCCGCCAGCGTGGTTTCCATCCTGGGCGCGAGCGTGGTTTCCGCGCAATATAAATGGCCGTTTGAAGTGATTGTTGTTATCAGCTTCGTGCTGGGGACCGTCGGCTTTGTGGGGCTGGCGGTGGGTTGTTCACTGCTGGTGAATGAAACCCGGCTCGCGCTCCGGTCCATCTACGAAGAAGCAGAGCTGGCCCGGAACTGGTTTAAATAACCTGGCTCAAGCAACTTTTCGGCGTCAGTGGCTGCCCGCGGCCAAGGTCCTCACCTTCTGCAATTCTTCACGGTCCGCCTGTGGCGGGCAGTTCTGGCTCAGCCTGCTGTAATAGGTCCTGGCTTTGCCGGAGTTCCCGGCCAGTTCCGCGGCTGCCGCCGCGCAATAGAGAGGATTGTAGCGATTAGGTGCGAGCTTCAGCACGGTTTCATACGCGGCCAGTGCCTCAGCCGGGCGATGAAGTTCCAGCAGCATGTCACCCAGCATCTCACGGGCAGTAACGGCAAAGGGCCCAGGATCGTCTTTGTCCTGTTTGTCGGCCACGGAACCCATCTTCTTGAGCGCCTTGTCATGCTTCCCCTTGGCGTAATCCACCCAGGCTTCCGCCACATTGCGGCGGTAACTCTCCAGGAATTTGTCTCTATGCCGTTCCTCGCCAAAAGATTTCTTTAGGCTCTTGAGGCTTTCTTCGGCCAGATGTAGGTCGCCGGTGCGCGCAGCGGCAATGGTATGCGAGAGATAAATCATCTGCCGGTGCTGGGCATCTCCTTCCGGCGCCAGGGCCAAGGCTTCCTTCCAGCGATGCAGCTCCAGCAGAGTGCGCGTGGTGAAGTTCACGCGCAGGTTCGTGGTGAGATCGTCCGTGCTTCCCGGAACTTTTTTCAGGTCGTCAATCACCTGCATGGCTTTTGCCTGCTCGCCCAACTGCAGGTAAGAGTAGTTGAGGAAATCCATGGCGTGGAACTGATACTGCGCCTCACCCATGTGATGCTCCGTGGCCTGGGCGGCCGCCGCGGCGGCGGCCAGGTTGGAGTCAATCGATTCCTGCCAGAGTCCAAGCCGCACAAAAATGTGCGAAGGCATGTGGAGCGCGTGCGAGGAAGCAGGCGCGATTCTGGCATAGTTTCGCGCGGCCTTCAGCCCCTTGGGCGCGAGTTCAGGCGTGTCGGCGGCATGAATAAGGTAGTGGACCGCCCCGGGATGCTCGGGTTCGGCGGTGGAGAGGTGCTCCAGAATGGCGATGACCTTTTCGCGTGTCTCGGTGTCATCGCCCCGGCTGGGCAGCGCCAGCAGTGAGAGAGCATAAAAGGCCTGGGCTTCACCATCCTCGGGATAATGTTTTGCGATTTCCGCCATGGCCCGGCTGTAGCCGGCAATGCGATCGTCGCCCGAACGCCGAGTGTAGTTAAAGATGGTCCCTATGGCATCAATGTATTCGCGTTCGCGCTTGCTGACCGGCCAGTCCTTCTGGATTTTCTCCAGGTCCGCGCGACCTTTGCGCAACGCCTGATCGTCAGCGCCATCCCACAGTGGACGATAGCGCGACATGGCCAGCCCCCAATACGCCATGGCGCACTTGGGATCGGCCTGCGTAACTTCAGTAAAAGCTTTTTCCGCAGCCGCGTATTGAAACGAATGAAGCTGTGCGATCCCCTTCAGGAAAGGAGATTGGGCCGCCTCGGCACACGAGTTGGGAAAGCGGATTTTGCCCAGCCCTTCCTGGAATGGCGCGCCCTCCGGCTGCTGCGCCAGGCAAGGCGCGATGGCGAATGAAACCAGCAAGATAAGCGCATACTTATTGCGTAACATGACGGCCCTTTGCGTTTGGACTCCTGTTGGGTATTCTAACTCTCTATTTCCCTATAACCAACTGAAAAGGAATAACTTATGTAAAGTTCGTGCGGGCCTTTTGGAGATCCACCTTAGAACCATGCAAGTAACCCAAGGGCAGGCCCTTAGGGTATATAGCCTACTCCGGTGAATGCCGAAATAATATGAAATGGATGTGTAGAAAGAGGTCAAAGTGTGGATGCGGAGTTGGAATCACCTGCACGCGCTAAGGGCTTGGCCTACACGTCGATTCCACCCCCCGGAAGACTGTAAATCGGGGTGATAAGGAAGGGTTCCCACAATGATCGACACTAAGGTTATTCTCGCACTCGCGCTTCTGCTGGGTACGCTCAAGATCGGCAGCAAACCGCCGGCAGGTGGCATACCGATTCCGCCCGGCGCTTCAGGGAGTTCGTCCGTTCGCTAACTTTTGGTAGATGAAACAGAGCCTGCTTACGCTTGATTACGTGTTCTGGTACGCCACCATTCTTTGTCAGGTGGTGGCGTGTGGGGCCTTGATCTGGCGACGCGAGTTTTTCCGGCAGTGGAAAGTCTTCAGTTATTACGTCTTCTACATGGCGGGAGCAATGATCTTTACGCTCGCCGTGGAGCGGTTTGGCAGCTCGCACGCCTTTGAAATCACCTATTCCCTGGTTGATTTCATTGAGGCAATTCTGCTGAACCTGGTCCTGCTGGAAATCCTGGTCAAGGTGCTGGATCCATTTGAATCTCTGCCGGGCCGCATGGTGGCCCGGTTTTGCTTCTGGGCGGTGCTGGGCATTTCCACCGCGGTGGCCATTTCCGTGATGATGCCCTCCGGGCACAAGCAGACGTACATCGAAGTCCCTCTCACCATTGAACGCACTATTTTCCTGGCCGACGCTTCTTTGCTATGGCTGCTGCTGATGCAATCGAAGAAGCTGGGCATCACATGGAAGTCGTCCCTGGCGGAGATCGCCATCGGCTTTGTCCTGTACCTGACGGTCCAGGCGACCACCCGGTTTGTGGTGAGCATTTATCCCGGCCCCATTCTGCGGAGCATTTCCAGCGAAGTGGGCCAGTTCGCCTACTTGATCGCGCTGCTCAGCTGGATATCGACGATCACGCGCCGTGATCCGGCGTCAATGCCGCTTTCATCAGAAACCATTGCCAGAATTCAGCAGCCAAAAGCTGAAGACAATATCGTGACCAAGGAGCGGATCTTTGCCGCCGTGGGCATCAGGGTCAATAAGCCGGAGGCCGAAACGGTGGAACAGGAAAGCGCGCAAACGCCCGCCTGAACCAATCTTACATTTGAAGTAAATCCGGCGATGAGCTTTGCACCAGGACTATAATTTGCGACCAGTCTGTGATGCTTAGTCTTTTTTCGAAAAATAGCTGCGCGAGCCAATTCTCTTGAAGCCAACTCGTCCGGGTCAATGAGTGTAATGGTGATTTCTTGCCAACTGACACAGTTCGGGTTGCCGATAAACGTTCGGGATTCGTGTATCGTGCGCAGCAGGGCCCAACTCAGGGCAGGCTGTCGAAAAACATATAGACCGCAGCAATGCGACCGTTCCGGGCGACGACAAAATCGGTTCCCGCGTAAGCTGGAGGTTTGCCGGGAGTGCCAGATACCCATCGAACCCGTCCGGCATCACTTAATTCCTCAGGAGGGGAGAGAGGCTGGTATTTGAAATCTGGATGGGTTGCTTTTATCACACCCGCAATACGATCAATCTCGTCACGGCCTCGGTAGATGCCTCCGTTGGGATCGTAGAACACGCCATCTTCATTCCAGATGTCGTCGATTGCAGCGCGCCGACGCACAGGGTCATTTTCGCCAAATACGTCGCTCAGATTACGAAGCAGCAAGGTCGATATGCTGTAGGACATGGTTTGTCTCCTCTAGGGAATCGGGCCTCGCTGTCTAGATGCATGCATCGAAGGAAAGTTGCAGCAAGACTGCTGCCCTCACTTTCAGGTCTTGTCCAGCTTGCCTCTGCAAATACCAATCTTAACTATGCCGACTCTGTACCGGGTCCTGAATGCGTCCTTTCCATTGGCCGCCGCGGCCCGACCAATATTTCACGGCGGAATGAAATGTTGCGCCCATATAGAAGATGGCAGCCCCTGGCAGCGCCAGCGCCCACAGCGGGCTTAGGCGATACAGGCGAAGGACAGGAATGTAGCTGACGATCATCATCAGCCATGCGGCCGCACCCATACCCAATGCCGTCGCCGCCGCGAGATGACCCCTCAGAACAACGCTCAGCAAGCGCAGCATAAGCGCCGGCGGCAGCAGATACGTAGCGGCCATTCCTATCGTCGAGAGCAGCAGGAGCAGCGTGGAATGGCGCAACTGGCTGAAGGCGCTGCGTGAGATCATCCGCCCAATTTCAGAGAAGCCGCCGTAAGGACGAATGCTGCGTGTGGTAGCGGAAGCTCCCAGCCACAGGCGTCCGCCGGCGCGCTTGACGCGCGCCGCCAGGGAACAATCATCGATCACCTCTTGCCGGATGGCAGAAATGTTGCCAGCCTGCGCGAGCGCCGCTGGGCGAATGAGGATGCATCCTCCGGCTGCGCCCGCGGCCCCGCGCCGGGAATTCGCGATCCACGCGGGCGGATAAAGCTTGAAGAAGAAATACACAAACGCCGGAATCAGGAGCCTCTCTGCCAGCGATTGGCAATAGAGTTTCACCATGAATGAAGCCATGTCATACGGCCCAGAGCGGGCGATGGCGAGGAGAGAGGAAAGGCTATCGGGCGCGTGCTCGATATCCGCGTCAGTGAACAGGAAGAAATCAGGATTTGCCTGCCGCGCCAGGTTGACTCCCTGCTCCAGCGCCCAGAGCTTGCCGGACCATCCCGAGGGCGGCGGAGTTCCGGAAATGACTGTGAGACTTTCCGGCTGATCGATTGCCATTACGGCATCGCGGGCGATCTGTGCGGTGGAGTCCGTGCTGCTGTCGTCTACCAGAAAAATGTGGATCACGTTTTGCCCGGTTTGCCGCAGCAAAGAGCGAACGGCCTGCCCAACCACATCGGCTTCATTTCTGGCGGGAATGATCACGGCGATCCGGACTGGGTCTGCCTGAACTCGATTTTCGGCTGAAATCACGGGCAAAGCCGCTGGATGGATGCGCCAAAAGCCACCGCGCGCAAACACAAGATAAGTCCAGATCAAAAGAGCGAGAACTCCGGCGGCAAAGAGCATCTGCGCTATTGTACGACCCGCATGGCCTTATGGCGCTTGCGCTGGCTGCTCCACGCGGCGCAGCGATCATTTCCTGGGGCCGGTACGGTTGAGGCATCCCGGCACTCACAAACCAACTCACAATTGCTGGAGAGTTGATCAGGGCCAAACATGGCGATTGAAAGCCAGGCAATGAAAGACGCGGCAACGGAGGGAACAGGGCTGGAGAAGTACGTCAACAGCCATGTGGGAAATTTCATACACCTGTTTCTGACCGTACTGGCCGTGCTGGTGATGGGCGCGGCCTGCATCGCGCTGTTTGAGATTGTGCATCGAGGGTTTCCCGAGCTGTGGCGGAGCCCGGACGCCTACCAGATCTTGCACCAGTTACTGCAAAACATACTTCTGCTGGCCATTGCCGGCGAGCTGGGACTGCTGCTCCTTTTTCATCGCACCAGCGCCGCGGTGGAGGTGGTGATGTTTGTGATTGCCAGAAGAATGGTGGCCACCGACGTTACCGCTTTCGACCTGCTGATGGGTTCTGTGGCGCTCTGCGCGCTGCTGGTGGTGCGCTTCTATTACCTGCCGGGCAAGCCAAAGTAAGTCAAAACGGAAGAACCTGTTTCCGCGGACGGTTTGCTTCGATCGCGCAAGAACACGAAAAAAAGAGGCCCCTGGCCTTGCAGAAAATGCACTT
>DASSXL010000032.1:0-5855 GCA_035703825.1 Candidatus Angelobacter sp.
TATTTGCGTCTTTGCGGACGACGCGGGAAAGTAGTGGTACAATCCGTTCTGGATGTCACAGGTCCTGTCAGATCCTCAAGTCTCAGTCCGGAACTGGCAAACCGTTGCCGGTTTCATCGACCATACCCTACTCAAATCAGAGGCCACAGCCGATCAGATTGTGCGTCTGTGCGAGGAAGCGGCGTGCTTTAACTTTGCCGCGGTCTGCGTAAATCCCTGGTGGATTGGCCTGGCTGTCTCCGTGCTGCACGGCACTCCGGTAAAGATCGCCACCACCATCGGCTTTCCTCTGGGCGCCAACCACACCACGGTAAAGCGTTTTGAGTCCGCTGAGGCCATCCGTCTGGGCGCGCATGAAGTGGATATGGTAATGAATATTGGCGCGCTGAAATCGGGCGACCGTCAGGCCGTCCTGAATGACATTGTGGCCGTGGCGGAAGTGGCCCACGGCAGCGGCGCGATTGTTAAAGTGATTCTTGAAACTCCGCTCCTGACGCTGGAAGAAAAAATCCTGAGCTGCCAGCTTAGCCTGGCCGCGAAGGCCGACTTCGTCAAGACCGCTACTGGCTTCTTCGGCTCCGCCACAGCGGAAGATGTTTCACTCATGCGGGGCGTTGTGGGCGATCAGGCCGGCGTAAAGGCTTCTGGCGGAATTCGCACCGCGGCCAATGCCAATGCCATGATCGATGCCGGGGCCAACCGCATCGGCGCCAGCGCCGGAGTGGCCATTGTCCGCGAGCTGGGCGCGCCTGAGTTTGTGCCGAAAGAAAAGAATTAGCCCCAATCGCGAATCTGGCGTATCCCCTCCGTAACGGATTACGTACATTTTCCTTGAACCTTTCCTCCGCTGCCCCGTCACAATAGATGTGCAGACATTTCATAGGAGGCATTACCGAACGATGCGCAAGACCTTTGTCATATTTACGTTTCTGCTTTTCTCACTCGGCAGCTGGGCCCAAAAGACGCACGACATGAGCCATGAAGGCTCATCCGGCGACGTGTTTATCGGCTATTCGTTGTTGAATGGCGATACGTTCTCACACGCCAGCGGATGGGAAGCTGCTCTCACCGGGAATTTCAATGACTGGTTCGGCCTGAAAGCTGACCTGGGCGGCAATTACAAGTCGGTCGCGGGCGTTGACGGGCGAGAATACAACGTTCTCTTCGGCCCGCAGCTCTCGCATCGTATGGAAAAGTTCACCGTTTTCCTCCATGGACTATTGGGTGTTGCACATTTCGGCGCCGACGTGGGCCCCAGCAGCACCGGCGCGGGCTGGGTGATCGGTGGCGGCGCCGATTACAACCTGAACTCCAACTGGGCCATCCGCCCGGTCCAGCTGGACTATCACGGCGCTCATCTATTTTCTGACACTCAGAAAGACGCGCGTTATTCTGTCGGCCTGGTTTATCGATTCAAATAGTTCCAGGCAGCCCTTGCCCAAACAGGCTCAACCGCTTGGGAAGAATCAATTCCTGAGCGGTTGATTTTTTATCCGGTTTTCCACCGCCTCGCGGCACTGCGGCTTACTGTTATCATCATCATTGGATCCTATGGCTACCACTACACCACCGCAGCGCGTGGATGTTGAGTCGCTTCTTATTGAAGTGGCAGACGTGCTCAACACCACGCTCGATCTCGACACGCTGTTGCAGCGCGTGGCGGAGGTGGTCAAGCGCGTCATCGACTATGAGATTTTCTCCATCCTGCTGCTGAATGAGCGGGCGCAGGAACTGCGTTTTCGTTTTCAGATCGGCCATCTCCCTGAAGTTGCGGAGCGCATTCGCGTGAAAGTGGGCGAAGGCGTTACCGGCCGAGCCGTGCAGGAGCGCCGCGCCATCCTGGTGGACGACGTCTCCAAGGAGACCGAGTATATTGAGGCCGTTCCCCGCGTGCGGTCTGAGCTTGCCGTGCCGCTGATCAACAAGAACCGCGTCATTGGCGTGATGGACCTGGAAGCCCGCGAGCGCGCTTACTTCAAAGACGAGCACGCGCGGCTGCTCACGCTGATTGCTTCGCGCATCGCCGTGAGCATTGAAAATGCGCGGCTCTACACGCGGATCGTCAGGCAGGCCGGCACGCTTGCGCTGCTGAATGAGATCAGCCGCGATCTCACCTCCATCCTTAATGTTGACCAGTTGCTCAAGCGCATCGGCGACCTTCTGTTGAAGGTCATCGACTACCATATGTTCTCCATCCTGCTGCTGGATTCCAGCAAGCAGAAGCTGGTGCACCGCTTCTCCGTCCGCTTCAAGGAAAACGTACAGATCAAGCATGACATTCCTGTTGGGCGCGGACTGGTGGGCGCGGCGGCTCAGAGCAAAAAGCCGGTGCTTGCCCCTGATGTCGCCCGAGATCCCCGCTATATCAAGGCCAATCCGGAAACACGCTCTGAGCTTTGCGTGCCTCTCATATACAAGGATGAAGTCATCGGCGTGCTTGATCTGGAGCACACGCGGCGGGGCTACTTCACTGACGATCATCTGCGTACCGTGAGCACGCTGGCGGCGCAAGTGGCCATCGCCATTGAAAACGCCACGCTGTATGAGCGCATCGCGCGTGAAGAGCAGCGCATGGAGCGCGACCTGGCCATGGCGCGCGAGGTGCAACACCATTTGCTGCCGGCCATCTCTCCCAGCATGGCCGGGGCTGAAGTTGCGGCGCGCTTCAATCCGGCGCATGCTATCGGCGGCGATCTCTACGACTTTCTTGATTACACGCTTCCCCGCGCCTGCATCGTCGTCGGCGACGTGAGCGGCAAAGGCGCTCCGGCGGCGTTGTATGCGGCGCTCGTCAGCGGCATCCTGCGCAGCCTTGCCCGCGACGAACCATGCCCGGCCGAGATGTTGAACGCCGTCAATCATTCCCTGAATCACCGCCGCCTTGACGCGCAATACCTGGTGCTGACCTGCGCGCTCTGGGACGACGACAAGAAGACCATGCGTGTTGCCAACTCCGGGCTTCCCCGTCCCATTTACTGCCGCGATGGCCACGCCCACATGCTGGAAGCAGCGGGCCTTCCGCTGGGGATGTTTGAAGACGTCTCATATGACGAAGTCACGATCCATGCCAAGCCTGGTGACGTCTTCGTCTTCTTCAGTGACGGCATTGTTGACGCCAGCAACGCCAAAGACGAGCAGTTTGGCCGCAGCCGCGTGGAGCATGTGATCGCCAAGAACGCGGCAGGCAACGCACGCGAAATCGTCGACGCCATCTTCCACGCCGCCGATGAGTTTGCCGCCGGCGCAGAGGTCTTTGACGACCAAACCGTGGTCGTGCTCAAAGTGAAATAGTTAACGGTTTGCTTTTCCGATCCCGCGCCTCAATCCCGCGATCCGCGTCATCCCTGCTTATCAGTCGTAAGGTCTCGGTTCTCCGATCACCAGATCACTGCCACCCCTACCCCTCCCGGTTCATCCCAAGGTATCCCAGTTTGGCGTGGGTTTGTCCCAAGCAGGGGCCAGATTTCCCGCCCCACATTCGCATCGTCACCTCTTTTGACCTTTCCTCTTTTTCTTCCAATCCGTCGCTTTTGCTTTTCCGATCACCCGATGCCCCGATCACCGGATCACCCGATCTCGGATCTGTCATCAGTGTGAATCAGTGGTAATCGAGCTTAAGTTAGCGCAATTTCCACAGCGAAGGAAGCACGAACTCGTTCATCGCGCTTTTTCCTCGTCCGTTAGAATCCGGCCGCACCCCCACCGTCCAGTTAGACCATAATTCCGGCCGAACGCCGCCCGAACGCCGATCGTCAGGATGGCCATTTTCCGTGAGCCGGGAATCGGTACATTGGCCGAAAAATGTGGAACATCCACGGTTCTTCCGAGTTTGGGAAGAGGCACCAATCAGGCCGAGCACCTGCTTCAGGACCCATTTCTTGCAAGAAGGTCTAGGGTGCGCGTTCATCATCTGGGTGAGGGTGCGGATTGAGCACTGCCTGCTGTTCATCCTGCGGAGGCGTACACGTGCGCATTCATCTTGCTGTATTACGGGTCATCGTATTCGTGGTCTTGGCAAGGGCGTGTTCTTTTGCGGAAGCGCAGAAGATCGTTAAGCGTGTGGTAATCCATTCCAGCGTGGGTAGCCTGGAAGCGGGTCTAAATACCCTCCTCGTTATTCAGCGGAAAAGGGGTAAGTTCCTTTCAAAAAATACCCTCGGCGTTATTCAGCCGAGAGGGCGCAAGTACCTGTCAAACGGTCAGCCTGTGAGCGCTGTCCAAGTGCAGTCTCTCGTAGCCGCGCTTTCGGCTGCACCATTGACAAAGCTGGACATGACGAATCTCGGCATCACTAATGAGTGGCTGGCATCAAATGTCCAATCACAGTGGCCACCCGCTGGATACCGGGCGCCCGAAATGACGGCCGACCAAAAGAAGTTGTTTCAAAAATCCTTCACCAACCTCAATTTGGTTGCGGAGAATGTATGGCCCGCCTTTATGTCCATAAGAACCGACTATTCCGCTTTCTGTAAGGTAGAGATCGTCTTTGACGATGGCTCCAAACTTTCGGCTGAATCGTATTCTTATTCCCCCTTCATGCTCCCCTGGAGTATGAAGGGGCGGCGCTTTACGTATAACGCGGATATCTCGCGCGCCGTTGCGGCTCTCCTTCCGGCCGAGTCGGCCAACAAGGGGGAGCTCGCGGGAGATGAACTGGCTTCCGATCTCGCCTACAAGGTAATGGCTTCCATCGAGCGCGAGCGGAATTTGCAGGAGCGCGCAGGAGAAGCGCTGAAAATGCTTCGAACGGCATATGAGGTTATCACAGCCGAGCTTACGCCATACAGCGATCCCGGGTACGGAATCAACACCTACAGAGGCGTACCTGAAGAGATGAACCTCCATGCTGCAGTTCGGAGGTCCAACTTCCCGTCCAATCTCACAGACGCACTCGTGTTACGCTACGCCGGCAAAAAAGTAGAAGGAGTCGATGAGTTCTTGAAGTCTGCTGCCAAATATGAGGACCTTGCATTGTCGGTGCCATGGCTGAACGACTACATCCGGGGCACCCCCGGCGTTGCTGTGCAGATATCATACGCCCACGATAAATCTTTCGGGGACAATGCCATGGGCGTTTTCACGGCAGATATGAAATTACTAGGCCGTGAGGACCTTATCGAGCAAGTGAAATCGCAACAGGCCGATATAACGCTCCTCATAATTGACGGCACCAATACGGAATCGTATTGGCTTCTCTTCCCAGACAAGCACATGGTGCTGTGGCGGCATTATGCTGGTGCTGGTATTTTAAGATTGTTGAAATGGGCGCCTAAAGACTTCCGAAGGGGCGAACGCAAGTGCAGCGACGGCCGGGGCTTCTGTTCCGGGCGAGAAGTTACAGCCGAAGGCATGCTAACACCGAGCACCCGCCACTAGATCAGTCCCCAAACCCGCTTGGCTAGAAGTGTCGGCGGTCGGCCCCTCCTGGGCCCAAGCCATTTGACGTTCAAACCGTGGGTCGTTCTAAAACTGAAATAAGCTGCCTTCATCGCAAAGGTGGCCGATTCTTCATGACAGATTGCCAATGCACATGTCTACCCGCCCAGCCCCCTGGAAGTCCTTCCAGATTCACAAGCGAAAAATCTAAGGCATTGCACGTTGTGGAATCGTGAGGCCCCGATAGCTACAGAATCGTCCGCTCCGGTTTGCACACGGGCATAGACCGGCCAACCCCAAAACTTATCGCGCTTTTCTTTGCAACGTTTCATCAATTTCCAGCACTAGTCCTTGTGGTGGGTAATGTCGTCAATTCCCTCGCGCTCGCGGCTCACTGCATGCGCCGGGATTGCCCCCCGGCGCACTGAATTCCTACTTAACTTTCTAGAAGATAGAAAATGAAGAACCAGGCAGCTAAT
>DASSXL010000100.1:0-28433 GCA_035703825.1 Candidatus Angelobacter sp.
GACCGGGATTGATGCCGATGAAAATGAGGTCGAGCCCTGGTCGAAGATAGTCGGGCAGAGTGGGAAAGTCGTATTGCTCCGGCATTTGGTTAAGAACTTTAAACCACAAAGGACACGAAGGGCGATTGCCAAGATCGCCGGCATTGCCAAAGAATCCAAAATGGAAAATCAAACCTTGAACCCCGCGCAGCGCCTTCACTGGCTTAGACCGCTGTCCGTTTATAGTAAGTTTCACATCGGGCCGAAATCGGGCCGAATCTGACTGTGTTTAATAATTCAAGCCACTGATTAAAAACCATTTAATTCGATAATTTTAGAATATAAATCGAATCATTCCAGATATATCCGATATATTTCACATTATGTATTGACATAAGTTCATATATGTGAAATATTAGCATGGAAAGCGCTTCGGCGAGAGGTGCCAGATCCCCTCGCTTCGCTCGCGATTTCGAGTGCGGGCCCTCACCCAGCATGCGCGACAGCGGGCGCAAGCTGCCCATCTCATATTGCGTAAGAGCGACGCATTAGGGGAACCCTGAAGCCGGGGAACGCTGAGGATCCCGCTGCACCACCCAGCGCACAAAGAACAGCGTGCTGGGAGCCCACGTTGTGCCAAAGAAATACAGAAGATGGATTCCATGTTGTGCCAAAAAATACACAAGCATTGGAGCAAGCAAATGAGCCGTGACGAGGTGATTGGAGCGATCAGGCAGACAAAAGAAGAGCTCGGGCACGTCCCGACGCTACAGGAATTGAACTTGAAGACCGGTGTGGGTGCATACGACATACGAAGAAACTTTGGAGTCTATGCGGAGGCATTGCAGGCATGTGGGCTGGAGCGACGCGGCTCAGGATATGAACTCAGTCCGGGGGAGATTTTTGCAGACTGGAGCCAGGTGACACGGCAGCTGGGCAAGGTGCCGACGCTGGCAGAGTACGCGCTCCATGGACGGTACAGCGTGAAACCACTGACCCGGCACTTTGGCGGGGGCTGGACGCGGCTGCCGGCGGGCATGGCGAAGTTTGCCCGCGAGAATGGGTTGGAAGATAGCGCGAAAGATGTACTGGAAGTAGTGGAGAGACACCTTGAAGGCAAGCCGGGCGGGGCCGGGCCTTTGATGAGACCTCAAACGCCGATTTTGCTGCCAGGGCTGATCAAGGGCGAGCCGGTCTATGGGCCTCCGACGGTGGATGCCCACCTGATGCTGGCGCCGACGAACGAGCAGGGCGTAGTGTTTCTGTTTGGGACGGTGGCGCGGAAGCTTGGCTTTGTGGTGCTGAGGATACAGCCGGGGTATCCGGATTGCGAGGCGCTGCGGGAGATGGAGCCGGGCCTGTGGCAGCTAATAAGGATTGAATTTGAATACGAGAGCCGAAATTTTCTGATGCATGGGCACAAGCCAGACAAATGCCATCTGATTGTGTGCTGGAAGCACAACTGGGCAGAGTCTCCACTGGAGGTGATTGAGTTGAGCAGCGCGATGAAAAACCTTTAACCACGAAGGAAACCCAGAACCCTTCACCACGGAGGACACAGAGGAACACAGAGGAGGATCGGAAAACCGGTTGGCCGCGAATTCACGCGAACACACGCGAATCAGAGAGCAAGCGCGAGGAAACCGGCACCGTTTAAGAAAGGAGGCTGCATGGTGACGGTAGGGTTCCCTCCCCTTCGGGTCGGGATTCGGAAAAAACCAAAACCTTCAACACGGAGGAAAGGAGGAAGCGGAGGAGAGAAGGCAATTGCCAAAATCGCCGGACATTGCCAAAAGAATCCAAATTGGAAAATCAAAAGCTTTAACCACGAAGGACACGAAGGAGAATTGAGGAGAACGGAAGATCAGGATTGGGGCCGCGAATTAACGCGAACACCCGCGAATCAGGAAAACAGGTGCGAGGAAACCGGCACCGTTTAAGAAAGGAGGCTGCATGGTGACGGTAGGGATCCCTCTCTCCGCTCGGGATTTCAGAAACTAAATTGCCTGCTCCAGCGACGATGGCGGAGGAACGGTTTCGATCTTCACCCGCAGGATACGGTGGCCGTCCATTTGCAGGACGGTGTAGCGGCGGCCGTCGAATTCAAAGCGCTCGCCGCCCTTGGGAATCTTGCCCAGTTGCGACATGACGAAGCCGGCCAGGGTCTCAAAGCCTTCTTCGCGCGGCAGCAGGATGTCGTACTGGGTTTCCAGGTCGCGCAGATTGAAGCCGCCATCGAGCACGACGGCGCCTGAAGCCAGGTCCACGGCGGGACGCTGGGCAACGTCAAACTCGTCTTCCAGTTCGCCGACGATCTGCTCCAGCACGTCTTCCACGGTGACCAGGCCGCTGATGGAGCCGAATTCATCCACTACAACGGCCAGGTGGCGCTTGCGCTTCTGGAATTCGATCAGGAGATCGTCGAGCGTTTTGCTCTCCGGCACGAAAAGGACTTCGCGCATGATGTGCCGGACCTTCAAATCGCCGGAGCGCTGGGCAAAGATATCGGCGGCGGAAAGACGCATCTGCATGAGACGGGAGAGGTCTTTGGAATAGAGCAGACCGACGATATTCTCGCGGCCCTTTTCAGGATCGTAAACGGGAACGCGGGAGTGCTGCTCTTCCACCACTTTGGCCATGGCTTCATCCAGAGGCATCTCCGCCGAAAGCGAAAAGATTTTGTGCCGGGGCACCATGATTTCGCGTACGGTCAGGTTGCCGAGTTCGAGCGCGTGGTGAATCATCTCTTCCTCGGCTTCAGGCAGCAGGCCAAGGCGGCGGCTGGCGGTAACAATCAGCTTCAGTTCGTCGGCGGAGTGGGCGCTGCCTTCACGCCGCAGCCGGGAGCCAAAGCCGCGCAGCACCAGGTTGGCGGACTTGTTCATGAGCATCAGGAAAGGGTGAGAGATGGTCATGAAAGCATCCATGGGCCCGGCCACAGCCAGCGCCACGCGCTCAGCGCGCTCCAGCGCCAGCGATTTAGGAACAAGTTCGCCCAGGATAATGAGCAGGTAGGTGATAAGGACAAAAGCCAGGGTTGCGGCAAGGCCGTGGGCGTAAACATGGGCGTAGGGTATGCCACCAAGCCAAGGTTCGATAATCCTGGCCAGGGTCCCCTCACCCACCCAGCCCAGGCCAAGGCTGGCCAGGGTAACGCCAAACTGCACGGCGGGAAGGAATTCATCCAGGCGCTGCTGGATCTTGCGAACGGTCCGGGCGCCGATGCGACGTTGCTCGATCAACTGCTGGATCCGCGTGTCACGGACGCTGACCATGGCGAACTCCGCAGCAACGAAAAACGCGTTCGCCGCCACCAGAAGTAGCACCAGGATGATCCTGAGCAGGACCAGGGTGACCATGGCCTTCAATCATATACTGGCCAGGGCCTTAGGCAGAGTGGCCGAAAGGCCAATGCCGGGCAGGCGTTTTGCTTTCTTTTTTCCTGATTTCCGGTCTAAAGCGTTGGCAGTTACGCATTAAGTGTGTCTTTTCCGGGAACTTCTTTCCCCTGGGCGGCGTATTCATAAGCGACACACAAAAGAAGGCTTACCCCTATGGCAAACGGCAAAAAAAAGAGCAAGCGGGTCTTTTATATTCTGGGCGCATTCGCAATCTTAGTGTTGATTGTTGTCGGGCTGGTAGCGGCGACCCGCGGAAGCACCAAGATCGATCCTTCAAAGCTGGCCAAGGTGGAGCGCGGCGATCTGGCCAAGAGCGTGGTTGCCACAGGCAAAATTGAGCCCATCACCAAGGTGGAGGTCAAGTCCAAGGCCAGCGGCATTGTGCAAAAGCTGCTGGTGGACTACGGCGACAAGGTCAAAAAAGACCAGATACTGGCCGAACTCGATAAAGAAGAAATCCTGGCCCAGGTAAACCAGCAGAAAGCGTCATTGCAGGCAGCGGAAGCGGCGGCGCGAGCGGCGGATGCCGACCTTCAGCGCGCCAAAGTCGACGCCGAAGGGCCGGACATTCCCATGCTCAAGCGGGCTTACGAACGCGCGCAAAAAATGGCCAAGGACGGCGTAGTGTCGGAGTCGGCGCTGGACGAGGCGCAAAAGAACTATGAATTGGCAACCAACAAGCAGCAACTGGGCAGAGCCAACGTTATCTCCGCCAGTTCCAAGGTGAAACAGGCCGAAGCCCAGGTGGCGGAGGCCCGCGCCCTGCTGGCACAGAAAGAAAAGGAGTACGAAAACTCCACCATCGTCTCACCCATTGACGGCGTGGTGCTCTCACGCGACGTTGAGGTTGGCACGGCTGTAAGCTCCATTCTGGTGCTGGGCTCGTCGGCGACCCTGGTGATGACGCTGGGTGATACCCGCGAGGTTTACGTCAAGGGCAAGGTGGATGAATCCGATATCGGCAAGGTCTATATCGGCCAGCCCGCGCGCATCAAGGTTGAGTCTTACAAAGATCGCACCTTCTCCGGCAAGGTGACCAAGATTTCTCCCATGGGAGTGGAAAAGGACAACGTCACCACCTTTGAAGTGCGTGTTTCCATTGATAACTCCAAGGGCGAGCTCAAGTCGCAAATGACGGCGAATGCAGAAGTCCTATTGGAAGAACACAAGGGCATTCTCATGGTGCCGGAAGGCGCTCTTGTTTACGACAAAGACCGCAAAGCTTCAGTGGAGATACCTGATCCCGCGGCAAAAGATGGACGCAAGAAACTGGCGGTGACCGTGGGAATTTCCAACGGCTCCAAGACTGAACTTATTTCCGGCCTGCATGAAGGCCAGCAGGTCATCCTGCAATAAATACGACTTCTTGAATTTGGAGGACGAGATGAAATCAGTCAGGTTCCTGGCTTTGGTTATCTCGGTGGCTGCTCTGGCTTCGCTTCCGCTGCAAGCCGCAACCACCGGTCATTTTGAACGCACCCTGCAGGTCAACGGGACCGTGGAACTGGAAGTGACATCCGGCTCCGGCAATATAAACGTCCATCAGGGCGGGGCCGGATCGGTTTCTGTTACAGCCAAAATCCATTCCAATAACTCTGCTTCCTGGCTGTTCGGCAGCGGCAACGTGGAAGAAAGAATCCATAAGATCGAACAGAACCCTCCCATCGTGCAACAGGGCAACACCATCCGCATCGGCAGGTTTGAAGACCGCGACCTGACAAGAAACATTTCCATCGATTATGACGTGACAGTTCCCCCGCAGACCCGCCTTACTTCGCATACCGGCTCTGGCGATCAGACCATCAGCGATCTGCAACTACCCATGACGGCCAAAACCGGCTCCGGTAACGTCACGGTGGAGCGCATCTCGGCGGAAACGCGGGTCAGCTCAGGATCGGGCGATCTGAAGATCAATTCAATCAAGGGCATTCTCTATGCTGAAACCGGCAGCGGTAACATTCACGCCCTGGACGTTGCCGGGGACGTATTCGTGAATACCGGTAGCGGTAATGTTGAGGTGCGGCAGAGCGCGGGCGGCAGCGTGAAGGCCCAGACAGGCTCAGGCAACATCCGGCTGCACGGCGTGAAAGGTGGCCTGCGCGCAGACGCCGGCAGCGGCGATATCCAGGCGGAAGGCGAACCTACATCTGACTGGCGGCTGGGCGCCGGATCCGGCAACATTACTCTAAAAGTGCCGACGCAGGCTTCTTTTAACATTGATGCCCGCACGTCTTCAGGATCGCTTAAGGTCAATCATCCGTTCACCATGCAGGGCTCCGTGGCCCGCAATCATATCCAGGGAAAGGTCGGGAATGGCGGCGTGTTGCTGGACGTACACACCGGGTCGGGCGATATTGAGGTCCAGTAGAGACTTTCTGTTTGCAGCGCCGATTCGCTGATTTTGCAGTTTTTGTGTGGCTGAAAATCAGAGACGGCGCTGCAATCGGGCCGTGTTTTTCGAACAAACACCCGCGGAACAAAGCGTTCGCGCCGGCCATAATCAAAAACTATGGATGCTATTGCGGCATCGCAGGTCTTCCATCGATCAGGCCTATGGCTGCCATTTAGAAATCAGAATGCTGTTTCATAGTTGAAAACTATCGATTCCATCAAAAAATCAGCGATTCTGAGAAAGTCTAATTTTGTTCCAACTCTGCTCTAATCCTCGGGCCTCATTCTGGCTGCGTTCGGCGGATTACTTTGGTAACAAGCTGGTCTTGACAGTGCAGTCATAGGGCCAGCCTATTTCACTCAAAGTCTCCAGCTCCGGACAATCAGGCTACGCGGGCTGGTTGTATAGGGCGCTACGGGGGTAGCAGGGATTCGTGTGCAAAGGGCGTTGAAGCGCCTGTTGTTCGAGTACGCGCTGCCTGATATTCCATTTCTTCCCCAACAACTTTAGCAGCCGCCATGTAGCAAGTGGATACAGGGCCGCTTTTCGCGCCGCAAATCATGCTGCGGACGCGAGAGGAAACGTGTGCCCAAAGGTCCCGCCTGATGAGCAGCGCGACTGAAAGGAACCAGGGTCATGAGACACTTCCGGGATTCGAGACTCAGGCAACAAGCGGTAGCAAAGCAAATCGATTTGTGGTCAGAACCGCTGGCTTTGCCAGTGCAGGTTCCCACCACGGCGGATTACCTCGCAGGATTCGCCCGCGCGGCCATGCAGACGCTTTCGCCGTCAAACGTTCGGGAATTTTTCCGCGAGCTGGACAGGAACGACCCCTTGCTTTCGCGGCTGGGCTGGGCCCTTCTGCTGGCTGTGCCCGTATTCGCGACGCTGGCGTTCTTTGTTCCCGGAGCGGCGCTCGGGGTAAATCCGTGGATCAAGCCCATCAAGTTCTCCATGTCCTTCTCCACGTTTGCCTCCACAGTCAGCCTGCTGTTGCTGGCCTTACAGATACCCAAGTGGCAGCTCACGCTTGCCCGCCGGACGATTGCGGCGAGCGTGGCGCTGGAAATCCTGAGCCTGGGCGCGCAGGCGTGGCGCAGCGCGTTTGCGCTAGCCGGTCATTCATCGGTGGATAGCGCCCTTGCCCTGATGACAAACAGCATGGTCATGGTCAACACCGCGATCGTGTGCGGAATGCTGGCATTGTTCTGCGCGAACCGCGTGCGCACCGCCGTTGTTGACAGCCCCATGGTCTCGGCCATCCGTTACAGCATCGTAATCTTCCTGGCCGGAAATGCCATCGGCGGATACATGCTGGCGCGTGGCGCGCACACGGTTGGAGCCGGCGAGGGAGGCCCCGGCCTTCCCTTTGTGAACTGGAGCACCATTGGCGGCGACCTGCGGATTGCCCACTTTATCGCCATCCACGCCATTCAGATCGTACCGCTCTTCGCGTACATTCTTTCGCAGATGGCCCCGATTCCCGCGGTAAAACACCGCAGCATGCTCATCGCGGCATTGGCGATTGTTGTAAGCGCGGCCGTGGGAGCAACATTTGTTCAGGCAGCGCTGGGCCGCCCATTACTGGCGTTGCGATAACGAATCTCGGTTTGCTGCCTGGCCGGGCGGAAGCGAAAGGCGCGGCGGCAATCAACCGTTAATGTCAGCAGGCTGGCGCCCGGACGAGTAAAGGCACTCACGGTTGCGGCCAGCGCTCTTGGCCTGGTAGAGAGCGCTGTCAGCGGCGGCGATGAAATCGTCTTTCGTTTTAAATCCTTCTTCCCACACAGCGATCCCAATGCTGATGGCGACAGTTCCAGGAGAACTATCCAGCCCGATGTCGCCAATACTCTGGCGCATCCTTCGCGCCAGGGCGACGGCTGCCGGTCCCGGTGTTTCCGGGGCGATAATGGCAAATTCGTCACCGCCGTAACGGCAAAACACGTCAGAAGCGCGCAAGCACGGCTCGCATTCACGCGTGAGCTGACACAGCAAACGGTCTCCCATCAGATGGCCGTAGCGGTCATTGAGCAGCTTGAAATGGTCGACATCGATCATCAAAAGCGAGAGCGGCGAACCATAGCGCCGCGCGCGCTCTATTTCCTGATAAAGGCTGGATTCAAAATGGCGGCGGTTATAGATCCCGGTAAGCTGGTCCGTCTCCGCCTGGCGCTGGATCACGGCCCTTTCTATTTCCACACGCCGGATCATGAGGGCAAAAAGCCAGATCAAGATCACCAGCAGCACGATATCTGAAACCACGCTCAAGGCCATCACCAGATGGGGATGGCCGGAATTCCATCGGCTGCGAATGAACAGCCCGCCCAGCACTACCGGCACCAGGGTCGCGGGAAGTAGCATATATCGAGCAGCCATGGCGGCGATGGAAGGGCCGCGCAGGACGTGGACAAATCCCACCTCCCGGGGGAGGAGCAGGAATCCAATTGCAAGCACCAGGAAGCTGGCTCCGGTGTGGGGCGCCATGGCAGTGGAGCTGGCGCTGATCACACCGTAGAATGCGGGAACTCCGTAGATGTATCCCACTATGGCTAGCGTAGAAAAGAGCGCGAGCAGCAGAGCCAGCCCTTCCTTGGCATAGTCACCGCGCTTCGACGAGGGCAGCAGCAGGGCCGTGGCAAGCAATAGAAAGTTGACGGCGGTCATCGGGGCCATCCGCCCACGGTAAAGAGAGTGACCGGGGTCGCGAAACATGGCCTCGTCTATGCCAAGGCTGATCCCGGATACATACTCAAAGAGAGTCAATGCGCCTAACAGGGCGGCAGTCGCAGCAAGCCAGCGCTGCCATCCCGGCCAGCAGCCCTCCACCGCCGCGTATAACGCTCCAGAAAGCAGCAGGAAGCCGAGCGCGGTGTTGGCTTTCATGGAAACCAAGCCCGGCAAAATGCTTGTCAGCACCGGTATTCGCAGTATCCATCCTGCGAGTGAAATGCAGGCAATAGTTGCAACCAGACATACCGCTATGCGGGGCAATCTTCGCTCCGGAAGTGGCTGTGAGGAAGGCACAAATCTACTCTATTGCGTAACTTGATTCTATTGCGTAACTTGATGGTAATGGGGGGATTAGGCATCAGCTTGTGACGCAGGTCACATAACGGATGTTTATTACGCCGAATTGGCCGTAAGTTCGGCGCAATCGTCACTGCCAGAAGCGGAAAGCGTTCGGCAAGGCCTTCCAGCACACGGCCTTGCGCGATTGATCTTCTTTCCCTAACATGTTATAAAAGCAAGTTTTACTGGACTGGCCAGTAGACAGAAGCAGGGGCTTCTGCAAGGGCCAGCCAATGATTCCAACGCGGCCAAACCTCAAACCACTTGTTCTTGATGTGGAAGCGCGTTCCGGGAATTGCCGGTAAAAAGTGGTTAATCAGATAAAAGTCCACATAACTTAGACTCTTTTGGAGGATTTACATATGCACACCTGGCTCGCAACGGGCCTGATGGGCCGCGTAATCCGCTCGACTGCCCCATCACGCGAAAAACGCGCGTATTGGGGACCCCGTCGCCGGACCCTGGCGCTGGTGGCCGTGTTGGCCGTACTTACATTCGCCCTTCCCACGGCATTTGCCCAGCAGGGGCAGGCCACGCCGCCAGTTTCGCAGGTTGCCGCCGCTGTGAACCCGCAAGCTGCCGCCGCAACCCAGGAGACCGCTCCGGCCACGCCGGCGTCAGAAGCCGGCGGTGAAGCCAATTTGAAGCTGCCGGACCTGAGCCAGGTTTCGTTCCTGAACGGCATCAACGGTTCCAAGCTGCTCACCATTGGACTGATCTTTTGCGCGCTTGGCCTGCTCTTTGGCTTGATGATCTACGTGCAGCTCAAGAACCTGCCGGTCCATCGCTCAATGCGTGAAATTTCCGAGCTGATCTATGAAACCTGCAAAACCTATCTGATCACGCAGGGCAAATTCATTTTGATCCTGGAAGCCTTCATCGCAGTGGTCATTGTGCTGTATTTCGGCATCCTGCACCATGAATATGGCGCCGCCAAAGTAATGATCATTTTGGCATTCAGCCTGGTGGGCATCATCGGCAGCTACGGTGTGGCGTGGTTCGGCATTCGGGTGAACACGTTCGCCAACTCGCGGACGGCATTTGCCGGGTTGCGCGGCAAGCCATATCCGATTTATGCCATCCCGCTCAAGGCCGGCATGAGCATCGGAATGATGCTGATCAGCGTTGAATTGCTGATCATGCTCTGCATTCTGCTTTTTATTCCGGGCAGCCTTGCCGGGGCCTGCTTCATCGGCTTCGCGATCGGCGAGTCCCTGGGCGCGGCAGCGCTGCGTATTGCCGGCGGCATCTTCACCAAGATTGCCGACATCGGATCTGACCTGATGAAAATCGTCTTCAAGATCAAAGAAGACGATGCCCGCAACCCGGGCGTGATCGCCGATTGCACCGGCGACAACGCCGGCGACTCCGTTGGCCCCAGCGCTGACGGCTTTGAAACCTATGGCGTGACTGGCGTGGCGCTCATCGCGTTCATCCTGGCCGCGGTACACGATCCTGTCGTCCAGGTGCAACTGCTGGTGTGGATCTTTGTCATGCGCATCATGATGCTGGTGTCCAGCGCGGGCTCGTATTTCATCAATGAAGCCGTCGCCAAGGCCCGCTACGGGAACTCCGACCACATGAACTTTGAAACGCCGCTCACCTCGCTGGTGTGGCTCACGTCCATCGTTTCCATCGTTCTGACTTTCATCGTATCCAAGATGATGATCCCAACGCTGGGCGGCGACGCCACGCTGTGGTGGAAGCTGGCCTCAATCATCTCCTGCGGCACGCTGGCCGGGGCCATCATCCCCGAACTGGTCAAGGTATTCACCTTGATGAGTTCCAGCCATGTGAAAGAAATCGTGACGTCCTCAGAAGAAGGCGGCTCGTCACTTAACATCCTGTCCGGATTGGTGGCCGGCAACTTCTCTGGGTACTGGCTGGGCCTTAGCATGGTTCTCCTGATGGCCGTGGCCTTCTACTTCAGCACCATGGGACTGGGCGCGACAATGCTGGCGCCTGCGGTTTTTGCCTTCGGCCTGGTGGCGTTCGGCTTCCTCGGCATGGGCCCGGTGACGATCGCTGTGGACTCCTATGGGCCAGTCACGGACAATGCGCAATCGGTGTATGAACTCTCATTGATTGAGCAAGTGCCAAATGTAGCGGCGGAGCTCAAGAAGGACTTCGGTTTTGACGTAAGGTTTGAACGCGCCAAAGACCTGCTGGAAGAAAATGACGGCGCTGGCAATACGTTCAAAGCGACAGCCAAACCGGTGCTGATCGGCACCGCCGTGGTGGGCGCCACGACCATGATCTTCTCCATCATGATGAGCCTGACCAATGGATTGAAAGAGCACACGGAAAACCTGTCACTTCTGCACGCTCCGTTTGTTCTTGGCCTGATCACCGGCGGCGCCATCATTTACTGGTTCACTGGCGCTTCCATTCAAGCAGTGACCACCGGCGCCTACCGCGCGGTGGAGTTCATCAAACGCAACATCAAACTGGAAGGCGCGACGAAGGCCTCAGTGGAAGACAGCAAAAAGGTGGTTGAGATCTGCACCAAGTACGCGCAGAAAGGCATGTTCAATATCTTCTTGACGGTCTTCTTCGCCACGCTGGCCTTCGCTTTCGCTGAACCCTATTTCTTCATCGGCTACCTGATCTCGATCGCCATCTTCGGCTTGTACCAGGCCATCTTCATGGCCAATGCCGGCGGCGCATGGGACAACGCCAAGAAAGTGGTGGAAGTGGTGCTGAAGCAGAAGGGCACGCCGCTGCACGACGCCACGGTGGTCGGCGATACGGTGGGCGATCCATTCAAGGACACGTCGTCAGTGGCGATGAACCCGATCATCAAGTTCACCACACTTTTCGGACTCCTTGCCGTATCACTGGCGGTGAAGATGAGCAAAGAAGGCGGACCAACCACGATTCTTGCGGTGGTGTTCTTCCTGGTGTCTGTGTTCTTTGTGTGGCGTTCGTTCTACGGAATGCGGATTGGCACGGAGAAAGACGCTCAGGCTGCCAAGACCAAGACCGCAGCCTAAAGCATCTCACAGCATAAAAAGCCCGCCGGCAATCGGCGGGCTTTTTTCGGTAGTGGGTCAGTTGAACTGACCCACTAGCAGCATCAGCGTCTAGCGATTTGTTTTGCGAATCGCGGGCCTTTAGGCAGACGTCATCGCGCCAGCGATGAGCCTGTCGACAAAAACTGTACCACTACCGTTTTTTTCACTTCTCAGTAAGGAAAAGGACGAATCACCTTGGGCGGCGGTTCGTTCCTTGCCGGCGGTCCCACGGCGTCCTTCATTTTTTCTTTCACCTTTCTGGCCAGCTTTTCCACTTCGTCGGCTTTGCGAACCACGTCGAGCGACAGGAGGTTTTCATTGGTCTTGTCCACCGCGGCTTTCAGCTCCGTGGCCAACTGAAAAAGTTTGTCGGTATCGTCGCGAATGTCCTGCTGTCTTTTCTTGTTGGCTTCACGCGTCATGCGGTCCTGCATTTCTTTCTGCGCTGGGTCCTGGCGGCTTTCAACCTGGGGCGGCCCCGCGGGCGCCGATGCCGTCATGAGAGCTGAGCCGCATATGACCACGCCCGTGGCGGCGATCGTGATTATTTTTCCAAGCACAAAATGACCTCTTCCAGAATTAAGACGTAAGCCGATTATAAAAGTTATCGCAGAGTCCTTGCGACAAGCGGAATGCGGATAGTCAATGCCCAGCATCGCGGCCGTCAATCGATGCCGGCCGGGGCCGCTGCGGTTTCACTCGGCTATAATCCAGAATTGACCGGCATGGAAGAACAATTCAGCAACATCTGGCATCAATGGCATAACTATCTGGTGGTATGGACGCGCGACCGGGCGCCAAAGCTTTTGGTGATCCTGGTCCTGGCCTTTATCCTCGTCCGGCTCTTGGGACTGATCACGCGCAAGATAGTCGCCCTCAGCGAGAGAACATCCGCCCATGGCGCGGTAAGGTCGCAGCAGGTGCGGACCGTGGTGGGCGTGGTCCGCAGCGTGGGCGTCTTTTTGATCGTGTTCGTCGCCGGCATGACGCTCCTGAAGGACGTCTTTCTGATCAACATTGAGCCTCTGCTCGCCAGCGCGGGCATTGCCGGGCTGGCCATTGGTTTTGGCGCTCAGACCCTGGTCAAGGACGTGATTAATGGATTCTTTATTCTGGTGGAAGACCAGTTTGAGGTCGGCGACACGATTCGCGCCGCGGGCGTGAGCGGAGCCGTGGAAGAAATCACCATGCGCCGCACAATCCTCCGCGATAGTGACGGCACCTTGCACATTGTGCCAAACAGCGCCATCCAGATTGTCAGCAACACCACGCGTGACTGGTCGCAGGTAACTCTGCACGTAGCGGCCGACTACAGCGAAAACAGTGACCGCGTAGTCGAGCTGCTGACGGAGGTGGCAAAAGAAATCTATAACGATCCCGGCTTTAAGGATGACCTGGTGGCGGAGCCGCAGGTCCCAGGCATCGAGCGGGTGCGTGGGCATGAGGTCGACTACCTGATGCTGGCGAAGGTCCGACCGGGGAGGCAGTACAATGTGGCGCGGGAACTGCGCCGCCGGATCAAAGTCTGCTTTGAAAAAAACAGCATCAAGGCCGGCGCTCCGGTGCAGGTTTACACCGGACAACTATCCGGAGAAACAAAAAATAGTTGAGGGGACGGTATGGATCTTGGACTGAAAGGCCGGGGCGTAATCGTCGCCGCATCCAGCCAGGGGATCGGGCTGGCGACCGCTGAGGCATTTGCCCGCGAAGGCGCCCAGGTTGCCATGTGCTCGCGGACGGAGAAAACTCTCGTCGAGGCCGCCGACAAACTCCGCAGCCAGACCGGCGCGGAAGTTTACGCGGAAGCTTTGGATGTAACCGACGGCAACGCCGTCCAGCGTTTTACTGAGCAGGTGGCAAAACGATTTGGGCGGATTGACGTTTGCGTAGCCAATGCCGGAGGACCGCCGGCCAAGAACTTCCTTTCGATTTCCGCAGATGAATGGCGCAAAGCCGTGGAGTTGAACCTGATGAGCACCGTCCATCTGGCCAAGGCCGTGATTCCCCACATGCAGCGCCATCGCTGGGGCCGGATCGTTACCATCACCTCAATTTCCGTAAAGCAGCCCATCGCCGACCTTGTGCTTTCCAACTCAGTGCGCGCCGCCGTGGTGGGACTGGTCAAGAGCCTTTCCAATGAGTTTGGCAAGGATGGCATTTTGGTGAACAATGTCGCTCCCGGCTATACGGCCACGGAACGCCTGCAAGAGCTGGCGCAGGTGCGGTCGCTAGCTACCGGCAGCTCACCCCAGCAGATCTGCGACACGTGGGCCGCAGAAACACCGGTCCGGCGGCTGGGAAGCCCGAAGGAGATCGCCGACGTGATCGTTTGGCTGGCCTCGGAGCGGGCATCATACGTGACCGGCCAGACCATTTTGGCCGATGGCGGAATCTATCGTGGCCTTTAGCACAACCCTCACGTCAGGAGCCGGTGCCAAAGCGGAACAGCGGCTGAAAAACGGGCCTTACCGTCCACGTAACTGACATCTAAGGGATGGTCAACACGCATCCAAATGACGCAGAATGGCAGCCCTGGGCATCTTTTTAATTGCGGCAACCGCGTTGTGTATCACGTGGTATTCCCTCTCATTGCGATACAAACGTAAGAAAGCAAAAGAAATCCTGCGCTGGATCCAATCTTCTCTGTGCGGTCGCGGCCATGTGGTGGGCATTTCCTGGATTTCGCCGTCGCGCTTCCGCGTTCCACTGCGGCTCACTTGCGGAGTCTTTCAGCGCGCCTGGGTCCTGGTGGAACTGAACGCGCAACAGACGCCGGTGCAGTGGCTGCTGAGCAAAATCAAGGCAGGACGCGAGGTCGTGAAATTTCAGGCTGACCTCGATTGTCCCCCTGGGTTCTCACTGCAAATGCAGAATTTCCGCTGGTTTGTTCGCAGCGGCCATAAGTCATCGATCAAGCGGCCGGGTTGGCAATTCGAGCGCTTGCAATCTGTAATGATCAGCACCAAGCCGGAGTTGCAGCGAGAAATCGCGAGTACCATGGCGTCCCTAAGCAAGGGTGATAGCGGGGACTTCCTGGAAGTCAGTTTTCAGCGCCGGTCTCCACATTTTTCCGCCACACTTCCGCTGGAATCTCTTGCCCCCGGGTCTCCGGCCCGCAGTTACGTGCTGGAGGCAATGCGCGAACTGGCCGGAAACGCGTCTGTCTTTTAGTGTCGCTTCGCGACAAACCGCCCGACAGTCTTCACACGCCGAATTCTTCACGCTCCCGATGCACGCCGCTCAGCGCGCTACCCGGCTTCGCGGCTTGGCTTTCCTTCCAGTGTCGCTTCGCGACAAACCGCCCGACAGTTTTCACACGCCGAATTCTTCACGCTCCCGATGCACGCCGCTCAGCGCCTACCGAATAGTCGCCTTCCAGAAAGCCAGAGGAAACCCAAACAATAGCGACTGGCAACCAGCCAAGGAAAACGCGCCGCGAATCAACACGAAGTCACACGAATCAAAGTTGCTTTGTTTTAGGCTTGGCAGCCGGGGGATTCTGCGCGCAGACGCCGGTGGTGCTGCCGCTGTCAATCCAGCAGGCGCAGAGGCCGCCGCAGTGCACGATCGCTGCATGTAATTCCGCAAAAGCCGACGCCATGAGCGTCCGTTTTCAACTGCCGGCGGAAACCGTTCCTGCGCAAAGAACAGCCGTGGCCATGGCTACCAGAAGCGTGTTATGGATTGTTTTGCTCCTGGTCCACTCGTCCTTCTAGCACCACGCCCCATGCTGCGCCGTTGCCTGTTGTTATTTCCCCGCCGGCGCGACCCCGGCAAGCTTCGTCGTACAAAATGCGGTGGTCGGGGTGGTAAAGGAACATACGCAATTGGAAGTAGGACAAGGCTGCGTGGCGCTGCAGGTACCACCGCACGTAAATCCCTTGACGCCGCTCCGCAACTGCCGCGCTGACACCGTTCCAGCGCACAGAACAGCACCGGCGATGACGGCAAGTGACAGATTCTGGATCTTGCTCTTCATGGCCCAATCTCCTTTCTATTACAAGATCGGGAACGACCCGGCGCTGCTACTTGATTACGCTTGCGCCGGGAATGAGATGCGACGAACAAAACGGGTTTCCCGTTTCCATGGGGACGATGCAGAGACAACCCGTGTGGCAAGCTTTGGTCGCGCTGCATCCGCCACCGCAGGTGGCCGAGCTCTTCGCATCGCTCCGCAATTGCCGCGCCGAAACAGTTCCGGCGCAGAGAACACCAATGACCAGCGCTGTAAAGAACATTGACTTGATCTTTTTCATGATCGCTCACCTCCTTGTTCCTGAACTAAGCGTCCAGTACCGAGACGAAGACCGGCTATTTCGCCGGTTTAGCTGCAATGAACCCGCATACGCCTGTGGTGGCGGTGGGGCTATTGAAGACGCATCCGCAGCCCAGAACGTTGGGGCAGGGTTGTGTCTTGCTGCAGAAATGGTGCTGGCAAGTTGTGTCCTGAGCATGCAGGGACAACTGGTGAGAGGAAATCGTTCCCGCACAGAGGGCAGCGGCGGCCATCGCTGTAAAAATGATGTTCTTGATTGTCTTACCCATGGTTCGTCCTCCTTTTTATCGAACAGCTCTAAGCAGAAAAGGTGAATTGATTCCAGCTACTTTGCCGGCGGTTGAGCTCCCGTTGGATGCGACGAGCAAAAACCTGTCGTCGATTCCAGAGGGAAGGCGCATATGCAGCCCGTAGCGCAAGGTTGTGTGCTGCTGCAACTGCCTTTGCAGGCGGCAAAGCCCCTGGCATCGGCCCGCAACTGGCGCGCGGAAACAGTTCCGGCGCTTAGAACGCTAACGACAAGTGCGGCGAACAATATCGACTTGATCTTCTTCATCATGGTTCTCCTTCTTGTTCCGGGACCGAAAATTCCAGGACCGGACGACAACTAATTATTTTGCCGGCTTGGCTGCGATGAAGTTGCACGTGCCGCTAGTGAATCCGGGCTGAATGACGCATCCGCAGCCCAGAATGTTGGGACAAGGGTGTTTCTTTTTATCGCAGAAGCCGCTGCAGGTGGTTGTCTGAACATTCAGGGACAACTGCCGAGCGGAAACCGTTCCCGCGCAGAGAATGGCGGCGGCGATGGCCGCAAGAAACGTGTTCTTGATCGTCTTTTTCGTCATAAATTGCCCCCTCGAGAGTCTAAAATGTCGCGCGAGCGCTGGATGCGGAGGCAGTCTTGCTGCCCGTACGCTGTTTCAGGTCGGAAACGGCGGAATCGGTCATCACCCCCGTCCAGACCTTCTCCACTTTTCCGCTGGAATCCACCAGGATTGTTTGCGGCGTGAGATGCATGCGGTAGTCCATCGTGGCCTTCGGGTCCGCCTTCAGGATCACCGGCAGGCTGGCAAGCTCGTGCTGCGAAACAAAGCTCGCGGTTGTGCTTGAGGTAACGTCCACCAGTACTGGACGAATGGCCGAGCGGTCCAGCGAGGAAATCACCTGCTGCCACTTGGGCCAGTTTTGATCGCAAAAAGGGCAGGTGGGAGAAAAAACCATCACCAGCACCTTGCGCGAGTCTTTTCCGTAAAGCACTTCAACTGGTTTACCCTCCAGATCAACCCCTCGCAGGTCCGGCATCTGCGATCCAGCGGCGGCTTCCATAACCGGTGGCGGCACTGAGAGCTGCGCTTTCAGTTGGCTGTTCTGGTGGATCAAAGCGATGTTTGCGGCCAGCAGCACAACACAGCAGGCCGAAAGTGCAACAGTCCATTTCATATCGTGTCCTGGCGGAAGCATGAGAAAAACTTAAGCCGCCGAATGTGCTTCGAATCTTAGCAAAAGTTCAGCGCTGTCTGACGAAATCAGAATGCGAAATTGAGCAGCTTAGTCCCAATTTGGCACCGGCGCTCGATGCCTGGGAGCGCATTTAGAGCAGTCGCTCACTCTCGCGCGCAATAAATTTGGTGAGTGCCCTGATGCTTTGCGCGGTAACCACCCGAAGAATATTACGCACACTTGCATTTGAAAGCGCGCCCTGCCGCGACAGGGTCGTTGCCAGTGCCGCGCGCACTTTAGGACACCGTCTAATTCCTTCGACCCTGCCCTTCCGGCGCGCAGATTACACAAGTATTACAATCCGGCGGCTCCGTGGCTGGTAGCCTTGAATCAAATTAAGAACAAGCAAGGCTCGAGCCAACAAGGAGACCCATACTCGTGAATTTTTTCAAGCGTGACAGGACGTTTCGGGAACCGATCGGAAAACTGACCACTTTTTTCATGGTCGCATTTCACATAGGCGCTATAGCGGCGCTTTTCATGTTTACCTGGAAGGCCTTTTTCGTCGCGTTGCTGCTGTGGTGGGTCGCCGGCAGCCTGGGCATCGGGATTGCGTATCACCGGCTGCTCACGCATCGCGGTTTCAAGACGTACAAGTGGTTCGAATATTTCATCACCTTCTGCGCCACGCTGGCGCTGGAAGGCGGCCCCTTCTTCTGGGTGGCGACGCACCGCGTCCATCACCAGAATACTGACGTGGAAGGCGATCCGCATTCGCCCCGCGATGGCGGCTTCTGGTCGCACATGGGCTGGATCCTGACGGGGCGTACTCTGCACAACCATTCGTCAGCGCTGCTGCCTTATATTCCCGATCTCCGCAAAGACAAGTTTCATACCTTTATCAGTAAATGGCACTGGGTCCCGATTACCGTGCTGGGCATTGCCCTTCTGGTTTTCGGCGGCTGGTCTGTGATGCTCTGGGGCATCTTCTTCCGCACCGTCATGGGGCTGCACTTCACCTGGTTGGTGAATTCGGCCACGCACATGTGGGGATCGCAACGCTTTTTGACCGGAGACACTTCGAAAAACAGTTTTTGGGTCGCGCTTCTGACTTTTGGCGAAGGCTGGCACAACAACCATCATGCCCATCCGCAGGCGGCGCGTCACGGCCTGGCCTGGTATGAAATCGACTTCAACTGGTACGGCATTTGCGTTCTGCGCGCCCTGGGGCTCATTTGGGACGTGAAAGCGCCCAAGCTGAAAGAAGCCGTAAAGATCAAGCCGGCAAAGGTCCCGCTGGAGCAGTTTTCGCCCGCGGCTTCCGGCGATGATTAGAAAACCCGCTATTGGCTCTTGGTAGTTGGTAGTTGGTAGTTGGTAGTTGGTAGTTGGTACTTGGCAGAGCTAACCGGCCTTTGTCAAAGCCAAATGCCAAGAGCGAAGTACCATCGTGTCAGCGGTCTTTCCTTCTTCGTAGCCCACCGCTTCCTTTACAATTTCCTCAACGACCATGCGCATCCGAAGCAGCGCCAGGACAATCGCATTCTTTATCACGCTGGGATCCTGCCTGGTGGGGCTGGCGATTTATCTCAACATCGTCTGGCTGGTGCACAACTGGCGCAACGTGGTGCCGCTGGTGCTGGGCATCATCTTCTTCGGCATGATCATTGCCGGCCTGGTGCTTTATACCATCTTTCTTGTGCGTGAGATCCGCCGCAATGAGCAGCAGGATAGCTTCCTCAACGCCGTGACCCACGAACTGAAAACGCCTATCACTTCCATCCGGCTTTACCTGCAAACGCTGGAAAAGCGCAAGCTGAGCGAGGACCAGCGCCGAGACTTTTACCGCCTGATGATGGACGATACCGAGCGCCTGATGGGCACGGTGGAACAGGTGCTGCGCGCGGGCGAAATTCGGCAGCGCCGCTCACGCCACTGGAAAGATGTGGACTTCACCGCCATCATTGAAGAAAGCCTGGACCTGGCGCGCTTGCGGCACGGCCTCTCCAAAGATGCGCTGCGCTTCGGCGAAGCGCCATCCGAACCGATCACCTTGATGGGCAATCCCGAGGAGTTGCGCACCGCCGTGGCCAATTTGATCGAAAACGCGGTGAAGTATTCCGGCCAGCAACCTTCGATCATCGTGGACGTGACTACGCCGAACATCGATACAGTGGTGCTGCGGGTCCGCGACAACGGCGTGGGAATTCCGCGCAACGAGCTGAAGCGCATCTTCAAGCGCTTCTACCGCGTGCAAAGCCCTGCAACCGGGCAGGTCAAGGGAACGGGGCTGGGACTGTTCATTGTACGCAATATCGCGCGGCGGCACGGCGGTGACGCCTTTGCTGAAAGCGAAGGCGAAGGCCACGGCAGCACATTCACGCTGCGGCTGCCCAGGATCTATCACGTATGAGCCGCATCCTGGTAGTGGAAGACGAAGGGCACATCGCGCAGGGGCTACGCTTCAACCTGGAAGCTGAAGGCCACTCCGTGGAGATTGCCGAAGATGGCGAACGCGCGCTTGACCGCATGCTGGTAAAAAGCGAACCGTTTGACCTGGTTTTACTGGACGTGATGCTACCCGGCAAAGATGGTTTCACCGTCGCGCGCGAGCTTCGCCAACAGCAAAACTTTGCCCCGATCCTTATGCTCACGGCGCGCGGACGGCCAGAAGACGTGCTGAAAGGATTTGAGTCCGGGGCCGACGACTATCTGCCCAAGCCTTTCAACTTGGACATTCTGGTTGCGCGCGTGGGCGGATTGCTGCGGCGAAAAAACTGGTTGCAGTCGGCGAACGAAGCCGGCCCCCAGCAGTCGGACGAGTTCAGCTTTGCCGGCAAGACTGTCGACTTCCAGAAACTGCAGCTACGCGATGGCCAGCAGATCTTCCAGCTTACGCTGATGGAAATCGAGCTGCTGCGTTACCTTATCCGCAATAGCGGGCGTCCCGTCTCGCGCAAAGAGATTCTGGAACAGGTCTGGAACCTGAAGGAAGATACTGACACGCGCGCCATCGATAATTTCATTGTGCGTCTGCGGCGGTATATCGAAAAAGATCCAACCAAGCCGAAACATCTGCTAACAGTGCGCGGGTTGGGATATCAGTTTGTCGCCGAACCCGACCCGCAAAAATAATCATCCAGGCCCGCGGCCGGCCTGGATGCAGCGAGAAGCTGCGATCGCGCACAAAAAGAGCGGCAACGTAAGGGTTGAGGACTGCCGAGTGTTTATGAAGCCTGAAATATCAAATTGCGTGGAGGCCGGAACCGCGACGGTATCGGCTCCCCAGACTCCTTTCGCCGCTGGAATGCCAACGGAAATCCTCGAAGTGCTGATCGTCGGCGCCGGATTTTCCGGCCTTGGCATGGCGATCAAGCTTTTGCAACAGGGACGCAAGGACTTTCTGGTGATTGAAAAGGCCGATGATATCGGCGGCACCTGGTATGTGAATCAGTACCCCGGATGCGCCTGCGATATCCCCTCGCACCTCTATTCATTTTCCTTCGACCGCAATCCTGACTGGAGCCGCATGTACTCCGGGCGCGACGAGATTCAACGCTATCTCAAGTCCTGCGCGGACCGCTTTGGCTTGAATCCTTACATCCGCGTGAACACGCGTATGAAAGAAGCGGTCTGGGATGGAGCGGAGTCGCTCTGGCGAGTGACCACAGTGGACTGCGCGACGATCCTCGCTCGGGTTCTGGTTTCCGCTGTAGGCGCGTTGCATGTTCCCAGGTTTCCTGAAATTCCCGGCATGGAGAAATTTGCCGGACCGGCATTTCACTCCACTTGGTGGGATTCAAGCGTGCCGCTCGAAGGCAAGCGCGTGGCTGTGATCGGCACCGGCGCCAGCGCAATACAGTTTGTGCCGGAGATCGCGCCCAAAGTGGCGAAGCTCTCCGTATTCCAGCGCACGCCGCCCTGGATCATCCCCAAAGAAGACTTTGCCATTCCGGAGCGATGGAAGAAACGCTTCCGCCGGGTGCCGGGGCTGGGATGGATTTTCCGCACCGCGCTTTTCTGGATGTATGAGGTCCGCGTCTGGGCATTTCTGGGCAAATTACCCGCCTTGCGCCGGCGCGGCCTGAAAATGGCGCTCGACCATCTTGCCGCCCAGGTGCCCGATCCCGAATTGCGGCTCACGCCCAACTACGAGTTCGGCTGCAAGCGCGTGCTGATCTCCAATGACTTTTATCCCGCGCTGCAACGGCCTAACGTTGAGTTTGTGACGGAAGGCATCCGCGAGATTCGTGAACACAGCATCATCACGCAGGATGGAGCTGAGCGTCCGGTGGACGTGCTGATTTATGGCACAGGATTTCGCGCCACCGATCCCCTGCACGATACGCGCATTGTGGGCCGCGACGGAATCGATATCCATGAAGCATGGAAAGACCGCATCAGCGCCTACCTTGGCACGACCGTCAGCGGCTTTCCTAACTTTTTTATCCTGCTCGGCCCCAACACGGGCCTGGGACACAACTCGGTTGTCCTGATGAGTGAAGCCCAGATCGGTTACGTGATGGACTGCCTGCGCCTGATGCGCAAACGCGGCCGCCGAGTAATGGAAGTGAAAGCTGAAACTCAGCAGCGCTTCGTTGAAGAGCTTCGAAAACGCCTGGCCGGGACCGTGTGGGAGTCCGGCGGCTGCCGCAGTTGGTATCAGGACGCCAAGACTGGCGAGAGCCCGGTGCTCTGGCCGGGATCGGTGGTGAGCTATATGAGGAGGACGAAGGCCGTGTCCGAAAATGATTACATCTTGAACGCCCCCGCTCCGAAGAGTGCTGGCGCGGAGCAACGGGCATGACCACTCCGCCACAGCTCAACGGATGGACGACGAACGACGAGCGCACCATGGCGACGCTGGCGCATGCCCTGCAGATCGTCGGCTCTTGGATCGCGCCGCTGATCATCTTTCTCATCCGGCGGCAGTCGCGCTTCGTGGCATTTCATGCGCTGCAGGCGCTGCTGCTGCAGATCGTGCATGTCATCGTGGTGGTTCTGTTTGTATTTGGATTTTTTATCACCATGGCCTTTTACATCGTTCCCAATGCGGACAAGCACACGCAGAATTTTCCCGTGGGATTATTGGTGCTTTTTCCTCTAGTGTGGATCGTCTTAGCTGGATTGGGCATCGCAACGCTGGTCATTGCCATTATTTATGCCATCAAGGCAGGCCAGGGCGAATGGGCCGATTATCCCGTGTTGGGCAGGCTGGCGCGAAAGATGCTGAAGATGGCGCCGACGCCCGGGCAGCCGGGGTAGAAGCGCCAAAAAGCTTATGGTGAGACGTAACAGTGCCGCGTCTCAACGTTTTTATGTCACTGTGGCGAGTCGCCTCCTTTCCTGCCAGTTTTGTAGTAAGGCCTTTTTCCAACCTTCCCATTTTGGTCCCCACTTCCCGGAACGGGAACTCGCCATGTAAAAAAAAAGAATTTACATCAGCAACTCTGCAGTTCAGGGCTAGAATGCGCGCTGTCAGCTTCACTTGTTGTTCAGCTCTTTCAAATAGAGCAGTTTCACTCAGCCTGCCACGCGTCACCAAAAAAAGAAAGGAGCCACACCATGTTGATTAGCAATGGGCCCCTGCTGAATTGCTTCCGCATTTTTGTCGCGCTACTTTGTTGTGTATCCGTAGCCAGCGCTCAGACCGGCTGTGTGCTGAAAGATCCCGGGCCGCGACCGGCGGGAAACACTATTCACTACAGCGTTCCAGACCAGAACGGCAACAGCATTCCAAATTTCACGCAGCAATCGCAAAATGGACAATTTAACTCCTCCGGCAATGCCTTGCCCAACTTGACATTGAACCAATTTAACTTCTGGGAATCCGGCATGGCCAAGTTTGGTGACATCGCTTCAGTGGCAGGCGCGCCCCCGGGCGTAAACAATCCTGAGCCTCTCAAGGGCCTTGGGCCAAGGTTCAACGGCAACAGTTGCTTCATGTGCCACTCGCAGCCATCCATCGGAGGCACCAGCCCTGGGCAAGGCACGCCGCTCTTCAACGGAAATCCACAGATCACGGTGGCTAATGCGCACGGCGCCACCAATCTAGTGCCTTCCTTCGTCCAGAACCGGCCGAATGGGCCGGTGCTGGAAGCCCGCTTCCCGCGCGCTACTGATTCCACGGGCACTCCGCTGAACGTCCTGGATGGCTCGGTACAGCAGCTCTATACCATCAAAGGGCGCACAGACGCCCCGGCAACATGCAATATCACGCAACCCAACTTTCCCGCCGCAGTCACGAACAACAACGTGATCTTCCGCGTTCCTACGCCCACCTTTGGTATGGGATTTATTGAGACAGTGCCGGACAACACGCTGATTGCCAACCTGCTCGTGAACGCCTCGAATACCCTTGGCGTGGGCGGCCATCTCAATACCAACGGCAACGATCAAACAGTCACTCGGTTCGGCTGGAAGGCCCAGAATGCCTCGATGCTGATGTTTACCGGCGAAGCCTCAAACGTGGAAATGGGCGTTACCAATGAGCTGTTTCCTTTTGAGCGGCGCGCCGGCGATTGCGCCAGCAACACCACGCCAGAAGACTTCACCACTCCCAACAACCAGACTATTTCCACCAATCCCGTTGTCGTGGCTTCTGACATTGAGCTTCAATCGTTCTTCATGTTCGCCAATACGGCGCCCGCGCAATGCGATTTCAGCAGTCAGGCGCCCAACGGAATTCCGCAATGCCTGCCGCTTAGTCCCGCCGCGGTCGATGGACAGACACAGTTCAACGCCGCAGGTTGTAACACCTGTCACACACCCAGGCTCACCACCGGCCCATCTATCTTCACTGACCTCAACAATGCCACGTTCTCTCCCTTCTCTGATTTCGCGCTTCACCACATGGGATCGAAACTGGCAGATGGCGTAACGCAGGGCGCCGCCGGCCCAGACGAGTTCCGCACCGCGCCGCTGTGGGGAGTGGGCCAACGCCTCTTCTTCCTGCATGACGGCCGCACCAACAACCTGGTGGACGTGATTGAGCAGTTCCACGTGAGCCCCACGACTGACTGCGTCAAGGTGACCGGCGTGGGTGAAACCTTCATCCTGAACGGACAAACAATTACCATTCCCGCCGCAGCCAGCACCTTCTGCGGTTCGGAATCAAACGCGACCGTCACCAAGTTCAACCAATTGACTTGTACTCAGCAGCAGGACGTGATCCTGTTCCTGCGATCGCTTTAAGAATATTGCTCAAACATTGCTTCCATTGCGCGGCGGGCTTTCATCAGTCCGCCGCTCTGGTTTGTGTAGGGGCGAAT
The DNA here is from genome assembly GCA_035703825.1 of Candidatus Angelobacter sp. Taxonomy (GTDB): domain Bacteria; phylum Acidobacteriota; class Terriglobia; order Terriglobales; family Acidobacteriaceae; genus Angelobacter. The sequence goes on from DASSXL010000100.1 coordinate 24,843, forward strand.
TTGGCCGGGCGGCACGAACATCTTTTGCTTAATGCGCCGGCCGTCGCGGAACGGTCGGAGCGTCAATCGGAGGTTTGGGCGCCATTGGGCCAAAGTATTGCTCATTGAAGTCGGCATGGGCGGAGTCCATCACGGCCTTCAGCGCATCCCGGTACTTTTGTTGCGAAATTTCGCGAATGATATCCGCCTTGACCTGGGCTTCCGTCAGCGTCTCTTTGCTCGCCACTTTGTAAATCACATAACTCTTGATCTCGGTTTCCAGAGGGCCCACTTGCCCGGGTTGCAGTGAGAAGACGTCCGTGGCTTCTTTTTCGATGAAGTCTGCTCGCTTATAGGTTCCCAGGTCGGTGGCGGGCGGACGCTCCAAGCCAAGAGCGGCGTATACATCCTTTTGAATTTGCTCCGGCGCTTCACCATTGATCGCGCGCGTGCGCGCGGCCTCAGCGGCGGCCAGGGCCTTCTTGTCGAACTCGCTTTTATCGCCGCCGGAAAAATTCTCTCGCGGCACCAGGATACGCAGCAGATGGACCCGCTCGAAAGATCCCAGATGCTGCTGGTAATACGAGTCGATCTCTTCCGGTTCAGGATTGCGATATTTTTCCTGCAGGTTGCGGCGATAAAGATCGGCAATGGTGCGCAGCCGCACCCAGAACATCACCTCGCGAAACTCTTCGGTGTCTTCAGTCCCGGCTTTTCGGGCTGCATCGGCAAAAGCCAGCGCTTCCACGTAGGCCTGGGCCAGGTTTTGCCGGCCACTCGCTGAAACGCTTTGTCCCCCTGAATTCAGGGCATTCATCAGCCGCTCAAACTCTTTTCGCGTGATCTGCTTGCTGCATGGACTTCCCGGCTTTCCGCCGCTTGCGGCGCCTTCAGTGCAAAGACCGCGGACCGTTATCACGGGCTGGGTCTCTCCCACGGCAGAGGCGGAATCAGCCGGCTTGGGCGGGACGGACGAAGATTGTCCCTGCACTGCCTGACCCGGTTTTTCGCTCGATGAAATCTGCCCGGAAGCTGGAGGTTGCAGGAGAAAGAAAATGATTCCGCTGGTTGCAACAAGAGCATTCAAAAGCCACATGGCCGGTATGCACCTCTTCTTTTCAGAGTCCGCTAACCTCCTCCAAATGGCCGCAGTCTGGACCGGGCGCAACCAAATACCGTGGGCTGTGCGTAAGTTACACTGGCTAGTCTTGATGCGCAAGCAGAACAGGATTAACCGGCTTGCATGCAGGACTACGTCGTCTTCCCTTTCAACCTCAGCCCCGCCCGCTCTTCAATCAGCATCATGGTTGCTGCGTAATCCAAATCGTCGTGGCCGTCCTTGCTGGCCTCTTCGTAGATTTCGTCGATCTTGATCAGCCCCGGCAGGTCGACGCCGTTTTCTTTTGCGGCGTCCATCATCAGGTGCATGTCTTTGTGCATCAGCTTCAGCGGGAAGTTGGGAGAGTAGTCCTGGGCGAGAATAAACGGCTTCTTGTATTCGGCTACGCCGGAGCGGATCATGGAAGCCTCAATCAGCTCAAACATCTTTTCCGGCGGCACGCCCAGCTTTTTGGCCAGCGTAAGGCTCTCGCACAGGCCTTCATAGATAAAGACGATATTCATGTTCTGGGCCAGTTTGGCGGAGAGGCCCTTGCCGTTGTCGCCCATGTGGATCACTTTCTTTCCCATGGCGCGGAGCAGCGGCTCAACGCGCTCAATATTGTGAGGCGCGCCCCCGATCATAAAAATTAGCTGGCCGCTTTCCGCCGCAATCTTTGATCCGGTGACTGGAGCATCAAGAAATTCGCAGCCCTTTTCCTGCAGGCCTTCCATGAACAGCAGGCTGGCGGAAGGCGAGATGGTGCTGGAGTCGACAACAACCGTGCCGCTGGTCAGGCCTTCAATCGCGCCGCCCGGACCAAACAGGACCGCCTGCACCGCCTTGGTGTCTGAGACGCAGACCCACACAGCGTCTTTGTCCTTGGCCGCTTCGGCGGGCGTGGCTGCGGTTTTGGCCCCCTCAACTTCGCGGGGCGTACGGTTCCAGACCGTCACTTCATGTCCGGCTTTCACCAGGTTGGCGGCCATGGGCCGCCCCATAATTCCAAGACCTAAAAAAGCTGCGCGCATGCTTGGCATTAAACGGTCTCAGGGCGGATGCAGTCAAGTGGGAAGCTATCTGCAAGCAGCATTCACCCAAACCTGTTTACCGCAAAGGTCGCGAAGGGCGCAAAGAAAGAAGAAGATCCCGCCTTCCCTATTCTCCTTTGCGTGCTTTGCGTCCGTTGCGGTGAAGCTCTTGCTGATTGCTGACCGCGTAAGTGCTGAATGCTTTCCCGGTGATACAATTTTAAGTCTCTCCGAAATCATTCAAAAGGATCATCCCGATGTCCCAGACTTCCACTCAGATTGCTCCGCCGCCGCAGCCGCTGGTGGCCCTGACTGAAGACGAAATGTTGTTTCGCGACAGCGTGCGCCAGTTCGCCGACCAGACGCTCCGTCCTAAAGTCCGCGAGATGGACGAAAAAGGCGTGTTTGATCACGAGTTGATTGACCAGTTCTTTCAGCTTGGACTGATGGGGATTGAAGTCCCGGAGCAGTATGGCGGAGCCGGAGGAAAGTTTTTTGAGGCGATCCTGGCCGTGGAAGAAATCTCCCGCGTGGATGCTTCCGCCGGCGTGATTGTTGACGTGCAAAATACTCTGGTCAATAACGCGCTGCTGCGCTGGACTAATGAAGAACAGAAGCGCCGCTATCTTCCCAAAATGACGAACAATACGGTAGGCGCTTACGCCCTGAGCGAGGCTTCTTCCGGGTCCGACGCGTTTGCCATGCAGACCCGCGCGGAACTCAAGGGCGGCGACTATGTGCTGAACGGCCAGAAGCTGTGGATCACGAACGGCAAAGAGGCCGGCGTTTTCATCCTGTTTGCCACGCTGGATCCCGCGGCAGGCTATAAGGGCATTACCGCCTTCATCGTGGAAAAAGGATTTCAGGGATTCTCCGTCGGCAAGAAAGAAGATAAGCTCGGAATCCGCGCGTCCAGCACTTGCGAGTTGATCCTGGAAGATTGCCGTGTGCCAAAGGAAAACGTCCTGGGCGAGGTCGGCAAGGGATACAAGATTGCCATTGAAACGCTGAATGAAGGGCGCATCGGCATTGGCGCGCAGATGCTGGGGCTGGCCCGCGGCGCGTGGGAGAGCGCGCTCAAGTATTCACAGGAACGCAAGCAGTTCGGCAAAAGCATCTCTGACTTCCAGGGTATCCAGTTCCAGCTCGCGCAGATGGCAACCGAGATTGAAGCCGTGAAGATGCTGGTTTACAACGCGGCGCGCATGAAAGACGCGGGAATGAATTTTGTGAAAGAAGCCGCCATGACCAAGCTTTTTGCCTCGCAGGTAGCGGAGCGCGTAGCTTCCCTGGCCGTGGAAATTTACGGCGGCAACGGATTCACCAAAGATTATCCCGTGGAAAAATATTATCGTGACGCCAAGATCGGCAAGATTTACGAAGGTACTTCCAACATGCAGTTGCAGACCATCGCCAAGATGCTGCTGGGAGGGAAATAACGCTTAGGCACGCCAGGATAAAACATTAACCCCTTTACAATCA
>DASSXL010000169.1:0-39785 GCA_035703825.1 Candidatus Angelobacter sp.
CCACCGACTCTCTAATGATGACATGGTTTATTGGCACCCCGACTTCAAGAAGGAAAAGAAATAATGCAAGCACATTTCGAAGAGCATATTGTCGCCAATCCGTTGTGGGGTGGAATTGCTCTCTGGGAATTCACGCATCAGTATGAATCCCACCGGGTGCCAATCCGTTATCCAAGCCTTCTCTTATTTTTGCCAGTATTGCCGATTCTCTTGCATCGCCCGTCCGCAAAACGGCTACAGAGGATGTTTTTTGACAGTGGCATCACGAAGTTTCTGGTCGATGATCCTACCGTAATTTTAAATCTGCAAGATCGAATTACCGCATTTGCTCCCACAACCCTGCGGAGCATAAACATTGCCTGCGCAGCCGGATTGTTAGAAAAAGTTGATGGCGCAGCAGGCCTATCCTTTCGCTGTAAATTGCAGTCTTTGCCAAATTCAATTCAACCCAACGGAATTGCCAAAGTAACAGCTCTAGCGGCGCGTCGCCTTGGAGCATTCTTTAGAGATGAAACACCCGTACAACTTGAGGCCAAGTTAAGGATTTCTTTCTGATATGAAGCTGAACATACAACAACTAATTCTTTGGCCTGAAGCCACAAATAACCCGCCAGTGCAAATCGAGTTGCCCGCGAATAAAGTGAGTGTCATAACTGGATGGAGTGGAACAGGCAAAAGCTCGATAATTGCGATTGTCGACTATGTCCTTGGCAGCGACAAGTGCGCGATTCCCGTCGGTATCATACGCGAAAGTGTTTCTTGGTATGGCCTCAGGGTAGAGACAGCCCTCGGCGTAATGCGTATAGCTCGCCGGTCTCCGCACGACCAAGACTACAGCAATGATTACGAGCTATTAACTCACGATGAAGGAGCAAGAGCAGCTACACAGTTCCCAATTAGGAATCGGCATCTCGACGATTTCAAGGCGTTAATGGATTCATTGTGTGGTCTCTCTGATCTTCCTTTGGTTTCAGGTGAACAACCGAAAGGCTGGAGTGGGCGTGCCAGCTTTCGCGATATGGCGGCATTCAACTTTCTGCCACAGCACATAGTCGCTAATCCATACACCCTGTTTTTTAAGACGGATACGACCGAACATCGTGAGAAATTGCGTCGAGTATTTCCGGTTGTGCTTGGGTCAAAAACGAACCAACAGTTAAGAATTGAACATCAATTATCAGGTTTGCAAAGCGAGGAAAAAAGGCTTTCCCTCGAATTGCGGCAGAGACGATCCGCTATTGAAAGTTGGCGCGCGCAAGTCGCAGGATCTTATCTCAGGGCCCAAGAGCTCAATCTCATTTCACAAGGTAAATTGCCTGCGGGTATTCCTGAAATGATTGAAGTCTTGCGTACGGTAGCGGAGAATCCTTCTCGGGGCATACGGCGGCAGCCCGTGGCTACAACGCGGTCAGCCGTGACCCAACTGGAGCAGCTTCGACAACAGGAAGAGTACCTCGATCATCTGCTGGGGGATGCTAGGAGGCGCTTACGCCGGCTAAAAGCATTAGACGCTACGGTAAATGACTACGGAAACGATCTGCTCGCGGAGAGGGATCGAGTAAAGGGACTGGACTGGTTTGCCGAGGCTGCAAAAGGAGAAAGGCAATGCCCCATGTGCGGTGCTTTAGAGACGTCTGCTGCGGAAATTGTGGAGCAGCTTCGGGTTCCGGTGCGACAGCTTGAAGAACTTACGAACGCAGCTGTTGGGGCGCGACCCCGGCTTGATAAAGAAGCAATCGACTTGGAAAAAGAAATACGTTCTTTGGAGCAAAGGCTTTTTGCAGATAGGCGGATGCGGCAAGAACTCGAAATCGATGTCAGGCCTAACATCGGTGAAACTGCGGGGCAGCGTCTGGAGGATGTCTACACATTTATAGGTCAGCTTCGCCAAGGGCTTGCCGCCATCAGCGAAGTTGAAGACGAATCTGGTCTATCGGCAAAGCAACGTGAATTGTCGGAAAAGATTCGCTCGTATGAGAGTGAACTGCGCGAAATCAGATCGGGCTCGAATATCGACGAGGTCTTGACCAAAATTAGTGTTTTGATTCAAGAGCATGCAGTCTTTCTGGGGCTAGGTCATCAGGATCGACTTCCCAGTATAGATCTCAGAGAGCTCAATTTGCGTTTCTTCCGTGAAGCAGACGACAAAGAGGATGTAAAGCAAAAAAGCGATTTTTTGTGGGAAATTGGGAGTGGTGCAAATTGGATGGGATATCACCTTTCAGTTTTTCTCGCGTTACATCAAATCTTAAGTGAACGGCGAGCAGTAAATCCTGTGCCGTCATTCCTCATTATTGATCAGCCTAGCCAGGTTTATTTTCCGAGCGACACATTCAAAGATGCGGTTGAAGCAAATCGAACTTCTTCAACCGAGGGCAAGCTACCGTTGCCGATACGTGATCGCTCAAGCGACCTTGCCAAGACTCGCCGCATCTTTGAACTTCTTGTGAATGCTAAGTCACTTGATAAGCTTGATCTGCAGATCATTGTCTTGGAACACGCGGACGAGACAACATGGACCGGGCTCGATTCCGTTGTCACGAAGGTTAGAGATTGGCGCGGTTCTGGAGAAAAGCTGATCCCAGAGTCTTGGCTTAGCAAGTGACCTCCGCCGAATTTTGGCTGAGCATTTGTCGGGTGTTGCATTTGTTCGCATCCTTTGCGGAAAGGGTCGAGTTACTCCTGCAAGAACTCCGTCGTCTCCTTCAGAAACAGATCCAACTGATCATGATGAACCCAGTGACCCGCCTTCGGCACTTTTATCAGACGGCAATGTTGCATGGCGGTTACGCGCGGATCGTTTTCCGGTACGGGAGCAAAACTTTCCAGTCCCCAGAACAGCAGCGTGGGTGAGGTGATCTGGCCGTAAATCTCAGAGGTATCGGCAAGGTTGTGGCCGAAAGGGCCGATGGCGCGAGCGTAGTTATCGAACTTCCAGGTGAGGCAGCCTTCGGAATCCCAGTTGGTGCCGTGCAGCGTGAGGTGGCGGGCGACTTCGTCACTCAGGTGAGGATTGGCCTCTTTCATGCGGGCCATGGCGGCGTCCAGTGTGGGATAAGGCTTGCGCTTGCGCTTTTCGATGTCGCGACGCGCTTCAAGCCAATAGCGCAGCCGTCCCGAGGCTGCGCCGTGCACGCGATGGCTGGGCGGAAAGCCGATGCCTTCAATCGACACGGCTTTGCTGACCTTCGCGGGATAAATGCCGGCATAATGCAGCACGATGATCCCGCCGAGCGAATGCCCGACAAGGCGGATAGGAAATTCGTCGATGATATCGAGCAGCGCGGAAAGATCGAGCACGTGCTCTGCGACGCTATACATTGCGCCGGGGGCCCAGGCGCTGTTGCCGTGTCCGCGCAGGTCGAGCGCATAGACGTGATAATGCTCGCGCAGGGAGCGGGCCACCCAGTCCCAGTTGCGCGCGTGGTCAAGTCCGCCGTGGACGAGCACCAGCGCGGGCTTGCCGTCCTGGCCGTAGTCCCAGAATTGAAGTTTTAGGCGGTCGGAATAAAAGAAGTGCGAGATTGGTTCCATGTTGGTTGGTTCGGTCATAAGCATTCTAACGTGACGATTCGATTTTATGCTCTGTTCATCCTGAATGATGTGTGCGTAAACGCGCGAAGCTGTCCTCGGTTTGTCATCCTGAGCGCAGCCGGAGCGTAAGTGACGGCGTAGTCGAAGGATCCCGATGCAGTGTCTTCAACCATGCGGCTTCAAGACGTTCTCCCCGGAATGTCTCGGTAGAACTCCCTGACACAGCATCGTTACAATCGGCGCTTTCGCGATCCTTCGACTTGCGCGCGCCACGCACGCGCGCATCGCTCAGGATGACAAAGGGTTAAAGTGTTGCGAATGGATAAAGCAAATATGCGATCAGAAGCGATCCAGGGAGTTCTACCGAGACGCGCTAGCCCTCCACCTTGACAGAGGCTTTCCGCAAACTTTAGACTCCGTTCCTCACGATTGAGAGACTGTCGGCGACATCATCTTCACCAACCAGCAAGTACGAATCCCGGAGCCCTATCGAATGGATACCTTTTCAGAAGTTCGCGCGCACGCAGGAACGAGAGGAGCAAGCTACCATGTCATTACGCACGATCAAAATTTTGGCAGTCCTTACGCTGGCTTTTTGCGCGTTGGGAATGGAGGCGCAGATGCTGCCTAACCCTTACGGACCACCTATCAGCGTGGAGAACGCCAAGAAAGCGGCCGCCGCGGCCCTGGCTGAAGCCGTGAAAAATCACTGGACGATGGCCGTTGCCATTGTTGATCCCACTGGAACGCTCGTCTATTACGAGAAATCGGACAACACGCAGATCGGAAGCGCAAATGTTTCCATCAATAAGGCGCGCTCGGCGGCGTTGTATAAGCGTCCCACCAAGGCATTTCAGGATGCGCTGGCCAGCGGCGGCGCAGGCTTGCGCGTGCTGGGGCTGGAAGGCGCTGTGCCCGTGGAAGGCGGCGTGCCGATCATTTCAGACGGCAAGATCATCGGCGCGATTGGCGTCTCCGGAGCAAACAGCGACCAGGATGGCCAGTGCGCTGTGGCCGGAGCGGCAGTTATCAAGTAAGAGTTAAAGCCCGAACCAGACATGGCTTGCTATCAGGGATGGTGGCAGGCCGCGTTTGTTAAGAAATGGTCAAATGAGGGGCCGATTTTGTGGCGCTAGTTTTCTCAACCGGAGTGGCACAACCTGAGCTGCTGAACTCACATCTCAGCCATTACCCCTGGATGAGAGTGCGCCATGTTCCGGTCAAGAACTTCGTCTGTTGTATTGCAAGTCTCCTTCGTTTTGATTTTTGCTTTCGTTTGCGGCTGCGGCGGTGTCAATAATGGCACCGGCGGCGGCAACGGCAACAGCGGCCCTTCGCAGGCCGTCATCGCCTTCGCGTCTGATTCCGGCGTGATTGTCCAGGGGCAAAGCACCACGCTCAGTTGGAAAGTCACCAACGCCGCGTCGTTTTCTATTTCACCGGCGGTCGCTTCCGGCGCTCTGCCGCTTACGGGATCGGCCACAATATCGCCGTCGCAGACCACTACTTACGTGGGAACGGCCACAGATGCAAATGGCAAGGCCGCGACTTCTTCCGTTGTTGTGACGGTTGTCCCCCAAGGCTCCGCGCCGTCGATGACGATCAGCATCTCGCCGCAGGTCATCGCGTCCGGCCAGCCCGCGACCCTGACGTGGGCCAGCACAAATTCAACTTCGGTGGCGATCACGCCTTCCATCCTGGGCGATGACCAGACGACGCTCGCTCTCAGCGGCTCAGCCACTGTTACTCCCACCGCGGCAACAACCTATACCGCCACGGCAACCGGAGCGGGTGGCCTCAAAGCGCAATCCGCTGCCTCGGTCAATATTCTTAACGTGACTCTGACTGCAACGCCGGCAACCATCAGCGCCAGCCAATCCGCGACCCTTAGCTGGAACACCAATATCCCCAGCGGCACCACATTAAGCATCGATCAGGGAATCGGCGCTGTGACTGCGCCCAGTGGAAGTATGACTGTTTCTCCCGCGGCAACCACCACCTACACCATCACCGCGACGAATGGCACAGCCATGGCCACAGCGCAAGCTACTGTGAACGCTCCGCTTTCCGTCACCTTAAAAGCCGATCCCGTCAATATCTCTCCGGGCGGACAATCAACTTTGAGCTGGGTATCCCACGGCGCCGCTTCGCTCACAATCGACAACGGCGTCGGCAGCGTGACACCGCCCAGCGGCCAGCAAGCCGTTTCACCCACTCAAAACACCACCTACACCATCACCGCTGCTGACGCGCAGGGCAACACCACCACCGCTCAGGCCACGGTGAGCGTCGGCACAAACACGGGTCTGCAGGGCATCAAGCACATCATCGTGATCCTGCAGGAAAATCGCTCGTTCGATAGCTACTTTGCCCATCTCGGCCCATACGTCGCCGCAAAACATCCTGAATTTGGTCCTTACCAAATCAACGCCGGTTACGATCCCAACATCCTTCTGCCGCTCTTCGGCGGCGGCACGGGCCACCTGTTTCATGAGCCCACCGTACGCACCGAAAATCTGAGCCCGGCATGGAATGAGAGCCATTTTGATATCGACCAGCAGTCCGACGGCACATTCAAGATGGACCGCTTTGCCCTGACCACGCACTCTGTCGCGCAAAAATTTGACAACAGCGGCCTACGCGCTCTGGGGCAGTACGATGAACGTGATCTGCCTTACTACTACGAACTGGCTGCCCAGTTTGCCACCAGCGATTCGTTCCATTCGTCGATGCTGGCCAACACCGTCACCAATCGCCAATACGCTTTCTGCGCCACCTCGCAAGGCAGGATCTTCCCCTCGCCTCAAGGCGCTCCGCAGTGGACCTGCCCCACGATCTTCTCCCGGCTGGAGAGCGCCGGCGTAAAATGGGCGTATTACTTTACCGATACCATCTTCCTCCCGGGTTTCACCGACTGGAACAACACGTCGATTCAGCACAAGACTTTCCCCATCAAAAACTACTTCGACATTCTCGCCAGCCCAACTGCTGATACCGATCTGCCTTCGGTCGTCTGGATCGATCCCGGCTTCGGTGGCAGCGGAACGGATGAGCACCCGGACAGCAACGTCCAGTTTGGCGCAGCGTACGTCAAGACCCTGATCGATGCGCTCATGAACAGCCCTGCCTGGCATGATTCCGTCTTCATCCTCTCCTACGATGAGGGCGGCGGGCTTTACGATCACGTTCCGCCGTTCACCGTCGTTCCGCCGGACAACATTCCGCCGCAACTCGGCCCCAACGACGCTACCGGTGACAACTTCACCCTGAGCGGCTTCCGCCTGCCGATTATTGTGGTTTCTCCCCTCGTGAAACCGCACTTTGTCTCTCACACCAATCGTGAGTTGACTTCAATTCTCAAGCTGATTGAGACGCGCTTTAACCTGCAGGCACTCACCGCGCGTGATGCCGCGGCCGACGACATGACCGAGTTCTTTGACTTCGTCAATCCGCCGGCATTTCTCACGCCGCCACCGCTCCCCGCCCAGCCCACCAATGGCCTGGATGACTGGAGCAAAGAGGCGCCACCACAGTAATATTCGAGCGCGCGATGACAAGGCCGCGACTGCAAAGTTGCGGCCTTCTTATTTGCCGCTGTTTGTCACGGTTTGCCATCCCGCATCGAAGCCCAACATAATTAAAATAGAAACTCATCGTGCTGATTGCTCTCTCCATCATCGCTTCTATTCTTCTTCTGCAAATCGCTGCGCAGCGGCTCTGCCTCTGGCTTGATGGCCGCAAATTTCGCGCGCCCGGCACCTTGATCAAATTGCGGGGCCATACTGTACACGTACACCAGCTTGGCTCTGGCGCTCCGCCAATCATCCTGGAAGCCGGCATCGCCGCTACGTCGCTCAACTGGAGCATCTTGCAGCCGCGGCTCGCGCAATTGGCAACCACCTATAGTTACGACCGCGCCGGGTTCGGCTGGAGTACCTCGACCGGCCGGCAGTGCCGTCTCTCGCAAATGGCCGATGAGCTTCATCAGTGGATCGACACCTTGCGGGTGCCGCGGCCTTACGTCCTTGTGGGACACTCTTACGCCGCCTACATCCTGCGCGTGTACGCGCAGCGCTTTGCGGAAGAACTGGCCGGCATCATCCTTGTTGATCCGCTCACACCTGAAGAATGGATCAAGCCGCGCCGCTTCCAGCGTTGGCAGCTGCGGCGCGGCGTGTGGTTCTCGCGCGCCGGCGCTGCGCTTGGCTCGATTGGCGTGAACCGCTTCTGTCTCTGGCTGTTGCAGCGCGGCAACAGCGCCGTGCCAAGCCGCGTCCTGAGCGCGTTCGGCGCAAGAGCCAGCGAGACCGGACATCGCATTCTTGGCGAACTGGCCAAGCTTCCGCCGGAAACTGTCCGGCTCATCCGCGAACGCTGGAGCCACGCCGAGTTTTTCTTGACCATGGCCCGCTACATTCGGACTCTGCCCGCTGCTGCCGCTGAAGCCTCGCAATCACTTATTCCCGCGCACATTCCGGTGACCGTGATTTCCGGAGCACACCAGCCGCCGGTGCGTATGGCGGAGCATCAGACGATTGCGGCCCATTCTTCGCATGGAAGGCATCTCATCGCCGCCAACAGTGCCCACTGGATTCATCTGGATCAGCCGGAGCTGATTGTGGAAGCTTTCTCCAAAATGGTGGATGAACTGAAAGCGGAAAGCATTGAGACCTTCAATCGAAAGTAATCGCCATCGCAACCAAAGAGAAGTCCTTTGTGGAGCGCAGCCGCCCTCGGCTGCGGTGACAGATCTTTCGTGAGTTGAGAAGCATTTGATAATTAGCGGCAGGGTGGAGACACGTGTCTCCTTGTGTTTCTCTGCGCCCTCTGTGGTGAACGGGGTTTCTGAATCCGGTTCACTCCTTCGTATTTCTTGGTAGTGGATCAGTTTGATTTCCACAGCTCAGGAAAGTCAATTTCCTCAAAAAGCGTTTCAAGCTTGTCATGCTGAGCGGTGCGCGAGTCCCGGCGAAGCCGGGATAAGCGCAAGTCGAAGCATCCCGAGAATGTATTCCTGCTCATGCTGCGGCAAGGAGTTTTCTTAAAAACATTTTTCTCTGCAACTTATCGTCTTGCAGTGGCATTGGCATACTGGGAAAAGGCCCGGGGAGAATTCCCTGGTGCGGCTTTAGGCGATGGCTGCGTTCTCGGGATGGTTCGACTCGCCCTCGCCTCTCCCGCTACGCGGGACCGTTCGGGCATCGCTCACCATGACAGGCGGATGCTGTAATGTTCAAACTGACCCGCTGCCGATTTCCTCCGTGTTTCTTTGTCGTTCAAGGTATTGCATATTAAAATGCAATTCGGACTTCCTTAACCATTCATGAAAAAAGTCGTCGAGCGTGAGAAGAACAAGAACTATTATCGCGTGCTGCATGTCCCCATCTGGATCTGGGTTTTCTGGATTCTCCCCGGCCATCTCACGGCCGCTCTCTATGCGCACGGCCCAGACCGCCGCCACTGGATCTGGCTGGCCATCGTAACTGCTGTCTGCGCATGGCGAGGATTCGCGGGCCGTCTTCCCGGCGGCGAACCCCGGCCTTACATCACGCATTACGGCGAGCCCAAGCCGAATCTCTGGTATCGCGTGGTTTGTTACACCGCCGCGTGGATTGACCTGCTGGTGCCTTTCACCATCAACTTGATCGGATTGGCGATTAACTTTTTCACCGGCCGCTGGATCATCAATGATCTGTTCGCCAAACTCTATTACCCGCTGGCGGCAGCAGTTGTGTTGGCCACGATTGTCGACATTACTCCGCGCACCCGGCGCTCAACTCGTGGTGAAGGCGCGGAAAAAGGCTGGTTTTACGTTGCCATCTGGACGGTTGTCCCCACGCAGCTTGCCGGATGGGCCATGTGGCGGCTGGGAAAATACTTTGACCTTTCCTCTGTAAGCCTGGGCCAGGTGCGATTGCTTACGTTCCTGGTTGTTGCTGGCGGTTTTCTAGCTCTGGGACTTTTGGGCAGATTGCCGCGGACCGAGCGCTATCACATTCCTGAAGGCGTGATCTCTGACATGCCGGTTTCGGCAGGGGTATAGATTCACCGCAGAGCGCGCAGAGAAAATCATTCAAATCTTCTGCGAACTCTGCGTTCTCTGCGGTCAAATTTCCCTTTGAGTTCTCTGCGGTAAACAGGTTTGGCTAATTGCCAAGTGCTATTTGCCAATTGCTCCTGCCAGGCACCACGCCACAATCGTGTTTCCGCGTTTGCCGGTTTTCTTTTCCATCTCGGCAATCATCGGCTCTTCCAGATTGTCCGGATCGGGGACCATCTCGCACTCTGCAATCTGCTCGTCGGTCGCGCCGTGATAGCACAATTCGCAAACGGCCAGTCCTTCCTCCGGTCCTGAGCGCACCGGCGGGCCAAAGGTGCGGCACGTCATCGGGCGTGCGGCATATAAATCGCAAGCTCCGCTCGCGGGATCAAGCGCGGGGCAAGGCTCGTCATTGGCGAAGTCCGCGAAAGCAGCCTCAGCGGCTTCATCTTCACCCAGAATGCCCGTCTTGGGATCGCCGGGAAAAGTGGCCGACAATCGCTTCACCGCGTCCTGCGCGCGTTGGCGTACTTGCTCCGCTCGCTTGGGATCGCGCGACTTCAGATGATGCAGGCTATTTTGCAACCGCCACGCGTCCAGTTGACTGATGGCGAACGCCCCATAGCAGCATTGGGTGCAGCCCTTGCGGCACACCAGCCAATCGCCGCTCTTGCGCGCCGTTTCAGCCAGAGCTGCATCCACAATCTGGATGAGTTTCTGGTCGGCCGCTGGCAGGGAAGTACGCATGCATCAAGCATATCGCAAAAAAATCGGGCGGAGCTTGCCGCCCCGCCCGCTGGTTTGTTGATTGGTGGTCGTTATTTCTTTTCTTCGCTCTTCTGTTCCTCGGCAGACTGCTTGGCCTTGCGCATCATCGTGAGTTTTTCCACGTTCAGCGAGTGGTCGGCCTCATTCAGCTTGGCCTTCACCTTTACGTGGTGGCCTTCATGCCCCTTCACGGCGTCCATGTTCTCAATGCTCCAGGCCTGCTTGTCTTTGTCGTTCACGAAGACCGTCTTGCCGTCCTGGTCTTTGACCCAGCCGGTCAGGCTCATGGACTTGCCTTTTTCCGCGGCCTTGGCTTCTTTCTTCTCGGCCTTGTCTACTTTCTTGTCTCCGGTGCTGGCCGGCTCCTGCGCCAGCATGCTCAGTGAAGCAGTGATGACGAATGCAAACAACAGTGTAAGTAAGCGTTTCATAGGTTCTCCTCGCGTCGGCTTATGCCTTCTAGGGACGTGAGATGCAGCCACCTCGCCGGAGGAGGGCTGCCATAGCTATAAAAACAAGTCACTTACGCAACACGCAATAGGAGAAAATGTTGCGCTCAGGCCTTCATTTTTTTCGCGAATTTCTGCTCGAACTTCTTTACCTTGGGCGCCACCACAAACTGGCAATAGGGCTGGCTGCCGTTATTGGCAAAATATTCCTGATGATAATCTTCAGCGATAAAGAATTTCCCCGCAGGTTCCAGCGACGTAACAATGGGATTGGGCCAGTGTTTCGCGGCATTCAATTCGTCGATTACTTTCCTGGCTTCGCGATATTGCTCTTCCGGCGAATAAAAAATCACCGAGCGGTATTGTGTTCCCATGTCATTGCCCTGGCGGTTGAGCGTGGTGGGATCATGGATGGAGAAAAACACGTCCAGAATTTCACGGTAGCTTACTTTGCCGGGATCGAAGGTGACACGGACAACTTCAACGTGCCCGGTATCGCCGTTGCACACCTGCCGATAGGTGGGATTATCAACGTGGCCTCCCATATAGCCGGATTCGACCGACGTGACGCCCTCCATTCGATCAAACACCGCCTCCAGGCACCAGAAACATCCTCCGCCCAGAACTACAGTTTGTAAATTTTCCATAAAGATTTGATGCCTTTGTTTGAGTAAAGTTCCATTCTCAGACAAACAGCTTACGCACGAACCAGGCGGGCTGACAACTCCTGAGCGCAAAATGGGTTCTTATCTCTATACCGATGAGAGCTGAAAATATGGGAACCCCTACGGCGCGCCTGCCCGGCGCGCTCTTGAGACCTCTGTGGCTGGCGCTGGCATTGTGCGCGTTTGTGGCTTGCTTCGCCTCTCCAGGCCGCGCGCAGGTCACCATCGCGCAGATCAGTGACACGCATCTGGGCGAAGCCCACTCCCCGCATGCCTTTGATAACTTGCGCCGCGCGGTGGATATGGTGAACGCGCGCCATCCTGATGCCGTGATCGTGAGCGGCGACGTTGGCGAAAACTATGACGAGTGGTTGCGCGCCCGCGGCATCTTGAAATGGCTTAACGCGCCTGTCTATTACGCGCCCGGAAACCACGATGTCCACAGCAATGACGTGGAGAAGTACCGCGAAGTTTTCGGTCCCGATTACTTCCGTTTTAAGGTCCGTGGGGTCACCTTCCTCATAATCGATTCCCAACTCCTTGGCAACTTTGACAACTTTGACGCTCAGTCGCCGCAGCCCATGCCGCCGCAGACTGACGCCGAGTCGCAAAAAATGCTGTCCTGGCTCTCGCATCAGGCGCCGGGATCCAACGCCGGAGATCGCGGCAAACGCCACTGGTGGAACCGAGGAGCCAATCGCGATGACCGGCCGCCGCAGCGAGATGATTCTGATGATCGCCGGAGCAATGATGGCGACGATCGGGACGACCGTGGCGGAAATATCGTCATCGGCATCCAGCACATTCCCGCGGCGCGCTCTGATGTGGTTCCTGACCCCAAGCCTTATTGGGTCATCAGCGATCCGTATCGTTCACGCGAGGTGGATATTCTGCACCGGCTGGGAGTAAAGCACATGCTCGTGGGCCATTGGCATGTAGGAACCATTTTTCAGCGCGATGGCATCACCTGGCACGTCGCGCCCAGCACGTCGAGGCTTCTTCCCTGGAGTGGGCAGCTTGGGTTTGCCATGCATACCATCAGCCGCGATGGAGATGTAAGAACTGAATTTGTGCCGCTTGGCGTCGGCCCATGAGGCTCCCGCACTTATCTCCGTTTTAGCATCGGTCTGAACGGACATTGACTTGTGTGGCACAGGCACTCTTGCCTGTGCTCGAATGGAATTTGAAGGATGCATGCGCTGACCGCCGCATCTGTGTGCCACACTACTCTGTCCAGACCAGCCCGAAAGCAGCTAGCCCGGCGGTCCTGCCAGTTTATCTACATGCGGCGATTGCCCTCCCAGCCATTCCGGGTGGTGCGCCGTTGAATCGAAGTGGGCTGAAGTCTTAAACAGTTCGTATTCGCCTTGTGCCGCTGCTTTTTCTGTCTTGGCCAGCAAGGCCGCTACTTCTTCTTTGCTCTTTGGTTTGAAAGTTTTGGCGGCTTCGAATGCCTGCCGCAGTATTTCCTGGCTGTCGATTCCGGTGATCACCACCGAGGTTGGCAGGTTCAGCGCGTAGTGCAGGCAGTCCATTGGCTTCACCACATTGCTCTTCAGAATGATCTGGTCGCCCATGGATTTCATTCCCAGCACGCCGATCTGCTGCTCCACCAGTTTCGGCAGCACCAGTTTGCCAAAGCTGCGGAAATGCGCGTCCATCACGTTCAGAGGCATTTGCACCGCGTCAAAATTGACGCCGTGCTTTGCCGCTACTTCCAGCATGTAAAGATGAATGTGCGGGTCTTTGTGTCCCGTAAACCCAATGTACCGCACTTTCCCCGCCTTTTTCGCTTCCAGCACTGCTTCGTGCGCCCCGTTTTCGGCGAAGATGCGGTCTGGATCGTCAAAACGGATAATTTCATGGTGCTGGATCAGGTCAACGTGGTCTGTCTGCAGGCGCCACAGCGATTCATTGATGTGTTTGGCGGCTTCCTCTTTGGTGCGGCCATCCAGCTTGGTCATAAGAAAAACTTTTTGTCGATAGCCGTCCTTCAGTGCTTTTCCCATGCGGACTTCGCTCTGGCCTTTGTTGTAGTCCCATGAGTTGTCCATGAAATTGATTCCGCCGTCGATGGCGGCTCGGATCAGCCTGACGCTCTCATCATCGGAGAGTTTCGGTTGGCCGATGTGAAACCCGCCCATGCCGATGGCGGAAACACGCTCGCCAGTTTTGCCCAGCGTGCGGTAGATCATGGGACCTCCTTCCTGATTTGCGTTCGCGCCCGTTTGCATGAGGCCGGCCAAACTGCTGGAGCGTCCTCGCGCACCACCGGCCGCGATTCCGGCCAGAGCTATCCCTCTGAGAAATTCTCTGCGATGCATGCTGCGTTTGTCCCCGGGCTATGCGGCTATCAGGTCTTCATAGCCGCGCGCCTCTATCTCGTCCTGGCTGATGGGAACGCTTGCCGGCCACGGCTCGTCTACTCCCATCAGCGCCAGAGCGCTTCCAAGCAGCGCCATGTTCTTGCTGAAATTGATCATTTCATTCATGCGCTGATTGGGTTCGTTGACCCGCCAGAAATCATGCATCACCGGTGACACGCCGGCCAGAAAACCTGCGATCGCAGCCGTGCCCAGCCTGGGTTTTATGCCCAGCAATATGCTGGCGCCACCGGCAATCAGTACCACGCCGGTCCCAGCCACGGCCGCTTCAGCCAGGGGCACATTCTTGGTCTGCGCGTACTGCGCCAGCGATTTGCGCTCCTTTAGATGATTGATTCCGTTGTAAAGGAAGAATCCGCCAAACATCAGGCGGCCAATCAGAAATACGGCTTTCATTGAGTCTTGCCTCCCATGCGCCAAAAGCGTCCGTCGCTAAATCGCGACAATCTTTAGGATTCGCTCTTGCCCCAACGGGTGGCCAGCTCGAATTTGGACCTCGCGCATTCATGGCGGCAGAGAGAACATGCCAGCCGCTCATGCAAGATCCGCCTATTTCTTCACTGTTTTGGTGGCCGGTTTATACGCAGGTTCAATCTCTTCATTCAACTTATCGATCATGTCCCGCACGGCGCTCGCATGCTGTCCGAAAGGCGCATACTCAAGATACTTGTTCAGCGATTCGTTCGTCCCCGCCGGGACCACATATTTTCTATCTTCCACATGGCCCTGGCCGAACAGCACCGAGGCCTTAATGTAGTACGCATCAGCCAGGCTGGGATCGGAAGTGATTGCGCGGTCGCATGCTGCAACTGCGTCCGTCGCGCGCTTTAAGTTGTAGTAGGTGGCGCACAGATTGAAGTACGGCATGGCCGGATACGCGGCCACTTCCGCCGCCTGGTTAAATATCCCGATCGCTTCATCATATTTTTTCTGCTGAACCAGCAGATTGCCTTCAGAATTCAGCATCTGGCCCAGCCCCGCTTTTGCCTTGGGGGAATCCGGTTTGTCTGCCAGCGCCTTTCTGGCTGCCGCAACGCCTTTTTCATAGACATCCAGCGCATCCTGCGGTTTGTTCGCGGTGTTCAATGCGCCGCCCAGCACCTGGTAAGGCTCCCACTGCGTGGGATCTTCAGCAATGGACTGCCGGCATTTTTCAATCGCGGATTCAGTCTTATTATTGTTGGTAAGCGCATTGCATTCGCGAAAATGCGCCATCGCCGGCTGTGGATTGATGGCCGCGGCTTTTTCGTAACGCGCCACCGCTTCATCAAGCTTGCCCAGCCGGTTATAGCAATCGCCTTCAGAAAGATACAGGTCGCTGATGCTCGTTTTTGCCTGGATTGGGTCCGCTGCAGTCGGCAACAATCTTTCCGCGACCTCGACGCCTTTGGCAAAGCTCAGGACCGCTTCCTCGTAGTGCTGCTGGTTCGCCTGGATGGTGCCAAGGTTCTGGTAGAACTCCCAGCGGTTCGCGTCCAGCGAAATCAGCTCCTGCATGATCTTGGTTGCGCTCGGCCAATCCTTGACCTCCAGGGCGCCGTGGA
This sequence comes from Candidatus Angelobacter sp., assembly GCA_035703825.1. Lineage (GTDB taxonomy): Bacteria > Acidobacteriota > Terriglobia > Terriglobales > Acidobacteriaceae > Angelobacter. The sequence continues at coordinate 15,385 of DASSXL010000169.1, forward strand.
ACGCGATGATCAAACGGTTGATCTTTGCCGCATTCGCGTTTTCCTGCCGGATCAACTCAAGTTGCTCTTTTGTCTTCTTGCCCTTGGCAAGGTTCGTCTCGCCTCCCGGCACAACCATGTTGGATTCCACGGTCGACAAATCGACTTGAAGATCGTTCTGTGCCTCAATGTCCTTGTAATTGGGATCGCTGACGTTCTTCTTTCCCGAATACACATGGTTCCCGTCCGCGTCCTTTACCTCAATCTCGTAAACGCCATACGCCACGCCGATGATGGAAAATCTGCCGTCCTTGCCGGTTGTTGCCTTATAGACCCTGCCTGAGCCTTCTATGATCCGGGTCGAATTTCTCTCGATGGTCCCCACATTGGTATAGGTGACTTCGGCGCCAACCATGGGCTTGCTCTCGCGGTCAAGGATTCGCCCGGTTACGTTCGCATTCCAGCGCTGCATGGGCAAAAGCAGGGAAAGAAGAATGAGGCAACAGCTTGTCATGGGGCCCCTCTGCAAATTTTAGTCCAAACGGCCGAGCATTCTGAAGCCTAATTATCCGACACCATTGGCCAACCGATTGTTCCTTGTGCTGTTCGTGGTGCGCAGCGCACGTCAAGAAATCGATGGCGTGCTGCTACCCGCCGCAAACCGCCATCCACCTATGCCGCCGGGCATCGATACATTGCGGCCACGCTTCTATGCTGCTTAGATCAACTCGTGGCCAAAGTCGTTAGCAGGGAATTCTTAGATAGTCCGCCCCCAATGCACCTTAATCCTCCCAATCAAACGACCGCGTTACCGCCTTTTTCCACTGCTTGTACATCAATTCGCGCCGCGCTGGATCAATCTCCGGCTTCCACGTCTTTTCCGCCGACCAGTGCGCACACAGCGCTTCCGTGCTGCTGAAGAATCCCACAGCCAGCCCAGCCGCATAAGCCGCGCCCAGACTCGTGGTTTCCCTCGTCGTCGGCAGCACCACTGGCCGGTCCAGGATGTCCGCCTGAAACTGCATGAGCAGGCCATTGTCCACCATGCCGCCGTCGGCGCGCAGCACGTCCAGCCGTATGCCGGAATCCTGCTCCATTGCCTCCACCACTTCGCGCGTCTGGAATGCCACTGCTTCCAGCACCGCGCGCGCCAGGTGGCCTTTGTTGGCAAACCGTGTCAGCCCCACAATCACGCCGCGCGCATTCTCCTTCCAATACGGCGCATACAGCCCGGAAAATGCCGGGACCATATATACTCCGCCATTGTCTTCCACTGACCGCGCCAGCTCCTCGATCTCTGCGCTGGTCTTGATCATCCCCAGATTGTCGCGCAGCCACTGCACCAGCGCGCCGCCGATGGCCACGCTGCCTTCCAGCGCATAGCGCGCCGGCTCGCTCCCCAGCTTGTAAGCCACGGTCGTCAGCAGCCCGTGTTTCGATTCCACCGGCCTCTCGCCGGTATTCATCAGCAGGAAGCAGCCGGTGCCGTAGGTGTTTTTGGCTTCGCCGCTGCGGAAACAGGTTTGCCCCACCAGCGCCGCCTGCTGGTCGCCCAGGATGCCCGCCACGGCAACTCCTTCAAGCGGCCCTTGCGCCACGCGGCCGTAAACCTCGCTGCTTGATCGGATTTCCGGCAGCGCCTGCCCCGGAATGCCGAACGCCCGCAGCAGCTCCGCGTCCCACTCGAGCGATTGCAGCCCCATCAACTGGGTGCGGCTCGCGTTCGTCACGTCCGTTGCGTGGACGCCCGAGCCGGTCAGCTTCCACAACAAAAATGCGTCCACGTTGCCGAACATGACCTCGCCGGCCTCGGCCTGACGGCGCGCTCCAGGAATGTTTTCCAGCAGCCACCGCAGCTTAAGCGCGCTGAAGTAGGTTGAAAGCGGCAGCCCCGTGCGGCGGCGAAAAAACTCGTTGCCAATCTCGTTCGTCAGCCGGGCCACGTCCCCGGCCACGCGCATGTCCTGCCACACGATTGCATTCGCCAGCGGCTTTCCGGTCTTTTTGTTCCACAGCAGAGTTGTCTCGCGCTGGTTGGTGATTCCCACCGCCGCCAGTTCGGCTGCCTTAAGCCCGGCTTGCTCCATCGCCTCGGCAATCACTTCTTCCGTCCGCCGCCAGATTTCCTCCGCATCGTGTTCCACCCATCCCGGCTGCGGATAGATCTGGCCGTGCTCCTTCTGCGCGCAAGCCACGGTCCTGCCCGCACCGTCAAACACAATAAAGCGCGTGCTCGTGGTCCCCTGGTCAATGGCTGCAACGTATTCTGGCATCGCGTCTTGAGATCGATCCCCTGAAAGACATATATCGACTGAAAAAGCGCTTTTCTGCAACCTGTTTAGCCCACTACCTAGTCCACGTGACTGCCAAATATTACTACTTAGTCACTTCCCCACCCCCCCTATCGAGTGTTTTGTTGCAAACAAAGATCAAACTGCAATTTGATCGAACGGTGACCGACCGGTCGAAGGCCTTTTTTCGCCTCGTTTCGGCCCCGAATCGCGTGCTTCTTTTTGCCGCCCAAGAATCGCTGATTTTACTATCTAGTTAACAGAGACCGGGTTCAACGATTTATAGTCGGGCCTTCAACGAGTGGAACTAACAGAGTATATCGCTTTTCATTCGCTTTAGCAAGCTTTGTCTGATACTCTGGTAGGGATGCCTATTTCTCCCGGAGTTCGACAGATGCCAAAGAGAAACCGTCTTACAAACAATTCCGACGAAACTGAACTAGCTTCATTGCTCTCAGGTGACACCGTGTTCGCCATTCCCTACTTTCAACGCGCTTACAAGTGGAAACCCGAACGGATCCAGCAGCTCAATAGAGATTTACTTGATCTCGTTGATGAGTCTTCAGACTTTCATTTCCTCGGCGCAATAATTATTCACGGACGCAGGAGCAATCCATCGGATCCTGACGTTTACGAGGTGATAGATGGACAGCAGAGAATCACTACGATCTTTCTTTATTTGTGTGCCATAGTTCGAACTCTGTGCAAAAAGGGTGAATATGGCGATGCCGCGGGCCTCTTCCAGAAATATTTGGTGATCGGACGCGAAACCGCGTTAGCTTCCAATTCAAAACTTCACTCGGGTAAAGAGGACCGAGCGCAGCTAAATTACGTCATGAACGATTTGATGTCGGATCCTCAATTTGCCGAGCGTGTGGCTCCCTTCCGGTACAAGCCGCTACCAGCCACTGGTTTGGATAGCGGCAAGCTTCGAAATAATTATCGAGCAATGTTAAAGTTTTTCGAAGAGCAAGTTGAGAAGGAGAATATAGATCGCCTACGATCTTTATACCAAGCGCTTTTGGAATCGATGAGCGTCGTCCAGATTGACGTTTGGGATCCAATCAATGGGCCCAAAATCTTTGACAGCTTGAACTCACGGCAAGAGCCTATGACTACCGGCGATCTGGTTAGAAATGAAATATTCTCAAAAGTCGCCAATGCTCACCCAGACAGCATTGAAGAAATTGATCAGCGCTCTTGGCAGCCCTTTTACAGCAAGTTCCGGCAGAACGGCAAGGATCTGTTCGACTCTTATTTTTTTCCTTACGGGTTAATCCAAGACCCAAATCTTCGGAAATCGGAAGTTTATGCAAAGCTTCGAGAAAAGTGGCGGTCAATCGCCGACCCAGAAATCATCGTTAAGGAACTTTCGGCGTATCAAGATGCATTTCTGGATTTGGAACTGGGCAGTAACCGGCAGGAACATCATGAAGATATCCAGCGGGCACTTGCAGCTCTTCATGAGGCTGGAATTCCAAGTTCGACCTATCCGTTCCTTATGCAGTTGTCTAACGCGCTCAAAAATAACAGTGTGAACACGGTAGATGGTGTAGCAATTATTCAAGTAATCGAATCGTTCTTGGTAAGGCGCGCGATAAGTGGACACGAGCCGACGGGGCTTCATGCGGTTTTCAAAAGACTCTGGTCCGACTGTGAGGCGGATCCCACTTCAGCGAAGGTCGAAGCAAAAATTCGTGAACACAAAACAGTAGTCTGGCCAGGTGATGACGACGTTCGAGCGGCAGTTATCAAGCGTCCGCTCTATGGTGCGTCTATCACACGCTATCTCTTGCTGGAATGGAACCGCTCGCTCGGTGGAGATCAACCCGGTATTGTCCCGTGGATAGAACACATATTGCCTGACAAACCTGATGAGGAATGGTTTACTGTGTTTTCTGAACAGCAGCATCAAACGATGAAAGATCTGCTTGCCAATCTGCTGCCGTTGTCCCGGGAAATGAATCAAAGCCTCGGGAACAATCCATACGCCGCCAAGAGACAAGTGTATTGCGAGGACTCAGGCTTTAAAGCGGCCCGGAAATTCGGCGAAGCTCACTCCGTGTGGACTCCCGATTTACTCGAAGAACGATCAAGCGAACTTGCGGATTGGGCGATAAAGAGGTGGCCACACTAAGCGGAAACTCATCGTTACCTGCAAGAAAATGGGTACGCCGTACTTGCTGCTACCATACTTTCAGTCCCATGCTTCGCTATCTCGCAACCCGCCTGCTCTATATGGTCCCGGTCATCTGGCTAGTTGTGTCCGTCGTTTTTCTGCTGATCCATCTGGTTCCCGGCGATCCCATTCAGCAGATGCTGGGTGAAAACGCAGCCGCGGCCGATGTGCAGGCGGCCCGCCACGCCTACGGCCTTGATCTCCCGCTGCCCCAGCAGTACGTGCATTACTGGAAAGGTGTCCTGCGCGGCGATCTCGGCCGCTCTCTGCGCTTCGACCAGCCCGTGCGCGCCGTCATCCTCCAGCGTTATCCCTGGACCTTGCAACTAACGATCGCGTCGATGATCGTCGCGTTGCTCATCTCCATTCCCGCGGGCGTGCGCTCAGCCCGCCGTCGCAATCGCTGGGACGACCGCGTGCTCAGCGTCGTGAGTCTGTGGGGCCTGTCGTTTCCCAACTTCGCGCTCGGTCCCATCCTGATCTTGTTTTTCGCCATCCGCCTGGGACTGCTGCCGGTTTCCGGCTCGGGCACTTTCGCCCACCTCGTCTTACCGGCGATTACCATGGGCGGCGCGCTGGCCGCCATCCTCACGCGCATGGTCCGCACCGCGATGCTCGAAGAGCTGGGGCAGGATTACATACGCACCGCCCGCGCCAAGGGCCTTTCAGAGAATGTGGTGGTCTATAAGCACGCGCTGCGCAACGCCTTGGTTCCGGTGCTCACGGTGGTTGGGCTGCAATTTGGTGCGCTGCTGGCCGGCGCCATCGTGACGGAAACAATTTTCTCCTGGCCCGGCATCGGCCGCCTCACCATCAGCGCCATCAGCAGCCGCGATTACTACCTCGTGCAGGGCTGCATCCTGATGATCGGCCTGACCTATGTGGCCGTGAACTTCATGACGGACTTTTTCTACTCGCTGGCCAATCCGCGAATCCGTGCTTAAACATCCCGACCCTGAGCTTGTCGAAGGGGAGGGAGCCCTATAGCGACGATAATCTATAAGCACGCAATGGAGAGTTCATTCTTTCTCCCACGACAATCTCGGTGAACGATCTGGCGCAATATCCACCCGCGCATTAATTTCTCCCATTCGTGTTCATCCCTGATAAAAAACCTATTTTCGGTTTTCTCCGTGTCTCCGTGCCTCCGTGGTGAAAACTAAATTTCCAGAATTTCCGCGTTCATCTTCCCCTCTGCGACTACCAGCCTCCCCAAGCTGATCGGCAGCCTGAACCTTCGCGGCCCCGCGCTGCCGGGATTGAAATAGAGCACGCCGTCCTTTACTTCCTGCTTCGGCTTGTGTGAGTGTCCGCTGATCACCGCCGCAAATCCGGCAGCCTTTGGATTCAGATCAATTACGTTCGCATCGTGAATGACATAAAGAAAGACCCCGCCCAGTTCGACTACTTCCGTCTCCGCGAATTTTCGCGCCCATGGCTGCGTGTCTACGTTTCCGCGAATCGCCGTTACCGGCGCGATCTTCTCCAGCGCTGGAATAATTTCCGGCGAGCCGATATCGCCCGCATGAATGATGTGCTCCGACCCGCGCAGCAACTCAACCGCCTCTGGACGAAGCAGTCCGTGTGTGTCGGAGATTACGCCTACTTTCATAGCACTCAGCAATCAGCAGTCAGCATTCAGCCCATAAAGATTCTGGGCGATCCCGACAAAAACCTTTGAAACACAGAGGAAAGGAGTAAGCGCAGGAATTTTTGAGGATGATTCTTAAGTCCTCCGCTTCCTCCGTTCCTCCGCGTTTCAAGGGTTTTCGTTGAGCATGCGCGGATGTTCAGGGGCTGATTGCTGAGTGCTGACTGCTGAGCGCTGCTCACAGCCCTGCTTCAATCCTCGACCGTGGATCCATATAATCCCGCAGCGCATCGCCAATGAAATTGAACGACAACACCGCCAGCATCACGGCCAGAGCAGGGAAGAGCACGAGATGAGGAGCATCAAAAAGATGTGCGCGGCCGTCGTTGAGCATCGATCCCCAGCTTGCCGTCGGCGGCGGGACGCCCAGCCCCAGGAAGCTCATGGTTGCTTCTGCCAGCACGGCTCCCGCCATCCCGATTGCGGCCTGCACAATGACCGGCTGAATTATGTTGGGCAGGATATGCAGCGTCACAATCCGCCAGTCGCTCGCGCCCAACGCGCGTGCCGCTTCCACGAACTCTTTTTCTTTTACCGCCAGCACTTGCGCGCGGACCAGGCGCGCGTATCCAACCCATCCGCCAATGCACAGGGCCAGGATCAGGTTGAAAATGCCCGGCCCGAGAAATGCCACAAACGCAATCGCCAGCAGAATGCCAGGGAAAGAAAGAAAAGCATTCATCAGGATGACGTTGAAAAACTTGTCGGCCCATCCGCCGTAGTAACCGGCAATCGATCCCAACACCAACCCCAGCAGCAACGATCCCGCCACCACGCTACCGCCCACCAGCATGGAGATGCGCGCACCGAAAATGATGCGCGAGAAAATGTCACGGCCCAGCTCGTCCGTGCCGAACCAGTGGGCCGCGCTGGGCGGCTGCAGCCGGGAAGGCAGATCAATGTTGCTGGGATTTTGCGGCGCGATCCACGGAGCAAACAGGGCAAACACCACGAACAGCGCCACCAGCGCCATGCCGATGGACGCGAGCACATTGCGCCGTCCCAGCGCGGCTGCGGTATTCCATGTGGTGGAAGCCATCGCAATACTAAAGCCCCAAGAACTTAACCGCGAAGGACGCAAAGATCGCAAAGGAAATCGTTTCAGAAATTTCTATCCTTTGCGTCCTTAGCGCCCTTTGCGGTGAATGGTTTTGCTAATTGCCATTTGCTAGTTGCTACCGTGGTCACGGCGTCACCGTTTGCCGCACTAGCTTCTTCAGCGCCCTGACAAACGTCTCATTCTGCTCCGGCGTGCCAATGCTCACGCGGATGGCGTTGGGAGCGCCCCATGGCACCAGCGAGCGGACGATCACCCCTTCCGCCTGCATGCGTTTGGTGAACGCGTTGGCGTCTTCGTCGATGGTGAAGTAGATAAAGTTGGCGCTTGTGGGGACAGCGCGTATGCCAAGCTCGCTGAAGCGCTCCATCAGCCACGCCGCGCCCACCGCGTTGTTTTCGACGGTCTTGCGAATATGGCTTTCGTCGCGGATGGCCGCCAGTCCAGCCGCCTCTGCCACCACGGAGATGGAAAACGAATTTCGTACCCGGGCAAAATAGCGCAACAATTCCGGATTGCCGCAGGCATATCCCAGGCGGATCCCGGCGAGCCCATGCGCCTTGGAAAATGTGCGCAATACTAGCACGTTCTGCCTGCCTGCCCGGACATAGTCGAACGAACGTGAATACGTGACGCCGCGCTGCCGGGCAAAGTACTCGGCAAAATCGGAATAGGCTTCGTCCAGCACCACTAGCACGCTTTCAGGCACGCGGCGGAGAAGGGCTTCGGTCGCGTCGGCGTCGAACATTGTGCCGGTAGGATTGTTGGGGTTGGCCAGAATCACGGCGCGTGTCTGCTCGTTGATCGCCGACCCAATCGCATCCAGATCGTATGCGTCATTCCGCATGGGCACGCCGATGAACTGCGCCCCAATGGTGCGCGTAACGATCGGGTAGCTGATAAATGACCGCTCGCTGCTGATGCAGTTTGTACCCGGCACAAGCAGCGTCCGGGCAATCACGTCCAGAATTCCCAGAGAGCCGTCGGCGACGAAAATCTGCTGTTCGTCCAGTTGATGGCGCGCAGCCAGCGCCTGCCGCAATTCGCTGGCATCGTTGTCAGGATAGAGATTCACCTCGGCGGCGGCCGCGCGGATCGCCTCCAGCGCCATGGGCGACGGCCCAAACGGATTCTCATTCGATGCCAGCTTGATCATGGCGCCGCCCGATTCCTGCTGTGCCTGGCGCAACGGCTTGCCGGGCACGTAGCCCGCCAGCGCGCGTATGTGTTCCGGAATTTGATCGAGGACACTCTTCTTCATCGCAGGAAAAGGGACAACAGAAGTTTGTACCATAAGCAGAGTTGCTTAGCCATTGCAGGCCAAATCATAGGTGTCATTTCGGAACGTTAACGACCGGAGTTGTTGTGTGGTTTTACCCGGCCATTTTCCTTGCGGCGGTCACTCGCCTTGCTTCGCGACGGAGGCTTGCGTTCCAGCCGCGGCGGCTTGTCGCCCCGCACCGCGCGCCGCAAGCCCGCGACCTCTCCCGGCGCGAGTTCGCGAAATTCCCCCGGTTCAACGTCGAGCGTGAGAGGCCCGTAGCGCACGCGCTTGATTTTCTCCACGTGATGGCCAATCTCTTCAAACATCCGGCGGATCTGACGGTTCTTGCCCTCGATTAACGTCACTTCATACCAGGGATTGGTCGCTTCCTTCATCAGGCGGATCTGTGCCGGCGCTGTGTGGAGCGCTTGCAGGCGTCGTGGCCCCAGCCCCGCGCCGATCTTGATTCCGCGGCGCAGTTTGTCGATCTCTTCCTCTTTGGCTTTTCCCGCGATCTTTACCAGGTATGTCTTCGCCACATGGGACGAAGCGTGCGTAAGCTTGCTGGCCAGTTCGCCGTCATTGGTCAGCAGCAACAGGCCTTCGCTTGCCCAGTCCAGTCTGCCCACCGGATAGATGCGCGCGCCTACCCCTTGGATAAGGTCCATCACCGTGGGGCGGCGCTCAGGATCGGTCACCGTGGTCACGTAACCTTTTGGCTTGTTGAGCAGCAGATAGACGTGGCGTTCCGCGCCCTGCAATAGTTTGCCGTCTACCTTGATATGGTCGCGCTCGATGTCAGCCTTGCTGCCGAGTTCGGTCACGATCTGGCCGTTTACGCTCACGCGCCCTTGGGTGATCAACTCTTCAGCCTTGCGACGCGAAGTGACTCCTGCGGCGGCGATGATTTTCTGCAATCTCTGGGGAGGCATCCTTAGCCGCCCGTGCTTTCAGAGGCAATCTGACCGGCCACCTGTTCGTCCGCTTTGTCGTGTTCTGGATCGGAAGATACCGTGGGCTCAGTCACATTCTCCGGAACCTCGGAGCGGTCTTCTTCCATCTGCTCCACGCCGCCATCGTCGCCCGGAGTGCCGGTCGCATCCGGCACAGCGCCTTCGCCGCCGGCAAAAAGTTCATCCTGCATTTCGCCCGCCGCCAGCTTTTCAAATTCCTCCAGGCTGGGCAGCTCGGTCAGGTCGCGCAGTCCAAAGCGCATCAGAAAATCTTTGGTGGTCTTATACAGCATCGGCCGGCCGACCACGGCTTTTCTGCCCGCGGTGGTGATGAGCTTGCGGTCCAGCAGCGTGCCGATCACGCCGGCTGCGTCCACGCCGCGAATTTCGCTGATTTCAGGGACCGTCACCGGCTGCTTGTACGCGATCACGGCCAGAGTCTCCAGCGCCTGCAGGGAGAGGCGGATCGGAGGCTTCAGGCTCTTGGAGAACGCCCGGACCACATCGTGATGCTCAGGCTTGGTCGACATGCGGTAACCGCTGGCCACTTCGCGGACCTCGATGCCATGGTCTTCTTTAGAGTAGTCGGCGACTAATTCTTCGAGATAAGGTTTCAGCAGCGCGCGCAGCTCGGCCTTCTCGGATTTTTCCTTCGACTTTTTGGCGGGAGGCGGAGGCGCGGTGTCCTCAACGGCCCCCAGATGGTCTTCTGCCTGTTCCGGCTGCAATGGCGGAGCGCCGTCTGATGTGGCCTCCGCCGGCTCCGGCACGGCCGTCTTGAGCGCCAGCAGATCGTCTTTCAGCAGCGCAGCCATCTGGTCCAGCGTGATTGGCTCTTCCGCCGCGTAAATAATTGCTTCGAGTTTGGCTTTGATTGACACGGTATTTAGTAATTGGTATTTGGTACTTGGCCAAAAGCTGCATGCATCTTACGGCTAAGTACTAATTACCAAGTACTGCTTATCTCCAATCATCCCTCACCGCCGCGCCCTCGCCCATCACGGCGTCAAACATGGCGTGCTTCTTGATCAGGACCTCGCCAAAAACTCTTTCCTGCCGCAGTAGGATGGCCTGCAACCGCACCAGCTCCAGCAACGCCAGAAATGATGAGATGAGCGCGTGGCGTGAAGTGATGTGTTGCAAAAGGCGCTTCAGCGGGATGGGACGGTCTTCCATCAGCAACCGGCGGCGGAAAAATTCAATCATCTGCCCCACCGTAACCGTTTCTTCATCCACCTCCAGGATCGGGCGCGATTTTGCCCGCTCCAGGATCTGTTGAAACGTGCGCACCAGGTCCACCACGTCGGCCGCCAGCTCCGGTTCGGTGCCTTCAGCGTCCTTGAATTCCTTCATCGAAGGATTGCTGACCACCGCCTCTTCGATCTGCTGCTTTTGCATGAGCATCTGCGCGGCGTTCTTGAATTTCTCATGTTCCAGCAGACGCTGTACCAACTCTTCGCGCGGGTCTTCCTGCTCAGCAGGCGCGTCCGGGTCGCGCGGCAGCAGCATCTTGCTCTTAATGTGGATCAGCAGCGACGCCATGTAGATAAACTCCGCCGCAATGTCCACATCCAGGTGCTTCAGGTTTTCGACATAGGCAAGGTACTGTGCCGTGATCTTTGCGATCGGGATGTCATAAATGTCGATGTCCTGCTTGCGGACGAGGTCCAGCAGCAGATCGAGCGGGCCGTCATAGACCTGGCCGACGCTCACCGCAAACGGGAATTCATTCGTCTGTGGCTTCGCGGATTGTGACGTCTCTGCCATCAAAAAACCAAAATCTTTGCAACACGGAGAAACAGAGGAAGCGGGGGATTCTTAGACTCCGATTGCAACACTCCGTCTACTCCTTTCCTCCGTGTTTCAAAGGTGTTGAATTGCGCGCTACACGCATTAAGACTTCTGTACAGCATTCAATTCTAAATGTTATTGGCTGCTCTTGCCGATGGCAGAGCTGTGGATTACGTGTCTTTTTGTTTTGTCGCCGCGATGGAAGTTAGCGTTTATCGTTCCGGGATGTTCGGCTTTCAGGTGCTGCCAATACCTGCCATCCTGAGCAGGTCCGGGCGACCGACGGGAGCGAGGGCGTCGAAGGATCCCCGCAGATTCGCCGCTACGACGCTGGTTCAGGAGTTCTCGCCATGAATGCGCGGCCAACTTCTAAAGGAGAAAATACCGCCCTGTTATTTGCGGTACGAAGCTATTCGAGCGCCGAATAATTTTGTCTGAACTCCGTTATATTTTGGGGTGTTTCCTGAACGCCTCTTAAAAAGTAACCTTGAGGTGTTTGGTGGACTGCAAAATTAACGTTCTTCCCCTCGCGTTTAAAACGCTCCCATCCGTTCAAAAATTTTCTGGGAATTACAAAATCAATGATTTCCCCGGAATCGGCATGGCAGAGCAAAACGAGCGCATCATAAGTTCTATCGCCTATGCTGAAAGCCCACTGGTTGTCAGCGTACTCTCCAGAAGTCGGAACTCCGATTCTTCGGTTCTTGCCGGTTACATATGTCCGATGGCCAACATCCCGCAGACTGTAGACTCTGCGCATCCTTTTAAGCCACACATCGCGTCTTCGATCACCCCGTTCGCCGTTATCCAGCCCCTTCAATTCTTCAGGAAACAAGAACAAAGATTTTTCGGAATCAACGGCTTTTGGGGAAATTATCTCAGCCCTCACACTCGATTCATCGGTTGTCACCGGGAGAGTTCCCGTCACGCTGCTTTTTGCTGAACTGGTTCCGGAGATATCAGTAATTTGCAATAGGCCAATGGCTTGCCGCGCCGCAACCATCGTCTCTTCAGCGGTTTTTGTGGCCTTTTCCGCGCCGTACCGGATGATCTCCATGAGCTTGGCCGGGTTCTGTGCCAGCCCATGCCGCCGCTCGCGGATAGGAGCCAGATGCGCGTTCACGCTCTCCACCGCAAGCGCTTTGCACTCCACGCAGGTGATGCCGGCTTGCGTGCAGCCTTCGGTAATGTGGGCCAGCCGCTCGCGGTCGCTGAAGATCTGGTGCAGGTTGCCCACGGGGCAGCGGTCAGGACTGCCGCGGTCGGTCAACTTGGGCCGGTCGGTTACGCTATTTTTGATTTTTTGCTCGACAACTGCCGCTTCGTCGCTCATCAGGATCGAGTTGTCATACGACTTCGACATCTTTCGCTTGTCCGTTCCCAGGAGCTTGGGCGACGGTGTGAGCAGGATTTGGGGCTCCGGAAAGACCGGCTTATAGTTGAGCTGGTAAAACTGGTTAAAACGCCGCGCTACTTCACGGGCCAATTCAATGTGCGCGGACTGGTCTTCGCCCACCGGAACAAAATCCGGACGGTAAAGAAGGATGTCGGCCGACTGCAACAGCGGGTAGCCGAGAAAGCCGTACATGTGCAGGTCCTTGTTCGGCATCTGCTGCTGTTGTTCCTTATAAGTGGGAACGCGCTCCAGCCAGCCCAGCGGCGTGATCATGGAAAAAAGCAGGTGCAACTCAGCGTGCTCCCGCACGTGCGACTGCACAAAAATGGCGCATCGTTCCGGGTCAAGGCCCGCGGCCACGAAGTCCAGTACCACCTCCAGCGAATTGTCGGCCAGGCGCGAGGTGTCGTCGTAGTCCGTGGTGAGCGCGTGCCAGTCGGCCACAAAGAAAAAACAGTCATGCGCATGCTGCAGCTTTACCCAGTTCTGCAGCGCGCCAACATAGTTGCCCAGGTGAAGCTTGCCCGTGGGGCGCATGCCGCTCAGGACACGCGAACGTGGTTTTTGGGTTGTATCAGTCATTTGTATGGAAAGCGGCGACTGCTTCTCGGCCGGCAACTAGCAGTTTAGCAAATAGCAGGTGGCTGTTGGCTCTTGGCTTTTAGCCATTGGCTCTTGACTTTCGACTTTCTGGCCGCGAATGGACCAGACGAACGCGAATCGAACTATTTATTTCGGTTGAATTCGCTTTCACCCAGAATCTGTCCCTCCTTTACGCTTCGGTGCTTAGAGCGATCTCAGCCGGCGGTCCTGCGTGTGTGTTTGCCGCCAAAAAGCCGAGAGCGAAGAGCCAAAGGCTAATTGCCAGCGGCTAATTGCCAATTGCTAGCTGCTCGCTACGTCCCCGTTTTGTCTCCTGCTCCCGCCGGCTGCGGCGCAATCGTTTTCACCTTGACCGGCTTGGCCGGAATGCCAACGGCGATCGTGTACGGCTCAATGTCCCGGGTGGCAACGCCCATTGATCCCACCAGCCCGTGCTCATTTACGCGGACGCCGCTCATCACGGTTGCGTGATAGGTGATTCGGGCGCGCGGGCCGATCTCCGTCCGCCTGTTGGTAACGATCATTCCATCATTGAGGTCGTGATCGTGGGAATAAACGTTGGCGTAATCGGAAATCGAGCTGCCTTCATGGATGATGATTTCGCCCCGGTCGTCCAGCAGCACGTACTTGTGGATGGTGCAGTTGTCTTCGATCGTCAGGTTGTAGCCGTAAGAAACCTCAACGCCATGGAAGATCTTCACGTTTTTACCGATGTGCTTCAGCACATGCCGGGCGACCATTGCCCGCACGCGGAACCCCAGCCAGTGATTGATTCCCACGGGCGAGCGGTCAAACATCATCCAGAACCAGATCAGGGGTTTGCGCTCGGCATATTTTTGACCGTCCACGTCGCCGTAATACTCCGGCTCAAGCGACGCATTGCGGGGATCAAAGCTGTGCGCCAGCGCCTGCTCCGCCAGTGGAGCGCCTGTTGCGGGCGCGGCGTAAGGGCGACCCAGGTAGAGTTCATGCAGCGCGTTCCGCACGACCGTACAGCGGTGCTCGATGTCACGGTTAGTGAACTGCTCATCGAGCTTCTGGATCCACTCCAGAAACGCCTTTTCAGCCTGCGGCAACGGCTGAATGTTGCGGTATTCGTAACGCGGCATGCAACGCCCTCTCGATCCTCAGATATAAGGAAGACATAATGATATAACGGCCCGATATTTTTGCCCGTCGTCTCATCAACTTTCGATAAGGATTCGATTTCAAGAATAAGGCTTTGGGCGCAGCTTTTTTTGGAGAGACCAGCTAATCTCCCGCAACCGTGGCTTGCGGGTCATATTCGCGGCGCGAAAGCTTTTCCTTTGTTTCAGGGCCTCTGGAGGGGCGATTTCTGCCATGCTGGCAAACAAAATGAAAGCTAATCCGGAAATGGCATAGCTGTTACCTCAGTACTCTTGTCCCTTTAGGGTTGTTACCGCTATAAACAGAGCCTTCCGGGATAACGTTTGACTGCATTTTAGGACGGGCAAGATGATGTGCAGGTTTGTATGGTGGCCCAGGACGGTCGCGAAAGCGGGTCTTCTCGGTCTACTTATCGTGTTTTCACTTGCGGCGCAGGCCCAGGATGACGGCTTTAAAGCTGTCCCCATCCTGACCGGCTCCACCGCCTATTTCACCCGAGTCACTGCCGGCCAGTATCAGGATGCTCCATCCGTGAGCCCGCTGTTGCTTCTGCCTCTGGGCCAAAAGTGGCTGCTTGAGGCCAAGGGCTCTTATTCTGATACGTTTACCAAGAACGCACAGGGCGATTACAACGGCACAATTTCATACGGCATGGCATATGGCCAGATCGACTATGTTGCCAACCGGTACATGACGCTTGTCGCAGGCCGTTTTACCACGCCTTTCAATATCTATGGTGAGCGGTTGGCGCCCAACTGGATACGGGCTTTGCAGACCAATCCGCTGACGTCGCCCCTTATCAGCGGTTCCGCGCTGGGCGGCATGGTGCGCGGCGGCATTCCAGCAACCGATAGCGTCAACCTGACTTACGCGGTCTATTTTTCGTCGAACAACACGCACCATCTGCTGGCGACGGACCGCTCCACCGGCGGACGCATTGGCTTCTTTCTCCCGCGTCAAAGACTGGAAATCGGGGCATCATTCCAACAGGTTTTGCAGGCGGACCGTCCTCACTCTTCCGGAATCTTTTTTGAGTGGCAGTCTGACCGCGCGCCGGTGACGGTGCGCTCTGAATATGCGCGTTCGTCGGGGACGAAGGGAAGCGCCTACTGGATCGAATCGGTGTACCGTCTCAGCCAGATTTCCGCATTGCGGCGTCTGGAACTTGTAGGACGCGGAGAGCAATTCTTCACCGCCTCTAATCTCTCCGCCGCAACCATCAAGAAGCTTGGCGCGCTGGGCAAAGACACCAATGAAGCCGATTTCGGCATGAACTATTACCTGCGCAGCGATGTTCGGGCCTCCGCCAGCTATGGCCGGCAGTTTGCCCTGGGCAGAAACGCCAATCTATGGACGATTGGCATGACCTACCGCTTTATTATGCCGATGCTGCCGCAAGGGGGCGCGCGATGAAGATGAGATTTGTTTTAGCCGCATTTCTTGTTGCCGGCGCCATGTCACTGGGGCTGGCGGCTAATGCCAGCGGCGGCAAGGATTCTCCCAAAGATACGGCCGCGGCAACTGCTCCGGCAAACCAGGCTGTCGATAACCAGGCAGCTCAGAACGAAAACATGCACCTTGAGGGCGAAAGACGCTTTCGCTCCAACTGCGCGCGCTGCCATGCCGCGCCGCCCAAGTTTCCGCCGCGAATGATGGCCACCATTGTGCGCCATATGCGCGTGCGCGCCACACTCACTGACCAGGATATGCGCGTGATCCTGCGCTACATGACGGAATAGCCATGGCGAAATCGAAACCGAGTCTGAATCGTCTTTACACGCTGCTTGTCTTCGGCTGCTTCTTCGTGGCGTCTCTGCACACGTTCGGGCAGGCGCGCGTGATTGAGGTGCTGGCCGATAAAGACAGCCATTTCAAAATGGCCGGAATGAGCCACGCGGAAATTACGGTCAAGGCCGGAGAGCCGATTCTGCTGCGCGTTATTGCGCGCAAGGGAAAAACCTGGAACCGTGATGGCACGGTCCATGGATTTACCCTGCTACGCGCCAATGACCACCACAAGGTGAGCGGCTGGGACCTGGAACTTAAGCCGGGCATGCAGGAGTTTTCTCTGATGGCCCCGGCGGAACCCGGGGAATACGAAGTTTTGTGTACCGTCATCTGCAGCGAGGACCATGAAGGGATGCGGATGAAGTTCGTCGTTTTGCCGTAACGTTTTTTTCTGCAACAGTGAACGCACGCGCTGATGTTGCGGTTGGGCCCACGATTCACAACGGAGAAATTCTATGAAGAATTCGAACATACGGGCGCGAGCGGCGGTAATGCTTGTTGCGACTTCACTTTTGGCAGCCTGTGCTTTTTCCGCAGCCTATGCCAAAGACAAGCCCAAAGACAAACCCAAAGACAGCAACGCGGTCGTGCTGCACGGGGCCGTGATGGACAGCCAATGCGCCTTCAACGTGCACTCTGACGCGCATTCACACGAGTGGATGACCAAGCGCGGCGTGCAGGGCGCCACCGATGAAGAAAGCTGCACCCAGCACTGCGTAAGAGACATGGGTGGCAGTTACGTGCTGGTGGCAAAAAAAGACGTCTATAAGCTCGATGACCAGGTGAAAGCGGAGCAATACGCCGGGAAGAAAGTCAAGGTCAGCGGGACACTGGACGCGACCGGCCACGGCATCCACATCTATGATATGGAAGAAGAAAAATAGCCGGCGCCGATCTTAACCGGGTCGGCCCAGCCTGGGACCGGGAACTACGCGGCTGCGCCCGCTCGCAGCCGTTTTCTCTTGCGGTCCAGCATTATTAAGTTTTAGAGAATCGACATGCCTGCCTTCAGGCCGTCTTCTCCACGCGTAACTGCCTTCTCACCATGGGAATTTCCGTGCTGCGGGTTACCGTCATTGTGGCGTGCTCGATAAACGCCAGGGATTCCCGCAACGGACATGCCGAATGGTGAAGAAGCCGGAGCATTTCCGTGACCTGCCCCAGCCGCGCGCTTTGTTGGGCGTAATCGACTCCCTCCGCATTGGTCCGTGCCGCGGCGGATTCGATATAGCACCACAAAAACTGGCTGAGAAGGTCAACTGCCCGCTTCAGGTCGTGGCCCAGCCCAGCGTTCAAGAGATGGTTGAGGATGCGGTCTTGATCGCAGGGATCAGCGTCCTGGAACTTGGGCCAATGCAACTCTTGCTGGAGGAACTTCAGTTCCTGAGTAATGGTTTGGATCCGATCTGAAATATCTTCCATTGTCTAATCCTTGCTATTGCAAGTATTTGGGGTTCCTAGAC
This sequence comes from Candidatus Angelobacter sp., assembly GCA_035703825.1. GTDB lineage: Bacteria > Acidobacteriota > Terriglobia > Terriglobales > Acidobacteriaceae > Angelobacter. Next base: position 32,928 of record DASSXL010000169.1, read on the forward strand.
ATCGGAAGAAGTGGCAAAAACAACCAACAGCTTTTTTAGACGACCGGAAGAGCGGCTGAACCAAGCAGCTTAAAACGTAAGATGCTGGATCTGGCTGATACGCTGAGTTACTGAGGTACATGTTTTTTCGTCCAATGGGGTGCTAATACCGGATGAGACACCCTAAATGGCTGATACGGAACAGGAAACTTGGCGTGCGATACGGGAAAACGCCCCCTATCTTGGTAGTCGGGACCCATAGGACGGGCCGCTATCCAAGGGAACTTGCCTTGTAAAAACCTCAAATCCCATGGGGGCATCAAGAGAAATACCCGGCCCTCCGGGCTGGATTACCACCGTTACGTTGTGGCCTGCATGCAAACTGGGCTCCAATAGCCCCAGGAAAGTCCCTATGCGATTGCCACGCTTGATGTTTGCGCTCATTCTGGTTGCGATTGCCGCCGCTGCATCGTCCCAAACAGCCGAGATTGCCACCAGCAATGGCAAAGCCGAGAAGTTTCCGGTGACGACCTCGTCGGCGGCCGCAGCCCGGTACTTTGAGACCGGCATGGTCCATTACGAGAACCATCGCTGGAATTTTGCCTTGCGGGACTGGCGCGAGGCCGTGGCGCTCGATCCGAAATTCGCCCTGGCCTACACGTGGATTTGTTTTACGACCACCGACCCCGCAGAGGAGAGCCGGGACCGCGCCAAGGCCAAGGCCTTGTTGGACTCCATCACTCCGGCAGAGCAGTCGATTGTCCGCTGGATGGCCGGCGTCCACGAAAACAATTACGTGGAAGGCATCCAGGCCATGAACGACGTGGCCCAGGCGTATCCGCATGACAAGCGGTTGAACTTTCTCATTGGTTACTGGCTTTACAAGCTCGACGAGTATGAGCGGTCCAGGACGTTTACTTTGCGGGCTCTGGAAGACGATCCGGCATACGCGACCGCCTATAACCAGTTGGGATATCTGTATTCCCGCAGCCGCGAGTATGACAAGGCGATTGACGCCATGGAAAAGTACGTAAAGCTTCTTCCCAATGAACCCAACCCGCATGATTCTTACGGTGAAATGCTGCGCCTCTCCGGACGCTTTGCCGATGCGCTGGAGCAGTACCACATCGCCCTGAAGATCGACCCGACCTTTTATATTTCCCAGAAAGAACTGGGCGAGACATATGCGGTGATGGGCCAGGAAGAACGGGCGCGCGCGGAGTACGCCAAAGCCGTTCATGAAGCTCCCAGCAATGGACTCAAAGCCGAATACCTGCAGAAGTCCGCAATGACCTACTTGCGCGATCAAAAATATGACGAGGCCGATAAAGCTTACCGCCAGGCCGCTGAGAGCGCCCATGCCATGGGACAGTGGGTGTGGGAAGCGCGCGCCTATCGGATTATGGCCATGTATCAGACCGATCACGATACGGCCGCGAAGGAACTGGACCAGGCCGAGTCAGTGCTGACCGCCAACAAAGACGCGGTTGCCCAGGCCGACCTGGATGAGGAACGGGCGCGCATATTGCGTGTACGGGTGGAGCGCGCCGTCGCCCGCAAGGACCAGGTTGCCGCGCAGAAGCTGCTGGCGGAACTGCAGAAAATGGCCGGCTCAGGCTCCATCAGCATTCAGAGAACTTACAGCGGGGCCGCCGGCACGTGGCTGCTGGCCCAGAAGAAGTATCGTGATGCCGCCGCGCAGCTTGAGCAGGATTTCATGAACCCTGTCTCCATCCGATTGCTCATAACTGCGGATCGCAAAGCCAATGCCAAAGCCTCGGCTGAGGAATGGCGCGTGAAGCTGCTCGACTGGAAGATACCCACGGTTGAGGAAGCGCTGACGGTGCCTCTCTATCGGGCCCAGGAAAGCGCCGTCGCGCAAAAGAAATGAGACGCGGGGAGCGTCCACAGAATCCAATCTAAACGCCCGATTTATAGGCGAATTATTTACGAATCTCGGTTACAATAAGTAAATGCTTTCCCCCGTCCCTGAATCCCTGGCCTGGGCCCACTCCCTGGTGCAGGAATGGTTCATCAACAAATTCGGCACACCCACGGAGCCGCAGGAGCAGGGCTGGCCGCACATTCTTGCGGGCCGCACCACCCTGATCTCCGCGCCTACGGGCTCCGGCAAGACGCTGGCGGCGTTCCTGATCTGTATTGACCGGCTGGTGCGCAAGGCGCTAAGCGGCGATCTTGCCGACCGCACCGAGATTCTTTACATCTCGCCTCTCAAGGCCCTGGGCAACGATATACAAAAAAACCTGGAAGGCCCGCTGGGCGAGATCACTGCCCTGGCCGGCGAAAAGGGGCTGCTGATGCCGGAGATTCGCACAGCGGTGCGGACCGGCGACACACTCACGCAGGACCGCCAGCGGATGCTGAAGAGGCCTCCGCATATCCTGGTGACTACGCCGGAATCTCTGTACATCCTGCTCACGGCGCAGAAGAGCCGAGGCATTCTGACGGATGTAAACACCATCATCGTGGACGAAATCCATGCCGTAGCCGACGACAAGCGCGGCGCACATCTCGCCCTTTCTCTCGAACGCCTGGATGCGCTGACAGGGAAGCGCGCGGTGCGCATTGGCCTTTCCGCCACGCAGAAACCGATTGAAACCGTGGCCCATTTTCTTACGGGCAATCATCGGCCAGACCCCGTCGTGGTCAATATCGGCCACAAACGGCAGATGGATCTGGCTATCGAAGTTCCGGGGCAGGAGCTTGGTCCCGTCGCCAGCAATGAACTCTGGGACGAGATTTATGACCGCATCTGTGAACTGGTGCAGCAGCACCGCTCCACGCTGGTCTTTGTAAATACGCGCCGTCTGGCTGAGCGCGTTGCGTTCAATCTGGCGGAGCGGATGGGCGAGGAAGTGGTTGGCGCGCACCATGGCAGCCTGGCGCGCAAGCTGCGTCTGGACGCTGAGAGCAAGCTCAAGAATGGCGAGTTGAAAGTTCTGGTCGCGACGGCCTCGCTCGAATTAGGCATTGATATCGGCCATGTCGATCTTGCGCTGCATATTGGTTCGCCGCGGTCGATTGGCGTCTCACTCCAGCGCTTTGGCCGCGCCGGCCACTGGCGCGGAGCGGTCCCCAAGGGCCGCTTCTTTCCCACCACGCGCGACGAGCTGATTGAATGCGCGGCGCTGGTGCGCTCCATTCATCACGGAGAACTGGACCGGCTCATTATTCCTGACGCGCCGCTCGATATTCTGGCGCAGCAGATTGTTGCGGTGTGCTCGGCTGAGGAATGGGGCGAGGACGAGCTCTTTACGCTGGCCAAGCGCGCTTATCCTTATCGCGAGCTTGAGCGCAAGGATTTTGACGACCTGCTGGCGATGCTGGCGGATGGCATTGCCTCACAGCGCGGACGTTACGGCGCATACCTTTATCGCGATCGGGTTAACAGGCGGCTGAAAGCGCGCCGAGGCGCGCGGATGATCGCCATTATGAATGGCGGCGCCATCCCTGAGACTGCGCTTTATACCGTTGTTGCTGAGCCGGAAGGGACCGTCGTTGGCACGCTGCACGAAGATTTCGCTGTGGAGAGCCTGAAGGGCGATATCGTCCTGCTGGGCAACATGAGCTGGCGCATACGGCGCGTGGAAGCCGCAGGACGCATCCTGGTGGAAGACGCGCATGGCGCGCCGCCTTCGATTCCTTTCTGGCTTGGCGAGGCTCCGGGACGCACGGAGGAACTGTCGCACCAGCTCGGCGAACTGCGCCAACAGATCAGCGATCTGACTCCGAATACCGTGCCCGGCTTCGTCAACCAGAAATCGCCGGAAGTGTTGAATGCCGTCGAGTGGCTTAAGCGCGAGTGCGGGCTGGACGACTCCGGGGCGGAGCAGGCCATTGAATATGTGGTGACCGGACGCACGGTGCTGGGCGCGGTGCCGAGTACGAAGACGATCATCGCCGAGCGCTTCTTTGATGAGGGCGGCGGCATGCAGCTCGTCGTCCATGCGCCGTTTGGCGCGCGCATCAACAAGGCCTGGGGACTCTCCCTGCGCAAGCGCTTCTGCGTCTCTTTTAACTTTGAGTTGCAGGCCGCGGCTACCGACAATGGAGTGAATATCGCGCTGGCGGAGCAGCACAGCTTCCCCCTGGCCGACGTTTTCCACTTTCTGCATGAGAATACGGTGAAGGAAGTCCTGCAGCAGGCGGCGCTGCTTTCTCCGCTGCTGGAGACGCGCTGGCGCTGGGACGCCAACCGCGCGCTGGCGCTGTTGCGCTACTGGAACGGCAAGAAGATTCCGCTTCAGGTGCAGCGCACGCGCTCTGCTGATCTGCTGGCTTCAGTCTTTCCCGACGTTGCCCAATGCCAGGAAAATGCTGACGGTCCAATCGTGGTTCCGGACCATCCTCTGCTGCGCGAGGTAATGAAGGATATATTCCAGGAGGCGCTGGACCTGGAAGGGCTGAAGGACGTGCTGAGAAAAATCCGCTCGGGCGAGATCAAGTGCATCGCAGTCGATACTCCTGTGCCCTCGGTGTTCTCGCATGAGATTCTCAACAGCAATCCCTATGCTTACCTTGACGATGCTCCGCTGGAAGAGCGCCGCGCCCGCGCCGTGGAGATGCGCCGCACGCTGCCTGAGTCTGTCTTGCAGGAAGTGGGAGCGCTTGATCCGGCGGCGATTGAGGAAGTCCGCGCCGATGCCTGGCCCGATGTGCGCGATGCCGACGAACTGGCCGATACGCTGCACACGCTGATTGCTGTACCAGAGAATTTTGTTCCCCCCGATGGCCGCTCACCGGCGGAAGCATGGTTGGGGTTCTTTGAATCGTTGCGGCAGTCGAACCGTGCGACCAGGGCGCTAGTTTCCGGAGCATCCACCGCAGAGGAGGGCGGCTGCGCAGAGACTTTCTTCTGGGTTTCCGCGGAAAAGGCCAAAGCCTTCCGCATGATTTATCCCACTGCGGAGTTTCAAGATCAGCTTCCATCCATTGAAGGCGAACCGCCTTCGCAGGAAGATGCGCTTAAAGCCATGGTTACTGGCTGGCTGGCCCACCTGGGCCCCACCAACGCCACCGCGCTTGCCGGCTTGTTGCACCTGCCCGTGAGTGAGATCGACAAGACGCTGCTGCGGATAGAAACCACCGGACTGATCCTGCGCGGAAAGTTTGATAAAACACTGGGCGAAGAGACGCAGTGGTCGGAGAGGCGTTTGCTGGCGCGAATTCATCGCCTAACGCTGGGAACGCTGCGCAAGCAGATTGAGCCGGTGACATCGGCCACGTTTATGCGCTGGCTGTTGCGCTGGCAGCATGTTTCGCCGGGCTCGCAGGCGCGCGCGGAGCACGGCACTCTCCAGGTGCTGCGCCAGTTGCAGGGCTTTGAGGTCCCGGCCAGTGCGTGGGAGCGCCAGGTTCTTGCCCGCCGCATCGGCAATTATGATCCCGCGCTGCTTGACCAGCTTTGTCTTACCGGCGCGGTAGGCTGGGGCCGTCTTACGCCTCATCCGGCGATGCTGGAAGATTCTTCAGGAAGCGGGCGACGGGTGGTGCCGACCAGCGTGGCGCCCATCACGTTCTTTGTCCGCGATGAAGCGGAATGGATGGCGCTGCCTAGCGTGCGGTCGGCGCACCGCGAGGCCGAGCAGGAAGTCCGCGGTCTTGGGCCTGGAGCGCGCGACGTTCTGGCGTTTCTGCGCGCCCGTGGCGCATCATTCTTTGCCGACATTGTGCGCGGCACAGGCAAGTTGAAGTCGGAAATTGAAACCGCCTTGTGGGAACTGGTGGCCGCGGGACTAGTCACGGCCGATGGATTCGACAACCTGCGCGCGCTGATCGATCCCAAGAGGCGGTCCGGGCAGGGAAGCGGAAAGAGCAATCGCCCACGCCACAGCGCCGGACGCTGGTCATTGCTGTATCCACCGCATAGCGAGGACAGCGGGCGCGCGGTGGAGTCGGTCTGTCGCGTGCTGCTGGAGCGCTACGGCGTGGTCTTCCGCGAGCTGTTGGCGCGTGAAAGCATGCTGCCGCGCTGGCGCGACCTGCTAATTTCTTTTCGCCGGCTCGAAGATCGGGGCGAGATTCGCGGCGGACGATTCATTAGCGGCTTCATCGGTGAGCAGTTTGCCCTTCCGGTCGCCGTTGAATCCTTGCGCGCGATAAAGAACCTGCCACTCACCGGCGAAACCGTCACCATCTCTGCCGCCGATCCGTTGAACCTGGCCGGCATTGTGGTCCCCGGCGAACGAGTGCCTGCGATTTCAGGCAAGTACGTTACGTTCAAAGACGGCGTGCTGGCGGAGACGCCCGAAACGCCGGTCCTAAGCATGGTGGGCAGGATATGAGCGGGGCTGATCTGGTTGAGGGCGAAGACTACTATCTGGAAAAAGGGAACTGGGTCTTCACCGCCAAGTTTCTGCTCAATCGCGGATACTGCTGCCGCTCCGGTTGCCGCCATTGTCCTTACGGGTTTGTGAAAGAAGGAGAGCAGAAGAACTCGCCGCAGATTTCCGCAGATGAGCGCTGATTCGGGCAGGTTGGCCAAAATTTGGTTTGCGATGGACGGCCCAAAATTGAAAACTGCAATCTTTGGAGCCCCAAAGCTCTATCAGCGAATATCTGCGCAAATCTGCGGCGAAGGTATTATTCGTACCGCAGCGCAATCACCGGATCCAGGCGCGCGGCTTTGACCGCAGGATAAATTCCAAAAAACAGACCCACGCTGCTGGCCACTGCCAGAGCGAGAAAGATCGCCCAAACAGGCACCGACGACGGGAAATGAGCGAGCTGCATGAGGAAGCTAAAGATCAGCGATAAGATGACACCCAGGATTCCTCCGATGCCGGTGAGCGTCATGGCTTCAGTGATGAACTGAAAGCTGATGTCACGCTTGCGGGCGCCAATGGCTTTGCGCACGCC
>DASSXL010000027.1:0-9436 GCA_035703825.1 Candidatus Angelobacter sp.
GGAGTGAACAGAAGTAGAATTGCCATGATGATGGCCGTTTTCAGAAGCGTCGCGGTTTCTTTTCTGTGGAGCGTTGTAGTCGCGAGCGCTTTCGCGCAGCCTTCTGCTCCGCACGCTCGCGTGGCGCTGCTGGCGCGACAGACTTCAATCGCTCCTGGCTCCGACCTGCAACTGGGAATTCATTTCATTTTGGAGCCTGGCTGGCACATTTACTGGATCAATCCTGGCGACTCAGGCCAGCCGCCATCTTTCAAATGGCAATTGCCGACCGGATTTACTGCCGGCGAAGTTCAATGGCCGCGACCTGAGCGCATGCAGACGACCGCCGAGCTTGCGGACTACGGCTATCACGGCGAAGCATTGCTCATGGTCCCCATTCATGCTCCGCAGTTCATCAACAATGAGCAGTTAGGCGGGTTGAGGTTTGCCGTGGAGGCCAGGTGGCTGGTCTGCCGCGAGGTCTGCATCCCGGAGCACGCTAGTCTCGAGCTATTCATGCACTCAGGTGCGATCAATGACAATCCTGCCGCAGCGACACTGTTTGCCGACGCGGAGAAGCTGTTGCCTGTCGCAATGCCACAGGGATGGAAAGCCGAGGCTGAATCCCGCAAAGACAATTTCCTGCTGACCGTCGCGGCCGGCAAGCCGATCACAAAAGCGATCTTCTTTCCCCTGGATCACGGACAAATCGACAACCCTGCGCCGCAAGCGCTTCAGTCCACGGCTTCCGGCATACAAATTACTTTAAAGAAGTCCGATCTTCTACTTAAGCCGATCAGCGTCCTGCGCGGCTTGCTGGTTATCCCCGGCGGCCCAGCCTACCGGATTGAAGCGCCTGTGCGCTAGCCGCTACAATGATGGCCGTGATCGATAACAAAGGAGCTGCCATGAAAAGCCCTCGTCGCCTGATATTGCGTGCTTGTGCGCTGCTGGCGCTGATTGCGTCGGCATTCGCCGTCCGGGTGGGAGAACCGGCTCCCGGTTTTACCTCGGTTGACAGCAACGGCAAGCAACAGCGCCTGTCTGATTACAAAGGCAAATTCGTGGTGCTGGAGTGGCACAACCAGGGCTGCCCATACACCAAGAAGCACTATGAGAGCGGCAACATGCAGCGCCTGCAAAAAGAGTGGACAGCGAAAAGCGTTGTGTGGCTCACGGTCATTTCGTCCGCGCAGGGCACGCAGGGATTTGTGACGCCATCGCAGGAAAACGATTACCTGAAAACGATGAACGCCGCGCCCACTGCCGTGCTGATGGATCCCGGCGGTTCGCTGGGTCACCTTTATGCGGCCAAGACAACGCCGCACATGTTCATCATCGATCCCAGCGGAACGCTGATCTATAACGGCGCTATTGACGATCATCCGACTTCCGACCAGAGCGACATCGCGAGTTCCAAAAATTATGTTTCCGCTGCGCTGCAGGAAGCGACCAGCGGCAAGCCGGTGACGGAACCCGCGACGCGTCCTTACGGCTGCTCAGTTAAATACAAGGATTGAGGTCCCGCCGCGAAGATGCGCCTGCCCGCCGAGTTGCTGGATGCGATTCAGCAGGAGACCGACAAGGTAGACCGGCGCAAGCTGGTCCAGGCGACCGCACAGCTTACAGCGCACTATAAAGCCGCCGATTTCTCCACCGCGGCTGTTTCCACTGAAGCGCACCGCGCGGCTTACCTTGCAGTGCGGATGCCCGCGACATATGCCGCCTTGCGGCGCGTATTTTCGGAAATCAATGCGCGCGCGCCGCAGGCTGAGATCGCAAGCTTGCTCGATCTTGGCTCTGGCCCGGCCACAACGCTCTTTGCCGCCGCAGAAGAATTTCATTCGCTGCAACACGCAACACTGGTGGAAGGCGACGGCGCATGGATAGCGCTGGGCAACCGGCTGGCGGCCGAGCCGCGGTGGCCGGGTGCGCTCAAAGTGCAATGGCTCAAGCAGGACCTGCGCTCCGGTCTTTCGTGCGAAACGCACGATCTGGTTGTCATCTCTTACACGCTGGGAGAACTTCCGCAGGCCACGGCGGAAGCGGTGCTGAACAAGGCGTGGAAGTGCGCGGGCAAATTTCTGGTGATCATCGAGCCTGGGACGCGGCGCGGCTTTGCCGCCGTGAATGCCGCCCGCTCGGCGATGATCGCGAACGCGGCGCATAGCTTTATCTTTGCGCCGTGCCCGCATGCCGCCGCGTGTCCCATGGCCACGGCGGGCGACTGGTGCCATTTTTCGCAGCGTGTTGAGCGCACGTCGCAACACAGGCAGTTGAAGGGCGGCGACCTGGGATATGAAGACGAGAAATTTTCTTATCTCGTCGCGGCCAAAAATAATCCGCCTGCGGCAGGGGCGCGCATCGTGCGCCATCCGGGGAAGCACGGCGGGCACGTTCAACTGGCGTTGTGCACGCCGCAAGGCCGCATTGAAAACCGGACGGTCACGCGCTCCAGCAAAGAGGCTTACAAGCGCGCCCGCAAAGCTGAGTGGGGCGATGTGTGGGTTGAATAGCCGCAAATGCGCCGGATCTACTCGTGCCCTTGTCCACCGTAGGCCCGCATCTGAGATGATAACGAAATGATTCTTCTGGCCAGCACGCTGCCGTTGCTCCAATGGATGGTGGATTTTATCCAATGGGCCAAGGGAATGGGCGCAGCCGGAGGCGTGCTCTATGCCGCGTTCTATATCGCCGGAACGGCCCTGTTTTTCCCCGGATTGCCGCTCACTCTGGGCGCGGGCTTCCTCTATGGCGCGGTGATCGGGACGCTGGTTGTTTCGCCCGCGAGCGTCGCCGGGGCCACGCTGGCATTTCTGATCGCGCGCTATTTTGCCCGCGACTGGGTAACGCGCCGCCTCAAAAAATATCCGCAGGCCGCGGCCATTGACCGCGCCATTGAAAAGAACGGATTCAAGGCCGTAGTGCTGCTGCGCCTGCAACCGGTGCTGCCATTCAACATCCTGAATTACGCGCTGGGGCTCACCAGCATCCGCCTGCGCGACTACATGCTGGCCTCGTGGATCGGCATGTTTCCCGCGACCGTGCTCTATGTCTATCTGGGCTCGGTGATGAACGATATTTCCGATCTCCTGCGCGGTCGGCCCAACTCCGGCGTGGCCGGGCGTTTTCTGCTGTGGGGCGGGCTGGCCGCAATTGTCGTCCTGGTATGGTGGCTGGGGCGCATCGCCAAAAAGGCCCTGCGCGACGAAATGGGCGCGGGCCCCAAGGCGGCATGAAACAATGAGTACGCGCCGTTGTTGGTGTCCGCGCGATCGCCAAAGAGTCTGAGGGGGCGGAAAGATTTTTTTATGCCTGAAGCCATGGTCTGCATTTTCGTCAAGCCGCCTGAACCCGGCGCGGTGAAGACCCGGCTGATTCCTGAGCTTGGCCCGGAGCGCACGGCGCAGCTGGCAGAGGCCTTCCTGGAAGACACGGTTGCCATGGTCCGCAAGCTCCCGTGGGCGGAGTGCATCATCGCCGCCACAAAAACTTTTGCGCGCAGTTACTTCAAGCCCGAGGAGGTCTGGCTGCAGTCGGAAGGCGACCTGGGTGAGCGGCTGGAAAAAGTGCTGCGGCTCGCGCTCAAGCGCCGTGAGATCGTGCTGGCCATTGGCGGCGACAGTCCGGGCCTGCCCGCCGCGTATCTTCAAACCGCGCGCGACGCTTTGAAGACCGCCGACGCCGTTCTGGGCCCTTCCGCTGACGGCGGCTTTTACCTGATGGGCCTCAAAGATTGTCCCGTGGGCGTGCTCGATGGCATCCAGTGGAGCCATTCCACCACGCTCGCCGCCACAGTCCACAAGCTGGAACAGTTCGGCATGAAGACCGTGCTCATCGATCCGTGGTTTGATATCGATAGCCATGAAGATCTTGAGCGCCTGCGCCGCCAGTTGGCCAGCGATCCTGCGGGCGCGCCGCGCACCGCTGAGCTGCTCAGCCGCGCCTCTTTCACAGAGACCAGGCCGCCAAAATGAAGTCGGCACGAAAATTGACGCCACGAAAATGAACCCTGCAAAAGATGAAACTCAGGCCAAAATCGAAGATGCCGTCAAAATGGGTCTTGCCGAAATGAAGCCCCCGTCAGAATGAAGATCTCGGTGGTCATCCCCGTTCTGAATGAGCGTGCCTCACTGCCCGCCGCCATCGCCGCGCTGCGTGCCTGCCGCAGCCTGCAAGAAATCATAGTGTCCGACGGCGGCAGCAACGACGGTACCGTTGAGTGGCTGCAAGCCCAGCCGGACATCGTGCTGGTGCGGTCGATCCGTGGCAAAGGCCCGCAACTCAATGCCGGCGCAGAGCGCGCCACGGGCGACGTGCTGCTCTTTCTTCATGCCGATAGCGAACTATCTCAGGCCGCGCTCGACGCAATGCATTCTGTATTGCCAGACGATCAGCGCTCACAGCCCTCGGCCTCGCAACCTTCTGCTTCGCACGTTCAATCTTCGTCGCGTTCCAGCGCGCAGCTTTCCGCTGTAAAAGCCGTCGGCGGCGCTTTCTATCTGCGCTTTGCCGAGTCGCGTCCGCGACCTCTGCGCCTGGTGGCCTGGGGCATCAACCTGCGTGCCCGTTTCCGCAACTCCGCCACCGGCGACCAGGGCATCTTCGTCCGCCGCAGCGTGTTTCAATCCATAGGCGGCGCTCCTGACTGGCCGCTGTTTGAAGATGTGGAACTGGTCCGGCGAATCAAACAGGCAGGGAAGTTCGTGGTCTTAAAAACGCCGCTTGCAGTTTCCGGCCGGCGCTATATTGAGCACGGCGTATTCCGCACCGCGCTCCTGATTTATTCTCTGCGCTTGGCTCACTGGCTCGGCGTTCCGCCGCAACGGCTGAAGGAGTGGTTCAGGGACGCCAGGGGGAAGTAGCAGGGGGCGTTTACGCGCCATAGCTGCGGAAGATTGGCCAGCGCTTGAGGACCTTCTGTTCCCCGGCCCTCCACCGGGAATAATCGGCCTGGAAGGTTAGCGCCGGATCAATCACAAATGTCAGGTCGGTCTCGTCCTGGAAGCGGATGGAGATGCAGTGAAAATCGGAGTCGAGACTCAGTTCTACCATCTCGACCGTCCGGCCCCGGGCCTCAGGGAACTCCACCAACCGGGGGTATGAGGCCTTACGTTGCTTCGGGGCGACGTGTGATTTCTGTGCGGCCTTTTTTGTCGACTGTTTCTTCGGGACGCCGTTACCAGCTTTCCTATTCATCGGAATCACTTTATCACATTTGCTCAATATATTGAGCAAAATTTCTGCTAAATCTGCACGAAATGGAAATAGCCAGGATTGTGCATCGGAAACTTCGCGAGGCGCAGGGTGAGATGACCCAGCGGGCTTTTGCCCGAAAATTAGGCGTTTCCGTTGGCTCGGTGGCCCGGTTGATCACTGGACCGGAAAATATGACCTTGGAAACGCTCGCAAAGATCAGCCGCGCCTTGCGTGTCACACCATCGCAACTCCTGGATGACTCTGACACCCATCATCGCAAAGGCTGACATCTCCGGTGGAAGAGCCGCCCTTCAGGGCCGCGAAGAGGATCAGAAAAAAAGATCTTCCTTGCGCCGCAGGCATGCGCGCAGCGCAGCGTTGAAAAAAACTCGCGGCATTATTGAATCCCGCACTTGCGCAAAGCTGAAAAGAAGACCCAGCTTCTGCGAAAAGGATGGGGCGCCCCGGCGCAGGTAGGAGGTCCATGCGCCAGTTCCGCCATTCACTTATTCACCTTCTCCGTGAACGCAACCAGAGGACGGTATAAGACCCAAAGTGTTCCCCGGCTCATGATCTCCACTACTAGAGCGGCGCCCAGGGTAATGCCTAGGCTGATCCACTTCTCGCGCACGTAAAACTGCTTTGCGATTACGAGCGCTATTGCGCCCAAAAACAAAAGCGGATAGGCAAAGCGATAAACCGCAAACACAATCCTGACCGCCACTGGCAAATCGACGCCCATGCTTTTGTACATGTCGATTAGATCGGAGGTTGATGAATAGAGCATCGTGCCGCCCCACACCATGTAGGCACAGGCAAGGATCGTTACGATCCAGGTGATAGCGTCTCCACGCCTCGGTGAATCAGCTTTTTGAAAGTCCGGTTGCGTTGTGGCCACTTCACCTTCTTATGCTTGCAGGATTCGGAAAAGAAAACTTTTTACAATAGCGCCCCGGATCGCCCAACACTCAAGATCGTCTGCCAATTTCCGCAATAGAACAAGTAGCAATTTGGAGCCGCGAAAAGGCCGCCGAATCCCTAACCCATGCTTATGACCAATTCAGCGGCCTTTATGATGGCGAGAGCGCGTATGATGGCAAGCCTACAATGACCCGGACTTCCACTTTCACGCTGACCACGCCCGATGGCGTTGATCTGTTTACGTACTGCTGGCTTCCGGCTGGGCATCCGAAAGCGGTAGTGCAGATTGCGCATGGCCTGGCGGAGCATGCGGCGCGCTATGCGCGGCTGGCGGATGCGCTCAATGGGGCGGGGTACGCGGTGTATGCCAATGACCATCGCGGCCACGGGCGGACGGCGAAGGCGGCAGGCGATCTAGGCTGGTTTGCGGAGCGCGACGGCTGGCGAAAATGCGTGGACGATCTGTGGCAGCTCAATCGGCGTATTGCCGCCACCCATCCCGGATTGCCGATAGTTCTGCTGGGCCACTCCATGGGCTCAACCCTGGCGGAGCAGTTCATAGGAGACCCAGACCGTGGCAGCGCGCTGGCTGGAGTGGCGCTTTCCGGCGCTAACGGCAAGCCGACGTTGCTGGCGAAAATCGGTGGCGCAATTACGCGGGCTGAGCGCCTGCGATTGGGAGCGCGAGGGAAGAGCAGGCTGGTCCAGGCGCTCACCTTTGACGCCTTCAATAAGCAATTTGCGCCCGCAAGGACGGCGTTCGATTGGCTCTCGCGCGATCCGTCCGAGGTGGATAAATACGTTGCCGATCCGCTGTGCGGATTCCCCGCAACCGTGCAGCTATGGCGAGACCTGCTGGAAGGTTGGGCGGTGGTTTCACGCGCGTCGCATCGCAATCGAGTGCCGAAGTCGCTGCCTTTGTATTTGATTGCCGGCGGCCGCGATCCGGTGAGCGGCAACACGCGCCAGTTGGGGCCGTGGATGGCGGAGTACCGCGCCGCAGGCCTGGTGAATCTGGCGCACAAGTTTTATCCCGAGGCCCGACATGAGCTGTTCAATGAGACCAACCGCGATGAGGTGACGCGAGACCTGATCGGCTGGCTGGATCAGGTTGTTGCGCGCGGCTAATGCGCGGGGCAGGCGATGCGCGCAGAATTGCCCCGTGACATTTGATCGAGTGTGCAAATACCTCAAGAGGTCTCCTGGGTTGGCTATTTGCCAATTGCTGAGACTGGTGGGCCCGGTAGGATTCGAACTTGAGCCGGTTTCGCAGGGTCTGAGCCGCGAGGCGAAATCCTGAGCGAAGTCGAAGGACCTGCTTGCAAACTGGTGGGCCCGGTAGGATTCGAACCTACAACCAACAGATTATGAGTCTGCTGCTCTAACCGTTGAGCTACAGGCCCCCGCGTTCAAGTTTCGCATACGCCCGCAAGGGTTGCCAATTCCGAATTCAACAAGATTGCTCGCGGAACTCGCAAAGCCGTTTCAAGGCTGAATGCTGATTGCTGAGTGCTGAATGCTATTTCCGCAGCTCCCGCAGATCAATCCCCAGCTGCTGGCACTTTTTATAAAGATGGCTGCGCTCCAGCCCCAGCGCCTTGGCCGTGTTCGTGATGTTCTGATTGTGGCGCTTGATCTCTTCCAGGATCATCTGCCGCTCCACCTGCTCCACGCGTTCGGCCAATGTTCCGCTGCCGAAAGAAGCCACGTTTCCTTCGACTCCAGCTTGCGCGGGCAGCGCAGCCTGCACGGTCGCCGGAGTTACGGTATCTCCTTCGGCAAAGAGCAGCAGGCGTTCCACCACGTTGCGCAGCTCGCGGATGTTTCCCGGCCATGAATGTGCCTGCAAAGCCTGCAACGCCTTCGGCGTAAACGTGATCTCCTTCCAGTTGTTCTGCTTGACGATCTGCGAGGCAAAATGCGCCGCCAGAGCCGGAATATCTTCCGGGCGCTCGCGCAGCGGCGGCAGCACGATGGGAAAAACGAAAATTCGATGGAACAGGTCTTGGCGGAAGTTACCCTGCTTGACCTGCTCTTCCAGTTTGCGATGCGTGGCCACCACTACGCGCACGTTCACCTTGATCGGCTTGTCGCCGCCGATGCGCTCCACCTCGCCCTGCTCCAGCACGCGGAGCAGCTTGGCCTGCATGGCCAGCGGCATGTCGCCGATCTCATCCAGAAACAGCGTACCGTCAGTGGCCTGCTCAAACTTTCCAATATGCCGGGACGCCGCGCCGGTAAACGATCCTTTCTCATGCCCGAAAAGCTCAGACTCAATCAACTCCGCCGGTACCGCCGCGCAGTTCAGCGTCACGTACGGGCCGGCGTGGCGCGGGCTCTTCTCGTGGATCGTCCGCGCGATCAGCTCTTTGCCCGTGCCGGTTTCACCCAGGATGCACACGCGCGTCTCGCTGGCGGCCACGCGCTCCACCTGCGCCATCAACTTGCGCATCTTCTCGCCGGTAAAAACAATGCCGCCGCTGCCCAGTTGCTGCCGCAGTTGCTGGTTTTCCTGCTTCAGCCGCTCCATTTGCAGCGCGTTCTGCACCGTGAGCAGCAGCTTGTCGGTGGAGATGGGCTTCTCCAGAAAATCAAGCGCGCCCAGCCGAGTGGCCTTCACCGCCATCTCAATATGCGCTTGGCCGGACATCATTACCACCGGCGTGGTCACGCCAGCGGCTTTGATCTTCTCCAGCAACTCAAGGCCGTTCATCGCCGGCATCACCACGTCAGAAAAAATCACATCATACTTTTCCGCTTTGATCATCTCCAGCGCTTTGATCGGATTGTCACACACGGTGGCTTCATGCCCGGCCAGCCGGAAGGCACGGGAAAGCGACGCCAGCGTGTTGGCGTCATCATCGACGATAAAGAGGTTAGCTTTCATGAATTTTTTGGCGCTTGGCGATCGATTCGAAAATTACTGTCGTCCTTGTCGGTGGTCCTTTTTCTGAAATCTCGAGCGTAGCGAGAGATCCCTATACTTTGAAAAAGTTCTGGAGTCAGGTCCTTCCACTCAGGATTGCTCTCCGCAAACAAAGCAATCTTCTTCTCCCGTCGAAACTTTTTGATTTGTTGTTCACGCGCCTCCGCCACCTTCGATTGGCCGTAAGTCTCAAAGTACATCAGTCTGTCGGCTTTGTATTTCTTCGTAAATCCATCAAACATGCCGGATTTATGTTGAATCAAACGCTTCCTCATGTCATCGGTAAGACCAACATACAGTGTCCCAGTAAGGCTCGCCAGAATATAAACAAAGTAGCACCGCTGGAATCTTGAGATCGATTTCGAGGTTGTCGGGCTCACAATCCTATAATGCCTCCTGGCTATAGGGTTC
>DASSXL010000047.1:0-7263 GCA_035703825.1 Candidatus Angelobacter sp.
TGATGTCGCCGTCTGGATAGCCCTGATCACGTGCATCATCGGTGACACACTGTGGTACGAAATTGGCAGGAAAAAAGGCGACCGCGTTCTTTCCATGCTCTGCCGCATCTCGCTTGAGCCCGATAGTTGCGTGCGGCGCTCGAAAGTCTTCTTTGAAAAAGGCGCTAACCGCACCTTGATCTTTTCCAAATGGCTTCCGGGCGTTTCCCACGTAGTCCCTGCCGTTGCCGGTCTCTCCGGGATCGAGCGCCAGCATTTCTTCGTGATGAACTCAGCCGGCTCAGCCCTGTGGATTGTCGCCCTCATGCTGGCCGGATACCTTCCCGTGGAGCGAATGCATGTGGCGTCGGCGGTTGGGCCTATTCTGTTTGAAGCGAGCCTGGCGGTGCTGGCGGCAAACGTCGGCATCAAGTACATGCAGCGCCGCCAATTCCTGAAAGAGTTATACAAATCGCGCATCACGCCGCAAGACGTTCTCCAGATGCTGGACGGAGGCCAGAGGATTGTAATTCTCGATCTGCGCCATCCACTTGATTCCGTTGCCGATCCGCGCACGCTCCCTGGGGCCATCCGTGTTCTTCCCAGCGAAGTCACCAGCCGTGCTGACCTGCTGCCCAAAGACGAGGAAATCATTCTCTACTGTACTTGACCCAATGAAGCCACTAGTGCCCGTGTGGCACAGCAACTGCAAAAACTCGGCATCACCCGCGTGCGGCCTTTGCAGGGAGGCTTTGCGGAATGGAAGGAACTCGGCTATCCCTTGGCCCAACCGACCGATGTTGCCTGGGCGGCGAGCAGTGTCGAGGATCACTGAACAAGATTCGCCTTGATGTCCCTTTCGGCCTGCTGGATATTTTCCGGCTTGCCCAGGTCGCGCCAGTAGTATTCGTCGGCGCGGAAGGCCATCACTTTTTCGCCCTGGCTCGCCAGGCGCAGGTAGGCCGGAACAATCGAGAAAATGCCTTCCTCGGCGAGCAGGGGAAAAATCCGCGGTGAGATCACGTGGATGCCGGTAAAGGCCAGCTTCGCGACTTGCCGCGCTGGCTGTACCATCTCAGTCTTTTCTTCTTTCACCAGTCGCCGGCCGCAAAGCTCACGCTGCTCATTGAAGAGCAGGTAACGCGATGTTTTTCTTTCCTGGACTGCCAGCGTGGCCAGCGCTTTGCCTTCATTGTGAACTTCAACCATTCGTTGAAGGTCGATGGTGCTGATGACGTCAACGTTATGAAGAATGAACGGCTCTTCTGCTTGCGCGCTGGAGGTACCGCCCAGAAACCAGGCGGCTTTTTTCAGCCCGCCGCCGGTATCGAGCAGGATATCTTCGCGCGAGAATTCAATACGCATGCCGAAATTGCCGGCTGCTTTCACGCGCTCAATCACCATGTCCGCATAGTGATGCACGTTGATGATCACGTCATGGATCCCAAAGTTGCGCAGGCGGTTGAGCGTGATATCCAGCAGCGTTCGTCCACCCACTTCAACCAATGCTTTAGGCCGGTCATCGGTCAGCGGACGCAACCGCGTACCCAGGCCGGCGGCCAGCACCATGGCTTTCATCGGCCTGTCTTCTCCAACCCCATTTTTTCCAGTTCAATGTGCCGCAGCACCACTTCCACACCGGCTCGTCCACGCAAGTGGCTGGCCAGTTGCTCCGCCAGATACACTGAGCGATGCTGGCCTCCAGTGCAGCCGAAAGATGCCGTAAGGCTCTTGAAGCTGCGGCTCTGGTAATTGCTGATGCTCGCATCCACCAGAGACTCGGCATTCTTCAGGTACTCGCCCACGCTCGCATGCTGCCGCAGATAATCGATCACCGGCGCGTCCTTGCCGGTGAGCCTTTTGAAGCGCTCTTCGCGTCCGGGATTGGGCAGGCTGCGGACATCGAAGACAAATCCGCCGCCATGGCCGGTTTCGTCTCTTGGCGGGCCGCCGCGGTGGAATGAAAAGCTGAAAATCCGCACCACTAGGTCTTCGGTTGCGACCGCTTTGGATTCGGTCGGGATTGATGCAGCCGGAACGCTACGTGCTTCCACCACCGAAGGCAGTGCCAGCAACTTATCCGAAATCACAATGCTCTTGAACGCGCCTGTGAGGGCCGGTAACGAGATGGGCAGCGCGGCATGCTCCAGCAACCAGCACAGGTTTCTAAGCGCATACGGCACCGATTGCAGAAAGTGTGGTTTGCGCTCATAAAAGCCGCGAAACCCATACGCGCCCAGCGCCTGCATGATGCGCACGTAAACGAACGCATAATAATGATGCATGAAGGCATCGCGCTCGATCTCAATGTGACCCTTCAGCGTTTCAATGTAGTGGTCCAGCAGCTTCTGCCGCAGCGCTGGCGGCAGATCCGCCTTGGCGTCATACAAAAGCGAGGCAATGTCATAATGCAGCGCGCCCTTGCGTCCACCCTGGTAGTCCAGAAAGAACGGCTGCCCGTCGAGCAGCATCACATTACGTGACTGGTAATCGCGATAGAGAAAGTAATCGCGCGGCGCGCTCAGCAGGAATTTTGTCAGGCGGCTGAAGTCGTTTTCCAGCGCCTGCTCGTTGAAAGGAATCCGAGCCAGCCGGAGAAAGTAATACTTGAAATAATTCAGGTCCCAGGCAATCGACTGCCGGTCAAAGCTCGATCGCGGATAACAGACCTTGTAATTCAGGTCGCGTCCCGCTTCAATCTGGAAGCGGGGAAGCATGGCCACAACCTTCTTATAGGAGTCCACCACGGCAGGAGCAATATTTTCGCCCGCGCGGTTCGCCACCAGGAATTCAAACAGCGTCGTGTTGCCCAGGTCCTGCTCAAGATAAGCGCCGTGGCGGAGATCGTCAGCGTAAATTTCCGGGACAGGCAGGCCGTGACGACGAAAATGCCTGGAAAATTCAATAAACGCGACATTCTCCTCGTGCATATCGTAAAGAATGCCAATCGCGCTTTGGTTGCCCGCAGCCAGCCGTATGATGACGCGTCCTGAGCCGCCAAGCTGGCCCTGCAACGGGTGCACGCGCTCCGGAGGAACGTGGAAGCGCTGCTCAAACAGCTTTTTTAGAACGTCAATGGACATGAATGGGACGGTTCAAAAGCTCAAATTTCGTTCAGCCTCAAAGATAACATCCACGGAAATGAATTGCCGTGGAGTTTTATAATCGTGCTCATGGCCGGTTCCCCATCATTCGAAGCAGCGGATGCCTCCGATTTCTCGCTCGGCCTGCCGGAGGCTCACCTGCGCATTCAGGCCGTGAACGTGTTCGTTCGCGATCAGGAAAAAAGCCTGCGCTTTTATCTGGACCAGCTTGGATTCAGCCTGGCTTTTGATGTCTGTCTTCAGACCGGGCAACGATGGGTAGGCGTTGCTCCGCCTGACGGCACGGCCGTGTTGACCTTGATCTCTCCCGACCCTCAATCAGAGGAGTACAAGCTTATCGGCCGCCCCACCGGTGTCGCGTTTGTTACTGAAGACGTTGCCGCCAAGTATGCGGAATGGAGGCGGCGCGGCGTCCGCTTTCGTCATACGCCGCGGCTCAGGCGCGTGAAATATCAACGGCAGACTCTGGATGCAGCAAACCCGGAAGCTCTCCTGCTAGGAAAGAAGCCGCCCGTCTGGGGCGGAGTGTTTACCCGCTTTGAAGATCTTGATCAGAATTCATTCGCGCTGGTCAGCTTCGACGAAATGAGCCAGGCGGCCGAAGAACAAAGAAAAGCCGCCGCGCAGAAGCTCGAATTCGAACGGCGAGCTGCTCACGAGCTGGAAATCGCCAAGCAGGTGCAGGCAAGGCTCTTTCCGCAAACCCTTCCGCCGCTGGCGAACCTTGATTACGCGGGCCTATGCTTGCAGGCCCGCCAGGTTGGCGGCGATTATTATGACTTTCTGCATCTCGGCCGCGAGCGGCTTGGCCTGGTGTTGGGCGACATTTCCGGAAAGGGAATAGCAGGCGCTCTTTTGATGGCCAACCTGCAGGCCAATCTGCGGAGCCAATGTGCCATTGCCCTGGATGAACCGGAGCGCCTTTTGCACTGCGTGAATCAGCTTTTCTATGAGAATACGCCGGACAACGCGTATGCCAGCCTCTTCTTTGCTGAATTTGACGACCAGACGCGGCGCTTGCGCTATGCCAACTGCGGACATCTGGCCGCGTTGTTGCTTCGTGGCGATAACACCCTAGTGCGGCTCGACTCCACCTGCACTGTGCTTGGCCTCTTTCAGG
Organism: Candidatus Angelobacter sp.; assembly: GCA_035703825.1. Taxonomy (GTDB): domain Bacteria; phylum Acidobacteriota; class Terriglobia; order Terriglobales; family Acidobacteriaceae; genus Angelobacter. Next base: position 4,204 of record DASSXL010000047.1, read on the forward strand.
AATGGGCCTGCTCGATCGCCGAATGCCGTCTCCAGTCGGGAGATACACTCGCGCTCTATACGGACGGCGTCACCGAATCTTTCAACTCAGCCGAGGAAGAATTCGGAGAGCACCGCCTGATTGAAGCGCTGCGGCGTCATCGGGCCTTGCCGCCCCGCGACCTGCTGGTGGCAATCGTGGATGAAGTAAGGCGGTTCAGCCCGGGTGAACAGTACGACGATATTACCCTTATTATTGCCAAATGCATCGGGCAGGACCAGCAACCGCTCTTGCGCTTTTGAATTTAGTGGCACAGCGGAGCGTTAGTCAGGTCAAGTGACGTCTATGGATGACAAACTGCAGTCCGGCCGTTGGCCAGACCTGATCGAGAGAATCCGTGCGCGAACGCCGGCGCGCGTTTTGGCAGAGCGTTCAGGCGCGGCGTATCGCACCGGCACGCAGCTTGAATTGCGTCAGGCCCATGCCGCTGCGAGGGATGCCGTGCGCGCGGAGCTCGACATGGAGCGTGACCTGGGCTCCAAGTTTGTCGAGCGCTGGAAGCTGTTTTCAGTTTCCACCATGGCTTCTTCCAAAGATGAATATCTGCGGCGACCTGATCTGGGGCGACGCCTGGATGAAAGCGCCCGCCACAAACTGCGAGCGCAATGCCCAGCGAATGCAGAGTTGCAGGTTGTGATTGGCGATGGACTTTCCGTGACAGCGGTCGCAACGCAGGTCCCGCCCTTGTTTCCGCTGATCGACCAGATGGCGCGGTCGCGCCGTTGGAAGCTGGGCCAGCTCTTCGCGGTCCATTACTGCCGCGTGGGTGTTCTCAACGATGTGGGAGAACTGCTCCGACCTAGAGTTGTGGTCCTGCTCATAGGAGAGCGACCCGGCTTGGCCACCGCTGAGAGCCTCTCGGCCTACATGGCGTACCAGCCACGGGCCGGGCACAATGACTCCAACCGGAACCTGATCTCTAACATTCATGCTCGCGGAGTAAGCATTGAGGCCGCCGCCGCGCGAATTATTTCATTGGCGGAACAGATGATGCTGCGGCAGACCAGCGGCGTGGAACTAAAAGAAGAGTTGGCTCCGCCGCCATGGCTGAAGTGATTGGAAATCTGTGATTTTATGATTTGCGATTTGTGATTGTGATGTCCACCAATCAGAAATCACCAATTACCAATCACAAATTCCTCACTTACTTCAACGCCTTCTCCAACCCCGCAGCCAGTTGCTTGCGCGCACCGGCATCGAGCTGCGCTGGTTCGCCTCCCTTATAAAGGCCCATTTCGTGCAGCCACTCCAGAAACTCCGGCGCGGGACGCAGATTGAACAAGCGGCGCATCGCCAGCGCGTCATGAAAGCTGGTGGATTGATAATTCAACATCACGTCATCTGAGCAGGGCACTCCCATAAAGTAATTGCAGCCCGCGGCGGTGAGCAGGACCAGGAGATTGTCGGCGGAATTCTGATCTGCGGCAGCGTGGTTGGTATAGCAGACGTCGCAACCCATCGGCAGCCCCAGCAGCTTGCCCATGAAGTGGTCCTCCAACCCGGCGCGGATAATTTGCCGCTCGTCATACAGATATTCAGGCCCGATAAAGCCCACCACGCTGTTGACCAGAAAAGGCTCAAAGACGCGCGCTACGCCATACGCACGCGCTTCAAGCGTCAACTGGTCCACACCGTGATGCGCTTCCGCGGAAAGCGCGCTGCCCTGGCCGGTTTCAAAGTACATGCAATTAGCAATTGGCAAATAGCAGTTGGCCTTTGGCTCTTGGCTCTCAGCTGTTGGCTCAGTTCGCGATTCTTCTGCGGCACTCCGGTCGCTTGTGTTTGCGGTCTTTACGATCACCCGATTACCGGATTTCCCGATCACCCGATCTTTTTGGTGTTCTAGCACGCGTTCCCGACCTTCACGCAACATGCTCAGCGTTACACCGAAGCTTTCATTGGCTTTCTGCGTGCCTGCCACAGATTGAAACAGCAGGTCTACAGGCGCTCCGCGGTCCATCGCTTTAAGCTGGGTGGAAATGTGGGCCAGACAGCAGGCTTGCGTTGGTATTTGGTAAGCCTCAATCAGGCGATTCAGCGCATGCAGGATCGCGCTGACCCTTTCCACGGCGTCAGTTGCGGGATTCACGCCGATTACGGCATCGCCACAGCCATAGAGCAGGCCCTCGAATGCCGAGAGCAGGATTCCGGCTGCGTCGTCCGCTGGGTGATTGGGTTGCAGGCGGATGCCGAGTACGCCGCGCTCGCCCATGGTGTTGCGGCATCGGGTAACAACGCGAATCTTGGCGGCGGCCAGCACCAGGTCTTTGTTGCTCATTAACTTGGCCACCGCAGCGGCAATTTCCGGGGTGATGGCCCAATGCAGCCGCTTTAACGTGGCTTCATCCACCTTGTCGCTCAGGATGAACTCGCGTAACTCTCCGACCGTCATGCTCTTGATGGTTGAGAAAGTTTGCTGATCATGGGTTTCGAGAATCAGGCGGCTGACGTCGTCTTCCTCCGGGGGAATCAGCGGGTTCTCGATGATCTCTTGCAGCGGCAAATCCGCCAGCGCATATTTAGCGGCCACACGCTCCCGCTCGGAACGGGCCGCCAGACCGGCCAGTTGATCGCCAGATTTCTCCTCGTTGGCTTTGGCGAACAGGTCACGGAGATCGCGGAAGTGAAAGCGCTCAGGCATATGGACGTTAACCATTATCCGCCGGAACGCCCCGTATGCACCACGGAAACGCCGCGTGTGGCTTGACGTGCGCAATCTCGCTTGTGATACTTGCCGTCCATGGCACAGGTGCAGACAGTTCGCGGCCCCATCGATTCCACCCAGTTAGGCACCACCCTGATGCACGAACACGTCTTCGTGCTCGATACCGAGGTCCTTCAGAATTATCCCGAAGAGTGGGGAACGGAAGAGCACCGTATCGCTGATGCCGTAACGCGCCTGAACGAGCTGAAGGCCAGAGGCGTGGATACCATTGTCGACCTCACGGTAATCGGCCTTGGGCGCTATATTCCCAGGATCCAGCAAATCGCGCGACAGACAGAAATCAATATCGTGGTAGC
>DASSXL010000230.1:0-13668 GCA_035703825.1 Candidatus Angelobacter sp.
AAGTGGATGGTCCCTTTGGATGTTGAGAAGCCCTTCAGGTCGTCCCTGAACTCTTCAATCACAGACGCGGTGGGGAACAGGCTGCAATGGTTGGCGAACGCGGCGTACCAGACCAGCACTTTCTTGTGCCTGAACGCGGGAATTTTATAGCTGATGATCTCGGTAGCTTCTGGCGGCACAACGGAGCGGATGGCGTCGCGAATCTGTTGCAACGCGCCGCGGGCGGGTTCCGGGACAGCGGCAAGGTATTCGTCGACGGTTGTGGGAGCGGCGGGTTTGGACTTTGAAGTTTTTGCTTTTGCGGTGCGGCGTTTCAGAGCGGTTTTCGGGGCGGCTTTCGTCCTTTTCATTGCGCGATGATAGAGGGACTTTTATTTGAAGTCTATCCCTGGCATTGTTCGACAGCGGCAATGCATTTCGGGTTGAACTCCCTGTAGCAGCGTGGCGATGGATGCATTCTCGGGATTCTTCGACTCCGCCTCGGTTGCACGGCTCCCTCGGCGTCGCTCAGGATGACAAGGGGTTGGGGGAATGTCGATGGCCCGAGTAAACTCATGCCCTGATACCTGTCTTGCTGGGCGAAAGAGAGACGCTACCTTCTCTTCCCGCTTTCGCTCTCCGCCACCCGCGCCCTCACCATCCTCTTAATCAGCTCCAGCGGCATGGGCTTGTCCAGAGGAAAGTGGATGGTTCCTTTGGATGTCGAGAAGCCCTTCAGTTCGTCTTTGAACATTTCGATCACGGACGCGGTGGGGAACAGGCTGCAGTGATTGGAAAACGCGGCGTACCACACCAGCACTTTCTTGTGCCTGAACGCAGGAATCTTGTAGCTGATGATCTCGGTGGCTTCCGGCGGCAAGGTATTGGTCGACGGTTTTGGGAGAGCGCATGGTCATGGAGGTAGCTTTGGTTTTTGTAGCGCGGCGTTTTGGAGCGGAGGTCTTGGAGGAGGGTTTCGCTTTTTTCATTGCGCGATGTTTCATGGGGCGATGATAGAGGAAGTTTTATTTCAGGTCTATGCGCGGCATTGCCGGCAGTGGAAATGCATTTCGGGTCGAACTCCCTGACGCAGCATGGCGGAGAAGACAGCCTCGGGATCCTTCGACTCCGCTTCGGTCGCAAGGCTCCCTCGGCGTCGCTCAGGATGACAGTGGCTGGGGATATGGCGATGGCCCGAGTAAGTTCGCCCTGATATCTGTCTCGAACCGCGATGGCCTGCGACTGCTCTCAATGGCGTTGTATCATAAAAGCAATATGCCGTTCCCGATCAAAGTTTGTGACGTCTGCTCAGAAGAGTTTGAGCTCAAGCCGGACAAGCCCGGCTTTGCCAACCGCTGTCCCGCGTGCAGCGAAGCGGAGAGTGCAGGGCCCGCGACGAAGGGCCGCATGGACGCGGTCGAACGCAAGAATGCGAAGGAAGCGAACGAGGCCCGCAGGCAGGCGATGCGCGACCTGCTTTATCGCAAGGACAGCTAGCCAAAGGCAGCTGGATCGCCGGAATCGCCGTCATCGCGCGACATCGCCGGAATCGGAAAACCAATCTTCACCACGGAGGCACGGAGACACGGAGAAAAACCTTTGAAACGCGGAGCTCCCTCGCTGCGCTCGGGATGTTAGTCAAGCTCCCTCAATCCCTCTCTTCTCAGATACACGCCCAGGCTGGTCAGCAGCGCCAGGGCGGACATGCCGGCGATCGCGAGCGGAGCGCCGATGAGATGCGCCATGGAACCGGCGATGAGGCAGCCGATGGGCGGAAGGCCGAGGAAGGCGGTGGAATAGATGCTCATGGCGCGTCCACGCATATGGTCTTCTGCCAGGTGCTGGAGCAGAGAATTGATGGTCGCCACCGAGATGATCATGCAATAGCCGGCCACGGTGAGCAGCAGTCCGGAGAGATAGAAGTTGCGCGAGAAGGTGAAGGCGATGATGGCGGCATAGAATCCGGCCAGAGCGCGGACCACAAACAGCCCGCGCCGACGGATGCGCATGAGTGAAGCGATGGTGATGGCGCCGAGAAACGCGCCGGCGCCGGAGCATGCCATCAGGACGCCGAGGCCGGGCTCGTCACAGCCAAGCACGTCCCGGGCGAAGTAAGGAACAAAGGTGAGGTAAGGAATGGCCAACAAGCTGCCGATGGCGACCAGCAACACTAGCGACGACATGGACGGGTGGCGGTAGACGTAAACAAAGCCCTGCTTCATTTTTTCCCAAATGCCGCCTGCCCGCGGCGACAGGTGGCCTTCCTGCGGGGCTTTTAAATGGTCTCCCTGCGGCAGAACGGGCTCGCTATAGCGGATGCGGGTAAGAGCGATGAGCACGGCAAGAAAGCTGAGCCCGTTAAGGAAGAAATTTCCTGCAACGCCGAAGAGCGCCATGGCGAAGCCGCCGAGCGTGGGGCCCAAGACGCGCGACATATTGAACTGCGCGGAGTTGAGCGCGATAGCGTTGGTGAGGTCCTTGCGGGGCACGAGTTGCGGCACCAGCGCCTGGTAAGCAGGCGTATTGAGCGACATGGCGATGCCGGTGCCGAGGGCCAGCAGCACGATCTCTTCAACTTTGATGAGCGGACGCCCGTTGACCTTGATGTAAGCCAGCGCGGCCATGATGAAAGCAAAAGTCATCATGGCGGACTGCGTGACCATGAGCAGCTTGCGCTTGTTTACGTGGTCTGCAATCACGCCGCCGATGAGCGCGAACAGCAGGATGGGAATGGATGCGCAGAACCCGACCATGCCTAGCCAGAACGCTGAGTTGGTGAGCTGCAGCACGAGCCAGCCCTGAGCGATATTCTGCATCCAGGTGCCGATGTTGGAAAGAAAGTTGCCGGTCCAGAAGAGGCGGAAGTCGCGGTGGCGCAGGGCGCGTGCCAGGCGCGGCAGGGGAATGGCGCTGGTTTCGGCGGCGTCAGCAACGGCGGCGTCTGTGACCGTGGCGTCTGTAACAGAAACATGGGCCAGGCCGTCGACGGAGTCGGCGCGCGGGAGCATGGGTTCAGCAGCGACGGTGGAGGCAACAGTTGCGGCGGGCGATTGTTCAGGCGTGTTTGTGGTCGTTTTTTCGCCGGCCGTCTCAGCGGGCTTTGATTCGCTAGCCGTGTCGGCGACTGAGGCGCTCTGGTTTTCCGGGTCCGTGCTCAAAATGGTGCGATTCCCTGTGTCGATTCGAATAATTGCCAGTTCATAGTGTAAGCTTTTTTGTTTCGTTGTTTGAACAGGAGAACTTTTTGAAACGCGCCAAAGCCGTCACCGCGAAAGTTATCATCATCGTCTCAGCACTGATTCTTACCAGCTTTACGCAGCCCGGCTTTACGCAGGCCGGCTTTGCGCAATCCGGCTCTGCGCAATTGAAGCCCGGCGCGTTGCAGCGGAGGGCCGTCTCGGCGGCGGCGCAGAACGCGGCTGCTGGAGATTCGCAGTCGCCACAGCAGGGCTCGACATCGAGCACGCCGCAGAGCGCGACGTCTCCAGGCACGCCGCAGGCCGGCGTGACGCAGATGTTTGGGTTCCGTGATTTTGCCAAGCAATATCAAGTGGACCAGGAATTTCTGGCCAGCCCCAGCGCGGCGCGCGCGGAGCAGCATTTAAAGATCCTGACCGCTCTGCCGCACATCGCCGGGTCGGCGGAAGATAAGGCCACGGCCGACCACGTGGCCAAGCACTTTGACATTGCCGGCATGCAGACGGAAGAAGTGAAGTATTCGGTGTGGATGAACCGTCCGGAAGAGATCAGCGTGACGGTGACCGCGCCGCCCAACGTGAAGATGAGCGGCCCGCGGCGGGAACACGTGGATGGCGACCCGCTGGCCGATAATCCGCGCGTGGCGATGCCGTTTAACGGTTCGTCGCCTTCAGGCGACGTTGAGGCGGAAGTCGTATACGCGAATTACGGCAGGCCGGAGGATTTTAAGAAGCTGGAAGAGTTGAAAGTCGACGTGAAGGGCAAGATCGTGATCGTTCGCTATGGCGATAATTTTCGCGGAGTGAAAAGTTTTGTGGCGGAAGAGCACGGCGCGGCGGGAGTGATCATCTATTCTGATCCCATTGATGACGGCTATTTCCGCGGCGATGCGTATCCCAAGGGGCCGTGGCGTCCGGAGAGCGGCGTGCAGCGCGGATCGATCCAGTACATGTTCAAGTATCCGGGCGATCCCACGACACCGGGATTTGCGTCAGTGGTGACGCTGCCGGAGTCGAAGCGCGTGCCGCCGGAGAAGGCAGCGGACATGCCCAAGATTCCCACCACGCCGCTGTCGTATGGAGACGCGCGGCCCATCCTGGAAAATTTGGCCGGGCCGGAAACGCCGCGCGACTGGCAAGGCGCCTTGCCGTTTACCTATCACGTTGGCCCCGGGCCGGTGAAGGTGAAGATACACCTCAAGCAGAATTACCGGTATTGGACCATCTGGAATGTGATCGGGAAAATAACCGGGACGAAGTATCCGGACGAGTGGGTGGTGCTGGGGAACCATCGCGATGCGTGGGTGTATGGCGCGGTGGACCCGAACAGCGGAACGGCCGCCATGCTGGAAGCGGTGCACGGCTTTGCCGAACTGTTGCGTCGCGGCTGGAAGCCCGACCGGACGATCGTATTTGCATCATGGGACGCGGAGGAACAGGGTTTGATCGGCAGCACCGAGTGGGGCGAGGAGCACGAAAAAGATCTGGCCCATGCCGTTGCGTATTTCAATCTCGACGTTGCAGTCTCAGGCAAAAATTTTGGCGCGTCGGCCGTCCCCAGCCTCAAAGGCTTCATGCGTGACGTGACCAAGGTCGTCCCCAGCCCAAAGGGCGGCATGCTTTACAACGTGTGGAAAGAAGAAAAGATCGGACAGCCGCAGCGCCGGCCGGATGGCAATCAGGGCCGCATGCCCAACGCGCGTGTTGAAAACGACGTCCCGGTGGGCGACCTGGGCAGCGGCTCCGACTACAGCGTCTTTATCCAGCACCTCGGCATTCCTTCCACTGACATGACCTCTAGCGGCCCGTATGGCGTGTATCACTCCGCCTTCGACAACTTCAACTGGTTCAAAAAATTTGCCGATCCCACGTTTGTTTACGAGCAGGAGATGGCGCGCGTCTTCGGCATAGAAGCGCTGCACATGGCCCAGGCGGACGTGTTGCCTTACGACTACGAACTCTACGGCAAGGAAATCGGAGCATACATCGATGGCGCGCGCGATAAAGCGTCGCACATGCTGGCGGCCAACGCGCCTGACTTCAGCAAGGCTTCTGAGGCGGCAAAGCGATTCATGAATGCCGGAGCCAAGGTGCTGGCGGTCCAGAAAAATCCGCCGCCAGATGCGGCCAAGCTCAACCAGGTTTTGATTGCCGCTGAGCGCGCGCTGCTTTCGCCGCAGGGACTGCCCAATCGCCCGTGGTTTCGACATCTGATTTACGCGCCCGGCCAATACACCGGCTACGCGGCCGTGGTGATTCCCGGAGTGAATGAAGCGATTGACGCCAAAGACGCGCCGCTCACCGCATCGCAACTGCAGGTGCTTACGGACGCGCTGAACCGCGCAGCCGGAGTGCTTGAAGGATATATGTGAAGCATGAGCGGGCGGTCGCGCCCACTTGCCTTAGCATCTCGATTTAACCAGCCGACAGTGCCTTCTCCAATTCCGCCGGCTCTGCGATTGGCGGCTTGCAGCTGAAGCCGCTGCAAATCACCGCAACGGTATGGCCTTTCTTGATCGCCGGCAAGTTCGGGATCGTCTCCGCCAGCGCCGGCGGAAGCATCTGCGGCACCGCCGCTCCTTCCGGCAGATGAAGGACTGACTGGTTCAAAGACAGATGCCTGACCGCCACGGCCTCCAGTTGTTCGGCCCGCGCCCCGCTTCCGCAAATCACCACCTGCGTGTGCGGGTGCAGATACATTCCCAGCGCGATTCCATACGTCGAAGCAAACAGCCCATAGTGCGCGGCGATTCCGGCAAAGGCCTTCAGCGTTCCCTCGGCCATGTCGCGATGCTTTGCGTCATTGGTATAAGCGTGCAGGCGCAGCAGAGCGATTGCCGCCATGGGATTTCCCGCGGGCGTGGGTGAATCCTGCAGCGGTTTGCGGCGGGCGGCCAGCGCGCCCAGCACCAGTCCGTCTCCGACGTCGGGACCGCTGGCCATATCAAAGAAGCCGCCTTCGCGCGGATCATGAAAGCGCGTGGCCATGGCGGCGGCAATCTTCTCGGCAAAATGGAAATAGCTCAGGTCAGCGCTGGCTTCATAGGCGTCAAGGCAGGCGTTTGCTGTGAACGCGTAATCTTCCAGCACGCCGGGAACGCGGCGCTTCGCGGCCTGCGGGTCGGAGTAAGCCAGCACGCGCTGCAAGCCGTGCTTCGCGTCCCAGCCTTGCGACAGAATCCGGTCGAGCGATCGCAATGCGAACCGGCGTGCCTCATCCAGCTTCAGCACACGCGCAGCTTTCAGGTAAGCGGAGATGCATAGCGCATTCCAGCCCACGTAAACCGTCTTGTCTACAAACGGCGTTGGGCGCTCAAGCCGCGCCGCAAGCATCTTCTTTTTAGCGGAATCCAGAATCGCCTGGACTTCCTGCGGCGTCTTCTTCACCCGCTCCGCCACTTCTTCAATACTGGCGCGCAAATAAAGCACGTTCTTGGCGGGATTATGGTGCATCTCGCCGACCTCGCCAATGTCGTAGTGCAGCATGGCCACTTGCAACTCGTCAGTGCTTAGCGCAGCTTCGGCCTCGTCCAGTGTCCAGGTGAAATAATCGCCGTCGTCTTCCAGCGAAATGTCGGCGTCCTGTGAGGCATAAAAGCCGCCGTGCTCGCGGTCAGAGAGCACTTCGTCCATCCATCGGACAATGTCGCGGGCAACAAAAGCAAAAAACTCATTGCCCGTAAGCTGATATCCGTGGACGTAATTCTTCAGCAGCTCAGAGTTGTCATACGACATTTTTTCAAAGTGCGGCACGATCCAGTGCTCGTCCACGGAGTAGCGATGAAAGCCGCCTGCAAGCTGGTCATAAACGCCACCCCGCGCCATCTTTTCGAGCGACGTTGTGACAACGTTCAGCAGTTCCGCGCTTCCGGTTTCCGTGCAGCGCTGCATCAACAGGTCCATACCGCTGGGGTGAGGAAACTTGGGTGACGACCCAAAGCCGCCATGCTCGGGATCAAACAGCTTCACCGCCGCGTCCACCATGCTGTCGATAAGCTCCGCCTTGAGCGGTCCTGACTTGCCGGCAAAGCCTTCAGCCTGGCTGATGGCGCTCATCACGCTTTCGGCGGACTCCAGCACGTCACCGTGTTTTTCCCGATATGCCTGCGCCAGCGTCAGCAGCACGCGGCTGAAGCTCGGGCGCCCCTGGTAATCCTGCGGCGGAAAATATGTGCCGGCATAAAACGGCTTTCCCTCGGGCGTAAGAAACGCCGTAAGCGGCCAGCCGCCCTGCCCGCTGATGGCCTGCACCGCCGTCTGGTAACGGCTGTCAACGTCAGGACGCTCGTCGCGATCGACCTTAATGGCGATGAAATGCTCATTGATGATCGTCGCGATCTCAGGGCTCTCATACGACTCGCGGTCCATCACGTGGCACCAGTGACACCACACCGCGCCAATATCGAGCAGGATCGGCTTGTTCTCGCGCTTCGCCGTTTCAAACGCCTCGGTGCCCCACTCATGCCAGTGGATGGGCTGGTGCATGGCGGAACGTAGGTAAGAAGACGAGGCGTGGGCAAGCAAGTTGAGGGCGACTTCAGGCATTCATTAAGTTTACCCCTTCATGACGATCAGGGTGGCTTCCGCCCGAGCGAGTGCGCGCCCTCAAACTGCGTTGATGCAATTTACTGGCGATGCTGCACCATGATGATACGTAAGGCTCGGCCGATGGAGATGCAGGTCTTTTATAGGCGAGCCCCGGAACGGGGCGGAAGCGCGCGGGTTTGGCGCGCTTAGCCCAGGCCGTGAGGCCTGGGTAGGATAGAAAAATGATCGAGCGCCGTAGGCGCGACACTCAGGATGTAAAATCAACAATTATAAAAATATGAAGCTCTTAGGCGTTGAGTTTTTTGACTTTGCTTGTTTCGAGCGACAATTCATTAAGCTTCCCGACGGTCTCGTATTGTTAGTAGGCAAGAACAATGCTGGAAAGACTGCTATTCTCCGCGGGTTGGCATTGCTTGCATCCCTTCCAATAGGGAATCAGAAGCCCTGGGCGTCCAGTGTGGTGCCCTATTGCAGAAAGCAACAGCCACAACCTCATTATGATTTCCATCTCATCTTTTCCGCTGAACATGATGACTTTCCTTTGTTCTGCGATGCTGATAGCGCTTGGACAAGCCAGATGGTCCAACAGAAGCCCTATTTTCGCTTTATTTTTCGAATATGGCCAAACCAAGGCTTAATTGCCTGGGTCTCAATAAACTTTCATGTAGGGGTACATGAGCAAGATACGGCTACCATATTAGTTGACATAAGCAACTCGGGACCTGTTCTTCGCCACTATGCTGCGGCTTATGATCAAGGACTACCAACGTTAGGCAATATGACCGGGCATCACGGGGTTCAGCACACTGGGAGCTTGATACAGACTCCTGATGGTCTGCATACCGCTGTTTTAGTCTCAACTGCTCCGTTAATGGGTGCGGCTGCTGAATTGACGCAGACAAAGCTCGTTTCTGCTCATCGAGTCCCTCACCCGCAAATGTCTCTTCAATCAACTGTGGAACTCCCGACGGATGCCTCGACGCTTGCAGGCTATCTACAGACTCTTCAAAATAATGACCGCTCCAAATTCCAAAAGATAGAAGACTTTCTTCGGTCTGTATTTCCGGAAGTTCAGTATGTCAATCCCTCAAATAGAAATAACCAAGTGGCCCTCACTGTTATTGACAAGGCGACATCCGCGGAAATTCCATTAACACATTGCGGGACCGGTATTGAACAGTTGTTGAGTCTCGCCACATTCGCCCTGACGTCGCCACCTGGCTGCATGCTGCTCATGGACGAGCCCCACTCATTCCTACATCCCTCTGCAGAACGCAAACTTGTAGAGTTTATTCACCAAAACAATAAGCAGCACTTCGTGGTGAGTACGCATTCTCCAATTCTCATTAATTCTGTCGAAGCTGACCGAATCATTTATTTGCAATCGCCAGGCAGTGATTTTTCGGTAGCGTCAGCTGCGGTACACGAGAGATCACGGATGTTGTTGGAGTTGGGATACCGAAATTCTGACGTTCTTTTTAATGATCGCCTGATCGCAGTAGAGGGAGAGAGTGATAAAGAAATACTTCGAATTCTCTTAAATAACCAGGAAGGGATTCCAAGCGGTGAGATCGACCGGACAGGTTTCCCCGTAATGGAAGGTGCTGGAGAAGGCGCTCGTGCATTGCAGACAGCGGTTTTGAGGTTTGAGAAGCTGCTGGACGCAATCGGTCGAGCCAAGCAACCACGTGTTTATCTATTTGATGGGGACAAATCACAAGAAGACCAGAGCTTGTTGCAGGGAACTACGTATAGTGATTCGACTGTTCCGATCGTCTTCTTGCCTCGAAATGAGATTGAAAATTATCTGCTCTACCCGCTTGAAATTACAGAAGCTCTGAGGCATCAGGCCGCCTTAGACGAAATTACTCTCCCTGCATTCACTGCAGAAACCGTTAAGCAGGAGTTGACTGATCTCTTGTCATCCAATGATTCAAAAATATTTCCGAACGGAAATAATGGGGATCCCTTCCGTATTTGTAAAGGATCCCGAGTTCTGGAACGCCTATTCAACAAGTTTGGGAATCAGAGATATGAGAAGCGGCGTAGTGGTGTGATGCTAGCAAATCTAGTCAAATCAGGCTCACACAAAGAAATCCGCGAAATCGTTGAAAAAGTTAAACCCGCGTTTCGATAAGCGCCCATGCGCATCGCCATCATCTCTGACGTTCACGGCAACCTGACGGCCCTTGATGCTGTGCTGGCCGATCTGCGCCAGCAGAAACCGGACCTCGTTCTTCACGGCGGCGACCTGCCTTACGGCGGATCGCATCCCGCTGAAGTGATTGACTGCATCGTTCACGAAGGCTGGAAGGGCGTTCTGGGCAACACCGACGAAATGCTGTGGGACACCTCTGCCCGGCCGGCGCTCGAAGCCTCAGCCCCCAAACTCAAACCGCTGTTCAAGGCGCTCTTCGAGCTATGCGGCCCGGCAACAGCGCAGATGATCGGCGGATCGCGGATGGCGTGGCTGCGCCAACTGCCAATGGAACTACGGCATGACAATCTCGTGCTGATGCATGCCGGTCCCGGCAATCTGTGGCGCGCGCCCATGGATACGGCAGACGATGCCGAGTTGGAGACGACCTACGCGAAGTTGAACGCCGAAATTGTCGTCTACTGCCACATTCACCGGCCGTTCATACGCAAAGTCGGAAGCATGACGGTCTGCAATACCGGCAGCGTGGGCTCGCCGTATGATGGTGACCCGCGCGCGTCTTACCTGATGATCACTGACGGCCAGCCAACAATCCGTCGCGTGGCGTACGACGTTGAGAAAGAAGTGGGACGGCTGCTGGCGTCAGATTATCCGCTCAAGAAATGGATCGCGGAGATGCGCAGGAAAGGGAGCTACCTGCCGCTGCCGGAAGGGAATGAGTAACGTAACCCTGAGAGCTACGCGGCAGTAACCCGGATTTTCGCCGCGCGCTTTCCTGGCGCTTTGCGAATCACAATTTCCACGTCTTGACCCAGGGCATTCAGAAAATTCATTAGGCGCTCTACAGAAAAGCCGTCGAGGCGGTAATTGGCCAGCGCAGAAATCTTGGGTTGATTTATCTTTAGGGCGTCTGCGGCCGCAGCTTGCGAAAGCCCTGCACGTTCGATGATCTGATTAATTGTTACGGCCAAACGAACTTTAGTGTGTTTCTCTTCGGCGTCCTGCAATTGCAAGTCGGCAAAGACATTTCCCGAGCTTGGCGTAATTGCCATTTTATTTCTTTTTCGCAAAACGCGCTTCATAGTCTTCCTGCGCCGCTCTAAGTCGTCTTCCAATCAAATCGATATCTGTCTTTGCCGTTTTGGATCCATGTTTCGATTTCTTTTGAAACGCGTGAAGTACATAAACAGCTTGTTCGAAGCGCACGGTATACACAGCACGAAAAGTGTCCGTGCGGTAGTCTGCCACAACTTCTAAAACCCAGGCCCTTCGCCTTTCCACGGCTTGGCTTGTGGGTGTTTGCCGCCGAATTGGGCCACGCTAAGTGCGAAACCGATTCCATCTCTAACAGGGTCTGGAAATTCCAATAAATCTGTTTTTGAAGACGCCACCCAGAAAAGCGGTTTCTCGCCGCTTACTCTGTCTTTTCTGGCCATAGATATTATCCCAGTTCTAGGATATAGGTGTCAAGCGCCGTTTTGTGTTCTTTTATGTCCCCAGCTCCGCCGCTTCCTTCTTCAACTTCGTCAGCTTGCGCATCAGAAACAGCAGATAGGCCACGTAGATGCCCCATGCGGCCAAGTAGCCGGCCCAGAGATAGGAGATTGGCGCAACGTGTCCGGGCGTGGCAAAAAACGCGGCCGGCAGAAGCATCATTCCGGCAGCGCCGCCGGCGGCCTTTTGAATGTGGGCAGCGTCAATCTTCTGTGCGGTCCGCTCCATCTCATAGCGGAACCATGCGATGAGCGCGCCAAAGCAAAGAAAGGCAAACATATTGATGAACAGGATGTGCTGCATCCTGGGATCAAGGTTCGGCGTGCCGATCATCGGCGAAGGATGGTGCGTGCGGAACCAGCGGTTGGCCATGTATACGATCGGCACATCGAGAAAGGAAAAGATCGCCAGCGATGCCGCCAGGACAGAAGTTGAGCCGGCGGTCGAGGAGCGCCGCAGCACCAGGTAGCTCACGTACAGCAGCCACAGCATCAGCGTGGTGTTCAGGCGCATGTCCCACGGCGACCACCAGACGCCCCAGGCGTAGCGCGCCCAGATGGGGCCGGTGATCAGCACCACGGTGCAGAATACGATCCCGATTTCAGCCGCGGTGGCGGCCAGCGCGTCGGCTCGGGCGCTGCGCTTCCACAGGTAATAGATGGAGGCGAGAAAGTTCACGAAGAAAAGCGTGAACCCGACCGTGGCGGCCGGGACGTGGACATAAAAAATTCTCTGCACGTCGCCCATGGTCTCTTCCGTGGGCGCCACCACCAGTCCCTGGTATGTTCCGTAAGCCAGGAAGAGGCAGCAAAAAGCGGCGAAGGCGAAAAATAATTTGGTTTTCATTCTGCGTTTAACACCGTATCAAACAGCAGGAAGCACGCGACCGTAAAGATCACGCAGAATCCCGCCAGAAATTGCAACTGTACCGCGGGCGACCCTTCGCCGCTCAGGACCTGTGTGGTGCCCGTTACCATGCTGAGCACCGCCGGGATCGAAATTGGCAAAAGCAGCAGAGGCAGCATGAGTTCGCGGTTTCGCGTGCGAATGGACATGGCGGCAAAAAACGTGCCATTCACCACCAGCGCCCACGTGCCCAAAACGGCCACCAGCAGCAACTGCCAGAGAGGCCCCACCGAGTTTAGATTGTAAAAGACCACGAATAATGGGGCCATCAGGCATTCAAGCAACATCACCAGAATAAAGTTACCTAAGCACTTGCCCAGAAACAGCGCTTCAGCGGGAGCGGGCGAGACGCGGTAGGCATCCAGCACGCCATTGCGCAGCTCGCGCGCCCAGCTCTGGTTCAGCGCCATGGTGGTGGAAAAAAGAAACGCAATCCAGATCAGGCCGCCCATCACCGGACGGGAGTCTTCGCGCTCGAACGAAAAGCTGAAGACCACAACCACGACCAGCGCAAAAAACATCATGGAATTAAAAACGTCACGCGACCGCCATTCCAGCCGCAGGTCCTTGGTCACGTTGATCCATGTAAGCCGCGCAATGGACATGCTCAAGCCGTTCCTTTGGCCGTCGATCCGTCAGCCATGGGCCCGCGATCGACCAACTGCCCGTGCGAGAGCATGAGATATTCGTCCGCCAGATTCGCCAGCAGTCCGATCTGGTGCGTGACCAGCAAAATAGTTGTGCCGCCGGAGCGCATGTCCGCCAGCAGTTTGGCAATCTGCAAGGCGGAGTCAGGATCGACGTTGGAAAAAGGCTCATCCAGCAACAGCAGCCGCGGCTCGTGAAAGATGGCGCGCGCAAGCGAAAGCCGCTGACGCATCCCCTGGGAATACTGTCCCACGCGGCGATCTAGCGCTGGATCAAGCCCAACGCGTTCCATGGCTTTTGCCAGAGGAGCGTCAGTGTTCACGCCGTAAAGCTGCCCAAAGAAGCGCAGGTTCTCCATGCCGGAGAGCTCGTCATAGAGCAGCGGCGCGTGGGCCATGTATCCCATGCGGTCCAGGGCCTGTTTGTTGGGGATTCCGTAAATATGGATGCTGCCTTCCGTGGGCTCGTTCAGCCCGGCGATCATGCGCAGCAGCGTGGATTTACCGGCGCCGTTTTCTCCCCGCAAAACGTAGAAGCGCCCCGGCGCCAGATCAAGCGTGACTTTTCTTACCGCAGCGGTGCGGCCATAAATCTTGGAGACGTTTTCAGTGCGGACAGGAGGAGCGTCGGGAGTCGTCAGCGGCGGACCTCAGTATCCTTTCGACGGCGGCTGTGCGGCCGGCGCGGCTCCCGGCTGCTGCTGCGGAGCGTATTTTGATGCGCATTTTGCCTGCAGCT
>DASSXL010000240.1:0-14517 GCA_035703825.1 Candidatus Angelobacter sp.
TTCGTCGAAGCGCATTTGCTGCTGCGAATAAAACTCCCGCATTAATTCCAGAAGCGTGGATAGTTCCTGGTCAGAGATAAGCTGAAAGAGCGCGTTCACAATCGCGATTCTAAACGAATTGCCATCCCGCGATTGCGTTTGGCTATAATGGCCAGCCGTCATTTTTCAGCTTCAGGTTTTTTTTCAGCTTCTTGGGAGACATTCATGCTTGATCGCCGCACATTTCTGACTGTGTGTTCCCGCTTTGGCTTGACCGCAACGCTGCTGCCCGGCGTCCTCTGGGCTATGGCCGACGAAAAGGGAAAAGTAACACGGCAGATGATTGACAATGCCGCCGCGATTGCCGACGTCCGAATCGCCGATGAATACAAGGACATGATGCTGGAAGACCTCAACGGCTACAGCGAGGGCTATGAGGCAATTTACGGGTTGCACATCAAGAATGAAGTTGCTCCGGCGGTGATCTTTGATCCAGTGCTTCCCGGGACGAAGTTTGAGACCGAGCGGCGTCCGATGAAGATTTCCGCGGCCCCCAGCGTTGGTGGCGCTGTCCCCAAAAATCTGGAAGAGGTTGCGTTTTATAGTGTGCGGCAACTGGCGGAACTGGTGCGTGGCAGGAAAGTTTCCTCCACCGCGCTCACGGAGATGTACATTGCTCGCCTCAAGCGCTATGACCCGCTGTTGAAGTTCGTAATCACGCTCACGCAAGAGCGAGCGCTGGCGCAGGCCAAAGATGCCGATCGTGAAATTGCGGCAGGGAAGTATCGCGGCCCGTTGCATGGCCTTCCCTGGGGCGCAAAAGACCTGCTGGCAGTGAAGGGGTATCGGACGACATGGGGCGCAGGCGGGTTTGAAGACCAGAAGATCGATGAAGACGCCACGGTGGTAAAGCGGCTGGATGACGCGGGCGCCGTGCTGGTGGCCAAGCTCACGCTGGGCGCGCTGGCCCAGGGAGACAAATGGTTTGGCGGCATGACGCGCAATCCCTGGAATACCAAACAGGGTTCGAGCGGGTCTTCTGCGGGATCGGCTTCAGCCACGGCCGCAGGCTGCGTGGCCTTTGCCATTGGCTCGGAGACCCTGGGCTCCATCTCATCGCCATCAACACGTTGCGGGACCACCGGCCTGAGGCCGACGTTTGGTTTTGTGCCGCGCACCGGCGCCATGGCGCTGTCCTGGACCATGGACAAGCTCGGGCCGATCTGCCGCGCCGTGGAAGACACGGCGATTGTGCTGAGCGCGATCCACGGGCCTGACGGCCATGACCGCACCGTACACAACGCGGCGTTCAACTGGGACGCCACGCTCGACTGGCGCAAGCTGCGCGTCGGCTATCTAAAGGCCGATTTTGAATTGCAGCCGCCCCCGCAACAGACTGCGCCAGCGAAAGAAGAGAAAGAGCTCAGTGAAGATGACAAGAAAAAGCGGGCGGAGGATGCCGCGAACCGCGCGCAAGCCATGGCGCGCCGCGAATATGACCACAAATTCGACCTGGCGGCGCTGGACAAGCTCCGCGCGATGGGCGTGAACCTGATACCCGTGGAGTTCCCCAAGTATCCATACGGAGCCATGCGCAGCATACTGCTGGCCGAGGCCGCCGCGGCTTTTGACGACCTCACGCGCAGCGGGCGCGATAAGCTGCTGACGCAGCAGACCAAGGACGATTGGCCGAACACGTTTCGGGCCGCGCGCTTCATCCCAGCGGTGGAATACATTCAGGCCAACCGGGCCCGCACCACGGCGATGGAGCTGGCGGCAAAAGTGTTCGAGCAGGTGGATGTGATTGTGGCGCCGACATTCAGCACGCAACTGTTGATCACGAACCTCACGGGCCATCCGGCCCTGATCCTGCCGAACGGCTTGCTCGGCCCGGATGCGCCCCCGGCGCGCGTGCGTGAAAATGGCGAGGTCGAAGGTGGCGGTCCCGGCACGCCGCTGAGCCTGACCTTCCTCGGGCAACTTTACGGCGAAGCCAGGATGCTGGCCCTGGCCAAGGCTTACCAGGACGCGACGGATTTTCATCACAAGCACCCGCAGCTCGACGCGGAAGAGAAGAAATGAAATTCTCCGATGATTTGTGCTTGCTTCCGCGAATTATTTTTTTCCTATCTGTGCCATAGGCAAAGAAGCTTCTTATACGATATAAAGTCTGGGGAGACGCAAAGCGGGGTTTCTGGGCTGTTTTGCTTATTACAACAAAAACCGCAGGGAAATAGCGGGTTCTGAAAGAGAACGATGTCCCGGCTGGCCTTTGGTGCGGGGATTTCGCCTGAGAAGCAGGGCCAAAATGGGACATATAGAACAATTTGGTTTAGATCAGCATGGAAATGGGCCTGGATGCATGGGAAATGTTCGGCAACGAGCCGGTATCGCCATGGATTTGGTGTATTGGGCCTTTGTTGCGTTGAGAAAATATTAACAATATGAAAATTCCTGCATCGGGCATGTGAGCAGCGGATGAATTCGGGAAAAGCGTATGGGACCGCGATTCTTGTGGCACATTGCGACTTCTCATGTACTCTAATTGACGAATTTGCGGCACTAATTTCTGAAGAACAAAATTGGAGAAAACAAATTTATGAAAAACCTAATGCGTATGTTGGTTCTGACCGTGGCGTTGGCAGCAGCCGGTTTTGCTCATGGAATATCATTCAGCGGCCCTGGGCAGATCCCGGATTTTCCGCCGCATGCAACCGTCTAAATCTCCAGGCTAGCATCGCGAAGATCCTGGCATTGCAATGCTAAATTTTGGCTTTGTGCTTTTCTGGCGGTTGATTTAGGCTGGCCGTCAGGATGCAACTTCAAGGCTGGGCGTATTTTTTAGTCAACTGGTTTGGCCTGCCGGCATTGGCACTGCTGGCCATCCTGCTTGTTTACCGTCGCTGGAAGCGCGTTTTTCCTCTCTTCCTGGTTTACGTAGTGGGAGCGGAATTGATAGGAATAACTCGCCTGGTAAGCTTGAGCGCTCCTGCCCGGTTATATGCGAGGATCTACTGGATATCTGACGCGATTTTTGCCTCGCTGGCTTTGCTAGCCACTTATGAATTGTTTTTCAAGAGACTTTTTCCCGCCTTTTACCGGGTCCGCTTGTACCGGACGCTGTTTCCCGCAGCGGCAATCCTGATTACAGGAGGCGCTGTCCTCGGCGCTTTGTTCGGTGGGCACTTCTCCGTGCTTGCCAAAACGATCCATTTTTATCTGTTCCTTCGCTCGGCTGTCCTTTTCTTTTTTGTAGTACTCATGTTGATCATGGGGAGGCAGTGGACCAGGCAGGAGTTCGGCATCGCATTTGGATTCGGACTGGATGTTTCCACGGCCCTGCTCCTGCTGGGAACCTGGGCGCACAACATCTCCCGCGGAAGTGCAGCCAGCGCGGCATGGTTTGTAGTTCCATATGACATCGCCTGCATCATCTGGATTTACTGCTTTTGGCGCGCTCCCAAGACCGAGCCAGCCGCTCCATCTGCGCCGCTCTCTACAGGAACTCTTCACGAGGCGAAAAAATGGGAAGAGTCACTGAAGGACTATATCTCTCCGGGAAAGCGCTGATTTCTCTTGCGGTCAGGAAATAAGGCGGGTTCCTTACAGGTTCTGTGCCAGCGCCTCATGCAGGTTTGAGAACTTCAGGCAGGTAAGGTTTCCGGCCCGGTCTTTGAGCAGGGAATACGCCGGCAGCAGGCTCGATGAAAGCAGACCCTGAACGTCGCCGCAGGTGGCGACTGAGAAAAGGGGCAAGCGTTGCAACGCACTGCGGAACTTGAGAACAATCAATGCCATAAACGTATAGAGCCGCACGTGGACTCCGGCATCCACCATCTCCTGCGCCAGGGAAGCAATCAGCGGGTTGCCGCTCTGCAACTGGGCATATCCAACCTGTTGCAGAAGGGCGGCGTTATGTGACATCCGCCGCAGGCACTCCACGGTGAGAGCGAGCTGTTCCCGGTAAATCCTCATGAGTTCGTCATGGCCAAAGGTCTCTTGCAGATGGCGTTGCTGCGCGGGATCAATGACCTCCGAGAGCACGTCAACATTCACAGGCAGGAATGAATTCATCAAATCACTCAGGTTCGCTCCCGGCAACTGTCTCCGCCGCAGGTTTAAAAACGCTGCATACAGAAACAGCAGGAGGATTCCTGCTGATAAACCGATCCACAATGCAAACATGGTATTCGACATTTTCCCGTCTCTCGTGCTCTGGCAAAACTCTATCCCCGCAGGTGCGCAAAATCAACACAATTCACGGTTACCGCGCAGCACTTTGGTAATTCCGGAAAGTCCCAAAATGGGACAATCGGGCTCGCCTCTTAAACACCTGATTTTAAGCCGCTTCCGGCTTCTTTTCCCCCAATTATCGTTCCGCCGGTTTAGCCAAAATAATGGCGGGAACCTCCTGCTTTTTTACGACTTCGTTATATGCGGGCACGTCGGCGCCGAGAATCTGCTTCCATTTAGCCAGCTGCTCATCCAGTTGCTTGCTCAGCATGTCAAAGACTTCATAGGAAGCCTGCGTCGGGGCCGAATCCGCGCTTTCCACCACGCCGCCGAGCGCCACCAGATAATTGTTGAGCCGGATGGGATAATTCAGCACGTCCTGGCCGCTTTTGGCCTTCGTCTGGATCAGGACTTCCTCGACTTCAGTCATTTTCTTGTCCAGTTGCTTGCCCGCTTCCGCCACGGCTTTGGCCTGCGGTTGGTTTTCCAGACGTTTGTTAAGCCCCGCAATCTGCGCCCTGATATCGCGAATCTGGTTTACGGTTTCATGCGCCTGGGTCACCCTTTCGCGGACCTTGATGAGCAGATCAAACTGCTTTTCCAGGTCTTGCTGCGTTACTTTGAGCCGCGGGTCAGGCACGATTTCCAGCGGCGCGGTGTATTGCTTGCCATTCACCGTAAGGCGGACTTGATATTTTCCGGGAACGGCCTGGGGCCCATCGGTACTGCCGCCCCAAAGAGGCGACCGAGGCACCCTGGTTGCTCCTTCATATCGCATGTCCCATACAAAACGGTTTAGTCCGGCCTCCGTCGGCAGACCTCGCTCCGCCGGACGCGGCCCAAAGCCTTCATCATCGCCAGCCTCCGCGCCGGGTTGCGGCTTGGCCGGATATTTGCGGATGACCTGGCCTTTCTGGTCCAGTATCTCCAGAGTGATTGGGGAATTCTTTGCGCTTTCACCACCTTCGGCGGCTCCAGGCTCGGCCTTGGGCGGCACCGGAGCGTTCACCGCGTGGGCCTGCCCCGGTTCTGTGGCTTCACCCGAAGTCTCTTTGGCCTGGGTTGCAGAGGCCGCTGCCGCACTGCCCTCGGTTTTCTTTTCTTCTCGTTTCTTCTCGCCAGGTTTCTTCAATGCCGTCTTCAACGAGTAATAAATCACCGCGCCCGAAGGAGGGTTCTGCCCGCGGTCGCCCGCGCCGCCAAAGAAGCCGCCGCCGAATGTCGTATGGTTCGCCACGCTTGGCGCGTAGAGATGAACTTCTTCATTCGCTACCTCTGGCTTGTATTGTTGCAGAGGAGAAAGATCATCCAGCGCCCAGAAAGCGCGTCCGTGAGTTGCCACCAGCAAGTCGTTGCCATGCGCCACCAGGTCATAAACCGGTGAGACAGGGAGATTGGCTTGGATGGACTGCCAGGTCGCACCGTCATCCCAGGAGAAGAAGACGCCGCGTTCGGTGCCGGCATAAAGCAGCCCTTTGCGTCTCTTGTCTTCGCGCACCGCGTGGATGAAAGCGTCAGCGGGAATGCCATTGGTGATGCTGGTCCAGGTCTTGCCGAAGTCCGTGGTCTTGAAAGCGTACGGCGCAAAATCATCCATCTTGTGCCGCTGCACGGAAACATAAGCCGTCCCTGCGTTATAAGCTGACGCCTCAATCATGCTCACCGTGCCCCATTCAGGCATCGCCTTGGGAGTGACGTTGGCCCAGTTCTTGCCGCCGTCAGTGGTTACATGCACCAACCCATCGTCTGATCCTGCCCATATCAGATCTTTTTGGACCGGGGATTCAACGACCGAAAATATCGTGTCATAGACCTCGACGCCCGTGTTGTCCTTGGTGATGGGACCGCCCGAGGCCACCTGCTTGCTCTTGTCGTTGCGCGTAAGATCAGGACTGATAATCTGCCAGTTCATGCCTTCGTCGGTTGATTTAAAGAGCACCTGGGCGGCGAAGTACAAGACCCTGGGATCGTGTGGCGAAAAGACGATTGGCTCCGTCCATTGGAAGCGGTATTTCTGATCGGCCGCGGCCGCGCCAATGGGGTTGATGGGCCACGGGGTCACATTCTGCGTTTGGCCGGTACGATGATCATAGCGCGTGATTTCTCCGCCGTAAGAACCGGCGTAAACGATTTCCGGATCGCGCGGATCAGGCGCGATGTACCCGCTCTCTCCTCCGCCCACGGAATACCAATTGGTGCGATCAATGCCTCCCGGCGCGGCGCTGGCAATCGCTACGGAAGAATTGTCCTGCTGTGATCCATACACGTAATAGGGAAAACGGTTGTCGGCGACCACGTGATAGAACTGGGCAGTCGGCTGCCCGGACTGATTGGTCCAACTGGCGCCGCCGTTCGTGCTTACGTTTGCACCGCCGTCATTCGACTCAATCATGCGGTTGGGATCGTTGGGATCGATCCACAATCCATGATTGTCGCCATGTGGCACGCGAATGGGCCGGAATGTCTTGCCGGCATCATTGGAGTGATACATACCCGTGTTCAGCACATAAACGCCGTCTGCATTTCGCGGGTCGGCAAAAACATGGGTGTAATAGAAGGCGCGCTGCCGGTATTGGCGGTCACTGTTGGTCAGCGTCCATGTATCGCCGCCGTCGTCAGAACGGAAGAGCCCGCCCTTGTCGGCTTCAACCAGCGCCCAAACCCGGTTGCCGCCATAGGCCACAGCCAGCCCAATGCGGCCCAGCGTTTCTTCCGGCAATCCATGGGCGGTCAGGTGTTTCCATGTTGTGCCGCCATCGGTGCTGCGATACAAGCCGCTGCCCGGGCCGCCGCTGTCCATGCCCCAGGGCGTGCGCTTAGCCTGCCAGAGCGAAGCAAAAATCACGTTGGGGTTCGTCGGATCCAGTGACAGATCAATCCCGCCGGATTGTTCGTCCTTGTAGAGGACCTTCGTCCAGTTCTTGCCGCCGTCAGTCGTGCGATAGATGCCGCGCTCCGGATTCGCGCCAAATACGTGTCCCAGCGCCGCGACATAGGCGATATCAGGATTTTTAGGGTGCACGGCTATGCGCCCGATCGTGCTGGTTTCTCGCAGTCCGGAATAGGTCCATGTCTTGCCAGCGTCGATCGACTTGTAGATTCCGTTTCCGTTGATGATGTCGCCGCGAATGCAGGCTTCTCCGGTCCCGGCATAGATCACGTTCGGGTCAGAAGGGGCCACCGCAATAGCGCCGATCGAAGGTGACATGTCTTTTACCTTGTCGGTGAGCGGACGCCAGCTCAGGCCGCCGTCTGTTGTCTTCCAAACGCCGCCGCCGGTGGCGCCGAAATAGTAAGTGTGCTGGTCGCCCACTACGCCACTCACCGCCAGCACGCGCCCGCCGCGGAACGGCCCAATCAGACGCCACGTGAGCCCGTGCCACGGGCCTTTCGCCTCTTCCTTGTCTGCTTCAACCTCGCTGACAGCACTCTTGCTTGCGCCAGCCGGTTCTGCCTCCGCCTTTTTTTCCTGGCCAGATGAAGGCTGCTTTTTCCCTTTACTGCCTGGAGCCTTGTTGCCTGCTGGACTGCCTTGGGGTGGCTTCGCATCCGCCTGCCCAAAAGCACAGGTACAGCACAGCACCATGGCCAAAAGCGGCATGCAGCCATAAATCGGGATTTTTTTTGCGAAAGGCGCGCAAGACATTTGAATTCTCTCCAAGAGGCGTAGTTTTCGAACCGCACATCCTAAATTTCCTTTAACGCAATAGCAATCCAGCCGTCGCAGGGAAATGACATGAACTCCCTTGCGTGGTTGAAGGGGCCGCTCCAGAGTCATTTCGCGGCTTGGATCGGGCGTTAACCGGGAGTCATGGGTTGTGGCATGCCCTATTCGTCTCGCGCCCAAATCCAGGTGTTTCCATCCCAACATCGGAGGCTTTCACCTGCATTTCAGGGAGAAAATCTCATTCCAGGGCAAAAAACTAAGGTTAGAATTTTCTAACTTTTCCTTGACACCACTCTCTAAGTCTTGTAACTTTCAGCTCGGCTTAGGCATTCCAGCAAGGATTGTCGAGCAAAGCCGCTACAAGTAGTCACTTCTATCACCCGTCACCTATTGGCAGACAATTTCCAATCGTCTGCAGTAACGGAAGGGTCCCCAAAACAGAATCAAGCCTCTTTGAATTTCGAAGGAGGTATTTGAAATGGCGAAGCGTAAGGTCCCGGAAGCGGGGCGTGTCTGAACCTCGCCTCAGATCTTTTCCGGAGAGGCACTTTTTCAGGGGCGATGTTTCCCAAAATGGAAATCTTACTTCATTGTAATCAAGGCTTTATCGCCAACTTGGTATTGACTCTGAATTCTGAGTTGCTATATGTTCGCCCGCAGTTCTCAACCTTGCGGTTGCACTCGCAACATACGAGGCTGAGGATGCCCGAATTTTCCCATCCCGTCCACTTTTGGCAGACAAGTCCTAATCGTCTGCAGTACGGCAGAGTTCTCGCGAAAGAAAGCGCACTTCCACAAAATCTTTAGGAGGAACTCGTAAATGACGAGGCGGAAACTTCCCTTATTACTGTGCATTGCGACGGTGGCTGTAGCTCTTGCCATCGTAGGCATTGCCCAGACGGCCACACCAGCACCCGCGGCCTTTGCCACGCCCCTTAACAACGACCAAGCCGGAGCCGTCAGCAATGGGTTTACGGATAATGCAACCTTTGCCGCCGACGAAGGTGTTTTTATGGAAGAAGAAGATATCGGGGACGGACTAGGCCCGGTTTATAACGCGCGCTCGTGCGTCGACTGCCATGCGCAACCGAACGTGGGCGGAACCAGCCAGGTGACGGAGTTGCGTATCGGCCACACCGACGTTTTCGGCAATTTTGTCAACCCGACCATCACGATCAACGACGGCGCTAATACCATTCCCAATCGCTCTTTGATCAATGATCGTTCGGTCTGTGCACAGGATAGCGCCAACGTGCCCGGAGCAGAGACGGTCCGTGCGTTGCGCGCCACCACCAACGTGCTGGGCGACGGGTTTGTTGAAGCCATTGACAGCAATACGCTGCTGACTATCGCCAATGCCCAGCCCGGACAAAGCGGCGGACAGATTGCCGGCACGTTTATCCAGGTTCCTGTCTCGGAAGCTCCAGGGCAGGTGCGCGCGGGACGCTTTGGCTGGAAGAACCAGCAAGCCAGCCTGCTCTCGTTTTCGGCCGACGCTTACGTGAATGAGCAAGGCGTGACCAGCCGTTTGCAGCCCAGTGAGAGCACGACGGTATGCGATACGGTGGCCGATCCGGAAGACCACAACGATGCGGCCGGCTTGGCGGACATCGATCATTTCGCGCGGTTCATGCGCGCCACGCAGGCCCCGCCAGTGGATGCGATACTCTCTGCAACAACTGACGCGAAGGCTGGTGCGACCCTGTTCAGCCAGATTGGTTGCAACATCTGCCACGTTACCTCGATCACCACGGCGCCGGCCGGAACAGTGATCAACGGCGGAGCGTTCACGGTGCCCGCGGCCTTGGGCAACAAGATCATCCACCCGTACTCTGACTTCCTGCTGCACAACGTGGGAACGGGCGATGGGGTCGTACAGAACGGCGGGCAGGGCACAGCCAACATGATGCGCACTGTGCCGTTGTGGGGTGGCCGCACGCGCGACCGCCTGATGCATGACCTGCTTACGTTCACCAGGAACGATGCCATTCTGCGCCATGCCGGCGAAGCTACGGGAGTCATCAACAACTACCGTGCGCTCAGCACTACGCAGAAGAACCAGCTGATTACGTTCCTGCAGTCTCTGTAGTTCTTAGGGGTACTATAATTGCGGGCGAGCTTTGCCGACTATTCAGCAGGCTCGCCCGGTTTTCAATATTTCAATCATTTCAAGTTTCACACTTTCATATGAGCCGTTCATTTCTGTTTTCCATCAGTCCAGTCTTTTGTTTAGCCGGCGTTTTGCTGGCACTGTCTGCATGTAGAGGAAACTCCGGACAAAACACGAGCGTTCGCGTGGAAAAACCGATCCCCATAACCACGCCGCAGCCTTCGCAGGCTGCCGCCGCTCCGGCGCCCAAGCTGCCGCCTCCGACCGAGTCAGAAGTCAAAGCTGCCTTCCAGCGCGTTTTTGGCGATGATTTCATCCCCAGGTCTGCCGACCCGAACGGACCTGCGATTATCACCGGCGACTTTAACGGCGACCAATCTGAAGACATTGCGCTGATCGTGCGCCCCGGCGCCGGAAAACTGGATGACGTAAATAATGAACTGGCGAATTGGATCATCCAGGATGCGGACAACGCTTTTATTCCTCCGCCCGGCAAGAAAGTAGTGGTTCCGCCCAAGCAGCAACGTCCCCTCATCGAACCCGGCGAGCAAGTGCTTGCTATCATTCACGGAGTCGGTCCCAAAGGCTGGCGTAATCCCGATGCGCGCCAAGCCTACATCGTCAAGCACGGCGCGGCCACGTTGCAGGGGATTGCTCCATCGATCAGCCAAAAAGCCATTCGCGCCATGCATCTGCCTGTGGAAACGGACATCATCAAAGAAATCCGAAATAACAAGAAAGGTTTCGTTTTCTGGACCGGCGGTGTTTACGCCTGGCATCCCGAGCAAGGATGACGCCTAAGATGCTAAGAGTCTTGCCAACCTTGCTTCTGTTGTTGTCTCCTCTTGCGGCACCGGCCCAAACGACGGATGCCGCGGCGGCTGAGCAGCACCAGCGCGTAGTTGCCATTGCACATAAGCTGGAAGCCACGCCGCTGGACCAAGCCCTTTTTCCAGAGAGGGAATGGGCCAAGCAATGGGTCATCCAAAACCCTGATGTCCGTATTCGCATGTGCATGCAACTACTCCCCGATTTGCGCCGCCCCAGATACAAATTCCGAGCGGAGATTTTGGACCAGATGATGCTTTCGAGCGCGGCGTTCCTGATCGAACACCCGGACAAGACGGGCGATCACCTGGCGGAGAACGTCGGCGGCCTGCAAGGCGTGCTGAAAGCATATTCGGCAATCGTAAAAATCAATCCCGATGCCCGTGTCCAGGCGCTTGATGACATGCTAGAGAGACAAAGCCGGGGAAAACTGGCTGAGTTCGCTCGCGAGACCATCAAAGCTTGCCAGTTTTAGGTGTCTTTATGTTTAGCTTGCCGGAAACACGAAGCCAGCAAGGAGACCTCACTACCGCATGACATTGACACAGCGCTCATATCGTAAACGGATGTCGCGGTTTGTCGGGTTGTAAACAACTGATTCTTAGAATGTTGTCGATCTAAGGCTAGAAAACTCTGAGTTCTTCTTGACATGGGTTTGTGAGTTGCTGTAACTTTTCGCGGCTGCCCTCTTTCCCAATTCTCGGGACCGCGGGGGAAAGTCCCTCTAACATAATCTGACCTTGTCGCGTCATCCATCGGGCAGACATTCATCCATCGTCTGCGGTTACGGCAGGGTTCCTCATCGCAACAATTGACTCAGACTGTCCTGAGAAGAGATGCCGTCGATTCATTTTTTAATCCGGCTTTATTTTCGCTCGAGCTTGGATTTTCAATCCCGAGCGGTATTTTGGCGCCCATTTTTCTGTGCTGGCGTTGCGCTCGCGGCGTGACAGGCAGGGGGCGCTTGTGTTTTATCCACCCGTCCACTTTTGGCAGACAAGCCCTACTCGTCTGCAGTACGGCAGAGTTCTCGCGACAGAAAGTGCACTTCCACAAATCTAGGAGGAACTCGCAATGACGAGGCGGAACATCTCTGTTGTAACAACTGCAATCGCAGCGCTTTTCCTGGCCGGAACGGCGTTTGCCCAGGTCGTCGATCCTGGAGTTCGGACTTCAACGGGAGTCAATGCCGGCCAGCCGCTGGCATCTGTTTCGGCCAACGCCGCCGATCTGGCATTTTTCAACTCCGGACTCGGTCAGTTCAACGAACGTCAGACCGTTACGGGAGACAACGTCGGTCTCGGGCCCCGGTTTAATCTCGACTCATGCGGTGGATGCCACTCCCAGCCAGCCACGGGAGGCAGCAGCCCGGCCGTCAATCCCCAATTCACCGTGATCTCCAGTGGCGTTGCCAGCAGCGCTACCAATACTCGTCCCTCTTTTATTACGCAAAATGGCCCGGTGCGGGAAGCCCGCTTCCCGTTCTTCTTTAACGCCAACGGTACGGCCAATGTCAATAACCCGAACGGCGGGGTCGAAACCATATTCACGATAGCCGGTCGCGCCGATTTGGCGGCGGGCAAGACTTGCTCCGGCTTGCCGCAACCCGGTTTTGCCGCAGCGGCGGCGGCCAACAACCTGATCTTCCGTATTCCCACTCCGGTGTTTGGCTCGGGCTTGATGGCGAATATTGACGATTCGACGTTGTTGAACAATCAGGCGGCCCAGGCTGGCAATGCCTTCGGTGTTGCCGGGACCTTCAACCATAACGGCAACGACGGCACCATCAGCCGCTTTGGCTGGAAGGCACAGAATAAATCCCTGATGATCTTTTCCGGTGAGGCTTACAACGTGGAAATGGGCGTAAGCAATGAACTCTTCCAGCAGGACCGCCCGCTGCCGGGTGAAGACGGCAATGGTGGAGTCGGGGGTACAGGTTTTGCGGCCAATTGCCTGAACACCGCCGGGGTCGGCTACCCGGAGGACATCAGCCACTCTGACGGCACTGACGCTTCGACCAGTTCCAGCGACGTTACGCTGTTCGCGGTCTTCATGCAGTTCCTAGCTCCACCCACGCCTTCTACGACGGTTCCGGGCGGCGCTACTTCGATCGCCCGCGGACGCACTCTCTTTAGCTCCGTTGGATGCGCGGTCTGCCATACGCCATCGCTCACAACTCAGCCATCGCAATTGACGGCGGGCCTGGGCAATGCTACTGCCAACCTGTTCTCCGATCTTGAGGTCCACCACATGGGCACAGGGTTGGCGGACAACGTATCGCAGGGAGGAGCAGGCGGAGATCAATTCCGCTCAGCGCCGTTGTGGGGACTGGGACAGCGCGTCTTCTTCCTGCACGATGGCCGCACCAGCAACCTGATCACGACCGTCAATGCCCACGGCAGCACTGGATCGGAAGCAAATGCCTCGCTCAACGCGGCCGCCGCTCTGAGCCTGGCTGACCAGCAGAACCTGATCAATTTCCTGCGTTCGCTGTAAGCGGCAATTTGATCACAAACTATCCGGGCGGGACCGAACCTGGTCTCGCTCCGGTTTTAAGAACAGTATTGAATCGTTACAGTATTTCCAAGGATGGTGAAGTATGCAGTCCAGAGGTTCGGGTTTCCTGATCGCTACTTGCCTATTGCTATCATTCGCAGCCTGGGGCCAAAGCATCCAACCAGCCCAGATCCAACCAGTCCAGGATGCCCCAATCCAAAATGGCCCAACCCAGGACGCCCCGGTGCAAAATACGCCGGTCCAGCCTGATTCCCCAAAGAATGGCGGCGATTTTTCCACCGTCACCCATCCCAAGCCTGAGCTAATCGTGCCCAAAGACACCATCATCGTCAAGGGCGCATGGTCGAGCGCCAGCGATTCCACAACTTCGTTGCCGGAAGGCGCGGCCCTGACCAACAGTGTTTTCACCGACCAATATTTTGGCATCACCTACCCTCTGCCCTCCGGTTGGTTCCAGAAGTTCGGGCCACCGCCTCCGTCGGATTCCGGGAGGTACGTACTCGCGCAGTTGGGCCGGAGCGGCAGCTTCGAACTGGGCCAGAGCGACAGCTCCAAAGGGGAGAACACGGGCAGTATCATGTTCACCGCCCAGGACATGTTTTTTACCCCGCTGCCAGTCGCCAATGCGCGGCAGTTCGTGAACTACTCCAAAAACCATTTGCCGGACTACTACCAGGTTGAGCTCAAGCCCACGCAGACCACGATCGGCGGCCAGTCCTTCACGTTCTTTGCCTATTGGTCTCCGGATGCGGAACTTCACTGGTACGTGCTGGCCACTCAGATTCGCTGCCATACCCTGGAAATCGTATTGATGAGCCGTAATCCCAAGGCGCTGCAGGAACTGGTGCTGGATATGGGCAACAAAATGAAGTTGCCCGCGGAGGCCAGCTCAACGGGAGGCACGGGCGGGGGCAATTTCCCCGTGTGCATCAAGGACTACGCAGCCGGTGAAAACGTGCTGGAGCGGGTTGATCCCGTGCTTACTGAGCGGCGATATAACCCAATCCCCGTGCGCATTATCATCGATAAGGCGGGCAAGGTCAGGCACATCCACTTTTTGAGCGCGTATCCTGAGCAGCAAAAGGCGATCACCGATGCCTTGATGCAGTGGAAGTTCAGGCCTTACGAACGGAACGGGCAGCGCTTGGAGGTTGAAACCGGCATCATTTTTGGAGCAGCCCCA
>DASSXL010000077.1:0-58324 GCA_035703825.1 Candidatus Angelobacter sp.
GCCACATCGGGCAATATCACGATCACGTCGCGGGATTTTCCAGCCACCGCTCCCAGCGCGCCGTTCAGGGCCGTGCGAAGG
This sequence comes from Candidatus Angelobacter sp., assembly GCA_035703825.1. Lineage (GTDB taxonomy): Bacteria > Acidobacteriota > Terriglobia > Terriglobales > Acidobacteriaceae > Angelobacter. The sequence continues at coordinate 82 of DASSXL010000077.1, forward strand.
CTGCTTCCGTCCAGAATGTTGGGCACGGTGAGGCCCGGAGCAATCGCGCCTTCCGCCAGACGGCGTGACGTGAAGACCTCCAGACGGGGTGATTTCTCAGACGCCCTTGCGGCAATCACGCCTTCTGACGTGATTTCACAAGCCAGCCGTGGACGTATTGTTTTTTGCTTCAAACCGGCCATCCTTTATCTCGTAGTCTCAATGAAGGTGACTTTGTTGATTTCCTTCATGGTGGTCACGCCGGCTTTTACCCGCGCCAGCGCCGAATCGCGCAGGAACTTCATGCCTTCTTCATGCGCGGCCTTGCGGATTTCCGACGAGGGGCGTTTTTCCAGAATCAGTTCGCGTATGCGGTCAGAGAGGTCAAGCAATTCGTGGATTGCCGTGCGGCCGTGATAGCCCGTTCCGCCGCATTCAATGCAGCCGGGACCATCGAAAAACGGCACGTTGCGCCATTCGCTCGGGGCCAGGCCAAAATTTTCCAGTTCTTCATCTGAGTACCGGACCGGTGTTTTGCAGTGGGTACAAATCATGCGCACCAGTCGCTGCGCCAGAACGCAGTTCAGCGCGGAAACAAAGTTATACGGTTCCACTCCCATGTTCAGGAACCGGCCCAGCACGTCGACCACGTTATTGGCATGGACCGTGGTGAACACCAGATGGCCGGTCAAAGCTGACTGAATCGCGATCTGCGCGGTTTCCGTATCGCGGATTTCGCCCACCATGATCTTGTCCGGGTCATGGCGCAAAATGGAACGCAGCCCGCGCGCGAAGGTGAGGCCCTTCTTCTCATTCACGGGAATTTGCGTGATGCCGTGGATCTGGTATTCCACCGGATCTTCAATCGTGATGATCTTGTCCTCATCTGTCTTGATCTCATTCAAGGCGGCGTAGAGCGTGGTGGTCTTGCCGCTGCCCGTGGGGCCGGTTACCAGCACCATGCCGTAGGGCTCCAGAATATAGCGCCGGAATTTGCGCAAATCTTCGTCGTCAAAACCCACAACGTCCAGCACCAGGTTGCGGAACTTTTCGCTCATGGACTCTTTGTCCAGTACGCGGAGCACGGCGTTTTCGCCGTGGATCGTGGGCATGATGGAGACGCGGAAATCGATCAGGCGGCCGCTGTATTTCACGCGAAAACGGCCGTCCTGGGGCACGCGGCGTTCCGCAATGTCCAGTTCGCTCATGACCTTGATGCGCGTGATGATGGTGGAATGGTGCTCCTTGGCCATGGGCTGCATGGCCGGCTGCAGTACGCCGTCGATGCGGTATTTCACCACCACCGAATCGCTCTCGGTTTCAATGTGAATATCGCTGGCGCGCTTTTGCAGCGCTGTAAAAATCGTAGTGTCCACCAGGCGGATGATCGGGCTTACGTCGGCTTCCGCCGTGCCGGTAATACGGTCAATGGTGATGTTTTCGTCGCCGGTGCCTTCGTCATCGCGGACGACGTCCAGCACAAAGCCTTCGCTGGCCTCCTCCAGCACCCGCTGCGACTGCTCCGTCTTCTTCAGAATGTCGCTGATCTGTACCAGCGTTGCCACCTTGGTCTTGATGCGCCGGTTCAGCAGCAGGCCAATTTCATCGATCATCATCAGCTTGCTGGGATCGGCGATGGCGATCGACAGAGTGCTTTCATTCTGTTCCAGCGGGACAAAGTTATAGCGGAACATCAGGTCCACCGGAACGGTCTTGAACAGCTCCGCGTCCAGGTGGTAATCGCGCAGGTCAACGAACTCGCAGCGGTAGCGCGCGGCCATATCGCGGGCCTTCTGCTCGCTGCCTTCTGCCACTCCATTGATCGGCGTATTTGTTTCCATGGTTGTCAAACTCTTTCGGTCCATATCATCCTACTGCTGTACCTGCGCTCCCAGTGAAAAGATAGGCAGATACAGTGACAGGAGCACAATGGCGACCGTAATGCCCATAAAAATCAAAATGATCGGTTCAATCAACTGCATGGCCGTGGCCAAGGAATTCTGCACGTCTTCTTCGTAAAACTCCGCCACGGAATTGAGCATGGCGGGCAGCGCGCCGGTGGATTCTCCTACCTCCACCATCTCGATAGCCAGGTCAGGAAAGAACTGCGTTTCTTCCAGACTGAAGGAAAGCGACCGGCCTTCGCGCACACGCTTGGAAGCGTGCTCCACGTTGCTGGAAATCTTGAAACTATTGATCGAATGGCTGGCGGTCTCAAGCGACGGCACCAGCGGCAGCCCGCCCGTCAGCAGCGTGGAGAGTGTCCGGGAGAACATGGCAATCTGGTATTTCATCCAGATCTGGCCAAAAAGCGGCAGACGGTAACGCAGCGCGTCCAGGGATTTTGCTCCGTTGTCTGACCTGACCCAGAAAGCCACACCAAGCACCAGCGCCACCAGCGTGCCCAGAATGTACGGATAATAATTCTGGATGCCCTTGCCGATGCTCAGCATGAATATGGTGATGGCCGGCAGCTTGGCGTTAAGTGAGCTATACAGGTCGGCAAACTGGGGCACTACATAAGTCATGAGGAACGTGAGCATTACCACCAGGGCGCAAATCAGCAGCGCCGGATACCAGAGGGAGGCGATCAGCTTCTTTCTGAATGAAACGGTTATGCGCTGGAAAGCGATATACCGGCCCAGCACTTCTTCAAGGTTGCCGCTGCGCTCGCCCGCCAGCAGAGTGGTGGTATAGATTTTTGAAGTAGCTCCCTGGGCTTCAAACGCCTCAGAAAGCAGCTCGCCGCTTTTCACCCGTTCCTGCACGTTTTCCAGGATGGCCTTGAAAGAGGCATTTTTCTGCCTCTTGCTCAGAATACTCAGGGACTTAAGGATCGGGAGGCCGGCTTTGATCAGGGTGAGAAATTGCTGGTTGAATACGACAAACTGGTCGGCCTTCAGCAGGTTTTTGCGCTTGCGTCCGCCCATGGGCAGCAGGCCCCGCCGGCTCTTGATCGAGTAGACCATAAAGCCCTGCTGGGCAAAGCGATCTCTGATCTCCTGCTCGGAGACGCCGCTTTCCACTTGTTGGAGCACGTGACCGCGCTCATCCGCCATTTTAACGAGATATTCAGCCATGGAATGTGAATACGGGGGAAGCTCCGGCTCCCTCACACAAGTCTAGCATTCAAAGCGTTTGCCAACTCTCTTTATAAGAATGGGGGGAGCCTCTATTATTGCGCATTTTGGGCATTAAATTTACTAATTCTTCAGTTGTCTAAGGTAATCAGGTATTGATTATTGTGCTACCTGGCTTTCCTCCAAAATCTCCACTCCGGGAGGCGGAGTGAAGCGGAAAAGCGTGTCCTGGACGGGCACATTCTCTTCGATCTGGGAGAAGCGGAAATCGGTCACAGTGCTGTCAGCGCCATGCAGCACGATCCTGTGGATCTGATGGGCGGGAGATACCTCCAGCACCACCGCGGAGAGCTGGTCTTTCATCGCCTTGGGCACACCGCGTAAAACGATGTCCCCCGCCTGGATTGGCGTCAAGTCGGGCGCCAGGGAAAGCCCTTCCAGCTCTTTTTCCAGCTTTGTCTTGCCCAGCAGGAAGCGCAGGGGGGAGCGGATGTCGTCCAGGTTCTTGACCGGGGTCTTTTTGGCTTGGCGGTCGCCGGTGATGTAGAAATAGGCGTTTTGCGCGTCGATCAGAAACAGCTTTTCCCGTGGCACGTGATACTCCCAGCGCATGCGTCCCGGCTTCTTCAGCCACAGCGTGCCGCTCTCTGTTCGCGAAATGCCATCGCCCTGGTAAATCTCAGTGAAGGCCGCCTTAAAGGTCTTCAGATGGTTGTAATGCTCGTCAACCGCGTGGGCGGTTTCGCGCACGTTCGCCTGCTGGGCTTGCACAGCACTCACGCAGAGAAAAAACACTGTTCCGGCAAAGATTGAAAAGCGCCATCTCATTGTAGAAAGAGTTTGTCTCCAATTGTCAGGATAGCAGTTTTGCGTTATCTGGCTGGACCTTGCCCGTGGTGCTCCAGGTAAGAATACTGGCTTGGATCCTCCACCTGCACGGTGCCATCCGGCTGCAGTTTATAGGGCGCGCCATTTGGGTCCATCGGTACGCCGCGCAGCAATCCGGCCCGCACCAGTTCAGACCAGTTGGCGGGGTTTGCCCCGAACCGCTCACGGTATGCCTGGGTGCGCCGCTCCAGCTCAGCCATGTCCGCTTCAGCCCGCAATGAGATTAGATGCTTTGCAGCATTGTCCTTGATCATGTTGTCTGACGTGGTGTCGTAAATTGTCTTCCAGAGGTATGCGGCAGTTTCTGCGTCCTCGCCCTTTTCCGCCATGCGCGCGGCCATCACTTTCATCCAGGGCAGAGCGCCAGGCACTTCTGATCCTTTCTGAAAGGCCTGTTCCGCCGCCTTGTAATCGTGGCGGTCCATATAGTGGATGAAGCCCAGGGTGAAATAAAGACGCCAATAGGATGGGTTCGCATGGATCCCTTTTTCCACCAGGGCCGCGGCTTTATCCGGCTGCCCGGCTCCCTCGGGCACGCGTTGTGAGAGAAAAATGGAACCCGACTCATACGCGACAATCAACTGGGGATCAAGGTCAGTGGTGATGTCCAGCAGAGGGTAGAGGAGTTCATAGCCTCCGGAATGTTTCAAATGCCGGGAACCGAAATATTGCACCGCGCGTGTCCAGTAGATGTCCGCCATCAGGCTTGAATAGCCCAGGCTGAGGCGCTTCACGGTCTTGCCCGAAGGCAGGTAGAGCACCTCGTCGAGCGTGGCCTGCGGCCCCTGGATCGCCTCCACCTGGCGGCGGCCTATGACAGACCCGGCAAATAGCGCTATCACAAGCGCGGCCCCGATGACGGTGACTTTGCGATTGTGCTTCATTTGAGGTTGCGCCGCTCGAAAACCAGCACCGCAGCCGCCGTTACGGCCACCGAGTACAGTGCGGCATAGATGGTATTGAAAAGGACCACCTGCGCGCCCACGCTCTGCTCATGCGCAACCTGGGAAATTACGTTGAGCGAGGCAAAATTCGGCATGGCGTAAGCTGCGGCCGTTGCCAGCCACCTTGTTGCGCCCTGTGACATGGCGGCGAAGTTTCTCAGGTCATTGCCAAACGTCCCAATCACGAACAGGGAAAAGGCAAAAATCGCGGAAAAAATCGGCGTGGAAAAAGTGGAAAAAAGCAGCGTGATGGCCACCATCATCATGAACTGCAGAATGATGAAATAAATCGCCACCAGCAGCATGCCGTCCGCCGCCTTCAAGCCGTGAGTGAAAATCAGAAGCGCCACGTAAAAGCCCACCGTCATCAGCGCGGCGTTTACTACCAGCGTGAGCAGCAGCCCCAGATATTTGCCGGCGATAAATTCCCAGCGCCGGACCGGACGCGAAAGGATCGTATACAGCGTTTTCTTTTCGATCTCTTTTGAAACCAGCCCAATGCCGACAAAGATGGCGATGATCACGCCGAAAAGCGAAATCGAACTCAGCCCCAGGTTCACCAACATCAGCTTTTCCATGCCGATGGAAATCTGGCTGATCACCGGGGCCGAAGCCACAAGTAGCAGGACAAAAAGGACCAGGTTGTACAGGACGCGATCGCGCACGGCTTCGCGGAATGTGTTTAGAGTGATGGCGGAAAGGCGAGACGTCATGAGCGCACCGCCTCTTTCTCTTCTTCCTTATCTTTGTCCTGGGTCTGGGCCAGAAAGTAATCTTCCAGTGTGCGGTTGATTGGGGTAACGGAGATCAGCCGTGCGCTCTGGTGCCTCAGCTTTTCCAGCAATCGGTCAAGATTGGCGCTTTGCACTGTGCCGCGGACGGTATCGCCGGTGATGTGAGTATCGCTCACAAGGTCAGTGACGGACGCCAGAGCGGCTGCGCCAAGCCAGATCACTTCTGTTTTATCGGAGACGCTCGACCGGAAATCGTTTACCACGCCGACCCCGCGAAGTTCGCCTTTGTGAATAATGCCCACGCGGTCACACAGGGCCTCAGCATCTGACAGAATGTGCGTAGAGAAGAAGATGGTTTTGCCCTGGTCCTTGAGCTGCTGAATTAACTCCCGCACGTCATGCCGGCCGACTGGATCCAACCCCGACATCGGCTCGTCCAGAAACACGATGTCAGGGTCATGGATGATGGCCTGGGCAATCCCGACCCGCTGCAGCATGCCCTTGGAAAACTTCCGCAACTGCTTGTTCCCCACGTCCCGCAGACCCACACGTTCCAGCAGTTCTTCAATGCGTTTCTGGCGGGCGTCGGCAGGCACACCGGAAAGCCGGGCATAGTAGTCCAAGAGTTCTGGAGCGCTCAAATAGTCATAAAAATAGGGTTGCTCGGGTAGAAAGCCGACCTTTCGTTTTACTTCTGGGTCCCCGATGTCGCGGCCCAGGATCGAGGCCGTTCCCGATGTGGGGAAAATGATCCCCATTAGCAGCTTGAGAGTGGTTGTCTTGCCGGCCCCATTGGGACCCAGAAACCCAAAAGTCTCCCCTTGGGTGATGTTCAAATGCAGGGATTTGAGGGCCGTCCGGGAAGTTTTCTTCCAGAAGCCGACAGCATAATCTTTCGCAAGGCCCTGAATTTCTAATGCATGCATGTCAGAAAAATGAAGTGTCCCCATTCTATGCGGAGCCACGGCGCAGAGCAATGCGGCGGAAGCTTAGTTTGAAATCGCAATGTACTGCGTTGAGTCAGCGCAAACTGAATGGGCAAGGCCAGCGGTCAGGGTCGCCACTGAAGCCACTCCCTGTCGCAGGATCCCGTCTTCTGTGCTGCATACGTTTCTCGTACCACTTTGGCCAAACCTGAAAGGCGTTGCTGTTGCCGCATACGTGGTGCGCGGGATGGCGCCCGCCGTATCGGAGGTCATAAAGTATTGATATCCGCCTTTAACACAGGGCTCTGCTGCGCACCCTACGATTTCATCGATCAGGCATGCGCCGGTTGGACTGCAAGGAGTGCCTGGGCCCATTTGTGCGAGGGTAACGGCATAGCCAAGGTCTGGAAATTCATTGTAATAAACCGCTTCAGAAGCGTTGATGTTCCGCACCGTAGAGATAGCAGCCGCTTCATTGGCTGCCATGCGCGCCCGGAGCAGGTTCGGGATTGCGATGGCGGCAATGATCAAGATGATCGCTACCACAATCAACAGCTCGATAAGTGAGAAGCCGGCGCTTCGTCTCATTACATTCCTCGCGGTTGAATAATCGGCGCAAAAGACTTTCCTTTACTAGAGCAGTTACAATGCCAGTCGTACTTCTACCATGCTAGTTTAAGGTTCTTCCATAAAGCATTCATTATCAGTCGTTTAGCTGCACAGTGCCAACCTTCCAATGAAAGATGAAACATGGGCTGTGACGAAATTTGTCAATTAATGGAAGATTTCTGATGGAGCAAAATAAAAGGGCATGGCTTGCGCCATGCCCCGTGTTTAGCAACCGAATTCAGGAAATCTTGCTAGTTCGAGAGAGCCTTCATCGTGCCGCCGGTGCTGCAATCAGCGACTACCGGGGCGGTTGTGACCGTGACCGAGTCCGTTTTGACCACTGCATCTGTCAAAGAGCAGAAGCGCTTGTTGCCGCCCGCGGATGAAACCGGCCACGCGCCGACAAAGTAATCAGCATTGGCAACCGCTCCGGCCTTAGCCAGGCTATAGGTGTATGCACCCTTCACGCAGGTTGCGGTAGCGCAACCCAAAACGGCATCGATCAGGCAGGCATGCGTCGAGTCAACGTTCGCCGGCACCGTGCAATCCACGCCGTTCGGTCCCATCTCGGTCAATGAGTTGGAGTAGCCGACGGTGGGGTAGGTGGTGGAAAAGCTGACCTCAGAAGTGTTGAGTGTGCGTACCGTGCTGGCAGCAGCCGATTCGTTGGCGGCCATACGTGACCGGAGAAGGTTGGGAATGGCGATAGCGGCGATGATCAGAATGATCGCGACCACAATCAGAAGTTCGATAAGCGAAAAGCCTTTTTGCTTGCGCATTTTTGAAAAGTCCTCCAAATTTGTGAGTCCAGGTCTCGCCAGACTCCAACCCGTTAGCTCCAGAGCTGCATCCGGATAACCATTCCAGCGCGCTCTCGTGGAAAAAATGCACAATCCTGAAAACAAAAGATTTAATGCAATCATAGCTGTCGTAGGCGCAGCAAAGGGGCAGCAGAGTTCGCGCTCAGTTTTGACATTTCCTGTCAAACTCAATGACAAAAAGGGGCATGGCTTGCGCCATGCCCCTCCGTGGCTCATACCCTCCCCCAGGTACTTGCCAAAGCCAAACTTAGTTCGAGAGAGCCTTCATCGTGCCGCCGGTGCTGCAATCAGCGACTACCGGGGCGGTTGTGACCGTGACCGAGTCCGTCTTGACCACTGCATCAGTCAAAGAGCAGAAGCGCTTGTTGCCGCCCGCAGATGAAACCGGCCACGCGGCGACAAAGTAATCAGCATTGGCAACGGCTCCGGCCTTGGCCAGGCTGTAGGTGTACGCACCCTTCACGCAGGTTGCGGTAGCGCAGCCCAGAACGGCATCAATCAGGCAGGCATGCGTCGAGTTAACGTTCGCCGGCACCGTGCAATCCACGCCGTTCGGTCCCATCTCGGTCAATGAGTTGGAGTAACCAACGGTGGGGTAGGTGGTGGAAAAGCTGACTTCAGAAGTGTTGAGTGTGCGTATCGTGCTGGCAGCAGCGGATTCGTTGGCGGCCATACGTGACCGGAGAAGGTTGGGAATAGCGATAGCCGCAATGATCAGGATGATCGCGACCACGATCAGAAGTTCGATAAGCGAAAAGCCTTTTTGTTTGCGCATTTTGGAAGTCTCTCTTTTCCTCTAAATTTCTCTAATCCGTTGGTTATTTGCGAGTCTCACCGGCAAATCGAACAATGGATTTGGTAGTTCAATATGCAGGTTGTCAGCCACTTTCTCGATAGCGATGGGGATATCTCTTCAAGCCACTGATAGATATAGGCCTTAGCAGAAGAATGTAAACAACTGTAAAGCATGCGTTATTTCAATTCTACCAAAGAAAATGACAAAAACTGTCACCAGGGCTAACAAAGAACGGCAGAGGCACCGAGGTCAGGAACCAAATTCCCCGGAAAAGCGGCTTTTCCCCTTTTTCGGCAAAGTCCATGCCAGCGAGGAACACGAACATTTAAGGCTAGCCATCGGCTCGACTGGCTTCATCCAGCCGAACGGCCCATTCCCAGGCTCGCCTAAGAGCGCTTGCTCCAATACACAAGAGCCCCACCCAAACCTAAAAAGGAATGTCTTCGTCCGTAATTTCGGCGGAAGCCGGTGCGTGTTCTTCAGAATGTGAGGTTCGCTGGTCAAAGGACGATGAAGCTCCTCGCGCCGACCGCCCTTCGTGATCGCCGCCCCCTCCGCCTTCACCGCGGCCGCCCAGCAGAACCAGGTCGCTGGCCACAATCTCAGTTCGGTATTTCTTTTCGCCGCTCTGTTTGTCTTCCCAGCTTGAGGTCTGCAGCCGGCCTTCAATATAGATCTTGGAGCCCTTCTTCACGTACTCGCCCACGATCTCCGCCAGCCGCTGCCAGGCCACAATGTTGTGCCACTCCGTCCGGTCCTGCCATTCGCCGGCCTTGTCCTTATACCGCTCATTGGTGGCCAGACTGAACTTTGCCACGGGAACGCCGCTGGGCGTGTATTTCACTTCCGGGTCTTTTCCCAGATTTCCCACCAGAATCACTTTGTTTACGCTCTTCGCCATGAGAGACAATTTTCCTTTACGATTTTTGGTCAATATAACAGCATCTGGTGATTTCTTAAAGGGAGCGATTCAGGTCGATCTTCCTCTGCTTCCTTTTTACTTGAGCCTGTTGCACGCTTAATACCTCTGGCACTTGCATCCAGGCCCCGGCTACCCACACAATCAGATCTGGATCGCAGAGGGTGCCGATTGATTGCCATGCAATTCTGGTCACGCATATGCGTAAAGCTTTTATGGGCAATTTATCTTTTGCTGACGTCGCTTTATTGCCTGCTGGCGCATCTGCCATACACGTACTACGCAGTCATCAAAGCGCCCCCTAATGCGTGGATGCCGTGGTTTGCGGCGCATCATGTCCAGATTTACTGGGTGCTGTTGCTGTGCGCTGCTGGCGTTTATTGGCCGCATAAAGCCACCAGGCAGTTTTTGATTATCTTCAGCGTGTGCACGCTAGGTGGAATCCTGCTGTCTTTCCGCCCATTCCTTCCCACATTGCAGAGTAATTTTAGCGCCTACGCATGGAGCATAGCCTCTCTGATTCCCATTGCCGTCATGGCGCTCCTCAATATCGTCTCTTGTTGGTCACATGATGCTGGACGATCTCAATACTCCGTGACCTATTTCCCCGTCCTGCTTGCGGCTTGCACGGTCTTTCTGCTTAGCACACTCGGCGCCAAGTTGAAATATCACTACGCGGGGCACTCTGTAAGTGTGCATCTGAAAGATTTTGAGCTCGGCGTGTGGAGCCTTGTGACTCATGTGATGCTCGCGATGGTGGTCGTATCTCTGCTGAACCTGATCTTTGCCATTGCTGCGCGGACCTCTTATCAGCGCGCCATACCACGGGTCACTATTGCAATGGCCGCGTTCGCTGTTCTTGCGGTAAGTCTTGAAAATTTCCTTGATTCCTCGCTCAGCTTTCAGGGGTGGTTGCCTCTGCTATACGCGATTCTGTTGGCCCTTTCCCTTACGCTGCTCAGCGTTTCTTTTTTATTGATGTGGAAGTCGCGCCCGGGCAGCCAGATGCTGCCAGCCGTAAATGCGCGCAAGAGCAGATTATCCGCGCTCATCGCATTTACGATACTTGCGCCCGTTGCGCTCATCGTGCCCTCCACGGTCGGAGAATGGGATTGGAACTCGGTTATCCAGCGCCTATTTACGCTGCTGCTGTGGATTGTTTTGACGGCAGCCTGCCATCGGGTCTTGCATCGTCCACGGACCTATTCTGTTCCCGCGATCCTTGCCGTGCTCCTGATCTCCGGAGTTGGATACAAGACCTTGCAAGCTACAGAGTTCATCTGGGCGTCGCCGCTCGGTGCCACGAACGAAGATGTCGATATCTCTATTGAGCGTTACGCTTCCCAGAACGTTTCGCTTCAACTGGCGCAGCATTTTCTGGGCATCGCTCCTGAAACGGAAAAATGCGGCGAATTGTGCCGCGTACTTCGTGAATATACCAATGTTCGCGATAATGAGACGTCCGCCCAAGTCAGGCTGGTGGATACCCTTGTTCCCGCAGTGGGCGACCACCCGAATGTTTTCATCTTCGTGATCGATTCCATGCGGCCTGATTATCTGGGCGCGTACAACTCCAAAGTCGATTTCACTCCCAACATCAACAGCTTTGCAAATGACAGTGTTGTCTTTAAGCAAGCGTACAGCCAATATGCCGGCACCACGCTTTCTGAGCCTGCCATCTGGGCTGGCGCTATGCTCTTGCATGCACACTATCTCCACCCTTTCAGTAACGTGAACAGCCTGGAAAAGCTTGCAAGAGCAGATGGCTACCAGATGATTGTGAGTGTTGACAGCGTGCTAAGGGACCTGCTTTCTGCCACGGACGATCTAGTGAAACTGGATACCGATAAGCCTGCCTGGAACGAGTTTGAGATGTGCTCTACCGTGGGCCAGTTGAACAACGCTTTAGACGAACGCACGGACAAAGCACGCCCAGTCTTTTTCTATTCCCAGCCGATGAATGTCCACAGGTTTGCCCGCAACAAACAGCCGATAGCACAGAGTATCGGATGGGAGCGGCCTGGGTTCAATCGCCGCCTCTCGAATGGAGTTCATCAGGTGGACGAGTGCATGGGAACATTTATTTCTGGACTGAAATCCCGCGGAATGTATGACAACAGCATCATCATTCTTACCTCTGACCATGGGGACGCAACCGGGGAATTTGGCCGCGAGACCCATTCCTTCATCATTTATCCCGAAGTCATGCATGTCCCGCTGATTGTCCATTTGCCCAAATCAATGCAGGGGAAGTTGGTGGATGAGAAGGATCAAATCTCGACGCTGACGGACATAGCGCCTTCGCTCTATTACCTGCTTGGACATCAGCCAGTGAAGGTCGACCCGATGTATGGTCACCCGCTATTTGCCAGAACGCGAAAAGAGATGGCAAATTGCCAGCGCAGAGAAGTCTTCTTTGCTTCTGATGAGGCGGCCGTTTACGGCCTGCTTGACCAGAATGGTCGCTATTTGTATACGACATATGATTCGCCGGCCCGCAGCTTTTTGTTTGATTTGTCGTCTGACCCCAATGCGGAACACACTATCCTGACTGCCGAAGCAAAAAAGAAATACGATGAACGGATCATCGATTATCTAAAAATGATCGCTGATTTTTATGGTTATAAGCCCGGCGTGGGGGCCCTGTTGGCGTCAGGTAGATAAACTCGAAGGGGGCGCGCGTTTTTTGCAAACCACGGATCGCCCGTCTGAAGTTTCTTCAGGCGTGCCCACCATAAATCTGGTACAGCATCACATACACCACCACGCCGGTGACTGAAACATAGAGCCATACCGGAAAAGTCCAGCGTGAAATCCTGCGATGGCGGTCAAACCGCGACTTCAATCCATACGTGAGCGACAGGACTACCAACGGCACCACTGCCGCCGCCAATATGGTATGTGAAATCAAGATTGTGAAATAGACCGGCCTGACCCATCCCTGGCCGGGAAAATGCACCGATCCTACGTGCGCATGGTAATAGAGATAGCTGACCAGAAAGATGCTGGACGTTGCAAACGCAGCAATCATACATGCGCGATGCAGTTTGATCTGCTTGCGCGCGATCAGCGCACGCCCGGTCGTGATCAAGATCGCGCTCGCGCCGTTCAGAGTGGCGTTCAGCGCGGGGAAGAGGCTGTAATCCATCATCGCTTTCTTCTTCGTGCTAGGCCGCTGGCAGGGTGCGCCTGCGGTTGGCGAAGACGAACCCGGCCGCGAACACGACAGCCGCAAAGAGCGCCAGCACGGCGATCGAGGGCCACAAGGGCATGGTAGTGGGAGGCGCGGTGGCAGGGAACAGTGTGAGCAGCAGCGCGTCCATACCGTAGGTGAGCGGGTTGCAACGCATCAGCCACTTCACCCAGCCCGATGCGCCGCTTACGGGAAAGAGCGCCCCGGATAGCATCCACAGCGGAATCAGGAACAGGTTGATGATCGCGTGAAAGCCCTGCGACGATTCCATGCGCCACGCAATTACGAACCCCAGCGCGGTAAGAGAAAACGCCACCAGAAACGTGACCAGCGCCACAATCAGAAATTGCTCAGGCCCAATCTTCAATCCAATGAACGGCGCAAAAATAAGAAATATTAGTCCCTGGATCGCAGAAAGCGTTGTCCCGCCCAGCACCTTGCCCAGCACAATGCCTGATCGATGCACCGGCGCAACCATCACGGAGAGCAGAAAGCCTTCATTACGGTCTTCAATGACTGACATCATGGTGAAGATCGAGGTGAAGAGCACGATCATCATCAAAGCGCCAGGGAAGAAATATTGCAGAAAGTTGCCCGTGCCAGTGGCGCCTTTTTGCAGTGACGTGCCAAAGCCAGCTCCGATTACCACCCAGAATAGCAGCGGCGAAACCACCACTCCCACCACGCGCGCGGGCTGCCGGTAAAAGCGCACCACCTCGCGCCACCAGAGCGTGAAGGCTGGGAGCAGGGGATTGACTCTGGGCGTGACCGACGTCGTGATGGCTGCCTGTGCCATTAGTCGTTCTGCTCCTGCTCTTGTTCCATCCAGAATCTGTGTCCTGTGCGGTCGATAAACACATCGTCCAGCGTCGGCTTGCTGATGGAGACGGACTGGATCATGCCCGGCATGGTTTCCGCCAGGGCGGTTACAAACTTCAAACCGTCTTTGATTTCCAGCCGGACTTTGCCCTCCAGCGCTGTTGTTGCGATCTTGAACCGCTCCTGGATGCGCAGCGCCAGCGCCGCGGGGTCTGCAGCGTCCAGCATTACCACGTCGCCGCCGATCTGGCTGCGCAACTCCGCCGGGGTTCCCAGGCCAACAATCTCGCCCAGGTTCAGGATGGCCAGCCTGTCGCAGTGCTCGGCTTCTTCCATCAGGTGCGTGGTTACGATGATGGAAACTTTTTCCTGCGCCCGCAGTTGCTCCAGATAGATCCACAGGTCGCGCCGTGCGCCGGGATCAAGCCCTGTAGTCGGCTCATCCAGCAGCAGCACACTCGGCCGATGCATGAGCCCTTTGGCCAGCTCCACGCGGCGTTGCATCCCGCCGGAAAAGGTTTCAACCTTGTCCTTGGCTCGATCAAATAAAGCAACGCGTTCCAGCATTTCCTGAATGCGGGACTTTAAGGTTGCTCCGCGCAGCCCGTAGAGATGTCCCTGGTGCCACAGATTTTCCGCCGCCGTTAGTTTCAGGTCGACCGACTTGGATTGAAAGACTACTCCAATCCGCCGTCGAACTTCGTCCGGCTGCTTGATCGAATCAAACCCTGAGACCAAAGCGCGACCGCTCGTGGGCAGCATGAGCGTCGACAAAATCCGGAACAGTGTTGTCTTGCCGCTGCCGTTGGGACCAAGCAGCCCAAAGATCTCACCCGCCGCCACGTCAAAAGAAATGCCCTTTAGTGCCGTGCGCTTGCCATAGCTATGGCGTATATCTTCCACGCGAATCGCTGCGGAAGCGCTCTTTGTGGGTTCCGAGGAAGTCTTTTCTTCTAAGACAGTTGCCATAAGTTTACGAATGCACCACGTTCAGCATCATTAAGGCAAAAAGCAGCGGCAAATAGATCACGCTGGCTTGCAGGAGCTGCCGCGCAAATAAACGCGAATCGGGTGATGTGGTTGGGAGCTTGGTGCGCGCCAGGCGGACCACAAACCACAGGAATCCCAGCCCCAGCACCAATGCGCCGAACAGGTAGATCCTCCCGGTCATCCGCAGCAGGGCCGGAACAAGGCTCACGGAAATCAGGGTGGAGCAATATGTAAGCATCTGGCGGATTACGCTATGCCCGGCCTTGTCCACTACGGGAAGCATCTTGATGCCGGCGGCTTCATAGTCCTCGCGGTACATCCACGCGATGGCCTGGAAATGCGGGAACTGCCAGAAGAACACGATCAGGAAGAGAAAGACGGCTTCAATTTCCAGTTTGCCGCGGACGGCCGTCCAGCCCAGCAGTGGCGGCATGGCACCGGGGAAGGCGCCCACAAATGTCGAGATCGGCGAGATGCGTTTCAACGGCGTGTAAAACGCCAGGTAGGTTGCCGCGGTGCTGAAGGCCAGCACGCCGGTAAGAACGTTGGTGGTGAGTGAAAGGTAAACCGGGCCCAGGACCGTTGCCAAGATGCCGGCGGTGAGGCCCGTACGCAGGCTCATTCTGCCGGCCGGCAACGGACGATTGCGCGTGCGCCGCATCAGCGCGTCAATCTTGTGCTCCAAGACCTCATTCAGGGCCGCCGACCCGGCGCAGGTTATGCCGATTCCCACCAGTGCATTGAGCAACGTCCACGTGAGGGACGAGACACCGCTCTTGGCCGCGCCCATATAAAACCCGGCCCACGCCGTCATCACGACCAGCGACGTTACGCGAACCTTGAATAGCTGGAAATAATCGCCGAGCAGGGAATTCTTCTTCAGCACCACCGGAGCTGCGGAAGCCGCCTGTGCGACGGCCGTCTCTTGCTCGATCAGCCTTTGCGGAATGCTGCTCATGCCGTGGCCACCTCACGCTGCCGGTCGAAAGGGATCACCGAGGCGGGATCGCCTGTGTGGCGGTAAGCTTGGATCGTCAGCACCATGGTGAAAGCGAGAATCAAAGCGCCCACTGCAAGGTGAGCGACAGTTACCACCACCAGCGACATCGTTGGCTGCGCTTCATTCACGCCCTGGATCACGCGCACCACGTACGCGCTCATACCCAGCAGAAGCTGCCCAATCAGCAACAAGAGCAACCAAAAAGCGGGGCGGCGCAGGTGTGGGATGTTGCCGTGCCTGGTCAAGGCACGCAGGCTTACGTACAGGAGCAACCCGGTAACCAGCAATGCGTTCAGGATGTGAGGATAAAGTAACGCATGAACTATTTTGTGAGTGGGCCAGTGGTTGGATCCAGCGGGGCCCCACTTGGTCCAAACGTGGCGAAACGCTGCTCCCAGAATGAGCTGCAAATAAAGAAAGCCGATCAGCATCCAGCAGTGGCGCAGCAGAGGCCTGGCATCTTTGCGGGTGATTTTTTCAGCCGGTTCGTCGAGCCAGCTTCGGCTGGTAAAGACCGCAATCACCGCCAGCATGCAAAACATCGTCTGCCCCACAGTTGCGTGGGCCGTGGAAATGGCTGGCGGCAAGAAATTCAGCACCGTCAGTCCGCCCAGGACTCCCTGGAAGACCACTCCGGCCACTGCGCCAATCGTTAGTCCGCGCATCCAGCGGCGCTTGTCCACGCGCCACGTCCATACCGCCACGATGATCGTCAGCAGACCCACAAATTCCGCGATCATGCGGTGCGTGTGCTCAAATTTTACCCCGCCAATCATTTTTGGAATCTTGAACAAATGCCCAAAGCTCGTCGGCCAGTCTGGGACGGCCAGACCGGCGTTGTTGCTGGTGACCAGGCCGCCGGCAACGATCAGCAGGAAAGCCAGCGCGGCAACAAACACAGTAAAGCGATGATGAGCGGCGTTATAAGTCGACGAGGTCAGAACTGCTCCCTGAGAGTACTGATTATTTTAGCATCTGGTCGAATGCAAAAACGCTTTGAAAACACCCTCTGCTTACTCCGTTCCTCCGTGTTTCAAGGGTTTTACTGTGGAGTAGCTGAGTAAACGAAGCCAGCCTTCTCGCTTTCCTTCGGCCCGACTTTCACTTTCATCGTCTGCTCGCCGAATCTCTCATGCACTGCTGCAATCGTGTATTCCCCCGGAGGCAGGTTTTTGATCTCAAAACTTCCATCCGGGCCGCTCACCGCAAAATAAGGGTGCGACATCACATTGATGTAAGCCCGCATCCACGGATGCTGGTTGCATTGCACCGGAATCATCATCTCAGCGTTGACAAACTTTTTGGTGATCGGCTGGTCCGTGGGCATTTGCGACTCATTGAAAGCCGGGTTATTGCTCGGCATGTCGTGGATATTGTGGTCGGCCGTATCAGTGTTGGTGATCTTCAACGGTTCGCCCGCCATGATACCTAGAACATGCGGGTTGTAGCGGCAGCCTTTCTGGTCAAGCACCACCGGTTCTGAGGGGACGGCAAAATTACCCTGCGGAAGGCCTTCTTTCACGTAGACGAAAACATTTGCCAGCTTGCCGTCCTTAGCGACCACAACTTCTGCCGGCTGCGGCCCCGTCGGACATCCTGGATCCGCAGTCATATCCAGCGGCTTCATCTTCGGCGGCTGACCTTTCAAGGTCACTACGCCGCTGATTGAGCCAGCCGTGGAAGCGTCCACGGTGATTGTCGACGCCTTTGGCACAGCCGCTGGCTGTTCGGAAGTGGGTTGGGATTTGTTGCAACCGGCCAGTGACAGGACGACAATCAGCGCAATTGAGAAGAACATTTTTACGCGGGTTTGCCGATGGATGGCCTGAGTCCGCTCTAGGTTTCTAAAATTGTCCATGATTCTGGTCCACTCGGATCTGTGCCAATCAGTGCTCATCAGTGTCTTCCGTGGTAAGGTTTTGATTTGAACTGGTCAATCGCCGGTCGCTACCGCCACCTGTTCCATGTTGGCGATCACCGCGTCGGCGAACTCGCTGGTACCGGCTGTCCCGCCGACGTCACGCGTGAGGTGAAGTTTTTCTTTGTAAGTCTTTTCCAGCGCAGCGTGGACTTTGTCCGCTGCCTCCACTTCGCCCATGTGGCGCAGCATCAGCACGGCTGATTGCAATACCGCCGTGGGATTGGCAATGTCTTTGCCGGCGATGTCCGGCGCTGAGCCATGCACGGCCTCAAAGATCGCGCAGTGGGTGCCGATATTAGCTCCCGGAACCAGGCCCAGCCCGCCGACAAATGCCGCGCACAGGTCGGACAAAATATCGCCGTAAAGGTTTTCCATCACCAGCACGTCATACTGGTATGGGTTCATTACCAGTTGCATGCAGGTATTGTCCACAATGTGCTCGCCATAAGTGATCTCGGGATATTCCTTTGCCACCTCGCGGCAGCAGCGCAGGAAAAGGCCGTCACTCATCTTCATGATGTTGGCTTTGTGGATGGCATGGACGCGATGGCGCTTCTCCCGTCGGGAGTACGCAAAGGCAAACCGCGCGATCCGCGTGGAAGCCTTTTCCGTGATGATCTTCAGCGACTCCACCACGCCCGGCACCACTTCATGCTCGATCCCCGAATACAGCCCTTCAGTATTTTCGCGCACAATGGCTAGGTCCACGCTGGGATAGCGCGTGGGCAGAGAAGGCAGGTTGCGGATGGGACGGAAGTTCGCGAATAGCTCAAACTGCTTGCGCAACGCCACGTTGATGCTGGAAAATCCGCCTCCGATCGGCGTTGTCACCGGCCCTTTCAGGCCGATCCCCGTCCGTTCAATGGACTGCGTTAGCTCCTTGGGAATGTACTCGCCGTATTTGGCAAAGGCTTCCGATCCCGCGGCAAACCGCTCCCATTCAATCTTCACCCCGGACGCATCCACAATGCGCACCGTGGCGTTGGTAACCTCCGGGCCGATTCCATCTCCAGGAATCAGCGTGACTTTATGTGCCATATCTCCTGCTGTTTTGCGCTGGTCTTTTACTTCGCGCTGCTTTTGGCCTTGACCGGCTTGGGCTTCTCGTCTTTGGCGTTGAGCAGTGACTCCAGCTCAGAGTGGAATTCGCCCACGTCCTTGAAGTCGCGGTACACGGATGCGAACCGTATGTAGGCAACCTTGTCAATGTGCTTGAGGCTGTTCATGATCTGCTCGCCCAGTTCGCTGGCGGTGCGCTCGCGCTCGGGTGAATCGATCACGTACTGCTCTACTTCATTCACGATTTGTTCCATCTTCCCCATTGAGATGGGCCGCTTTTCACAGGCCCGGAGCAGTCCGGCAAGGATTTTTTGCCGTTCAAACTTCTCCCGGCGGCCATCTTTCTTCACCACCATGTAGGGGATTTCGTCGATGCGCTCGTAGGTGGTGAAGCGCTTTTCGCACTTCAGGCATTCGCGGCGGCGGCGAATCGATTCGCCTTCTTTGCTCTCGCGCGAGTCCACCACTTTGTCATTTTCGAACCCGCAAAACGGACATTTCATCGTGTCTTAACCAGGACTTTCAATGGGGTGTTGTCTCTCGATTGTAACAGGCACGGGAGAAGATCGGGACATCGGGGCATCGGATCATCCGGACAGCGGGAAATCGAAAAACAAGGGCTTACCGCGGATGAACGCGGATTAGCGCGGATCAGGCAATTGCCAGAAAATGCCAAAATTGCCAAAATCGCCGAAATTGAAAATCAAAATCTTTGCTGATCAGTGTCATCAGTGTTGATCAGTGGTAAGGTTTTGCTCTTCCGATGGCCCGATTACCGGATGCCACGATTCCTAGTCCTCTTGCAGAAATTGCTCTTCTTCCTGAATGCTGGCCTTTTCCATCTGGGTAAGGGACACATGTTCTGACCGCGCCATGGCCAGCCCGGCCGGCGTTACGGACATGAACGTCACCAGCCACAGCATGATGCCGCAACTGGTGGCCAGTTCCGGAGACAGATTGAAAACCCCGCGGAGCATCCCGATCGTCGCCAGTTGTGAGCCGCCACCGACCACCGGAAGCTGCAACACGCCTCCCACCACGCTGGCCGCGGTCAGCAGGAAGACGCTGGAGAGCGTCATCTGCGAAAGCCTATGAATGGAGTACGCGTGCGTGACCGCCATGTAGGCGAATCCAATGAATATCCAGATCAGCACCGACAGCCCGCTGAGTTGAAAGAACGAAGTCATGTCCTTTACGGTGTTAAGCCCTTCGCCAAAAGCCAGCACACGCTTGCCCACAGCATGGCCAAATTTTGGGGATATGCGGCCGAAGATCCGCACAAAGAACTTGGCGGCGGTGGTCGGGTTCTTCCTTACACGAAACGCCACCAGCGCCACCAGACACACACCCAGGAACAGGGCAATGGCAAAAGCCTCAAAAAAAGTGAATGACGATATCTCGTGGCCCAGCAGGTGCCGCCGCGGGGAACTGGCGAATCCCGGAAGCTTGCTGAGAGTCTTTCTCGACCACAGGATATTCACGGCCATGATCAGCGCGAATGCGCCGGTATCAAAGATCCGTTCCACCGTCCAGACGGCTAGTTGCGAAGCCATGCTCAAATTCGTCTTACGCGCGATCAGGTATGGGCGAATGAATTCTCCCGGCCTTCCCAGCAGCGCCAGCCCGGCGAAGCCGATCATGGTGGGCGCCACCAGGTCCGCGGTCTTGGCTTCAGGGCACACCGGCCGCAGCATGATCTTCCACCGTAGCGCGCGAAGAATGTAGTCGGCATAGACTAGCGCCACGCCGGCGACCAGGTAAAACTTATTGGTATTGTGGGTCGCCATCCAGAAGCGGTGCCAGTCAAATTTCTTCCAGGCCCTTACCTGCAAATAGACCAGCGCGGCCAGCACAACCAGCACCAGAGCGGTGATCAGGAATCGTTTTTTGTTCATGTATTTGGGCTGCGCCTATTTGATAATACAAAAAAAGCGCCCTGTGGGCAGGACGCGCCTCGTCAAGTTCCTCTTGCTTTGATGCTTATGCGGGATTAGTGGATTTGGCCACGCTTGCCTGCTGCGGCTTTGCCTTCTTCACCGGCTTGGGACTCGCTGTGCTCCTGGTGGCTGTGGACGTATTTGCCGCCGCTGCGGCCTTCATCTGCGCGCGCTTCTTGGCGTTGAAGTCCCGGACAATCTTGTTGATATAGTCACGAGTCTCGCGATAAGGCGGAACGCCGTTATACTGCTTCACGCGATGGGCTCCGGCATTGTAGGCAGCGAGCGCCTTAATGGGATCGTTCTTGTACATGTCCAGCAGCGCGCTCAGGTGCGCGGTGCCCGCTTCCACATTGGCTTTGGGATCGAAGGGATCAGCCACGCCAAGTTGCGCAGCCGTGGAGGGCATAAGCTGCATCAGTCCCTGCGCGCCCTTCCTGGAGACGGCATGGGCCTTGAAGTTGCTCTCAGCCCGTATCACGCTGGCGACGAAGTCAGGATCCAGCCGGTTCTTGCTGCTGGCTTCTCGCACGACCTGGTCAAGATCAACATTTTGTGCCGCCGTAGCCGGCGCCGGTTTCTGTGTAGCTACAGTCGTGGGCTGGGCTGCGGGAGGCTGTGTGCTTGTTAGCGCCACTGGCTGGGGTGCAGGCTGGGGATCCGGAGCGACCGGAGTTTCGTCAACGTCATACGATGCGATCTGGTCGCTTGCGACGTCCAGATAGCCTGTACCGGTATAAAGCCGCGTGGAGTTGCCGCTCTGCTCCTTGTGATCAAAGTGGATGCTGAACCCATTGCGCAGAATGGCGACCTGTCCGGCAAAGGCAGAAAGCTGCGCCAGCGCCAAGACCGCTCCGATCGTGATTGGCCGTAAAAATCGCATACTTATAGCAAGATACCTATTTTGACCGAATTAGCTGCTGAAAGCCAGCCCCAAAATCTCCTCCACCGCCCGGGCCACGCCGCTTTCAGCGTTGCTGCCGGTCACCCGCCAGCCATTCTGCTTCAATTCTTCAGATGCATTTTCCATAACAACCGCAACTCCTGCATATTCAAGCATTTCCAGGTCATTGTGATTGTCGCCGATGGCCATCACTTGTTCCCGGGGAATCCGCCGGTGCTCGGCCCAGCGCCGCAGCGCATGACCTTTGGAACATTCCCGATTGAGAATATCCAGTATGCATAGGTTGCGGTGGTCGTATTGGGTCCGCATGACCGTGATTTTGTCCAGAAATGGCGCATGGCTGAGCCGGTCCTGTACTGCCTGCATCACGGCCACCCGGCCGCAATACATGGCCTGCAACGGGTCTTCAATCAGCGCATTTTCCAGCGGCGATATGAACTTGATGTAAGGGCGATTTGCCTCCAGCCAGCGGGAGACCGTCTGGTTGAGCTCGTCCGCCCGCTCTAGGACCAATGAATCGTTGCCGGGCACATTCTCTGCCCGGTCAAATGTCAGCACGGCATGTCCACGGAAGTCATTCATATATTGAATGAGCTCGAGTGCGGTTCTTGCGGGCAGGCGGTCAGTAAAAAAAGTCGCTCCAGCGCTGGATCGGATCAGCGCTCCATTGGAACTGATGAGACAAACAGGGAAGCCGAGCTCCCGGGCGATCGGCATGGCATAGTCATGGCGGCGGCCCGTTGCCAGTATGATCTCAATACCGGCTTCATGGGCTGCGCGCAGGGCGGCAATGTTGCGCGCCGATACCTGAAAATTCTGGTCGGTCAGGGTGCCGTCAATGTCGAGGGCCAACAGCCGGATAGGTTGCTGCTTCACTATGTTCCATAATATCGTTTCCCATGCCGCCAATGAACGCGCCCAAACGATTTTTGCTTTCGACCGAACGCGCGCTCTGCGTTTCCTGCTGGTCCTGGTGGTCAATTCCAGACTGGAGTTTATTCCGGCTGATGCGGGCAAGCTGTCAGGATTACGGAAATGGTTCACAAACCCCATCCTTTCCGTGAAATTCGGAAAGGATGGGATGGTGAAAAAGTGGAATTTTAAGGCACGACGCAAACGCCTGTATTGACGCCGTCGCCCAGAGTCACATCACAAAATGAACATAATCTTCCGCAAGACGTGGAGTGGCGCGTGCAGGTGGTTCCGCATGCTGAAAAACTGGTCTTCATGCTGAGGGCCTGAGCAGAGATGGCGCCGCTGGCCAGGGCCGCAAGGCAAAGGGTTAACGGTAAAAATTTCTTCATTGTCGCGCTCCTTTCACAATGCGTTCGTATTCCCAAGGATGCGCCCAGCTTAGGTGGTAAGGCTGTTGTTCCAGCCCACCTGTCATTTCATTTCTGTTTTTCGGAAAACACCGGCCCGCTGTTGAGTGGAATGCACAAATGAAGCTACGCAGATGAGCTGTGCAGAAGCGGGGGGCGTTCCCCCCGTCTTCAGCTCGGGATAAAAACAACGCTAGAATGTAAAATGACAAGCCGCCGCGGAGAGCGCGGTCGGGCTGGGAGATGTAGACGGTGCGGCCGTCTTGACCCATCACCGGGAGGTAGTATTGCGCCAGCAGCGTGCGGATGTCGAGAAGGGCGTCCATTGTGCAGAGCATGAAGGAGCCACAGGGAAGCGGCTGGCGGATGAACAGACTCCGCCTGTCGCGGGCTCGCGATGGGCCGTCGGCATCCGCGAGTTCCTGGTGTTTGGGCTGAAGCAGGCGGCCGCGTGTGTCTTTGCCGGTTCCTTCTTGTTTCTTCTGGCCATCTCCGGCCACGTCTCGATTCCCGGCCTGGCCCGTTATGATTTTCTCTTCCTGAGCGCCATCGCCATCCAAATTGTGCTGGTCGCTGTGCGTCTTGAGAACTGGCGTGAAGTCGCCGTATTGTCGCTGTTCCATCTGATTGGCATGGGGCTGGAGCTTTTCAAAACGTCGCCAACCGTCCGCTCGTGGAGCTATCCTGAGCCGGCATTTTTTCATCTGAAAACGGTCCCACTTTACAGCGGATTCATGTACGCCTCGGTTGCCAGCTACATCATGCAGGCGTGGCGACTGATGCGCTTAAAGATCACGGAATTTCCGCCCTTCACGCTGGCGGTGGGCCTGTGTGCCGCCATCTACGCCAACTTTTTTACCAATCATTACATAGTTGATCTCCGCTGGCCGCTTGCCGCGTGCGTGCTGTTGCTCTTCCGCCGCACGCAGGTCCATTTCACCGTGACGACCACTGAGCGCCGCATGCCGGTGGCGCTTTCGTTTCTCCTGATCGCATTTTTCATCTGGGTAGCGGAAAATATTGCTACGTATTTCGGCGCATGGCAGTATCCGCACCAAAAGCGGCAATGGGCGATTGTCGGGCCGACGAAGATAAGCTCATGGATGCTGCTGGTGATCATCAGCTTCATCATCGTCGCGGCGTTGAAAGAAATTTTCCCCAAACAACAGGAAGTGTTTTCCGCCGATCAGGAATCTCTACAGGCACAGACCAACGAGGCCAACACCGAAGACAAGCCCGCTCTGGCGTAAGTTTTTCCGAGGCCGTGCAAGACGACGAAGTGCTGCCCATGATACTTGTTACAAATGGCCGAATTACAGACGGACCAATTCGATCTTCTATCCTCGAGCGCTCGTGTCACCGTCCGGCGAAAAGGTGAGCCCGACCCGGACGGCCGGTGCGTGGTCTACTGGATGCAGCGTGCGCAGCGGGTGCTCGATAATCCTGCGCTGGAAGTTGCGGTGCGGGCCGCAAACTTGTTGCACAAGACATGCGTGGTGTTTTTTGCTCCAGTACCGTTTTATCCTCATGCCAACCTGCGCCACTACAGCTTTCTCAACCAGGGAATCCCGGCGATTGCCGAAGGGCTGAAGAAACGCGGCATCGGCCTGGTCCTGCGCAAGTATCCAGATCATCATCTATTGAAGTTCTGCGAGCAGGTCAGGCCCGCTCTTGTCATAGGCGATGAGAATCCCATGCGCGAGCCGGAACACTGGCGCGAACTTGCGACCGCGCAACTCCGCGTGCCTTTCTGGACCGTCGATGCCGACGTGATTGTTCCC
The DNA here is from genome assembly GCA_035703825.1 of Candidatus Angelobacter sp. Taxonomy (GTDB): domain Bacteria; phylum Acidobacteriota; class Terriglobia; order Terriglobales; family Acidobacteriaceae; genus Angelobacter. Next base: position 24,704 of record DASSXL010000077.1, read on the forward strand.
TCAAAGCTGCTGATGAAAGAGCAGTACGGCGCTTACACGGCGCGGCCAGTCATCCGTCGTCTGCTGCCGGAATTCTTGCAGCCGGTAGGGAACACGCGGGCAAAAGTTGGTTGGCGTCCGCCACGCGGCTTGCAATCGCTGGCAGCCGATGTTGACATCACCCACGGATGGCAACTAGACCGCTCGGTTGCGCCGGTCAAAAATATTGTGGGCGGGACAGATGAGGCGCTCAAGCGGCTGAAGAGCTTTATCAAGAACGAACTGGCGAATTATCCGGTCGATCGCAACAAACCGGAGCGCGATGGCACTAGCCGTTTGTCCGCTTATCTCCATTTTGGACACATCGGCCCGCACACTGTAGCGCTGGCCGTGCAGAAAGCTGACGCTCCCAAGGCAGCAAAAGAAGCTTTTCTGGAGCAGTTGATTGTCCGCCGCGAGCTGGCCGTTAACTTCGTCCGATTCAATCCCAATTATGACAACTTTGAATCCGGCACGCCTTGGGCGCACAAGAGCCTGGCCGAGCACACGGGCGATCCGCGCAAAATCTATAGCGAGCGCCAACTGGAAGAGGCGCGAACGCACGATCCGCTGTGGAACGCCGCGCAGATGCAGATGGTAAAGACCGGCTTCATGCACAATTACATGCGCATGTATTGGGCCAAGAAGATCCTGGAATGGAGCAAGACTCCTGCCCGCGCCTACCAGATGGCGGTTTACCTGAATGACAAGTATGAACTTGATGGCCGCGATCCCAATGGTTACGCCGGAATCGCGTGGGCGATTGTCGGCAAGCATGACCGCCCGTGGTTCGAGCGTCCGATCTTCGGCAAGATCCGCTACATGTCATTCAACAGCACGTCAAAAAAGTTTGATAGCAAGAGTTACATACAGCAGGCTGAAGCGCTCAGCCGGTGAAGATGAAACAGCACCTGGCTTCTATCGATATCCAGACCTTGCCCGGCAGGACGAAACAGCTTGGTAGTTGGCATCAGAAGGGCGTCCAGACCTGAAGAAAAGAGCGCGATCGCAGCATACTCAGTCTCCCGCGACCGCGGTTTCCGCCTTGGCCGGTTTCTCACGCATCTGCTCCCACATCCCGGTCACGCTGGCGCGAAGTTGTTCCGTAATCCTGTTGTAGGTTTCTTCAGGGTTGGTGAGTTGCTCCGGCGGCATGATGGGATCGCCGAACTGCACGCGCAGCCTGGCCAGGCGGGGAAAGCGCTTGCTGCGCGGCCACGAATCATAAAAACCTTCCAGCGCCACAGGATAAATCGGGACTTTCAGGTGCGCGGCCAGAATTGCCGCGCCCTTCTTGAATTTCTTGGGCGTGCCGTCCACTGACCGCTCGCCTTCAGGATAGAGCACCAGGTTCTGGCCTTTCTTCAGGCCATAGGCGCCGGCCCGCATGGCGTTGACCAGGTTGGAGTCGGGATCGACCGGCACCAGCCTGAACGTGCGGCCAAGGTAGTGCAGCGCGCCGTGGCCGAATATCTCGCTCGTCCCCACGTAAAACATGTTCTTAAAAAGCCGCCACGGAATCTGGCTGGCCACAACCGGCCCATCGAGAAAGCTCTGGTGGTTGGGTGAAAGGATGAACGGGCCTTTTTTGGGCAGCTTCTCTTTGCCGGTGACTCGCAGTCCAAAGAACAGGCGCACGATCAACGCAACCACTTTGCCGGACAGGAACCACAGAAATGTAAACAGCCGGCTACTGTTCAGGGCGGCCAGGACTTTTGGATCGTCCGGCTCGACTGCCAGCACCGCGTCCCAGCCGGGCGCGGAAGCGCGTGTTGAAGTTGCGCCAGCGCCGCCCTGGCGCGCCTGCAGCACCGCATCCACCAGTTCGCGGACGGTGTAAACCTGCGCGATCATTTTTTCATCGAGTTGCGCGCCCATCTCGCGCTCCAGCGCCACCACCAGCTCCACGCGCTCCATGGAGTCAAAGCCCAGGTCAAGCTCGAGATTGGAAGAGGGAAGCAACGGCTTATCCGCTTTGCTCGCTTTGCCGATCACATCCATGGCCTTTTGCACGTCAGGTGACGCCAGCCAGGCCGCTTCTTCGCCAGTCGGCTCTTCAGCCACGCCGGTGTTGCCGGCGCCGCCGCCTTCACCTGCCATCACGCGGCGCTGGATCTCAAAGCGCTTCAGCTTGCGCGTGGTGGTGCGCGGCAGCGGATCAGACCACAGGTCGAAACTTAAAATGCGCTTTGTGCTGGGCATCTCCATGGAGAGATTCTCCACGTCAAAGCGGATCACCTCGCGCGTGTTCACGATCTTGCGCTCGCGCAACACGTCAAAGTTGGGGACAATTACCGCATGCAGCCGCTCAGAAAACGGCTCTCCCGGACGGTTTACCAGCCCCATCACGCAGATCTCCTTGATAAAAGGAGAGCGCATGTAATGGGCTTCCAGCTCTTCAGGATAAATATTCTTGCCGGAGCTCAGGACGATGATTTCTTTCTTGCGGCCGGTGATGAACAGGTTGCCGCGCTCGTCCTGGTAGCCGAGGTCGCCGCTATAGAGCCAGCCCTCGCGGAGTGTTTCAGCCGTGGCGTCCGCGCGGTTGTAATAGCCCCGCATGATAATGTCGCCGCTGATGGCGATCTCCCCGACGGGGAAACGTACGTTCTCTGCGGGCTGCGGGTCGATGATCCTGACCTGCACGCCCTTCAGAGGCTGGCCCACCGAACCCATCACTCTGGCTCGCGGCGGCGTGACGGTGGCCCCGCCGGAGGTTTCCGTAAGGCCATAAGCTTGCAGCATTTTGAATCCGAGTTTTTCTATGTCGCGCCCGACTTTGGGATCGAAAGCCGAACCTCCGGTGATGAAGAAACGCATCTTTGGTCCCAGCAGCTTGTGAACTGGACGGAAAAACAGTTTGCCTAGCCTTAATCCAACCTTGTTGCCCGCGGCAGAGATCGCCATCATGGCGCGGAAGGCAAGACGCGCGGGAGCCGGTCTGGCTTTTACCTGCTGCATCACGCGCTCATGAATCAGATAAAAAAATTGAGGGACGCAGCAGAACAAGGTGATGCCGCGTTCGCGCAGCGCGCGCAACAGCTCGGTGGTGTTGAGCGTTTCCAGGTAAACGATTCTGGCGCCGACGACGAGGGGCATCAGCAGATTGGCTACCTGCGCTAGCGCATGAAAGAGCGGCAGGACGCCAAGAATTGAATCGCGGGGGCTGACGTCCACGGCGCTGAAAATGGCGTCGGCCTCGGCCAGCAGGTTCTTGTGCGTCAGCGTTACTCCCTTGGGATCGCTGGTGGTGCCCGAGGTATACATGATTACCGCGATGTCGGTTTCAAAGATGCGCGCCGGACGGAAATCGCCCGGCCCGGCGGCAAGCATGCCAGTCAGATTGGAGTAACGGCCTTCGCCGGAGCCATCGATCATCACGATCCGCACCAGCGTCTCTTCCACGGCTTTTTCCACCACGGCCAAGTGCTCGGAATCAGTAAAGATGATGGCGCTCCCGGAGTCCCAGAGCAGCTTGTTGACCTGATGCGCGTTGAAGGCGGTATCGAGCGGCACGGCAGCCGCGCCAGCGGACATGATGCCGAGGTAGGCCGCAACCCAGAGCGGTGAATTTTGCGCCATGATGGCGCAGCGCACTCCCTCTGACATGCCGGATTCGCGCAGCCAGCGGCCAACGGATTCGCCCATGCGGCGCAGCTCGGCATAAGTGAGGCTTTCCACCGTGCCGGAGGCGCGTTGCAGCTCAAGCGCAGTGTTGGCCGGGTACTTCTCCACGGATTGCAGAAAACAACTGTAAAAGCCGTGCATGCAGTCTCAAAGTTTTGGGGGAGGTCTTGGACTCAAGTATCGCACCTTGCCGGTCCAGAGTCACGCGCAGGAGCATTTCTCGGACGCCGTTCAGGCGCGGGGCCGGTCTTTTCAAGGCTCTCTGGCCGCCATTCGGCAGAAAAATTTGCGCGCTCCACAATAGCTGTTAAAATCTTTAGTTGACCCACACAGCTTATTGAGATACGGAGAACTTTACCCTTATGGCATACGTGATTGCAGAGCCTTGCATCGGGACCAAGGATGCGGCATGCGTGGATGCATGCCCGGTGGACTGCATCCATCCCAAAAAAGACGAACCTCAGTTTGAAGGCACCGACATGCTATTTATCGATCCGGTGGAGTGTATTGATTGCGGCGCATGCGTGCCGGTGTGCCCGGTTTCCGCGATCTTTGCGCTCGACGACCTGCCGGAAAAATGGAAAGAGTACGCGGAGAAGAATGCCAAGTATTACGGCCGTTGATGGCCGCAGCGGCAAATTTGACGCGCAGCCGGCATGGCTGCGCGTTTCTTATTTATTAGGAGCTTGAACCACAAAGGACACGGAGAACCACAAAGGTATTTTCTGGCTGATCAGACAATGTTTAGCGTTTCTCGTGTTCTTTGTGGGAATGACTTTGCTGTGCCCTCTGTGGTTAACCGGTTTTGAATTGAGACCACCAGGGCGGGCCGCAAACCTTTTTCCGATTGCGACTCAACACCTTTGTGTTACTTCGTGTACTTTGTGGTAAATGTTCTTTGATTCGCCATGCCTCGCCAATCTGAAGCCCTGATTCTGCGCACCTATCCCTTCCATGAAGCGGACCTGCTGGTGACGTTCTTTACGCGCGCAGAAGGCAAGATCCGGGGTGTGGCCAAGGCAGCCAAGCGGTCAAAGAGGCGCTTTGGCGGCGCGCTGGAGCCGCTGACGCACGTAACCGCCCACTGGGAGGAAAAGGAAAAACAAGAGCTGGTGCGGCTGGATTCCTGCGACATTATTTCTTCCCCTCTGGCGACGGAAGTCACGTACCCGCGCCTGGTGGCGCTGAGCTACGTGGCGGAAGTGATTGACCAGCTTCTTCCCGATCGCGAACCCAGCGACGATATCTTCCGTCTCACGCTTGCAGTGGTGCATCACCTGAAAGCCGATTCCATCTGGATGCCGCTCACGTATTTCGATCTCTGGATCGTCCGCCTGATCGGCCTGCTGCCGGACCTGCACGCCTGCGTGATGTGTGGCGCGGTATTGAACGGAAGCAAAGCATATTTTCATCCGCTGGCCGATGGGCTGCTGTGCCAGGATGATAAGCGGCTGGCCAGCACGGAAATTTCCGCCGACTCACGCGCCCAGGCGACGGAGATGTTTCGCGCGCCGTTGAACCGGCTTAAGAGCGATCCATGGATGCGCAGCCGTGGCGCCGATCTTCGGCGATTTCTGGCCCAGCGCATAGAGCGCCATATTGAGAAGAAGCTGGTGACGGCGGCGATGCTGGAAAAGATTTAGCACTCAATAATCAGCAGTCAGCATTCAGCCAAGGATTCAACCGCAACGGACGCAAAGGTCGCAAAAGGCACAAGAAAAAAGGAATCATTGGCTCTTTTCTTTGTGTTCTTCGCGTCCTTTGCGGTAAAGATCCGGCTGAAGGCTGAGTGCCAGACGCAGAACTTATGAGCGAAACGCATCAATGCGCAGAAACCGGCCGCACGTTCGCCACGGCCGACGACGCGCGCGCCAGCGAAGCCCGCTTCCGCGAAATTCAAGCCGAGTGCGACGCTGGCCGTTTACCGGAATTGCGCAAGGGCGACGTGATTTATATCGACACCGAACTCTACATCTCTCACGGGCGCGACGACTTTCGCGGCGGACTGGCTGAGGTGAATGAAGTCCGCCAGGATGTGAGTAAAGGCCAGCCAACGCCCTTTGTCCGCGTGGTGCAACAGGCTGATACGCTCCACAACTGGAAGCTGCTGGCTGCCGATCAGAAGAAGTTGCGCGCCGAGTTCGGCAAGAGTTGGGCGCATCCCGACCCGGACCATCGGCCAGAGTTCAATGAATGGTGAGTTTGTTCTAAATCCCGAGCGTAGCGAGGGAACCCTATTGCGCACGCGAATTTGTAAGTCGAACATTTGCCGCTCTATCAATTCCCATCCTCGAAGGCTTTTAAGATGATAGGGGGCCCTCGCATCGCTCGGGGTTTCAAACAGAGAATCTGTTAAATTAAATGTTCGCGATCAGTCATGCCTACCGCCCCTACATACCAGGAACTTATCCTTCGCCTGCAGAAATTCTGGGCGGAGCGCGGCTGCGTGTTGCAGCAGCCGTATGACATTGAGGTCGGGGCGGGAACCATGGCGCCGGAAACTTTCTTGCGCGTGCTGGGTCCCAAGCCGTACAAAGTGGCGTATGTGCAGCCTTCGCGCCGCCCGGCTGATGGACGTTACGGCGACAATCCCAACCGTCTTTACAAGCACATGCAACTTCAGGTGATTTTGAAGCCGCCGCCGGAAAACGTGCAAGAGCTTTATCTGGAGTCGCTCAAGGCCATTGGCATTGACCTTCGCAAGCACGACATCAAGTTTGAAGAAGACAACTGGGAAGCGCCCACTCTGGCGGCGTGGGGAGTGGGGTGGCAGGTGATGCTCGACGGGCTGGAGATCACGCAATTTACTTACTTTCAGCAGTGCGGCGGGATCGATCTTGATCCCATCTGCGCTGAGCTGACGTATGGGCTGGAGCGCATCGCGGCATTCTTGCAGGACGTGGACAGTATTTATGACATCGTGTGGGCGCGCGATCCACAAAGCGGCGCGGTGGTGAAGTATCGCGACGTGCGCTACCAGGATGAGTTGCAAATGTCGGTAAGTAATTTTGAGAAAGCCGACGTCGAAAAGACTTGGAAGCATTTTGAGATGTATGAGAGCGAGTCGCAAACGCTGATCAACCAATTCAACGCGCTGCTGGCGGACAAGAATGCAGCGGCGGATGCGAAGCAACGCTTTCCTCTGCTGGCTGCGTACGAGCTGTGCCTGAAGTGTTCGCATCTTTTCAATCTTCTCGATGCGCGCGGGGCCATCTCGGTGACGGAGCGGGTTGGAGTGATCGCCCGCATCCGGCAACTTGCTGTGGGATTGGCCAAAGCTTACGTTGCACAGCAAAACGCGGGAGTGGAAACCGCCAAACAGCAGAAGGGAGGAGCGGCCTGATGCCTGACTTTCTGCTGGAGATCGGAACAGAAGAAATTCCCGCGCGCATGATTCAGGAGGCCAGCCAGGAATTACAGAAGCGCCTTGAGGAACTGCTGGCAAAAAACTCGCTTCCGCATCAAGGGATCAAATGCTCGGAGACCCCGCGCCGGCTGGCGTTAATTGCGTCGGCCATTCCCGCCACGCAACCGGACGTGCAGGAACAGCTTACCGGCCCGGCTACCAAAGTCGCATATAAGGATGGTCAGCCGACGCCAGCGGCACACGCGTTTGCCAAAAAAGCCGGAGTGGAGGTTACGAAATTACAAACGGTGACGACGCCGAAGGGCGAGTACCTGACGGCGACAGTCACCAACAAGGGAAAGCCTGCCGCGCAGGTTCTGACAGAACTTCTACCCAAAGAGATCGCGTCGATTTACTGGCCTAAGAATATGTATTGGCGCGCAGGCAAGCCGGAGCGGTTTGTGCGGCCGGTGCGCTGGATCGTAGCGATGCTCGATGGTGAGATCATCCCGCTGGAGTTTGCGGGGATCAAGGCAGGCAAGGAATCGCGCGGGCATCGAATTCTTGGCCCAGCGGAGGTTTCTATTGCCTCGCCTTCGCAATATGCAGAAACCATGCAGGCCGCGCATGTCACGGCCTTAAGCGCTGATCGCGAGTACAAGATCCGCAAAGCGCTGGATGCTGCCACGCGCACAGTGCCCGAAGCGCGCTGGCGCGAGGATGCTGAACTGCTTAAGACCGTGGTGAACCTGACCGAATGGCCTTCGGCGATTTTGGGCAACTTTGATAAGGAGTACCTGTCGCTACCGGAAGAGGTGCTGGTGACGGTGATGCGCGATCATCAGAAATATTTCGCCGTCGAGGATGCTGCTGGAAAATTGGCGCCGCATTTTCTTGCCGTATTAAATACGGATGGCGACCCCGACGGGCTGATCCGGCATGGCAACGAGCGTGTACTTCGCGCACGGTTCAATGACGCGAGGTTCTTCTGGAACACCGACCAGAAAACGCCGATGGTGAAACGCCGCGAGATGCTTAATTCAGTGACGTTCCAAAAGGATCTTGGAAATTATTTTGAAAAATCTGAGCGGACATATTTACTTTCTTCCCGAATCGTTAGCTTGGTAACCGGCGGTGGGGTCCCACTTAACCAGCCCGCGGTCTTAGAGGCAGCGCGCCTAGCCAAGACGGATCTCACCACCGAACTAGTCAAGGAATTCACGGAGCTTCAGGGCATTGTCGGCGGACTTTATGCCAAAAAACAGGGACACTCGCAACCCGTTGCTGTTGCGATTTATGACCATTACAAGCCTGTGTCAATGGAAGACGCCCCCCCGCGAACGCTGGAAGGCGCGGTGCTTTCCATCGCCGACAAAGCTGACAGCATCGCCGGGATGTTTGCGCTGGGGCTGATGCCTTCAGGATCGAAAGACCCATTTGCACTGCGGCGGCAGGCCAATGGAATTGTGAAGACTATTGCGGAGCACAAGCTGCCGCTGCACTTGGTTGACTTGATGCGCGAGGCTCGGTCCGGCTATGGTCGCAGCGAGGCAGAGAGGAAGTTCACTTTAAGCGGCGAGGCTTATGTCCATTCCGTGCAAAGCTTCTTCCGTGAGCGCCTAGAGTTCTATCTGCGCGATGTGCTCGGTCTGGCGTATGACGTGGTGAATGCAACTCTGGCCGCCGGAGCCGATGACGTAGTGGATGCTGTTGCGCGCGCTCAAGCTGTGGCCAAAGTCCGCCCATCGAGTGACTTTGAATCGATATCGGTTGCGTTCAAGCGGATGAAGAACATCCTGCGGCAGGCGGCAGAGACAAAGAAGGCAGTAGCTGAGCCTTTCAACCCGTCGGCCTTGAAGGATACTGAAGAGAAGAAGCTGGCCGACGCCGTCCCGGGAGTGGCAAAAAAAGTGAAAGAGCTAAGCGCTTCGCGGCAGTACGAATCGGCGCTGCATGAGATTTCCCGCCTCCGTCCAACAATTGACGCTTTCTTCGATAAGGTCATGGTCATGGTGGACGACGAAAACCTGCGCGCGCAGCGGCTAGGCCTGCTGCAAACACTGGTCAACGAATTTTCCAGCATTGCTGATTTTTCTGAGATTGTGACCGAGAAAAAGTAGGGCAATCGCCCGCCCCCTTACCACAGAGGGCGCAAAGGGTCGCAAAGGAATTCTTAACAAAGCAACACTCGCGCCATGCGCTCAAGCCGAGTAAAATAAGAAGATTACATACAGCCTGTCAAGCAGACAAGTCAGCTTCAGGCTTTCAGTTCCAACTTTCACCTTTCAATGGAGACATGGCCAAAATGAGCGTTACCCCCCTTTCCACACCAGAGACCAAGGCAGCTTCGCAACCGCAACCGGGAACTCAATACGTATTCTTTTTTGGCGCCGGTAAGGCTGAAGGCAACGGCAAGATGAAAGAACAACTTGGCGGAAAGGGCGCCGGCTTGGCCGAGATGACCAACGCCGGGCTGCCTGTGCCTCCGGGCTTTACGATTCAGACGGAGGCGTGCCGCGAGTTCATGAGGACCGCGAAGACGTCCGATGCACTGGAGCGGCAGATGAAAGATGCGCTGGCGCGGCTGGAAGAGTTACAGAAGCAGAAGCTGGGCGCGGGAGAAAACCCGCTGCTGGTGAGCGTGAGGTCGGGCGCAAAGTTCTCCATGCCGGGGATGATGGACACGATCCTGAACCTGGGACTGAACGACGAGAGCGTAAAGGCGCTAGCACGCAAGAGCGGCAATGAGCGATTTGCTTACGATTCCTATCGCCGCCTGATCCAGATGTACGGCAACGTGGTCCTGGATATTCCCAAGCACGAATTTGAAGAAGTGTTTGACGGACAAAAGCACAAGCGCGGCGTGAAGCTGGATACCGAACTCACGGCAGCCGATCTGCAGGAAGTGATTGCGCAATATAAAGAAGTTGTCCGCAAACATACAAAAAAAGATTTCCCGCAGAACCCGGTGGACCAGCTGGTTGGAGCGCGGGACGCGGTGTTCCGGTCATGGAACAACGATCGCGCCAAGGTGTATCGCCGCATTAACAATATTTCTGACGATCTGGGGACGGCCGTGAACGTGCAGGCGATGGTCTTTGGCAACCTGGGCGAGACCAGCGGAACCGGTGTGGGCTTTACGCGCAATCCTGCGAACGGCGACAAAGAATTTTACGGCGAGTTCCTGATGAACGCGCAGGGTGAAGATGTGGTTTCCGGCGTGCGCACGCCTGTGCACATTCTTGAATTGCACAAGATTATGCCGCAGGTTTATGACCAACTGCGGGACATCACCACGCGCCTGGAAAAGCACTATCGCGACATGCAGGATTTTGAATTCACCATTCAGGAAGGCCGCTTGTACATGTTGCAGACGCGCAACGGCAAGCGCACCGGGCGCGCCGCGGTCCGTCTGGCGCTGGACATGGTGAAGGAAGGGCTGATCAAGCCGGAGGAAGCGATCTTCAGGGTGGAACCCAACCAGCTTTATGACTTCTTGGTGCCAAAGCTCGATGAAAGCGGCGGCGATGTGGAAGTGATTGCCAAAGGCCTGCCGGCCTCGCCGGGAGCGGCCGTGGGGCGCATCGTGTTCACGGCGAATGACGCGGTTGCCGCTGCCGGCACGGGAGCGCAGAAAAACCCCGTGATTCTGGTGCGCGGAGAAACCACTCCGGAAGACATTCACGGCATGGAGGTAGCTGCCGGAATTCTGACCTCGCGGGGCGGCATGACGAGCCACGCCGCGGTGGTTACGCGCGGTATGGGCAAGTGCTGCGTGGCGGGCGCCGGTGAGATTGAGGTCGACGAGAAGAAGAAGACGATGCGCGTAGGCGATCTTATCTTCAAAGAAGGGGACTGGATCTCGCTCGACGGAACAACGGGCCGCGTGATTAAAGGGCAGCTTGGCACCGTTCCGGCCAAACCAGACGATCCTGATCTGCAGACGCTGCTGAATTGGTCTGAGCCGTTCCGCAAGCTGGGCGTTCGCGCCAACGCAGATATTCCGCGCGATGCGATTGCCGCACGCAGCTTTGGCGCAGAAGGCATTGGCCTGTGCCGGACCGAGCACATGTTCTTTGCTGAAGATCGCATCGGGCACATGCGCAATATGATTTTGGCCCGCACTGAAGCGGCGCGTAAAACTGAAATCGCCAAGCTGCTGCCGATGCAGCGCGAAGATTTTGAGGGCGTCTTCAAAGCCATGGACGGCTTCCCGGTGACCATCCGCCTGCTGGATCCGCCCCTGCATGAGTTCTTGCCACGCCGTGAAGAGCTGATGGTGGAGATTGCGCAGCTTGAAATTAAAGATGCGAGCTCGCCACGGCTGAAAGAAGCGCGTGAGCTGCTGCGCCGCGTGGAAGAACTGCATGAGTTGAATCCGATGCTGGGCCATCGCGGCTGCCGCCTGGGAATTACTTATCCCGAAATTTCTGAGATGCAGGCACGCGCGATCTTTGAGGCCGCGGTAAATGTCTCCAAGGCTGGCGTGAAGGTATTTCCTGAAGTCATGATTCCTTTGGTCGGCATGATGAAGGAGATGGAAAACCAGAGCGCCATCATCCGGCAGGTGGCCGAGCAGGTGTTCAAGGAGAAGGGAAGCAAGGTTGAATACCTGGTGGGCACTATGATTGAGCTGCCGCGCGCGTGCTCGGTGGCGGACCAGATTGCTGGCGATGCCGAATTCTTCAGCTTTGGCACCAACGACCTCACGCAGACGGCGTACGGCTTTTCTCGCGACGACATCAGCAAGTTCCTGCCGGCATACATCGAGCGCGGGATTCTGAAGAGCGATCCGTTTGCCACCATCGATCAGGAAGGCGTGGGCGAGCTGATGCAGATTGCCGTGAAAAAGGGACGCAAGACACGCTCGAACCTGAAGATCGGCATCTGCGGCGAGCACGGCGGCGATCCGGCGTCGGTGGAGTTCTGCCACAAGATCGGATTGAACTATGTTTCCTGCTCGCCGTATCGCGTGCTCACAGCGCGGCTGGCGGCGGCGCAGGCCGCGGCGGCGGAAGAGTTAAAGACTGAAGGCGGAAGGACGAAATAGTTACGCCAAGAAACGAAGGACGCAAAGTGCCATTGTGCTTGCGTCCTTTTCTTTCACGGCGCCTTTGCCGCAGCAGGTTCCAGTCCGTTTTCCGGCTTGACCTTTCCCTGATGGCATCCAGAGCAACTAATGGGCCCATTGCCGCCGTAGTATTCACGCTGAACGTCGTGGACCATGTCCAGCATATTGCGGGCGGTCTGTTTGGCCACCACGTCATCTTTCTCCCAATGATCCTGGACATGGCAATGTGAGCACTTTACACCCAGCGATTGCGCAAAGAAGTTCATGACAAACGGAAGCCTGCCTGCTGGGACTCCTTTCAGGCTTTGAATGTTGTGAAAGATTTGTTCTGAAGGCTTTTTCGCATCTTCAGGCGCGAGATGGATATACTGCTCCGCCTGCTCGGGCGCTTTCTCTGTGGGTCTGGGCTGTTCCGCGTGGCCACGATGGCAGGTCCAGCACGTCACTTTGTTTTTGTGGTCGAAATATTTTCCTTCGATATAGCCCAGCATCCTGAACATCTTGCGCGTTGTTTCTTTGGCCGGCTTGTCATTCTTGTCCCACTCGAACTGCGTATGGCAATAGGTACAGGAAACACCAAGCGTGCCGCGGATGGAGTTCATTGCCAAAAGGACCTGCGTAGCCGGCTTGCCCTTGAAAATATCGATATTCCTGTACACATCTTCGGCGCGCACCGGGCCGTCCAGGCCGAGGCGCGAATCGGCGCCCGAAGGAGATGGTACGTTCGGCTTCTGCGGTTCAGCCTGCCATCGCAGAGAGATTGATGCTGCCAGCACTGCGACAATACTGACGAGTCGAAGCAAGTTGGAGCCTCCTTAAGCTGCGAAAGCTGCGTGTTCCGCGTGAGCAATCTGGGCGTGGTTCATCGTGAGTTGTGAAGTTGCGGTTTATCCAGCTCCGAGACTGCGCAGGCTTTCGATGGCGCTGGTGTTGGCGCCGTCTAGCTCCAGAGACTTCTTGAAATTCTTTGCTGCCTGTTGTTTGTCGCCGTTCGCGAGATATGCGTCACCCAAACTGTCATACGCAAAAGCCTTGTCAGGATAAGAATCCGCATTGAGTTTAAAGAATTCCAACGCTTCTTTGACTTTGCCGTGCTGCAGCAATCTGTAACCCACCAGGTTCAGCTGACCTGGACCAAACTCAAAAGCATCAGGCTGTATTTGTTTTGTTTCCTTGTATTGTTGCAAGGCAGCATTGAGTCCTTCTTTTTGCACCGTTTCATAGACGAGCGCCCCTATCGATTTCTTACCTTCGGCCGCGGGAAATCCCCACAGATCAAAGTTCGGGATTTCCGCGGTAATGCGCAGGTCAATATCAACGGTGCCCGCAATGCCTTCATTCCAAAATTTGGGGCCGAGCACCCCGAAGTCCTTCCGGTTCAGCTTGAGGCGGCTGTCAAAGGCGATGCGGGAATTTTTCCAGGGATCATTCATCTTGTGGTGCAGCCAGACCAAAGGAGCCTGGATTTCCTTGCTCACATCTCTGATCGTAAGAAGACCGGCCATTACGTAATCATTTCCTTGTTTACGAATGGCCGTGCTCTGAAAGCGAATCGTGGGAAACTTATCCGCATCGAAAAATGGAGCCGCTTTCAGGTCTTTGTCGCGAAAGGAGCTGCCGGTATTGATGCTGGCGGATTTGATGATTGCAGTTACAGAGGACTTTGTGAGGTCAGCTTCGTCGTACATGATCGTCCCGCTAAAATCTGAGAACCTGCCTTCAACCTCTGTGACTCCGACGAGCGTGACGAAAAAACCAACTTTGGAATGATCTGCATCAACGGAAAATTTCTCGGCGGCGATTGCCGAACTGGCAAGCAAGCATACGACGCTTGCTGCAAGCGGCAACCGGCGAAATAAACGGCTCATGAAGGATTGTTTCATGGTGTTGCCTCGCAACCTCATCAATCGACGATAAGGACTCGACCGCAGGCTATGGGTCAATCACGTTGACGCAATGGATTTTGGTATGAACGGTCGGAGGCGCGAGATGAATGGTTAAAAAAGATGTCAGCTTGTTTTGCCAAGAAGAACACGCAGCTTGTCTTTCTGGTAGCGGCTGAGCTTAAGTTCCTGTCCGCTGGTCATCACCACGCGATGGTGGCCGTGAAACCATGGCTGGACTTCGCGGATGCGCTGGAGATTGACGATGGTGGAGCGATGGATGCGCATGAACCTTCCCGGGTCGAGCTTTGCTTCCATCTCATTCATGTTGCCGCGAATCAAGTGCGATGTGCCGTTGCCGTGAAGGCGCAGGTAATTGCCTTCAGCCTCGATCCAATTGAGATCGCGCACGTTCAAGAAGAGAAAGCGGCCCTTAGCGGGAACGGGAATTCGCTCCAGATAGTCTTTCTTCCTTTTGATTTCATCCAGCAGTTGTGAGAGCTGATGACTAGGAGCCTGCTTTCCTATTTGCAATGTGCGGAGCGCACGGAGCATGCCATCGCGAAAACGTTCCTCGGAAAACGGCTTTAGGAGATAGTCAAGCGCGTGGGCATCAAACGCCTGCAAGGCATAGCGATCATAAGCGGTCACAAAAATGGTCACTGGCATTTCGTGCTTTCCCACGGCGCGAATTACATCAAACCCATCGAACTCTGGAAGCTGTATATCTAGAAAGACCAAGTCCGGTTTTTGCTCGCGAATGGCGGCCACCCCCGTTTCGCCATCGCCGCATTCGCCGACGACTTCAAATTCAGGAAATGCCTTCAGGTGTTTGCGAATGCTGCGCCGCGCGAGCGGTTCGTCATCGACAATGAGCGCCTCATATTTCATGGCTCACCAGCTTTTGACGCCAAAGCGCCGTTTATGTCACCAGTGGCGGGCAAAGTTAGTGTTACGGCCACACCGCCGCCGTCACGGTTCGCAATCTCAAAGGAATGCTGGCTGCCGTAAAGCTGCTCCAGGCGTGCGCGGGTGTTGGAAAGCCCAATGCCGCGCGCAGGCGCAGGACCGTCATTTTCCACGCTGCCAATGCAGTTCCGCACCTCCAGTAACAAGCGGCCGTTGGATCGTTGCGCAATAATGCTGATGCGGTCTGACTGTCTGTGTTTTCCGATGCCGTGGCGCACGGCGTTTTCCACCAGCGGCTGAAGGATCATTGTGGGCACTTCGCAAGCGAGAGCGGTGCTATCGATCTCCTTCTCGATAATCAGACGGTCCTTAAAGCGAGTTTGTTCAATGCTGATGTAGCACTCAAGAAGTTCCAGTTCCTGTTGCAACGGCACGGCCGGCTGGTCGATCTTGTTCAGCGAGGCGCGGAGAAGACCGCCAAGCTTAAGCACCATCTGGCGGGCCGCCTGTGGGTCGTCAGAGATAAGCGTCGATATGGAGTGCAAGGTGTTGAACAGAAAATGCGGATGGAGCTGCATGTTCAGGACTTGCAGTTGAGCGTTGGCCAGATCTGTTTCCATCCGCGACCACGCCAGTTCGCGCGCCCGCGACTGCTGGTAGTAATAGATGCCGTGGCTCAGAGCCACAATCACCCAATAGGTGAGCAGGTTCATGTGTCCTTTGAACGTGGCGAAGAGGAATAAGACGCGCCAATATGTCATCTTGTAACCGGGGTTTATGACGTAGTTCAGCCGGACCTGAATTGCCAATTGGAGAAATGAAATAACAATCCCCGCAACCAGATGGAGCAATAGCGCGCGAGGCCAGTTCTGCGACGCAATGCGAAAGCGGCGGCAGAGAAAAAGAACCAGCGGAGTAAGAGCTGCCCAGACGTACCATTCGCTCGACGCAAGGATGAACTCGTGCCAATAACTGTCCGTCCGGTCACGGACCACAGCAAAAACATAGGCCTGCACCGAGAAGGTGAGGACAATAAGTGTCCAGCCGGCAAAAATCAGTGCCCATTGTAGAAAACGCCTTGTTCGAGTGGTGAGGGATAAAGACATCGTCAACTCTCGGAGGAAAATCATACGCCAAGGCCCTTTGGCGTCATGGGCCAAGAGAGCGCCTGAGACCGGAGAGCGCGGCGGCATGGGATTTTCTACAAAGGGAGCTCCCCGGGTGGGAGTTATGTGGAGACCTACTGCACCCTTTGCAATCGCTCAATCAGCTTTTGCGCGAGGTTATCTTCTGATTCCGACCACAAGACGCGGCCGCTGATGCCACAGTTTTTCTCCACGGCGCTGGTGAAGCTGACCAGCTTGTGCACGTTGGCCTTGATGCGTTGCTCCAGAACGGTGGTAAATTCGGCTTCCTCAAAGAGAAAGGGGCCGTCCAGGCCGAAGTCGGCCTGGATGTGGCCATTTTCCTGGAAAGTGCCCTCTTCAAACTGCGTGCCAAAGGCGATGAACTTCACTGCTTGCGGCTTCAGCTTCCAGGTTTCGTCCAGGTCTCCTTCCTGTGTTGGCACCCAGAGGTCCCAGAGAACGTCCAGTTCGTAAGCGTTATCTTCATGAAGAAATTCGGCGGCCAGCGCCAGGCTTTGTTCCGGAGCGGCCCGGTGATCGAACGTCTGCTGGAAGATAATGGGCTGGTCCCAGGAGATGCTGCGGATAGCGAGATAGCCGATGCCAGGGCGGTCAGCGGAGAAAGGGAACTGCTTAAGCACGGAAAGCAGCCGAGGCAGCATCTCCTGCTCCTGGAAGGTGGGGAACCATATGCTGAGATAGAGACGGTCAGCCATAAAAAGTTATTGTAATCGAGATGCGAAATCGCGCCGAGAGGCTGGAACAGCGTAGGCCGGGCTGTTGCCTTGCGGCGCCAATCCGCTTAAAGTCGAGTATGGAGGGAGCGAGATGTTGACGACATGCCGCAGGACAGTTTGCAGACTGGTCTTTATGGTCGCAATAGCCGCATTGGCCAGTGGAATGCAATCGCGCGGGCAGCAGCCGCCGGAGAAGAAGCCGCTGATTGAAACGCCCTCCATGCGGCTGGCGGCCGCCAGAAATGTTTTCATGGTGCGGACGCACGGCAGCCACATTCCGTTCGATGTGATCAGGTCCACCATGGAAGGCTGGGGACGGTTCACCTTTGTCGAGACGGCGGAGAAGGCCGACCTGATCATCGAGATTGCATCCAGCGGAGATTCAGGAGTGCAGGTTACCAGCTCGACCAGGGTTTCACCGGAGACCGGGCAGGAAGAAAAATCCAGCTCCACGCGGAAGGACATTTCGCCAACCGACGTCAAGATGACGGTGATCGATGCCAGAAACAAGCGTGGACTCTGGACGGCCACGGAGAGCGTGAAGTTCGCCATGAAAGAGAAGGCCAAGGAGAACAACCTGGTGGAGACGGCGGAGCGCCTGGCGTCGAAGTTTCACAATCGCCTGGAGCCACCGGCTTCAAAATAGAGTTTTCTAATCTAGTCGCCGTACTCTCTAACTTGAGAGGTAAAGAATAAATTTGTGTTAATCCAGCATTCATGCGGCTAAATCGCACAACCCTGCCGCATGTTGCTGAATCCGAGTTACTATTGTGCGCCACTCATGCTCCCTTGCTCGTAGAGGGGCGTCCGCCTTCGTCATACTACTTCTTCTGTTCGTGGTAGCAGTAGCTGTACGCAGTAACGCCCAAGCCACCACCCAAGGCCAATGGTCGGCGGTTGCCAACTGGCCCACCCGCGCTGTTCACGCCACATTGCTGCCGGATGGGCGCGTGTTTTTTGTTTCCTATTACGCGGAATCATTGCACCCCAACATCTGGGACCCGGTGAGCAACACATTCACCGCGACGGCATCTTCCTCCTACGCGCTTTTCTGTGCCGGCCACACCACACTTGCTGACGGACGTGTGTTTTTTGCCGGCGGCCACATTGCCGACTATACGGGGTATGCGCATGCGGTCATTTTTGATCCGGCGACCAACGCATTTGCGCCGCTGCCGGACATGAATACTGGCCGCTGGTATCCCACCACGACGACCTTGCCGAACGGCGATGTGCTGGTGGTTTCCGGTGATATCAATGCGAATACCAACGTTGACACTCTGCCGCAGGTTTTCCAGTTCTCCACGAACACGTGGCGCAACCTGACGACGGCCCAATTGTCTCAACCTCTTTACCCGAACATGCTGGTGGCGCCCAACGGAAAGGTCTTCAATGCCGGGCCCAGCCGGCAGACGCGTTATCTGAATATAGATGGGACAGGCGCGTGGTCGAACGTTGCTGTGCTCAACTTCAGCGGCTTTCGTGATTACGGTCCGGCAGTGATGTACTCACCCGGTAAGGTGGCGGTGATTGGTGGCGCCGATCCTCCCACGGCCACGGCGGAGATCATCGACCTGAACGCTGCCACTCCTGCGTGGAAATACACCGCGAGCATGCACTATCCGAGGCGGCAGCATAATGCAGTGATCTTGCCTGACGGAAAAGTGTTCGTCGTTGGCGGAAGCAGCGCGGGCGGGTTTGATACCTCTAGCTCTCCGGTTCTGCCCACAGAAATGTGGGACCCAGACACTGGACAATTCACCGTGATGTCCAGCATAGCCGTCTATCGTGGATATCATGCCACGGCTCTGCTGCTGGCGGATGGGCGCGTGCTCTCCGCGGGCGGTAATGTAGGCGGGCCAAATGCCCAGATCTTCTCGCCTCCTTATCTCTTTGCCGGCGCGCGGCCCAGCATCACTTCTGCTCCGGTAAGCGCGGGTTATGGGCAGGCGGTCTTCATCGGGACGCCGGACGCAGCCTCTGTAAGCAAAGTTACTCTGCTGCGCCAGGCTTCAGTGACGCATACCAACAGCATGAGCCAGGGTTTCCAGTCCTTGAGCTTTACCACGACCAGTACGGGGCTCAACGTGACCATGCCGGCAAATGCCAATCTTGCGCCGCCGGGATATTACATGCTCTTCATCCTGAATGGCTCCGGCGTGCCGTCGGTTGGCAGTATCATCCAGATTGCTTCAACGGCCGCTGCGGTCGGAACTGTCACAGGGAAGGTTACTAACGCTTCCGGCGCGCCGATCTCAGGCGCCTCCGTTTCGTCCGGAGGCAATGGCGCCATCACTGGCTCTGACGGTGGCTATACTTTGCAGCTCCCGGGTGGAACAGCAACGCTTACCGCCGCGCTTGCCGGATATCAGAATGCCTCAGGGAGTGTGGCGGTTACGGCTGGTCAAAGCACTCAAGCAGAAACTCTGCAACTTCAGCCCATCAATCCCGGCAATGTGACTGGCACTGTGGCAGACGGGAATGGTCAAGCCCTCGGCGGCGCCACAGTCTCCGCCGCAGGGCTGAGCATGACCAGCGGAGGGGACGGCAGTTACACGCTGAATAATCTTCCAGCTGGGCAGACGACGATCCAGGCTTCTCTCACGGGTTACCAGCCGGGTTCGACCTCAGTAAACGTAGTTGCAGCTACAACTACGGCGGCCCCGGCCATCACGCTGGTTTCCAGCAGCGGAGCAATCTCCGGCGCCGTGAAAAGCGCGGCTGGTGGGGCGATCGCCGGGGCGTCAGTAGGCTACGGCGGCGGCACGACTACAACCGACACAGCCGGAAACTACACTCTCACGGGAGTTCCCGTTGGCACTGTGCAACTGGTAGCTTCAGCCAGTGGTTTTCAGAGCCTGACCCAGAGCGTCACCGTTACCGGCGGGTCTACCAGCACGGCAAACTTCACACTGGCAATAGCGGGCGGCACCGTCACAGGGAAAATCACAAATATTTCGAACGGCGCGATTCTTGCCGGAGCATCCGTCAAGTGGAGTGGAGGATCCACCACCACCAACACCAGCGGCATTTATACGCTGACGAATGTCGGAGCAGGGACCCAGAACATAACTGCCAGCGCAAACGGGTATCTCTCGCGCACGCTTTCCGTCAGTGTGAGCGGAGCAACAACCAGCACGCTCAACATTCCGCTGGCCACGGCGGGAAAGATTTCGGTGAAAGTTGTTACCTCAAGCGGGGCGGCGGTCAGCGGCGCCACAGTCACGATCAAAGGCGGCGTAATTGCGACCACTGTATCGGGACTTAGCGGCTCCACCGGGTACTTCACCACCAACTGGATTCCCGTCGGCACATATACAGTTACAGTGGCCAAGAGCGGCTTCACCACGCAGAGCAAGGGCACAACCGTTTCCAGCGGCGTAACCACATCGCTCACGTTTACCGGATTTTAGGAGAAACTGAAATGAAGAGCGGCCAGACACCCAGAATACTCATGATTGCTTTGGTTGTGTGCTCGCTGGCATGCGTGGCGCGTGCGCAAAATTACATTGCCATCGATCTGGGAACGCTGCCAGCCGGCAGTGCGCGGGTGCATGGCGTGAACGCATCAGGCCAGGCTGTGGGGGCATCGGGGCACCCGCACGGGGCGGAAACCCATGCATTTTTCTGGCAAAAAACAGGAGGCATTCGTGATCTTGGCACGCTGCCCGGTGGCGACTACAGCGCTGCTTTTGCCATCAATGACTCCGGCGTCGTCGTGGGCGTTTCCAATACGTCAACCAGCACCCACGCTTTCACCTGGACTCCTACCCAAGGTTTGCACGACCTTGGGACTGCGCCAGGAACGAACGCCAGCTCTGCGCTCTCCATCAACAATAAGGGCCAGATCGCCGGCAGCAGTGGCGTACATGCGGCGCTCTGGACCAATGGCACTGTCCAGGACCTGGGCACACTCGGCGGCGCTACCAGTGAAGCGCGCGACATTAATAATCTTGGCATGATTGTCGGCCTGTCCGATACCACTTCCGGCCAACACGCTTTTCTCTGGAAGGATAGCGCCATGCAGGACCTGGGCGTTCTTCCCGGTGACACCAGCAGCCGCGCTGACCATATCAATGACAGCGGGATGATCGTCGGCGCATCTCAGGGTAGCGGAGGCATTCGCGCCTTTGTTTGGAGTAGCTCCAACGGAATGCAGCCTCTCAGCGATAGCTCAGAAAGCATCTACAGTGAAGCTTTTGATATCAATAAAGCGGGCCAGGTGGTTGGAGAAGTTGCATCTGCTCTCGGCACGCGGGCCTTCTTATGGACCAGCAAGGATGGCATGATCGACCTCAATGAAGCTGTTGCCAATCTCCCGGGCGACGTGGTGCTGACAGGCGCATTTTCCATCAATGACAAAGGGCAGATCGTCGCTTTTGGCTTAAAGAGTCCCAAGGTAAGCCGGCATCAGGAGGTGACCGCCGATAGCCACGTCCATGCGGGACCTACGCGAGTGTTCCTGCTTACGCCCCAGTAGCGCTGCTGGGGTATAATCCGGCCATGCTTGGCGGGCGCACCAGCGAACAATGGATAGAGCAATATGCAAGCAGCCATACTCATCCAGTCAACCGGCTGTGCCATAGCTTTGGCATTCCGCTGATTGTGGCTTCCTTGGCGCTCGGCGTCGCTGCCATTTTCTTCCATCCGCTCTGGATGTTCGCCGTGGGCCTCTTCATCTTCGGCTGGATCTTGCAGTTCATTGGCCACGCTTTTGAACACAAGGAGCCGGAGTTTTTTCACGACTGGCGCTTTCTGCTGATAGGCGTTCGCTGGTGGTGGGCCAAGATGCGCGGCCGGGCCTGAAAAGTTTTCCTAGCCATTTTCGATCCGCGAGCTCTGTGGCAGAGATCGCTGCATAAACCGCTGCCAGCCCTTTTATCGTTGACGAGTTGTTGTATCGCGTAGATCAGTTCTTCTATCGGCGCGTCAACGTGAGAGGTGTGAGCCGGCGTGCAGGCTGGCCAGAAAAGCTCCCCAGCGGCAATGGTCGGTGTGCAAATATCATATCTTGCACAAGAAGGAAGTTCTTAAACGCCTGTAGAAACAAAAGCCCGGCACTTGGTGCCGGGAAGATGAAAAGTTGATTAAGCGCAGGGGCATTATCTTTGCGATCTTTATGCCGCGACTGCCAGCTCCGGCTCTTGCACACCGCTCGTTTTGGCGTCACTGGGGCGCGGAAGCATCGAGCGTAACTTCATGCGGGCCTTGTGGAGCTGCGATTTGCTGTTGCCAATCGAGCAACCCAGCATCTCGGCGATTTCGTTGTGCTCATAGCCTTCCACATCGTGCAGCACAAAGATGATGCGGTACCCGGGCGGCAGGCTGGCGATGGCGCGGTCCAGGTTGAGGCGGTCAACCGAACCATGGAGAACGTCATCTCTCTTGCCGATATCTTTTCTGGGGCCATCCTCGGACTGCGGCTCCAAAGTTTCTTCCAATGACACTTCTGCCAGGCCCTTCTTGCGCCAGTGCATCAGGATAATGTTGACGGAAAGACGGTGCAGCCATGTGGTGAATGCCGATTCGCCGCGAAACGACGCGATCTTGCGGTAGAGCTGCAGAAAAGCTTCCTGGGTGAAATCTTCAGCCTGGGCGTAGTTCCCGGTCATGCGCAGGCACAGGGAAAAAACGCGGCGCTTGTGCCGCATATAAAGCGCTTCATAGCACCCGGCATCGCCCATCTGGGCCCTACGGATCACTTCAGCTTCTGTCATGCCATCAAACACAATTGCCGACTTCTTGGGCCTGGCGTCGCTTTTGGCCGCATCAGGGCGGGCGCCAACGGCCGCCGCTTGCGCCGGCACTTTATTACTGGATTTCCTGAACACCAACGATTGAGGCAAGGGGTCTCTTTTCTGAGGGAATCGGGTTTCGGGTGCAGTTGACTAGGATGCGGCAGAGCTCGCGGACGTTGTATTGATAGTCCTTTCGTGTTTTGCTGAAGTGTCGAGGCCGTGCAGAGAGCGACAGGTGCGTGCTGCGCTTGTATAATCACCCGCAACTTAGGCCCGGCGATCGGCAGTAGCTTTGTATCGATCGCAGCCGCAGGTGAGGACCCTCTATGAAATCCCCGTCAACGTTCTTCAGCAAGCTGACTTTGTTCGCCGTATTCGCCTTTTCCGCATTTCAGGCCATCGCACAAACGCCGGGGGCAAGTAATGGCATCGAATCCCGCACCGCGCAAGTCGAGGGCGTGCAACTGCATTACATGACAGCAGGCAAGGGGCCGGCACTGGTTCTGATCCACGGATATGCTGAAACTTCACTGATGTGGAAGCCGATTATTCCTCTGCTGGCCAAACGATTCACCGTGATCGCACCGGACCTTCCTGGCATTGGAGATTCGGCCATACCGGCCTCCGGGCTCAACATGAAATCGGCGGCGACGACCATTCACGCTCTGGTGCGTTCACTCGGAGTCGAGAAAGCTGAAGTCGTTGGCCATGATATCGGCCTGATGGTTGCCTATGCCTATGCCGCGCAGTTTCCGGCTGAAGTCACCAAACTGGTGGTGATGGATGCCTTTCTCCCGGGCGTTGCCGGTTGGGAAGATGTCTACAACAATCCGGGCATCTGGCATTTCCGCTTCAACGGATCCACACCCGAACTCCTGGTCAAGGGCCGCGAGCGCACTTACTTTGAGCACTACTGGAATGACTTTGCCGCCGACAAAGCGCACTCAATACCTGAGGCCGCCCGCAAGGTTTATGCCGCGGCTTATGCGCGTCCGGGACGGATGCGCGCCGGCTGGGCCTACTTTGTTTCTTTCCCCCAAGCCGCAAAAGATTTCGCCGTTCTCTCCCAGACCAAACTGACGATGCCTGTGCTTTCGATTGGTGGCGAAAAGGCCAACGGCGTATTGCTGGGGCAGCAGATGAAGCTGGTAGCTACGGATGTGACCGTTGTTGTCCTGAAAAATACCGGCCATTGGTTAATGGAGGAAAATAACAAGGAGACAACGGACGCGCTGGTTAAGTTTCTGTAAAGACTGTGGTCAAGTCTTTGACTTGGGGGCAGCGAGGCGTGTCATCCCTTTGCCAGAATTCATATCATAGGGACGCAACCGCAATCGTTGGCTTGGCTAAATTAACGTGCCTGGGCCTGTTTTGATGGCGAAGCCGATGTCGCAACCGAAAGATTGTAGTGGTCGCGCAAAAACGCGGCTGCTTCTTGCCGCTCGGGCGATCCATTGTCCGGCGTGGAATTCAGGAAAACGATGTATTGAGCGGCTGCGCCGTCGATATCCTGCTGTTGCGAGCGCTGACGCGCTTGTTGAAGAAGTTTCTCCGGCAGGTGCCCGGCCTTCTCCGCGACGGCCTTTACCAGCGCATCGCGCGCCTGAAGCTCAACGTCGGTAACGAACTGGATTTCGTCAGGAGGAGTATTCATCGCCTTGACGCCTTCAGTGTCTTCAGGCTTTACGTTTTCCAGAACGACATAAGTTTTGTGGTCTTCACGCTGAATGGAAGGCGTGGAATCGATCAGGTTGCCGGATGGGTCGGCCAGGCGAAACGCCAGCTCCACCACGGCGGTCACGTCAATTGTTTTCTTCGTGTAGTTGTAAGGTTCCAGCACCGCTTCAGGCCGCGTGGGGTTCAGCGCGTCGAGCTGCTTGCGCAGATCATCCGCCTTTTGTTGTGCTCCGGTCAGGCTGTCTGCGGCAGCGGCGGCATCCTTCTTGTTGTGGCGCTGCTGCGCGTCGGCGATGGCGCGTTGCGCCTGGCTCACTTCCTGTTGCGCCACCGTGTACGCCTCGTTCGTCCTCAGCCAGGCCTCATTCTTAACTTCGCGCGTGGCGGCACGATACTTTGACGGCAGCGTTTCCAGGTTCGTGTTCTTGACAATGCGGTGCTGAAGGATTTCGCTCACGAGTACAAAGTCGGGCTGAACGGCGTTGGGATCCTCACTGTACCGGCGGATGACTTTGATGGGCTGGCTGGACGATTCAAGGCCGTTGGCCATCGCGTCACCCAATTGGTCGGCGAATCCCTGGCCTTCGCGCCGCGAAGTCTGGTCGCGGACCACGACACCTACCGAGAGACGTCCGCGCAACTGATAGGCGCCCTGATAGCGGGCCATCTCGTCCCGTACGGCATCCAGGGCCGGCTCATAGCGCTGCGCTTCACGCAGGTAGAGCCATCCCAGGCCGACTCCTGAAGCCAGCGGTTTCTGCAGATAACGGCGGGCCTGGTCAAGATAATAGGCGCTGAGCTTGTCAGAGAGCAGGTCCAGTTTGAGCTTTACCGCGGGATCGTTGCTGATTGCGCCGCTGCGCCGAAGCAACTCATAGGCCTGGCGCATGGCTTCTTCGTCCGCGCGGCCGCGAATCGGCAGATGGATTTCCTGCAGCTTCTGTGCGCGCCGCGCGGCCGCCGGCGCGTAATCTTTCTTCAGCGCTTCCATCTGGTCCATGACCAGCATACGCTGCTGCTCAGGCAGGTTGGCCAGAACGTCATAGGCGGCGATGAAATCGTTTTTCTGGGCGTAGTTGCGGCTATCGGCCAGCGCCTGGTCCACTACGCGCCGATTGAATGCGTTGGCGGCCTGCGCTTCAGCGTTGCGGAGCGCCTGCGCGGTCTCCTGATTTTCCGGGCGGACCCTGATGGCGGCGCGGAACTCCACTGCCGCCTGCTCCCAGCTTCCCTGCGCGCTCAGTTGCTGGCCGCGTGAGAAATGAAACCTGAAGGCTGTTTCGACGATGTCGGCGACCTGTGGAATCTCGGCTGCCATGCCGCGATACGCTTCTATTGTGTTGAGCGCATCGTCATAGCGCTTGGCCAGCAGAAGACTGTCCGCGTTGTGGAGAATTGCCTCCAGCTTGTTTTGCTCGCTGCTGATTTCGTCGTGCAAAGCGACGGCCGGCGGATAGCCAGGTTCAACTTGGAGGATCCGTTCGCTCTGTTTCCCGGCAGCGGCCAAATGCTCATATCCGGCTGCGTGGTTCGCCAGCGCTTTTGTGAAAGCCTGCAATTGGCGCCGGTTTTTTTCCACCAAAATATCCAACTGTGCATGGAGAGCCTGCAATACTTTGGCGGCAAGCACGCGGTTGCCGCTGAGCGTTTCGACTTCAACCGCATAGGTGCGCGCCTGCTTCAGGAGCGCCAGTTGCGGAGCCACGGCGTTAGGGTTCCTGGCATATTCAGCCAGCGCGGACTCCGCCGACTGAACCAACATCGCGGCCAGCCCTTGCCTGGCTTGTGCGGCATGGGCGGAGGCTGGATAGCGCTTCAGGTAATCCTGCCAGAGAGCGACCGACTGCGCGCGCTGGGCGCGGAGAAACTCAGCAAATTCGGTGTCGGGCGCGGCGACAAAATAAATTTCCACGCCGGGCTTGAGCGCCGGTATCTCCGCCTGCTGAGTGGAAGACTGCGCCACCAGGCCTATGATTGCGGCCTGGTCGATGGCCTGAGTGGGTGTGAGTTCGGGATTCTTATCGAACTTGATGGCGTTGGGCACAACGCAGAAGGGTTTCGTGCCGTCCATGCTGAGCATGAGCACGCCATCCGCGGTACGCTGCAGCACGGAAGAAACTCTTAGCTGCACGCGTGGCAAAACGTCATAGCTGCGCTTATCGAACTTGGCGACGCCCTCACAGGTGCGGAGTTCGGTTTTGCCGTTCAGGGTGGCGTTGGTAAGTTGCACGTAAGCTGGCCCTCTGGGCGAATCGAAAAGCACGATGGCGGAAAGCGGCGCATCTTTGGCAAGGCCGTTCAGGGCAAGGGCCAGAAGCAGACAGACAAATTTCCATGAAGAAAAATGCCGCGAAGATTGCGGCAAGCGCTGGGACGGGGAAGGTTTCATGTCAAAACAATTTCCTGAAAAACCAACTGCCTACATAATCGATTGAAATCATAGGCAATTATGGGCTGGGAGGCCACGCAATTCACCCCGTGCAAAGCACTAAAGTAATGAAGCGAAGCCTTCAAGGCGGGGTTATGATCAGTGGACGCAAGATAGACCACCCAGGTCACCGGTAAGTCGCGCAAGCGCCGCGCGTTAAAGCCAACAACAGTCCCCGGCAGATGTCCGGGCGGCGCGTATTTAGATCGGAAGGAAATGGGTTCTCTGCAAATTTCCGGCCCCGCCGAAGATGGCGCGGTTGCTTCCACGCAGCCAGCAGCGCCCGACCGCGAACTGAAGTCCGCCTTCAATGGCCGTTATGAAATCCTTTCAGAGCTGGGACGCGGCGCGATGGGCGTGGTGTATAAAGCTGAAGACCGCGTGATTGGGCGCACCGTTGCGCTGAAGACCATCGCTGTGGGACGCGAAGCGCCCGACCACGATGAGGTGATTGAGCGGCTGAAGAGTGAAGCCAAGGCCGCCGGCAGCCTGGACCATCCCAACATCATTACGATTTACGACGTGGGCCACGACGGCGACCGCGTCTATCTGAGCATGCAATTTGTTGAAGGCTCAACCCTGGCGGCAATGCTCGACGGCAAAAATCTGCGTCCGGGACAGTTGACGCTGCTGAGTTACGCCGAGCAGATTTGCAATGCGGTGGCGTTTGCGCATGAGCGCGGCGTGGTCCATCGCGACCTGAAGCCTTCCAACCTGATGCTGACGCCGCAGGGGCAGATCAAGGTGCTGGATTTTGGCATCGCCAAAAAGGGAGACGCTACACTCACGCGGTCAGGAATGGTGGTGGGCACTCCGTCTTATATGGCGCCGGAACAGGCCACGGGCAAGGAAGTGGACCACCGGTCCGACATTTTTTCGCTGGGCGCGGTGCTTTATGAACTGTTTACCGGCAAGAAAGCATTCCACGCTGACAGTGTTACTTCCGTCCTGTACAAAGTGGTGCATGAGCCGCCAGAGGCGCCCTCGGCGATCGATCCATCGATCCCTCCTGGACTGGAAGCGGCGATCCACAAGGCGCTGGAGAAAGACCCGAATCAGCGCTTCCAGAATTGTGTTGAGTTGCGCGATACGCTCCGCAAAGAAGCCGTGCTGCTTCGGACGGCCTCTGCCAAAATTCTGGCCAAGCCGTTGCTGGAATCGGGAAAGCATAAGCGGTTCACGGGAAAGAGCAGATCGCGGCGAGCTTTGCAAGTTGGGCTGGCAGCCTGTCTGCTGCTGGCCGCCGCCGCAGTCATCGTATGGCCCCAGCGTAGCAAGATGCCAAGGCTGATGCGAGTTATCGGATATGTGCAACAGCATTTGGGAAGGCATCAGCGCGATGGCACGCCATCGGCTTCAGAAGGACAAGCGACACCAGCCATAGGCACGGGGCAAACGGCATCCAGTACTCCCGCTGCGAGCCCGGCCAAAGACATGGCTGCTGCCATTCCGCCATCAGGTTTGCCCGCGACATCATCTCCTGATACGACAATCAAGCCGGGAACGCAGCCGCAGGATTCAGCGTCAGGATCGCCTTCGGCGACGATTGTGCAGCCCCCAGCACAAACTGTCCCGATGCAGCCGGCAGGCGCGGCTACGGACAACAAAAACACTCAGTCGGCGGCAAGCGCGCAGGCCCCGGCGACGACAAGCGCAGTATCCACGACCGCGCCGACGAAGGACTTGAAGAATGAGCCCGAGCCGGCAGCCGCGACGCCACTTATTGAAGATCAAACGACAGATCGCTCCGCGTTGCCGGACACACCTGATGAGACGGCTGCGCTGAAGCATGTACGGCCTGTTGCTCCGCCCGCGCCAGCGGTGGTGGAAGGTTTTACTCGCAAAGACATTCCTGACCTCCTGCGCAAAGCCGACGCAGCCGCCGGCAGCGGCGACTACAAGAACGCGCTCTATGAGTACGACATTGTCATACGCCTTGACCGCGCTAATGCCAGGGCGCGTGAGGGAGTTCGCCGCGCCAGGGAAGCGGAAAAAGAGAGACGATAGAGGTCCAGACCAACCTTACTTTGGCTTGGGAATATCCTGTGCTGTAACGGTGAACCGGCTGACGTTAACGCCGCGATACACACCAGAAAAGCTTTTGATCGTCCTGCTCGAGCCATCGGACCGCGTTACGACAAGGTCAGCCGTGTAAGGCACATCGATAGTCGATTCCAGCACTGTCGCCAGCACGCGCACGCGCGAGTGCGGAGGCACTTTGACCGTAACAGTCCATGAGTCAGTTTTCTGATCTGTAACTGTCTCGCCCCAGTTGTAGGTATAACTGGCTTCAAAAGAGAGTTCAACCTTGCCTTCCACCAGGAAGGGAACCCCCGTTTTGATCGTCGTTTTGACGCCCGCTTTCAGGCCAATGGAATTCGACCACGTTTTGGCGGCGCTGTAACTATGGCTGAATGACATCGCCTGATCGATTGAACTGCTGGAGTCGTTTTCGACGATGCCTTCCTTCAGACTCAACAGTTTCTCGCCTACGGCCTTGAAGGCGCTGAGATCATATTTAACATTGAAGTACTGGTACTCGGTGTCTTCAGGCAAGGCCAGGATAATTCCCAGATTATCAAGGTCTGCTCCAGCGCCGCCGTAAACACCAATGAGCGTTCCGCGCTTGACGTCAGTGTAAGGAGTAAACCGGTTGAATATGGGTATCGATGGAAATACGCCAAGATAATCCTGACCGAAGTCAGTCTTGAGTTGGAGATTGCCGGCGCGACCTGCCTTGTAAGCTGAGCTGGAAATGATTGTGCTGGTGACGGACTCGTCCGGATGGAAACTGATGGCGCGGCTCTGTCCGGTGAGTGTTCCGGCCTTCATGACAGCAGCGTCTTCAAAAGTGACTTGAACGCCGCGCAAACGGTCAGTCTCACTCCACAAGGTCAGCTCCTTGACTTTGCGGCCTGCCCTTCTGAGTTCGAAACGCGCTCCTCCGCCAAGATTTCCCCGGGCGGGGACCTTGTATATGTCGCCGAAGTCCTGAGCCTTCTCGGCGGCCAAGGCCTTGCCTTTGCGGGGTGCGCTAATCTTGGCGGCGGCTACGGCGCGATGTTCGCTGATCCGGCCGATGGTTTCGCCGGAGAAATAAGAATGAAGATCAAAATTGCCCTGTGAGTCAGAAGAGGGTGCGGATGCTTTCTTTGCTGCTGCCAGCTTTTTTTTCATAAGCGAGGATGCTATTTCCCCGGCTATGTACAGAGCAAGGAAAAGGCATGAATTTTTTCACCATTTGATTCCCAAATTGGGAATCGTTCAAGATGAAAAAGATTGCAGAAAGCATTTATCCGACACTGAAATCCAGCCGACGGATACTAAATGGCTGCGTTCCAGCCGCGCGTCTATGCGGAACGCTCATTGGCTAGTGCGGACCATCTGGTTCCTGCCTTCAATCATGGCCCATGCGCTGGCGGCGCTGAGCAAGGCCAATCCAGCCGAAATCACCATTACCCAGCGAAACCCCGAGAGAAACGATTCATCAATGGACCGCTTCAGCATGTGCTGTTGATCGGGATCCAGGTCTCTGGGAGGCTCGATCTGTGTAAGGCGGCTCCGCTGTTCCAGGACGGAATGCTTTATGGACGCCGGCAAATTCATCAAATTCAATTGCCTCTCCAGGTGCGTATCAAAAACATGGAGTGCAACCATGCCGAGCACGGCGATTGAGAGAAGCGATGCGACGCGGGAAACCGCATTGTTTACTCCGGAAGCCACGCCGGCCTGACGCTCGCTCACTGAACCCATCACGGTGGTGGTGAGAGGAGCTACAACCCCACTCATGCCCAGCCCAAGGACGACCATCGCGGGAAAGTATGTGGTCCAATAATTTCCGCCCATGCCCGGCAGCGCAAACAGCAGAAAGCCGAGAGAAGCAACAAGGGGCCCGATCAGAAGCGGCAGTTTAGCGCCATAGCGCGCGACCAGTCCGCCCGCCCATCGGGAGAGAAAGAACAAGATCAGAATCAAAGGCAGATTGGCAGCGCCGGCTTGCGTAGGCGAGTAGCCCTGGACCTGAATCAGATTGTAAGGAAGAAAGAAAAGCAGCGCTCCCAAAGCAGCGTAGAGCAGCAACGTAAGCAGATTTGCGCCACTGAAATTCATGGAGCGAAAAAGGCCGAGAGGGACCAGAGGAGCGTCTGTGCTTGACTCCCACCAGAGAAAGAGCGCGATTGTAAATGCGCCCAGGGCCGCGGTTCCCCACGTTACCGGGTTCTTCCAGCCAAGGCCGGGAGCCTCAATCATGCCAAAGACAAGCAGGCCGAGCCCAAGCGTAATCAAGAGCGCGCCGGCAAGATCGAGCTTGTGCTTGCCGCGTTCGCCGCAGCTTTCGGGCACAAATAACAATGAAATCGCGATGACAGCCGCGGCAATCGGAAGGTTAATGAAGAAGACCCAGCGCCAGGAAAGATGCTGGACCAGCCATCCGCCCAGGACGGGCCCAATCGCCGCAGTGATGCCGGTAAACCCTGACCATGTGCCGATTGCCTTGCCGCGCTGGTCTGCCGGGAATGCCGCGCTGATGATCGCCAGGCTCCCCGGCACAAGCATGGCCCCGCCCACTCCCTGTAACGCGCGGGCTGTGATGAGGTGTCGAATATCGGGGGCTAAGCCGCACCAGGCCGATGCGGCGGCAAAGAGAAACACGCCCATCGTGAATACGAGCCGGCGTCCGTAGTAATCGCCAGCGGCTCCGCCCAGCAGAATGAGCGCCGCAAGAAAGAGAGCATACGACTCCACCACCCATTGCGCGCCAGAGACTGTGGCGTGCAGCGCATGTTGGATACTGGGCAAAGCGACGTTTACGACTGTTCCATCGATGAAGGCCAGGCTTGATCCCAGAATTGCCGCGGCCAGGACCCATCCTTTGCGTGTGCCCGCGCCGTACGCGGGCTGCAAGGCGGCCTGAGACTGTTCGACGGAATCGCAGGGATATTTCAATGGTCTTTCCTGGCAATTTGGTTGCGCTTTTGATCGTACGCGTGTTTTGTAGACTACGCTTGTAAAGATAGCTTGCTTGGCCCACTATGTGAATAAACCTGACCCAGCGCTTCCGCGCTGGGCCACCATTGTATCGGCGCCTTTGGCGCTGGATAATGCAAAATCCCCAGTCTGGTTTCCAGCCGATTCTCACCCCGCGCATCTACATTTGTGAATCCTGTTTTCGTCATTTGAATCAATTGTTAGGCCGCGAGAAACATCCCGTCGGTATTCGATCATGCAGCCCGCAGGCCTGTGGCCGCCGAGCGGACCGCAACAAGCGCAGAGACATGTTTGTGACAAAATGATTTATAAGCGGGTTGGAGCGGAGCGACATAAATAAATGAAAATAGGAATTACCTGTTATCCCACTTACGGCGGCAGCGGCGTTGTGGGCACCGAACTCGGAATTGAGCTGGCGCAGCGCGGCCACGAAGTGCATTTCATCGCCTACCAGCAGCCAATCCGCCTGAACACCAAGCAGCCCCGCATCTTCTTCCATGAAGTCACGGTCTCGCAGTATCCACTGTTTGAATATCCACCGTATGATCTGGCGCTGGCGACGCGTATGGCCGAGGTGGCGGAAATCTATAATCTTGACATCCTGCACGTGCATTATGCGATCCCGCATTCGGTGAGCGCGCTGCTGGCGCGGCAGATGCTGGCGGCGCAGACCAACGGCAAGGCCCGCAAGCTGCCGTTTGTGACCACGCTACACGGCACGGACATCACGATTGTGGGCGCGGACCGCTCCTACCTGCCGGTAACGCGCTATTCGATTGAGCAGAGCGACGGCGTGACCGCGATCTCGCATTACCTGAAACAGCGCACGGTGCAGGAATTTGAAGTCAAGAACCCGATAGAGGTGATCTACAACTTCGTAAATTGCGACATCTACACGCGCGATCCTAAGGCGGCAGAGAATCGTGCGGAGTTTGCCGGAAAGGACGAGCGCATCCTGGTCCACGTGTCGAACTTCCGGCCGGTCAAGAGGCTGTGCGATGTAATTGAGATATTCGATCGCGTGCAGAAGAAAGTCCCGTCACGGCTGCTTCTGATGGGCGACGGGCCAGAGCGTTCGCGCGCGGAATGGCTGGTCAACCAGAAGGGCCTGCGTAACCGGGTGGAATTTCTGGGCAAGGTGGACCGCGTTTATGAAAAACTCTCCATCGCCGACCTGATGCTGGTGCCGAGCGAGATGGAATCTTTTGGCCTGTCAGCGCTGGAAGCGATGGCTTGCGAGGTGCCGGCCATAGCCACTGCCGTGGGTGGAGTTCCTGAAGTGGTGGACCACGAACGCAGCGGTTTTCTTGCCCAGGTGGGCGACGTGGAGACGATGGCGCGCTATGCCATCGATATTCTTTCCGATGAAAAGCGGCTGCGCGAGATGGGAAAGGTGGCGCGCTGGGAAGCCCAAACGCGGTTCTGTTCCACCAGAATCATCCCTGAATACGAGAAGTTCTATGAGCGTATATTGGAGCGCGCGGCGTAGATGGCGGCGGCAGCGCCGTCCGGCAGCAGCTCAGTATTCAGGACCGGAATTTCCAGCATAACCAGCGTTCCGTGACCGTCGCGGCTTTGCACCGTGAGCTTGCCTTCGTCGCCAAAGAGGACGTGCAGGCGCTCCGCCACATTCACCATGCCAATGCCACGGCCTGAGCCAAGCTGTTGAGCGGCCACGGCAGGAGGCGCGCTCATGCCCACGCCGTCATCCTCCACCTGGAGGATCAACTTGGAGTCCTGCATGCGGCTACGGATGGTAATGCAGCCGCCATCGACCTTGGGCGCCAGCCCGTGCTTGATGCAGTTTTCCACCAGCGGCTGCAAAAGAATTGCGGGGATCACGATGTCAAGCGTTTCCGGGTCAAGGTGCTTATAAACGCGCAGTTTGTCGCGGCCAAAACGCACGACTTCGATATCGAGGTAGTCGTCAACGAACTCAATCTCATCGCGCAGTTGCACAAACTCATCATGCTTGCCCAAAAGGCGGCGCAGGATCTTGGAGAGCTTGACGATCAGTTCACGCGCGCGATCAGGATCAAAGCGCACCAGAGAAGAGACCGAATTCAGCGTA
>DASSXL010000148.1:0-2673 GCA_035703825.1 Candidatus Angelobacter sp.
GGCTTTAGGCGCTTTCTCACGGTAGTCGAGGAAGTGCAGCTCTCCGTTGGCTTTGCGCAGCAGCATGAAACCGCCGCCACCGATATTCCCTGCCGCAGGATGGACGACCGCAAGCGCAAATCCGGTAGCTACGGCTGCATCCACGGCATTGCCGCCCTGGCGCAAAATGTCCGCACCAACCTGGGAAGCTTGCGGATGAATGCTGACCACCATGGCCTTGCGGGCATGAACCGGCCGCAGGCCCTGGGCGTGACTCAGCTCAGCCGCCGCCAAGCAGCAGACAACTAGCTTACAAATCAGAAGTTTGCGCAGAACTGTCATCTGAATTGCGGACTCCGATGAGCTGGTGCAAGCTGGCCTTGCTTGCTGACCGACTCTTGCCCGCCTAGGGCAGGGCCTGTATGGTCGCACCCGAGCTTACAGGCCAGCTAATGAGGCTAGCTTACCCGTTGCAGGACAGTCAAATCCGCGGAGCGTAATGAGTAAGCCCCGCAAGATGAACGCCGCTAATCTTTTGGCACGGTTTCTGAAGTTTCTTCTGACTTGCCGCTCTCATTGCCGCGCAGATCGACCGCCGAAACAGAGTAATAATATTTCATTCCCGGTTGCACTCCCGGATCAGCAAAGCGCGGCGTCTTGACCAGATCTGAATTGATCTTTACCGGCTGTTCACTTCCAGTGTGGCGATAAACGTTGTATCCGGCCAGATCAGGTTCCGTATTGGCGGTCCATGTAATGTCGATGAAAGAATTCTGTGCCGCCGGGCTATAGACGGCTTCCAGTCCTGTGGGAACGGCTGGCGGGAAGGAATCGTGCGCCAGCACGTCAGCCACAGGTGAATCGTCGCCTTCAATCTCGCCTTTGCGATTTCCATCCTGCCAGAGCGTCACTGGGACGATCCAGTATTGGTAGGTCTTTTCCCACTCAATTCCCGTATCAATGAAACTGTTCGCTGGATCGTCTGCTCTTAATTGCGTAACCAGCACAGGTTCTTTTGCACCCTGGAGCCGGCGCATCAGCTTATAAGCATATTGCGTTTGCTGATTCGCAATCGCCGAAATAGAGCCGGATGTTTCCCACCGGAGCATGACTCCTGTAGGCACGGGAGTTGCTGAAATTTTCTGCGGCGACGGCAGATTGGGAACCAGCGGGACGGAAACGCGGTTGGGCAGCCCAAACGATTTTCCATTGTGCCCCTCTGCCAGCACTGTATAGATGGCGAAGGCAGCGCCGCCGGAATGCAAAACATTCGTCAGCGTATCCTGGGCGGTCGCCTGCTCCCCGCGACCTTCTTTCAGCGTCGGGGGCAAAGGCAGCTCAGAAATCGTCTGGAAAACAAGGTCTGGATTTGGTCCTGAGCGTAGTGCGCGCTGCACCAGCATCTTGCCCGGCTTACGAATCAGTTCCCCATCACTGGTTTCAGTGGGCGTTGTCCAGGTCAGCGTGACTGTGTCTCCTTTGCGGACGGCCTTAAGATCGCCTACAAAGCGCGGAATGTCCGCCGAGGGAGGCAGCGGAGCACCCGGCACGCCGCAGCCGAGTAGGGCGGAGCTGAGAACCAGGATAAGAAGAGATGGGCGCGTTTTTAGCAAGATTGGAAATCTTACCGCAGAGAACGCAGAGATCGCAGAGAAAATCCCAAGTCCGGGCGAGTCTCGGCGAACTCTGCGTCCTCTGCGGTGAATCGGCTTTAGAGGATGTACCGCGACAAATCCTGGTCTTTCACGATATCTGCCAACATTTTCTTTACGTAGTCGGCATCTACGTTGACCGCTTTCTCTTCCATGTCCGGCGCGTTGAAGCTGATTTCGTCGAGTACGCGCTCCATGATCGTGTGCAGGCGGCGCGCGCCAATGTTCTCTGTGGCTTCATTCACCTGGAAGGCGAAGCGGGCAACTTCATCGAGCGCTTCGCGCGTAAATGTCAGCTTGAGCCCTTCTGTTTCAAGCAGCGCCGTGTACTGCTTCACCAGCGATGACTTTGGCTCGGTAAGGATGAGAATGAAGTCAGACATGGTCAGCGACTTCAGCTCAACGCGGATCGGAAAGCGTCCCTGAAGTTCAGGAATCAAGTCGCTTGGCTTGGATACGTGGAACGCGCCGGCGGCGACGAAAAGAATGTGATCGGTGCGCACCATGCCATACCGGGTATTGACGGTGGTGCCTTCCACGATGGGCAGAATATCGCGCTGCACGCCTTCACGCGAAACGTCAGGCCCGTGGCCGCTTTCGCGTCCCGCGATTTTGTCGATTTCATCCAGGAAGATGATGCCGGATTGCTCCACGCGCTCCACGGCAGTGCGTGTTACCTGGTCCATATCAATCAGCCGCGATTCTTCTTCCTGCACCAGATACTCGAACGCTTCGCTCACTTTCATTTTGCGTTTCTTGGTGCGCTGGCCAAAAATATTCGGCAGCATGTCCTTGATGTTGATGTCCATCTCCTCAACGCCCTGGTTGGAGATGATTTCGAACGCCGGCGTGGAACGCTCGCGCACTTCCAGTTCCACCATGTTTTCGTCGAGCTTGCCTTCGCGAAGCTGGGCGCGCAATTTTTCCCGCGTGCGCTGGAACTGCTCAGCGGCCGAGGCGGCCTGCAGGTCATCGCCGGGGGCCTTGTCGGCGCGGCTGACCGGTGGGGGAGGGAGAAGTAGATCCAACAGGCGCTCTTCGG
>DASSXL010000168.1:0-20909 GCA_035703825.1 Candidatus Angelobacter sp.
TGTCGGGCTGCCGCGCGGCGGACCTTCGGCGGTGATTACCACCAAGTGCGTGCTGCGCTTTGGCGACGATGCAGAAGCCTATCTTTCGACCTATCATCCGGGCGTGAGCGTGGACGATGTGCTGGCGAATACGGGATGGAAACTGAAGGTCGCGGGCGACGCAAAGCCCACGCCGGAACCGAATGCGGCGGAGTTAAAGGCGATCAGGGAGTACGATACGAAGGGATTTTGGACCAGCTAGAAAAAGATCGGGTGATCCGGTGATCGGGAAATCGGGTGATCGGAACAAAAATAAGACTATGACAATCTCTGATGATCAAGTAACGGCTACGAAGCGTATTGCCATCGAAATTCACGGACAGCTGGCGCGCATCATGCTCATGCATCCGCCGCTGAATGTGATCGATTTCCAGATGATGGACGAGCTGCTGGCGGCGTTGCAGGGACTGGAGCAGCACAAGGAAATTTCGGTCGTTATTATCAGTGGCGGGCAGCGAGCTTTTTCCGCAGGCGTCGATGTGGCGGTGCACACGCCTGACAAAGTCGAGACGATGCTGCAGAAGTTCCACGCTGTGATCCTTGCATTGACCAGGTTTCCCAAGATCACTATTGCAAAAGTCCATGGCGCTTGCCTGGGCGGAGGCGCAGAGCTGGCAATGGTCTGCGATATGTGTTTTACCACGCTGGACGCAAAGTGGGGATTTCCGGAGATCACATTGGGATGCTATCCGCCGGTGGCGTGCACGGCGCTGGCGGCGCTGGTAGGGCAGAAGCGCGCGGCGGACCTGGTCTTTACCGGGCGTACATTCAGTGGCAAAGAAGCTGCCGAGTGGGGGCTGGCGAATGAGGCGCATCCGGAAAGTGAATTGCAGCAGGCGATCCAGCGCACGGTCGATCATCTATTGAAGCTGAGCCCGTCGGCGTTGGCGGTGGCCAAGAAGGCATTTTATGCGTGGGATTCCATGCATCTGGACAAGGGTTTGGCGCGGGCAGAAAAGATCTATCTGGAAGAGCTGATGCAGACGGAAGACGTGAAAGAGGGAATCGCGGCGTGGATGGAGAAGAGAAAACCATTGTGGAAGAACAAATAAATTTGCCGCAGATTGCGCAGATGAGCGCAGATCAGGAATCTAATTTAGCCGCGAATGAACGCGAAAAGCGCGAATTCTTTTTCTGGAATCGCGACCCTGATCAAAGTGAACGAGGATGGAGCCCTATTCCCGCCCAAATGCTGGCAAGAGAACTCACAGACCCGAGTGTTCTTCGCGACGAAAGGGTTCCCTCCCCTTCGACAAGCTCAGGGTCGGGATTGCAGAAAAATCAAGGCAGAACTTCCAACAACACCCGCACCACGTTTTCTCCCATGATTTTGTGAATGTCTTGTTCGGAGAAGCCTTCCTTCAGCAGCGCGTCGGTCAGCAGGGCCCAGCCGCTGGAGTCGAAGGGCGTGGTGACGCCGCCGTCGAAATCGGAGCCGAGGGCCACGTGGTCAGCGCCGACGAGATTTACCGCGTAATGAATGGCGCGAGCAGTGGCACGGGCGTCCGAGCCGCAGGTTGCTGTGTCCCACAGGCCGATGCCGATAACTCCGTTGGTACGAGCCACGGCGCGGAGTTCATCGTCTGACAAGTTGCGCGGGTTGTCGCAGGTGCCTTTCACCCCGGTGTGCGAGACGATCAGCGGACGCGTGGCCATGGCGGTCACGTCGTGTAGCGTGGCGGGCGAGGCATGCGCCAGATCGATCAGCATGTGGTGCGATTCCATGGCGTGGACCCATTCGGAGCCGAAATCGGTAAGACCGCTTTTCGTGAGGCCCGCGGCGGCGCCGGCGATGGCCGTGTCAGTAAAATGCGTAGGCGACATCATGCGGATTCCAGCGGAGTAGAGGCTATCAAGATAACCGAGGTCGCCCTCAAGAGGCTGCGCGCCTTCAGTGCCTAAAAATCCGGCGACAGCATGGGTCGAGCCGCGGGTGGTAAGAAACTTCTGCAAGTCTGAACGGGAGCGCACGATCACAAGCGCGCCTTTGGATTGGTCAGCGAACTTCTGAAGTCGAGCTGCTTGATAAAGCGCGCGCTGCCGGGGACTGCTCCAGGTGCTCTTAGGCCAGCCTTCAAACACGGCTATCGCTGTAATCTGGTCTGTGGAGTCGGAGTTTTTGTAGATATTAAGTTTGCGGGGCGCGGTGGTGACGATCGTAAAGGCCTGGATGGAAACGTTGCCTTCGGCGAGGCGCGGCAGGTCAATGTGGCCTCGGGTGCTGCGGCGAAGGAGATTGCGTCCCCACAGAAGACTGTCGCCATGGAGGTCGGCCACGGTGAGCGTGCGATGCAGAGCCTGTGCCTGGGCAGATGGCTGGTACGGCGGCGGGTGCAGGGTGCGATTGAATCGGCGCTCGACGATGCCGGGCAGCAAGAGCCAGGCGACGACAAGGAGAATGACGACCAGCAAAAGAACCCAGCGAAGGCGTTTCATCGGATGAAGGGTTTCCGGGCGACGCTCGCTCTCGCCGGCAACTAGAGCGTAATATAGCGAATATGGGACGAATGACTCAACGAAAATCGGCGGAGGTTTCGGTTTGATCTGGAAACGAGTTGGTGCTAAAATAAATCATTTGTAATCAACTATTTGAAGTTGTTTTTGGGGGATGGATTAGGTTCTGGATGCGACGGCTTGAGGTCAGTTCCGACAAGACTACGGTGCTGGGGGTTCTTTTCGGCTTGGCGATGGCGCTGGTAGCCTTTCTTGCGGACGTGCACGATCTGGTGTGGCATCGCACCGCTAGGCTGCAGGTGGGCGCGTGGACTTATCCGGCAGCACTGGTCATTGTATGGATCGCGGTGAGCTTTTGCCGTGACAGCAAGATTCGCAAAGCGTATCCGTACGGCGTGGCGGGTGGGTGCCTGGCGGCAGTTTCGTTTTTAATCATGATTGGCTTCTCGTGGTTGAGAGTGTCAAATAAAACGCAGAACCTCCGTCATTCCATGCTCATGGTCCTTGAAGTCGTGGGGTATGGTCTTGTGCTGTTCGAGGGAGTGCGCTGGTTCCGTAGCATCGTGAAGCTGGCGGAGAAACGAGCAAAATAACCTATGCCGAAGGTGAGAAGCATGCGGCAGGCGATCGCGGAGCACGTTCCGGACGGCTCTAGCGTGGCGCTGGGTTTGCAGATGGAGCAGATGATCCCGTTTGCCGCCGGGCACGAGATCATGCGGCAGAAGAAACGTGGGCTGCGGCTGATTGGGCCGATCTCCGACATACTGTTTGACCAGATGATTGGCGCAGGCTGCGTAGAAGACGTGGTGGTGGCCTGGGTGGGCAATGTGATGATGGGATCGGCTTATAACTTCCGCCACGCCACAGAGGTGGAGAATCCTGGCAAGCCGGGCGAGAAGCTGCGCGTCTTTAATATGACGAATTTCACGCTGGCGCTGGCCTTGCAGGCCGGTGCAATGGGCGTGCCGTTCCTGCCGACGCGGACCGCGATGGGCAGCGACGTCCCCAAGGGAAACCATTTTTTCTACCAGATCATTTCTCCGTTTGAACCGAAAGAGACTTTGCTGGCGGTGCGGGCGCTGGTTCCCGACGTGGCGATTGTCCATCTGCAACGTGCGGACAAGAACGGCAACGCGCATTGCTGGGGAAATTTTGGCGTGATGCTGGAAGGCGTGCGCGCAGCAAAGAAGGTGATTGTCTGCGCGGAAGAGATCGTGGACGAAGACATAATTTCAAGCGATCCGAACCGCACGGTAATTCCCGGCTTTCTGGTGACTGCGGTTGTCGAATGTCCGCTGGGCGCGCATCCTTCACCGGTACAGGGCTACTATAAGAGAGACGACGCTTTTTTCCAGCAGTATCATGCGGAAACCAAGACGCAGTCTGACTTTGAAGCATGGGCTGCGCGGTGGGTGAACGGAGTGGCTGATCGGGACGGATATGCGAAGCAGTTGGGCGCGACGAGAGTGGGAGATTTGGGTGTGAAGCAGCATGCGTACGCGGCGAAAACCGATTACGGATACTAAGTGTTCACCGCAAAGGACGCGAAGGACGCAAAGCGAAACAAGGATTGAACCGCAGAGTGCGCGGAGAGCGCTGAGGGAGTTTTCTGAAATCCCGAACCCGCGATCGGATTTCAGTGCAGCACATTTTGTTGCGGGGAGCCGGTGCGGAAGCCCTGCGGGCTATAAGATGGTGGGGTAGGCAATAGGTTTTACGAATCGATGCTGCATATAAAGAGGGTAGTGATCCCTCACCCGCAATACCGGCGGGTTCGGGACTTCGGAAAAAATGAAGAAGGAATTAATAGAACTTCGCGTGAACGGACGCAAGCACGAGCTGGCCATTGAGCCGAGCGCGCTGTTGCTTGACGTGTTGCGCCAGGAACTGGATTTTACGGGATCAAAGCGCGGGTGTGACGACTCGTCGTGCGGGGCGTGTACGGTACTGGTGGATGGCGTCCCAACGCTGAGCTGCACCATGCTCGCGATGAGCTGCGCCGCGGACGAGAACGACGCCCCAGATATCACCACAGTGGAAGGCATTGCCGATCACGGCGCGCTGGCGGCGATCCAGAAAGCCTATGGCGACTGGGGCGGCGCGCAATGCGGCTTCTGCACGCCGGGCTTCATGGTCACGGTAAAGGCGCTGCTCGACCGCAATCCGGAGCCGAGCGAAGAGGAGATCAAACACGCGCTAAGCGGAAATCTGTGCCGCTGCACCGGATATACGCAGATGTACCAGGCGATTAGAGCGGCGATACAGGCGGAGCAGGAACACAGGTAAATTCTCACCACGGAGGCACGGAGACACGGAGAAAGCCGGATTAGCTAGTAGCTGGCAGCTAGAAGCCAGCAGCTTCTCCTCAGTATTACAAACATGACTGATTTCTCCATCATCGGGAAACGCGTTGCCCTCGTGGATTCGGCGGGGAAGACTACGGGCCAGGGTAAGTATGCCGACGACTTGTCGCTGCCCGGGATGTTGACGGGCAAGATTCTGCATTCGCCGTATCCGCACGCACGGATCAAAAAGATCGATACATCCAAGGCCGAAGCGATAGACGGCGTGGTGTGCGTTGTAACCGGCCCGGACGCGCCGAACAAGTACGGCATCTTGCCCGTGGGGCATGACGAAACGGCGCTGGCCGTGGAAAAAGTACGGTACGTGGGTGATAACGTGGCGTGCGTGGTGGCCGAGTCAGAGTCGATTGCGGAGCGCGCGCTGGAGCTGATTGAAGTTGAGTATGAGCAGCTTCCGGCGTGGTTCGATCCTGAAGACTCGATGAAGGCGGAGCGCGACTGGATCCACCCGCAGCGGCCCAACAATATTGAGAAAGATTATCACCATGTGTTCGGCGATCCGGACCAGGGATTTGCCGAGGCTGACGTGGTGATGGAGCATCGGTACATTGCGGGCGAGGTGACACACGCGGCGATGGAGCCGCATTGCACGCTGGCGTCGTTTGAAATTGATTCGCAGAGCGGACAGCCGGGGCGGCTGACGGTATGGTCGTCAACGCAGGTGCCGTATTATCTGCAGCATAAGCTCTCCATTGTGCTGGAGCTGCCGATGCAGCAGATACGCGTGATCAAACCGCTGGTGGGCGGCGGGTTTGGCGGCAAAAGCGAAGTGATTCCGCTGGAGATCATTGCCGCGGTGGCGGCGCGCAAGGCCAAAGCGCCGGTAAAGATTACCTACACGCGCGAAGAAGTTTTCTGGGCCCATCGCGGCCGGCCGCGAACGATTATTGATATGAAAATCGGCGCGAAGAAGGATGGCCATCTGACTGCTGTGGCGGCCAAGGTGATTCAGGATGGCGGCGCGTATTGCTCTTACGGCGTGGTCACGATCCTTTATTCCGGCGCGCTGCTGGGCGCGCTGTATGACATTCCTAATATCAAATATGACGGCTATCGCGTGCTGACGAACAAGCCGGCCTGCGGCGCGATGCGCGGACATGGCACGGTGAATGTGAGGTTCGCGTTTGAATCGCAGTTGGATGAGATTGCGGCGAAGCTGGATATAGATCCGGCGGAGATCCGGCGGATCAATCTGCTGAAGCCGCCGTGCGTTACGGTGAACAACCTGCGAGTACAGAGTTATGGCCTGCCGGAGTGCATCGACCAAGTGATAACTCGGTCAGGCTGGCATGAGCGCCGCAGCAAGCTGCCTCCTGCGCGCGGCATGGGCATGGCGTGCAGTCATTATGTGAGCGGCGCGGCCAACAGCATCATTCGCTCGGACATGCCACATTCCACGGTGAATATCAAGATTGACCGCGATGGTGGCGTGGTGGTGTATACCGGCGCTTCAGATATCGGCCAGGGATCAGACACGATGGTGGCGCAGATTGTGGCCGAGGTCCTAGGCATCGGGCTAGGACGCATAAGAGTGATTGCCGCCGACACTGACTTGACGCCGATCGATATTGGATCATACTCCAGCCGAGTGACGTTTATGAACGGCAATGCGTCACTGCGATCGGCGCAGGACGTGCGGAAGAAGATAGCCGCGGCTGCGGCGGTGAAGATGAATTGCGCACCAGAAGATGTGATGATGCGCGATGATCGGGTGTGGAAGCGCGGAACGGCGGAGCCGGCGTCGAATGGGGCGCATGCCGAGAAGATACTGGAGAAGGTGGATGCGCCGCGAGGAAGCGTAAGAGAAGTGAGCGGCCGCGTGGAAGGGCAGACGCTGCGCGGATCATTGCAGCAGAAGCGCAAAGAAGAAGGCCCGAAAGACAGCATGAGCTTTGAGGAAGCGGTGGTCTCGGCCATCGATTTTACTGGTGCTCTCACGGGCACGGGATCTTACGCGCCACCGAAAGACGCGCGCGGTGGTGCGTTCAAAGGCGCAGGCGTGGGACCTTCACCGGCGTATTCGTATTCGGCGCAGGTGGCTGAGGTTACCGTGGACGAAGAGACCGGCGAGGTGAAAGTCCACAAGGTCTGGGCGGCGCATGATTGCGGACGCGCGCTGAATCCGGTTTCTGTCGAAGGCCAGGTGATCGGCTCGGTGTGGATGGGGCTGGGCCAGGCGATGCAGGAAGAGATGGTTTGGAAAGATGGCCTGCTCATGAACCCGGGAATGCTGGAGTACAAGTCGCCTTCGGCAACGGAGTCGCCTGAAGTGGAAGCGATCATCGTGGAGTCCATCGATCCGGAAGGGCCGTTCGGAGCGAAAGAAGCAAGCGAAGGCTCGCTGGCGGCGACGATTCCGGCCATCGCCAACGCGATCTATGACGCGGTAGGCGTACGGCTGCGCGAAGCGCCGTTTACGCCGGAGCGCGTACTGGCAGCGATCAAGGCAAAGCACTCTGAGAAGAAAGCGTTCGAGATTACGCGCGGGGCTGATCCGTCGGAGCCGACCACATTCCGCGAGCACGGCGGGTCGCTCTGGTTCAAAGGCAAAGGGCCCCAGAGGCATGCGGATGATCCGTCGCGGAGAGCGACGCAGAATGAAACATAGGTTTCACCACGGAGGCACGGAGGAATTTGGTAAATGGGTAATTTGGTAATTTGGTAAATGAAAAGCGGCGGGACAATCGGCTATTACGAAGAGTACGGCAGGTTGTTCACAACACAAAATTACACAATTACCAAATTACTCAATTACCAAATGACCCAATGAGTCTTCCTTCATTCAAATTTTTGCGTCCGCGGTCGTTGCGGCAGGCTGTCGATTACCTGGCGCGGCACGGCAACGACCTGGCGATCCTGGCCGGCGGCACGGACCTGCTTCCGTCGATGAAGCAGAAGCTGTTTACGCCGGGATACGTGATGGACATCCGTGGGATTGAAGAGATCCATGGAATCCACGTGCGTCCGGGGGCGGGCGTGGAGATTGGCGCGCTCACGCCGCTTTCCGCGATTGAAGATTCTGAATTCATACGGCGCAGCTACCGCGTGCTGCATGAGGCGGCGATGACGGTGGCGTCACCCATACTGCGCAATATGGGCACGCTGGGGGGCAACATATGCCTGGATACGCGCTGCGTCTGGTACAACCAGTCATTGCAGTGGCGGCGGTCATGCGGGTTCTGCATCAAGAAAGATGGTGACCTGTGCCATGTGGCTCCGGGCGGAAAATTCTGCTGGGCGGCGTTTTCCGGTGACACGCCTCCGGCGCTGCTGTGCCTGGGTGCAGAGGTTGAAATTGCGGGGCAAACCGGATTGCGGCGGGTGGCGCTAAAAGATTTTTATACCAACGTGGGTGATGCGCGCATGAAGCTGGAGCGCAACGAAATGCTGACACGAGTCTTTCTGCCGCAGGAATCGGCGGGCTGGAAGGGAAGCTATATG
The DNA here is from genome assembly GCA_035703825.1 of Candidatus Angelobacter sp. Taxonomy (GTDB): domain Bacteria; phylum Acidobacteriota; class Terriglobia; order Terriglobales; family Acidobacteriaceae; genus Angelobacter. The sequence continues at coordinate 8,298 of DASSXL010000168.1, forward strand.
AAGCTGCGCATACGCGGGTCGATCGACTATCCGCTGGCCGGTGTTGCGGTGGCGCTCAAGAAGAATGGCGGGCCGGTGGAGAATGCCAGGGTTGCGATTACTGCCGTGAATCCCGCTCCGCTGCTGGTGAAAGGCGCGGAGAGCGCTCTGGTGGGCAAGCAGATCGATGAGCACGTTGCTGCGGTGGTCGGGGAGCTGGCGGCCAAAATGGCCAAGCCGCTGACGACTTCAGGACTCACGCCGGAATATCGGCGGGAGATTGTGAAGGTGTACGCGAAAAGGGCGGTGATCGCGGCGGGTAAATCCTGATTTACCGCGAAGGACGCGAAGAGTGCAGAGGGCTTTTCTGAAATCCCGAATGGAGCGAGGGAACCCTATATCTACGAGGATTTGTTGGTCGCGTCGTGAGGAATTTTGTCTGCGCTCAAACAAACTGTCTTGATGCTTTGAGGCAATGTTGCGGTAGGGCTCCCTCACCCGCAAGATTGGCGGGTTCGGGATTTCAGAAAAACAAATGCAAATCACTGACTGCCACATCCACATACAACCCGTCGAGATGTTCAAGTCCGGACCGCTTGAGGTGATGAAGAAGGCACGCGGCCATTATGAGGACATCCTGGAATATTGCCGGTCGCCCAAGGCGCTGCTGAAGTATATGGACTCCATCGGGGTGGAGCGCGCGGTGCTCATTAATTATGTGGCGCCTGAGACGATGGGCTTCACGCACGAGGTGAACCCATGGGTAGCGAATTACTGCAAGGAAGACCCCAAACGGCTGCTTTCGTGCGGGAGCGTGCATCCCCGGCACACGATGAACGTGCAGGCCGACATGGATTTGCTGGTGCGCCTGGGCATACGGCTGATCAAGATCCATCCGCCGCACCAGTTGCTCTATGCCAATGATTACCTGAACGGCGTGAAAGAACTGGAGACGATTTATCGCGCGGCCGAGGCGAATGGAATCCCGGTGATGGTCCACACGGGGACGTCGGTTTTTCCGGCGGCGCGGAACAAATTTGGCGATCCGATTTACCTTGACGACGTGGCCGTGGATTTTCCCAAGCTGAAAATCCTGATGGCGCACGGCGGGCGTCCAATCTGGATGCAGACGGCGTTCTTTCTGCTACGGCGTCACAAAAATGTACACCTCGATATCAGCGGGATTCCGCCAAAAATCTTGTTGAAGTATTTTCCAAGGCTGGAAGAGATCGCGCACAAAACGTTATTCGGCACGGATTGGCCGAGCCCCGGAATTCCTGACATTAAGCAGAACCTGGACCAGTTTCAGGCGCTGGCTCTGCCTGGTCCGGTAAAAGAACAGATCTTGAGCAAGACGGCATTGGAGATGTGGCCGGCGTAGCTGGCCCGGTGCTGGCATTCAAGGGGATGACTTGATGAAGTCTGTTTTCTTGGCGGTGATTGCCATAACGGCAGCGGCTGGAAACTTGGACGGCCAGAGCGCCTCGTACGCGCCCAAGCCGGCTCCCAGACTTTATGTCACGGAAAAATTCGGGCTCGCAATGAAGGTCCCGCCAGGTTTAGGTTTTTGCCCGTTGCCCAGGAGTTGGTCCGGCTACGAAGAAGGAACGGCGCTTTTTCTCAAGCGTCCTTCCGCTTGTATGTCGCCGGGAGAATCTTCAGCAATGCGTCCGATCGACGGCTTCGTTCCCTCCATCAGTCTTCGCTACCATCTCAATCGTGGCAGAGACGATGCGTTTGACGGCAACATTCCCGCGCCACGGACCTCAGAGGAATTCGCACGCCAATTCTGTGCTGGGTCTTTTGCGTCGCCGGATCTGAAATTGTTTAACCAGCCTGCATTCACCTGCCGGTCTGAAATGCCCGGTAACAAAGTACGAATCGTGCTGATGGCCGTTTATGACTCGGCCCGGAAACGCCTTATCCTGACCTTGTTGACTGCGCCCGATCGTCTGGCTGACGATATGCGAATGCTGGCGACGATTGCTTCATCTATTACTGCTTGCCGAGCTTCCACGGGTAAGGACAAACGCGAAGAAGCGGCGTGTCCCAAGGGGAAATGGTGGTAGTGGCGTGTGTTCTAAAAAAGCACTGGCCCGATTTTACCGGGCCAGATAGGCAATTTTCTTAGCGCGATGCGCGATGTTAGACCGTGGCGCGTCTGCCCGCGACCAGATGCCAGATGATTGAGATCACGGCAAAGACCAGAAGCAGGTGGATCAGGCCGCCGGCCACGTGGAAAGCCGTGAACCCCAGAATCCACATTACGAAGAGAACGATACCGATAAGCAACAGCATGTTTGTACCCCCAAGCGATTTTCATTAAGGCATTTTCGTGTTACTGCCTGCTAGTAGGATTCGCGTGCACCTTGGGCCGTTGCACCAGCAGGAGCTTTTAAAAATGGCTGCAGGGGGCAACCTTCGCAGGAGGGTTTTGTGCGGCAATAATGGTTGCCCACTCTGACGATCAACGCATGAAGCTCGTTATAGTGCCGGGCCAGCGCGCCGCGAGCTGAGCTGCTGATGCGCGAGACAGGGTGACGAGGGTCTGCGCCCAAGTTGGGGACGACGAGAGACCCGGCTTCAGAGCTGCTGATGGCGTGCTCGATCATTGCGCGGATTTCTTCGTAGCCGGTTTTCTCATCGATGATGCCGTGGCGCAGCAGCACGCGGCGGGTGTATGCGTCCACAACGAAGACCGGATGGTTGCCGGCATAAAGCAGGATGGAGTCGGCGGTTTCAGGGCCAACGCCGTTCAAGTCCAGCAGCTCTGCCCGCAGCTTTTCCGTGGGGCCGGCAAACATGCGCGTGAGCGAGCCGGAATACTGCTGGTCAAGGAACGCGATGAAGGCCTTGAGATTGCGCGCCTTCTGGCGGAAGTAGCCGGAGGGGCGGACCAGAAGTTGCAATTCATCCAACGGCATTTCGCGCATGGCATTGACGGTCAGGCGGCGGCCGCGGCGCAGGTTAATCATGGCTTTCTCAACGTTGCTCCAGTTGGTGTTCTGCGTGAGATAGGCGCCGACGATGACTTCAAAGCGCGAGCGAGCGGGCCACCAGTTCTGCGGGCCGTAGCGGGCGAGAAGAGCGGTGTAATACGAAGGAATTTGAGATCGGGTGATCTGGTGATCGGGTGGTCGGGTGATCGGGGCGGCAGACCGACGCGGTTTTTGCGACGGCGGGGATTCAGAGTTGCTCAGTTCGGCTGGCACCTTGGCTTAATCTTAGAACATCCTTGACCGAACATCGAAACCGGAATGGCAGCGTGGTCACCTGTCGCCCACGGCTGATGCCGGCTCTCGCGGATTACCAACTGGCGCTCTTGCCACCGATCTGGGCTTGCAGGTCGCAGGCTTCGCGGCAGGGACGGCAATAGTATGCGCCGTCTTCGCACAGGCGAATCTCGTAGAGGCTCTGGCACAGGCAGCAATATTTGTTGCAGGAGCAGGCCCTTTCCGACAGGTCGCAGATCGAACATTTGAATTCCTTGGCCATAGCGGGAGAGTAGCGCGATTTGGGTTTTTGAGGCAAGGGGACGATGGTTGATGGCCTTGCGGTGGATGAGGTCTGGATAACGAGCTTTGACACCTCCAGCTTAGTGATTGTGCTCCGGGCAATGAGTGCGTTACATTTGCTGGCAATATGTGCCCAGACAATTCATCTCTTTGTCTCAGCCAGGCTGAGATTGAGGCCGCCGTGCGCCGATTTTGGGAGCTTTTTGCCCATAAGAAGACACACGAGTGGCAACGTTTCTACTCCGACAGTGCGGTGGTTTTTGGCACCGGCTCCACGCGGCCCGAGCCGGCGCGACTGGTAGTTTTGCGGCGACAGCGCGAGTACTTGGCCAGTTCAGCAAGAATGACCATCGACGTGGGAAGAATCGATGTTGAGCTTCTGGGACGCGACTGCGCCATTGCCGCTTATCTTCTCCATCTTCACGCCGAACAGATCGCCAAGCTTTCCGCCTCCGGTAGTAAGGAAAGCGAAGAGCATTTGCAGAACGCGCGTGTGACGCACGTTTTCCACCGCAATGAAGATGGCGGCATAAGGATTGTGCATGAACACATTTCCGCGCCCGTGGGGTGAGGCAATTGTCGGGTCAACATCAACAAAAAAGGGACATTTCTATTGTGGTATGACAACCACCAGGTGGCTTTATTGACCCTGCAAAAGATCGGATGTTAACCTTGAAGGTTCGCCCCGTCTCCCCGGCGGACTCTGTCACCTGTATCAAGGGTTGAAAGGGAAAATATTTTGTCCTCTACCGCAGAAGGCCAAACGCTCAGGAAGACTGCGCTCAACGCGATGCATCGGAAGCTTGGCGCCAAGATGGTGGATTTTGGCGGATGGGACATGCCGGTTGAATATCCCTCAAGCGGCGGACTGGTGAAAGAGCATCTGGCGGTGCGCACCGGCGTAGGCATGTTTGACGTCTCGCACATGGGCGACATCCTGATCCGCGGGCCACAGGCGCTGGACGCAGTGCAGTGGGTCAGTATGAATGACGCTTCCCGGCTCCAGGAAGGCCAGGCGCACTATTCAGCCCTGCTCTATCCCGAAGGGACGTTCGTGGATGATGTGATCGTGCACAAAATGGGGCCGAACGATTACCTGCTGGTGATCAACGCGGGAACGCGCGAGAAAGACCACACCTGGGTGCGCAAGAACGTAAGCAAGTTCCGCTGCCATGCCGACGACGTGGGAGATTACTACACGCAGATCGCCATCCAGGGGCCCAAGGCGGAAGCTACCCTGCAAAAACTGACGAACGTCGATCTCTCACAGATCAAGAATTACTGGTTCAAGCACGGAACGGTCTGCAATCTGCCCAACACGCTGATCGCCAGGACGGGTTACACGGCGGAAGACGGATTTGAGATATATGTTCCGTCCGATGTCCCGACCAGCGAGCGGGTTTGGAACGAAGTGACGGAGGCGGGCAGGGAGTTCGGCCTGGTCCCGTGCGGGCTGGGGGCGCGCAACACGCTGCGGCTGGAAGGCAAGATGGCGCTTTATGGCCACGAGATTTCAGACACCATCAATGTATGGGAGGCAGCGCTGGACCGCTACTGCAAGATGGAGAAGCCGGATTTCGTTGGCAAGGCGGCGCTGGAAAAAGCCAGGGCGGCTGGGCTGACGCGAATCCTGGTGGGACTGGAAGCGGTGGACCGGGGAATTCCGCGCGATGGTTATAAGGTTTTCGATGAGGCGGGAGCTGAAATCGGCTATGTTACCAGCGGGTCGCCCGCGCCTTTCCTGAAAAAGAATATTGCGCTGGCTTATGTGCCGCCACAGCATTCGGAAATCGGGCAGGAAGTGTTTGTCGAGATTCGCGGCCAAAAGGTCAAGTGCAAGGTTGTGCCAACACCGTTTTACAAGCGGCCGAAGAAAGCATAACTGCGGAAATCATTACCCCAAAAATCTCAATACCCAGAACAGGATTAATCGATGGCATATCCGAAGGATTACAAGTACACCAAAGAGCACGAGTGGATCCAGGTGAAAGGCAACTCGGCCACGGTCGGTATTACCGATCACGCGCAGGAATCGTTGGGCGATATCGTATTCGTCGAACTGCCCAAGGTGGGCGCTCAGGTGGAAGCAGGCAAGAGCTTTGGCACGGTGGAGTCAGTCAAAGCCGTGTCGGAGCTTTATGCGCCGGCCTCCGGCAAGGTTGTCGCGATCAATGAGAGCCTGAACCAGGGGCCAGAAGCGGTGAACCAGGATGCGCATGCAGCCTGGATGATCAAACTGGAACTCTCCAACCCAAGCCAGGCAGATGCGCTGATGTCGGCGGACGATTACGAGAAGTACGTTGCGGAAGAGAAATAGCTTCTAACATCCCGAGCGTAGCGAGGGAACCCTATTGCCACGAAGAGCTTTGGGGCACGATGGCGAGTTCAGAAAAATCTTAGTGTGAGCCTGAAAGGTATAGAAAATTGTAGGGCTCCCTCGCCTGCAAAAACCGCAGGCTCGGGATTTCAGAAAAAACCATGCGCTACTTACCCAAATCTCCGGCTGATCGTGCGCAGATGATGCGCGAGATCGGATGCAAGTCCATTGATGATTTGTTCGCGCCAATTCCGGCGGAATACCGGCTGAACCGCGACCTGAAAGTGCCGCGGCAGATGGCGGAATCTGAAATCATCGACTATTTCCGCGCCCGAGCAGATAATACCGCTGCCGGCTACGCAATGTTTCTGGGCGCGGGCGCCTATCACCATTACCGTCCGGTGGTGATTGACGCCATGGTTTCGCGCGGCGAATTCCTGACCTCATACACGCCCTACCAGGCGGAGATCGCGCAGGGAACGCTGCAGGCGATCTTCGAGTTCCAGACGATGGTCTGCGAACTTACCGGAATGGAAGTGGCGAACGCCTCAATGTATGACGGCTCGACGGGCGCGGCCGAGGCCATGTTGATGGCGGTGCGCATTACCGGCAGGAAGGCCGCAGTGGTGGCGCGCAGCGTGCATCCGGAATACCGCGAGGTGATGCACACATACACGCAGCATCAGGGGCTGCCGATCAGCGAATGCGGCTATCTGGAAAACGGCCGCGTGGACATGGCTGACCTGGAAAAGAAGATCACGCCGGACACGGCGTGCGTGCTGATCCAATCGCCGAATTTCTTTGGCACCATTGAAGACGTTGCCGCGGTGGCTGATCTGGTCCACAAGAAAGGCGCGCTTCTGATCGTGTCAATTGCGGAGGCGCTGTCGCTGGGAATCGTGAAGCCGCCGGTGGAAGCCGATATCGTCTCAATGGAGACTCAATCGTTCGGCGTGCCGCTGGGCTACGGCGGTCCATACGCGGGCGTGATGGCGACCAAGGAAAAATTTGTTCGCCAAATACCCGGGCGGCTGGTGGGCGAGACCAAAGATAAAGACGGTAAACGCGGGTTTGTGCTGACGCTCTCGACGCGAGAGCAGCATATCCGCCGCGAGAAGGCGACGTCGAATATCTGCACCAATCAGGCGCTGATTGCCACCATGGCCACGATTTACCTGACGATTTATGGCCGCGAAGGGCTCAAAGAACTGGCTGCCCAGAACCTGGCGAAAGCAACCTATGCATCGGGCGAGTTCGCGAAGAAGGGCAAGATTCTTTTTGGCGGATCGCCGCGCTTCAACGAGTTTGTGGTGCAGACAAAGGACGATCCGCACACAATCAATAAGCGCCTGCTGGGAAAGAAGATGATTGGCGGCTTCCCGCTTAGCTGGCATTATCCGGAACTGGGCAACGCTTCTCTATGGTGTTGCACGGAGCTGAACAGCAAAGAGCAGATTGACGCGGCAGCACAGGCGGTGGGCCAATGAGCAACAAAGACATCAAGAAAGCGACACACCACGTTAACCAGAATGAAGGGCTGATCTTTGAGCGGTCTTCACCGGGGAAGAAAGGATACCGCCTGGCGCCGCTGGACGTGCCCGAGGTCGATTACCAGAAAGCGCTTGGCTCGGCCGCCCGCGCGGACCTGGGCAACATGCCGGAGGTGAGCGAGATGGAAATCATCCGCCACTTCACGCGGCTTTCAACGTGGAACTACGCCATTGACCTGGGCATGTATCCGCTGGGCTCCTGCACCATGAAGTACAACGCGCGCGTGAATGAAGTTGTGGCGCGGTTCCCGGGACTGGCCAACGCGCATCCATACCAGCCGGCGGAAGTCTCACAGGGCGCGATGCGCGTGATGAAAACGCTTTCCGACTGCCTGCTGGACATTACCGGCATGGACGCGATTACGCTGCAGCCCGCGGCGGGCGCTCACGGCGAAATGACCGGGATCCTGCTGATGCATGCGTGCCTCAAGTCGCGCGGCAACCCGCGCAAGAAGATCCTGATCCCGGATTCGGCGCACGGCACCAACCCGGCCACGGCGGCCATCTGCGGTTACGCGGTGGAAAATCTGAAGTCGAACTCACGCGGCATGGTGGACGTAAGCGCGCTGGCGGCGCAGATGAATGAAGATGTCGCCGGGCTGATGCTGACCAATCCCAACACGCTGGGGATTTTTGAGCAGGAGATACATAAGATTGCCGAGATCCTGCACAGCAAGGGTGGTCTTCTATATATGGATGGCGCGAACATGAACGCGCTGGTGGGCAAGACGCGTCCCGGCGACTTTGGCGTGGACGTGATGCACCTGAACCTGCACAAGACATTTTCCACGCCGCATGGTGGAGGCGGTCCGGGATCGGGGCCGGTGGCTTGCAAGAAAATCCTGGAGCCGTTCCTGCCCAAGCCGGTGATTGTGGAGCGCGCGGACGGAACTCTGGCGTTTGACTATGACCGGCCGCAGTCAGTGGGGCGGGTGCGCATGTTTTACGGGAACTTTGGCATGCACGTACGTGCGCTGGCCTACACGCTGGCCAATGGTCCTGACGGACTGCGGCAGACGACGGAAGACGCCGTGCTGAACGCGAATTACATCCGCAAAAAGCTGGAAGGCGATTTTACTTTGCCGTACCAGAGCCCGTCGATGCACGAGGTGGTTTTCAGCGACAGCATTCAGGAACAGAAAGGCGTAAAGACCGGCGATATTGCCAAGCGCCTGATCGATTACGGTTTCCATCCTTATACTGTGTCGTTTCCGCTGGTGGTGCATGGGGCCATCATGATTGAGCCCACAGAGAGCGAATCACTGGAAGAGTTGGACCTGCTGGTGGATGCGATGAAGTCAATTGCGAGAGAAGCGGAAGAGGATCCGGAGTTTGTAAAGAACGCGCCGCACACCACGCGGGTTAAGCGGCTGGACGAGACTGCGGCGGCGAGAAAGCCAATATTGAGATGGAAACCGGCATCGGCAAAGAGCGCCGGGGAGTGAGATGGATTTCACCGCAGAGGGCGCAAAGTTCGCAAAGGAAAAGTGCACAACGAAGCTTATTCCGGGGATTGCGTTTCGTGACAACTCTGGTTTGATCGGGGAAATGAAAGAGTGACCGTTGGTGTGAAGGAAGCAAAGGACGAAAATGAATTAAGCCGGACCATCCTGGATGCCGCCTACCGTGTTCATACGGCACTCGGTCCAGGGCTGTTAGAAAGTGCTTATGAGGCATGTCTTGCTTGCGAATTGCGTAACGAGGCCCTTAAGGTCCTGACCCAAGTGCTTTTGCCGTTGGTGTACAGAGAAGTCAACTAGATGCGGGATATAGGCTCGATTTGCTCGTAGAAGACCTCGTTATTGTTGAGGTCAAAGCCGTGGACTCGCTCGCCGCCATCCATCAGGCGCAAGTTATCTCTTACCTTAAGCTTAGCGGGAAGAAGCTCGGAATTATCATTAATTTCAACTGCCTCCACTTGCGCGACGGCATTAAACGCGTCGTGAATGGCCTCTGATTCCACTTCCGTTGCGCCCTTAGCGTCCTTTGCGGTGAAAATCAGGTGAATCAACTACGAGCAAACAGGAAAGTCTAACGTAACATTTCCGGTGTCTAAAGCTTGAGGTACACTCTCTGTAGCCATGTCATCCGTAAAGTCTTTATTTCTCTGTTTTTTCCTTTCGCTATCAGCTGTTCCAGCGTTGGAGGCGCAGACGGCCGCGGCGGGCGCCAACGATCCGGTCTTGTTGCAGACGCTGCAGCATGAACTGGAGCGTGCCATGACGTCGCTGGGCAAGGCCGATCCGGCGCCATACTTCATCAGCTACGCCGGAAACGAGGAATTCAGCTCCGTCATTATGGCCAGCAATGGCTCCCTGGTAGCCAACATCAAGCGGCATGACAGGACGGTGGACGTCTCTGTCCGCGTGGGCAGCCGCGACCTGGACAACACGCACGGCGAGAACCGCTTCAATGCGGTCACAACCGCCTCACTGCCTCTGGAAGACAAGCCCGATGCGATTGCGCGCGTCCTGTGGATCAACACTGACAGGATGTACAAGAAGGCGGCGCAAGGGTTCCTGGAAGTAAAAACCAATACCAAGGTCCGCGCTGATGAGGAAGATTCGTCGCCGGATTTTTCTTCAGAAAAGCCACAGGTTTACATAGGGCAGGAAATCGCCCCGCCCAAGTTTGACCAGCACGACTGGGAAGACCGGGTCAGGCGGCTTTCCGCGATTTTCAAGAAATATCCTGACATTGAGAACAGCACGGTGGTGCTGCTGGTGCAGGATGCAACACGGTATTTCGTCTCCAGCGAAGGTTCGCGGCTGGTGGATTCGCGACCGCTGATCCGCGTGCTGGCGCTGGGCAGCACCCGCTCAGTGGACGGCATGGAGCTGGCGCGGTCGGAGACATTTGACGCTTCCACGTTTGACAAGCTGGCGCCAGAGCAGACGGTGGCAGGGAAGATTGAAAAGATCGCGCAGGACCTGCAGAAGCTGAAGAAGGCCCCGGTGGTGGAACCGTTCAACGGGCCGGCGCTGCTTTCAGGACGAGCGGCAGCAGTGTTTTTTCATGAAGTGGTTGGCCACAGGCTGGAAGGCCAGCGCCAGCGCGGAGAGAACGAAGGCCAGACGTTTACCAAGATGATTGGGCAGGCGGTGCTGCCGAAATTTTTGAGCGTGGAAGATGATCCTACATTGAAGTCGCTGGAAGGCGTGGAGCTGAGCGGCAATTACAGCTATGACGAAGAAGGCGAGAAGAGCCGCAAGGTGGAGCTGATTTCGAACGGCATACTGAAACAGTTTTTGATGTCGCGCATGCCGGTAAAGGGCTTCCTCCAGTCGAACGGGCACGGCCGCGGACAGGCCGGGTTGATGCCGGTGGGCCGGCAAGGGAACCTGATCGTCCGATCGAACAAGACGGTGGCGGATTCTCAACTGCGCCAGGAGCTGATCAACGAAATCAAGAAACAGAAGAAGCCTTTTGGGCTGTATTTTGAAGACATCGCAGGCGGGTTTACGCTGACGATGCGCAACATGCCGCAGGCATTTCAGGTGATGCCTCTCATGGTGTGGAAGGTCTATCCCGATGGGCGTCCGGATGAACTGGTGCGCGGCGTTGATATTATTGGGACGCCGCTGAACGCCCTGAACCGGATTGTGCTCACGGGCCAGAAAATGGACGTGTTCAACGGCGAGTGCGGAGCGGAGTCGGGATCGGTGCCGGTGGCCGCGGCCGCGCCGGCCATGCTGTTTTCAGAGATCGAAGTGCAGAAGGTGTCGCAGGGACACGAGCGACCGCCGCTGCTGCCGCCGCCAGGTGTAGAGAAGGCTGAAGTCGCCAACCAACAGACCGCTGCGAAGCCGGAGGTGCACTAATGCGTCGACTGATCCCTGCCGCTCTGCTGTTGTTGGCTTTTTCAGTGGCCGCGCTGGCCGCGGATAGCGACGCGCCATCGGCTCCTTCAGTATCAACGAATGATCATGGCGACCCCGTGCTCAAGGCCATGTTGGCCGAGCTGAAGCGGTCGCAGGAAAAACTGCAACTGGGCCAGTTGCAGAGACCATACTACATCGATTATCAGGTCACGGAGATCCAGGACAATACCGCGGACGCCACGCTGGGCGCGTTGCGAACGGACCAGGTCAACACCGGCCGGCTGGTGCGCGTGGTGGTGCGGATCGGCGACTACAAGCAGGACAGTTATTTCGGCGAAGGGATGGGCGCGGTGGAAGTGATGCCCATGGACAACGACGAGATGGCGCTGCGGCGGCAGCTATGGCTGGCCACCGACAAGGCATATAAATCCGCGCTGAGCGGCTTTACGGAAAAGCAGGCCGCGCTCAAGAGCGTGGAAACAGAAAGCGACCTGGCGGATTTCTCCGAGGAAAAGCCGGCACAGTCTGTCCATGACCTGGCCAAGCTGGATGTGGACATGAGCAAGTGGAAGCAGACACTGCGCACCACTTCAGACATGTTCCGCGGCGACCCGGGCCTGGAAACGAGCGGCGCCATGCTGAACTTCCGCGTGTTGAACCGTTACTTCGTAAACACCGAAGGAACGGTCTCGCGGAACGGCAGGACGATTTACACGCTTCTGTTTTCCGGCTCCGACCAGGCGGATGACGGAATGCATCTGGAGCGCAGCCACGGCTGGGTGGTGACCAAGGCCGATGAACTGCCCAAGCAGGACGAGATCAATCAGGAAGCAAAGCAGTTGATTGCTACGTTTACGGCGCTCAAGAAAGCGCCGCTGGTGGAAGACGATTATCGCGGGCCCGTGCTGTTTTCAGCGGACGCCACGACCGCTTTGTTTGAGCGGCTGATCGTGCCCAACATCCTCGGCATCCGTCCTGACCTGGGGAACCCTGCGCGCACGAACGGAGAATTTGCCTCGTACTTCAAGAGCCGCGTGTTGCCGGAGACGTTTACGGTGGTGGACGATCCGAAGGACAAGGAGTTCGAGCACCAATCGCTGGCCGGCGCCTACGATGTGGACGATGAAGGCGTGGAAGCGCAGAAGGTGACCGTGATCGATAAAGGTATGCTGACGAACTACCTGCTGGGACGCCAGCCGATCCGCGATTTCCCGCATTCCAACGGGCACGGCAGGACGGCGCTGGCGGGAGCGCCGCGCCCGCAGATTTCAAATCTGATCTTCAAGGCCGAGCACAGCATCTCCGCCGACGACCTGAAGAAAAAGCTGATCCAGATGTGCAAGGACCAGGGACGGCCATACGGCTATTTTGTGGAGACAACCGGACCGCAACTTTCCCCGCGGCTGCTGTGGCGAATCTACGTGAGCGAT
>DASSXL010000175.1:0-23722 GCA_035703825.1 Candidatus Angelobacter sp.
GGAGGCCAGCACCCGCAAGCCGTGTTTCAATTCGTTGCGCCGCGCCTCATCCCACGGCAGCGACCACTGCTCATAAACCGACATTCTGTCAGCCCGCAATCCTTGCTGCGGAAATTCCGCCAGCGCACGCGCCAGCTCCAGCGCGACTGCAAGCGCCTTGCCCGGATCAACTAATCTGTTGACCAGCCCCATCTGCAAAGCTTCTTCACCGCAAACGGCGCGTCCGGTAAGGACCAGGTCAAGCGCGCGGCCGTGGCCGATCATGCGAGGCAGGCGTACCGTTCCCAGGTCGATCAGTGGAACACCAAAGCGCCGGTTGAACACGCCAAAGACCGCGTTCCGCGCGGCAACGCGCTGATCGCACCACAGCGCCAGCTCCAGCCCTCCGGCAACGGCGTGGCCTTCCACGGCGGCGATCACCGGCTTGCTCAACTGCAACCACGTTGGCCCCATCGGGCCGGTGCCGTTTTCGTCTATGGCCGTCCAGCGTCCCTCGGCCACTTCACGCAGGTCCGCTCCGGCGCAGAATGTTCCTCCAGCCCCGATCAGCACCGCCGCGCACAGCGCATTGTCGGCTTCAAATTCCTTGAATGCCTCTGCCAGCGCCGCAGCTGTGGCTGAATCCACGGCATTGCGCACTTTCGGGCGATTGATGGTGACGGTCAGCACCTTGCCGTCTCGCTCTGTGATGACTGAATTAGTCGACATGAACTCTCTTTCCGAAAATCCGTATCCGCGAAAATCCGCGGTAAATGTTTTTCTGGATTATCCCCGCATTGCCGCGACATTGGTCCGCGCCAGCTCGGCCGCCACCGTGCCAATCCTTTCCAGCGCCGTCCTTACCTTCTCCGGTTCGTATCCAACGGTGATGCGAAGATGATTTTCCGTTCCCAGATATCCGCCCGGCGCCACCAGCACAGAAGCTTTCCTGCGAATGTGGTCGGCCAACTCCGCGGAAGGCATATCAAAGTTGTAGCCGACGAAAGCAATCGAAGTCGCAACCGCCCGGCTCACGCTGAACCTGCCTTCCTGCTCACGCACCCAGGTTTCCAGAACCGCGTGGCCTTCACGGGAAAGTTTTTTCTGCCGCTCCAGCAGCATCCTTCGCTTGGCTGGCTGCAGCGCGATCTCCGCCAGCTTCATGCTCGGCCCTGAGGCGGCGATCACCGCATATTCGTGCCGCCGCCACAGTTCTTCAACCATCTCCGATGAAGCCAACGCCCAGCCGATTCGCAATCCCGCCAGGCCGTACGCCTTGGACATGCTGTTGACGCAGATCGCCCGCTCATACATGCCCCAGAAACTGGGCGTCTCGTCACCGGCAAGCTCCGTGCCGCGATAGACCTCGTCTGCGTGCAGCCACGCTCCGGTTTTCCGGCAGATGCTCACGATCCGCGCCATTTCTTCAGGCGAAAGAATACTGCCGGTCGGATTGTTCGGATTCACGATCGAAACGAGTTTGGTTTTCGCCGTGGCCAGCCGCTCCAGTTCATCCACGTCCAGCCGCCAGTTGTTTTCCGGGCGAAGCTGCGCTTCCTTCACGCGGCAGCCGGCGTTTTTCGCCAGTCCCCACACCTGCCGGTAGCCCGGCGAGACGACAATCACTTCGTCTCCTGCTTCCAGCAGCGTGCTGCACACCATCCAGTTGGCCTGCGCCGCTCCCACCGTCACCAGCACGTTAACCGCCGCTGCGTTGGGATACAGCGCGGCAATGCGCTCGCGCAGCACGGTTGTGCCGTTGACTTCGGGATAATAAAGCGGCAGTTCCAGCAGCGTGCGCGCATCTTCACCGGCCAGCAGGTCGCTCACGTTGGCGCATTTCACGGAGCTATCCGCCAGGTTGATTTCCACCGTGCGCTCAAATTGCGATTGAAAATATTCCAGATCGAAGTTTTGAAAATTCATAAGCCCTTCATCTCATACGCCACATTTAACGCATTGCTTGGCTGATTTCTCATAACTATAATAGGAATTGACGTGATGCCGCAGGTTTGGCGGCAAGAAGGCAGTTATTTTATGGCGACTTGGATGGATGTTCTGCAATCTTCAGGGCCGATTCCTTTGAATGAACTTACGCTGCGATCTTCTGAAAGCCCGGAAGAACTCGTCCGCCAGTTGGACATATTCAAAAAGAAAGGTGTTGTAATCGTTACCGGCCCAATGAGTGACGATCTGTCCCATCTTACGTCTGAAGAGGTAGCGCGGTCGGCTGATACCCTGGTGGAATTGTCGTGGAGTAGTCTGAAGCGTTCTCTTTCGTAAGCTCAACGTGCACGTCATCGATCTTCAATTCACTATCGGCGCTGTGCTGGCATTAATTCTGGCCGTGGTCACGGTGCTCTATGATTGCCATATCGCCGTGCAGGACCGGCTGAAGCGCGTCCCTCTGATGATTTTCAAAGTGCCGGCTGCGGTGGCGCTCAGCCTGGCTTGTGGACTTACCGCCGCCATCGCTTTCGTCTTTACCGATGGCAAGGGCGCCACGCTGATCGATTCAGTGCTAGGGCTGAAACAGCCTAACGCCGTCCTTCGCGGCGCCATTGTTGGACTCACGGTTTTGGTTCTGATCCGCAGCAAGATCTCCAGCTTTAAAGGCGCGGAGATCGGAGGCGAGCTGATCTATAACTCCGGCCGTACATGGGTCATGCAATCGTTAAACCGGCGATGGCGCGCTTACAAAGCGGAATTCAATAAGATCAATCTGCCCGCCGCCTTGCAATTTCAGGACTATGAAGGCAGGTTGCTCACCGAATTGCGCGATTCGTTGCGGACCCAGACTGAGGATTTTCGCGGCTTCGTGGAAAGTCAGATTAGGAATGTGCAGCAAGGCCGGCCCCAGACAGCCTTCAACGCCAACCAGCTCGATTGGCAGACTTACTATCGCACCCTCACCACGCTCGCCCTGGATTATTCCGGCCCAAGCATGTTTGAAGGCTGGATTTCATTCAAAGACCCCAGAAAGGCATGATTGCTCTCTGTGCCTCCCGTCTGGTAATGGCCTGAGCTATACGCTTCCAGGGTTTTTTCGCGCCGCCTCAGCTTTCCTCTGCTTCTTCCAGTAAAGATAAAAGGGTACTCCCAGCAGCACGATCGCCGTCCCTACCAGCGTTTCTTTTCTTTTTTCCATCGCGGCGTTAAGCGCCCACAAGCTGCCCAGCACCACGTAAATCGCCGGCAGCCAAGGATATCCGGTGCAGCGGTATGGTCGCGGCACGTCCGGCTTCTTTCTTCGAAGCACGAACAGCCCCACCACGGTCAAAACGTAGCTTAGGACCATCATGAACATTACGTAGGTAAAAAGCTCGTCGTACTTGCCGCTCAGCGTGAGCACACCGGCCCAGATTCCTTGCAGCACCAGGCTCATCACCGGCGTGTGCCAGCGCGGATGCACCCTGGCCAGCGCATGAAAGAAAATGCCATCTTCCGCCATGGCGTAATAGACGCGCGCGCCGCTCATCAGGCACGGCGCCATCGCTCCGAAGCAGGAAAGCGCCACCATCATGGAAAGCCACGGCGCAACCCTGGCGGAAAACATTGAGACCGCCGCAGTTTGCGCCACGGCATCCTGCGCGGCAATCTCATTCATGGGCAGGGCATAGACATACACGGCATTGATGGAGATATAGACCACGCCAACCAGCAGCAGGCCCCAGATCAACGCCCGCGGCACGTTGCGCTGTGGGTCTTTTACCTCGCCGCCGACAAACGTGATGTAAACCCAGCCATCGTAGGCCCAGAAAACCGCGATCAAGGCGATCCCCACGCCTGTGACAATCGAGACGTGCTCATTGCCGGACGGTACCAGGGAATGGTGGAAATGGTCCCATGATCCGCGTCCCAGCAATAGTCCGCCGACCACAAAAGTGCCGATCGCTCCGAACTTGGCCCACGTCGCGATGTTTTGCAGCACCGCGCCCTTCTTCACGCCAAAAACATTGATCAGCGTTTGCAGCGCGATGGCCGCCAGCGCGATCAGGTGCCCGCGCGTGATATCGATGAATCGCAGTGGAAGGACGACCTGCTCCGCGTGCAGCGCCGGAAAAGTCTGGCCCAGGTAGGTTGCGAATCCTACGCCCAGCGCCGCCACCGTTCCCGTGGCGCTTACGGTGAAATACATCCAACCGTAAAGAAAGCCGGCTGTGTCGCCATAGGCCTCGCGCATGTAGACGTACTGGCCTCCTGCATGGGGAAACATGCCGCCCAGTTCTGCAAAGGCGAAGCATGCCAGCAGCGCCATGCCCATGCCCACCACCCAGACGGTGAGAAAAAGCCAGGGATGCCGCGTATTGATGGCAACGTCTTTGGCGGTGAGGAAGATGCCCGAGCCGATAATGCCGCCGGCCAGCAACAGGATGGAATCTGTAAGCGAGAGTCCGCGGACGAGTTTAGCGTCACTAGGCAATATGAGGTCCGCGCGTAAATTGCGGCTTAGATATAATCTCGTTTTTGGCGGTCTAGTCAAGGGCCGGCATTTTTGTTTGAGCTTAAAACAGAATCCCTGGGAACTTCATGATCAAACCACTCTACCTGTTAGCCGATAGCCAACTGTTCTTCTGGAAGAGCGATGGGGATTCACTGGCGGAGAGAATCCGCGCGGACCTCGACTCCGCGAATCCCAAAGCGGCATACATCGGGGCCTCCAACGGCGATCTGGCTGAGTTTTACAATCTGTTTGTGGCCGCAATGGAGTCCATGGGGATATCCGACTGCCATCTGGTGCCGTCCGAGCCTGCCCGCGAAGACATTTCGTACATGGAAAAAGCTGACGTGATCGTCCTTTCCGGAGGCGACGTGGAGCGGGGATGGCAGGTCTTCGAGCAGAATGGGCTCAAGGAACTGATTCCGCGAAAAAGATTTGATGGCGCGGTCCTGATGGGTGTTTCCGCCGGCGCGGTCCAGTTTGGATTGGGATGCCTGAGCAATGCCGCCCAGCCGAAACAGCTTGATATGTTCCGTTTCGCTCCGTTCTATGTGGGGGCGCACGACGAAGGCAATGACTGGTTTGACCTGCGCGCCCTGGTGAACCTTTCCCAAGCCGACGCGCGGGCCGTTGGTCTCCCGGCAGGCGGAGGCGCGGTCTATTTCCCCGACGGAACGCTGGAACCGCTGCGCAAGCCGTTGATCGAGATCGTGAAGGAAGACGCGAAGATCACCGAAAATCTAATGGGACCGCTGGCCCCGAGCCGCCAGCCACAGGACTGACTGACAACCAACTACGGCTGATTCGAGAGCTCCATCTGTGCGCTTTATGATCGATTTCCGTGATCCAGGACAAACCGAGAGCCAGCAGCCATTTCACTTTTCAGAATGCGGCTTAGCTATGTGCTCGTGCCGCGGGCTCATAAGGGCAAAACGGATCTGAGCCCAGCGCATCGCCTGTGTAAGCGAAGGCGCGGGCGCGTGACCCTCCGCAGATGTGGCTGTATTCGCAGATTCCGCATTTTCCGTGAAACTCGTGTGGAGTGTGGAGCCCGCGAAATATCTCAGAGTTGCGATAGACGTCGGCCAAAGAGCCGGTGCGCACGCTGCCACAGCGCAACGGCAGGAAACCGGAAGGGTATATATCGCCCAGATGGGAAACAAAAACGATGCCGTGCCCATCGCGAATCTGGAATCCCCTGTACACCGAGCTGCTCTTGATCTGGGCCGCGGGCATGCTGGCGGCGCGCATTCTGTTAAAAGCCAGACGGCGGTAGGAAGGCGCTTCAGTGGTCTTGACCGCGAAGGGAGCGCTCGGCACAAGATCAAGCACCCAGTTCATGATGCGCTCGCCTTCTTCCGGCGAGACGGGATTCAGGGCCTTGCCGCGGCCCACGGAGATCAGGAAGAACAGGCTCCAGCGCATGACGGGGAAGCTGGTCCTGAGCAGCTCGTAAATGGCCGGAAGATCGTCGACGGTTTCCTCTGAAACCAGCGTGTTCACCTGGATGGGAAGGCCGAGCCGTCCTGCGTGCCGCGCGGCTTCCATGGTGTGCTCGAATGTTCCTGGAACGTTACGGATCGCGTCATGCCTGGCGGCGGTCGATCCGTCAAGGCTTAGTCCCAGGGCCTGGATGCCATGCCGGTTCAGCCTGGTGATGGCTTCGTTGGTCAGCTCCGGGGTGGCGCTGGGCGTGATGGAAACCCCCAGACCAAGGCCGCGCGCGTAATCGATCAGCTCATAGATGTCCTTGCGCCGCAAGGGGTCTCCGCCGGTGAGAATCAGGTGCGGCAGGGGATCGCCAAAATCGAGAAGCTGGCGGATGAAAGCCTTGCTTTCCTCGGTTGTCAGTTCGAGCGGATGCGCTCCTGGCATGGCTTCAGCGCGGCAGTGCTTGCACGCCAGGCCGCAGGCCTGGGTCATCTCCCAGTACACCAGCATTGGATTTCTTGAAAAATCCTGTCCAACCCGGCCCATATCTGGAGTTCTGTGCGCCACCGCCATGCTGCTCTCCTTCTAATCCCAAAATTTCGTAAGCTTTAACTTAGTGTCCGGACAGAGAAAGGGATGTGATAGAAGTCACAGCCGATATGTGAATAGAGAAATCGAGCGTGTCCAGCTGCAAATCGGAGGATGGAAAGTGGCCTAAAAACCAGAAAAATCAGCCACTCCAGGCGGCAAACCAAGCTTACGGTCTATTCGGCAGCTTCACTTTGCGATCTTCCGGCTTCATCGCGTTGAACTCCGCTGATTTGCCCTTAGGGATGCTCAACACCGTCCACGCCGCTCCGCGCAGGTGCTTGCCCAGGTAAAGAATCTGGCCTACATGATAGGCCGTGTGCATCAGGCTGCGGTTGATCGCCTGGAGTATGGTATGCGGCTCGCCGCGGATGGTCACGGTCTTCACAAAATCCTCTGGCTTGAGTGACGCGACAGTATCGAAAACGATCTTAAAGCTCGCTTCCCAGCGGCGCATCAGGTCCGGGCGCGTGTCGGCATCTGCCAGCACAAATTCCTGGTCGCGATTGCGGTCCGGCTTCTCGCCGTCAGTAGTCAAAAAGTCTAGCCAGCGGGAGCGCAGGTTTCCGGCCATGTGCTTCACGAGCTGGGCGGCGCAGTTGGACTCGGAGTCGGGAAGCTGGAAAAACTCCTGGTCGTTGAGCTGGGCTAGGCCGCCGTCTGCCAGCCGTTTATAGCCGCGAAAGCTGCGTCGCACCTCATCCAGATAGTCCGCCTCAAAGGACCGGGCATCTGCCATCGCTCACCCCCTGCTGAATTTTCTAGCTTAGCAAGAAACTTGCACCCGAAAATGCCTCTGGTACGTATAACTGTTCAAGAGAGGGCACTTGGAGCAAACGGCGGCTTTTGAAGACGATAGGCTCAAGCTGGCGCTGACCCGGTCGGTTAGGGGCGACGCGCAGGCCTTTGCCGAGCTCGTGCGCGAGCACCAGGGCATGGTCTTCAGCATTGCCTATCATTTTCTCCAGGACCGCTCTCTGGCGGAAGACCTGGCGCAGGAAGTTTTTCTGGAGCTGTTTCAAAGCATGGACCGGATACAGTCTCCGGCGCACCTTACGTACTGGTTGCGGCGTGTCACGGCCAACCGCTGCATCGACCATGGCCGCAAGAGGCATCGCCGCCGCGAGATGGCGCTGGAAGAAGCGCCGGAGCCAGTTGCAGCTTCGCCCTCCGCCGATCCCATGCTGCTGGAGCGATTGAAGCAAAGTCTGGCGACGCTGCCGGAAAAGCAACGCCTGGTGGTGATCATGAGGTTTCAAGAGGGATTGGGCCCGGCCGAGATTGCGGAAGTCCTGGAGATGCCGGTGAACACCGTGAAGAGCACGCTGCACCGCTCACTGGCTGACCTGCGTAAGGGCCTGACGCGCAAGATTCGAGAGGTACGATATGCATTTTTCTGAAGACGATCTTCGTGAAGCGCTGAAGCGCAAAGATCCGGGCGAAGGTTTTACCCAAAGAGTGATGGCGCGGGTGAATCAAGCCAAAGCCGAAGACGCAGCGCAGCCGGCAACAAAGAAGCCCAACGGGAAATTTCTGGCGTGGTGGACGCTGCGTCCGGCATGGACCATGGCCTTGGTGGCATTGCTATTGTTGGTGTGCGGCATCGGCGGCTATCAATACTCCGAATATCGCCATGCTGAAGAAATGCGGATTGCCCGGGCGAAACAGCAGCAGCTCCAGCAGGAAGCGGAGCGCGCGCGCGACCAGGCAATCATGGCCCTGGAGATCGCCCGCGCCAAGCTGAACCATGTGTTGCAGCACGCTCAATTGCAGGCTGAACCGGCTGAAAAGATCAGGAGACAACGCTTATGAATCACGGAACCCGAACTCTCACACGCATTCTGGCGTCGCTGGTGCTGTGCTTAGCCGCCCTGCGCGGCTATGGACAGGACGCCAAATTGCAGCTTTCGAACCTGGACAAGCTCAGCGACAAGGCCGCGCGGGTCACGGATGTCACGCTCGATGGATCGCTGTTGCAGTTTGCCGTAAACCTGATCGAGAAGGTCGATGCCAACGATAAGGACGTTGCACAACTCCAATCCATCATCAAAAATCTCAAAGGCATCTACATCAAGAGCTTTGAATTTGACGAAGGCAGCCAGTACAGCAAAGCGGACGTCGATGGCATTCGTTCGCAGCTCACCTCGCCGCGCTGGAGCAAAATCGTACAGAGCGTGGAGAAGCGCCGCAACGAATACAACGAGATTTACGTGCTGAAGAATGGTGACCACGTTGGCGGCGTCGTGGTCCTGGTGGCTGAAGCCCGGGAACTCACAGTGGTAAATCTGGTGGGCGAGGTCCCCATGGACAAGGTGGCATCTCTGGCAGGCCATCTTGCTCCGGTTGAAAAACATTCTGACAAGCCGAAGCAAAAGAAGGAGAGCGGCCATGATCAGGAATAGCAAGCGGTTCATGTTTGCGCTGCTTGTCGCGGCGCTGGTTGCGCCGACGCAGAATGCCTTCGCCGGAGATGACTTTGGCAAGATCGTCCATCACATTGAGGCGAATTATCACGTCCATCGCCAGCATCGCTGGGTGATGGGGCTGGCCGGATTCACCGTCAAGTTCTGGCATATTGCGGGCGTGAAAAGTCTAAAAGGCGCAATCTTTGAGAACCAACCTTTTGTGAATGCGGCATCCGACACGCGGTTCGATGAAGTCGTTCGCGCCGCCATGGACTCAGGCTGGCAGCCGATGGTACAGAGCTGGGACCGCCACACCGGCGAGCGCACGTACATCTACGCGCAGGAAGTCTCTTCGAAAAAGGGCAAGGACCTGAAATTGCTGGTGGTCAATCTGGAGTCGAATGAAGCCGTGGTGCTTCAGGTAAAGGTGGACCCCCAAAAGCTGAACGCCTTCATTGAACAAACCATGCCTGACCATCGCGGCCGTCCTGTCCGCCGAGAAGAAGTGGAACCGCAGCGCGGGCAAAAAGTCGAACTGGCCGCAACATCTCAAAACTGGGATGGCATCTGCCTATTCGTCCAGGATGATGCGCAGCCAGTGATTGAGCCGTAAGCTCAGGGATTGCCGGCCTGGCTCTTGAATCTTGCGGCATGCTTCTTCGCGGCTTCGGTTACGGCGATCATCAGCTCCTCCAGGTGGCGATGCCCGGTAAGATAGCTGATCACCATCATGCGGATCACCGAATGGCCGCCGACCAGCGTGGTTGAAATCCAGCGCCGGCCGTCGCGCGTGACCTCATGGACAATCGCCTCATGCGCGGCGCGGCGCTCATCTTCGGCTATACGAGCTTCGGTGATCCCAGCGCGCTTTACGCGAAAGTTGACGATGGGAAGGACCTGCGGTGCTGCCAGCTCAAACAACTCTGAGCTGCGCACCCAGTTGGCAAAGAACGCGGCCAGCTTCAATTGTCGGTCGATCAACTCTTCATAGGCCTGGCGTCCGTGTACCTGAAGGGTCAGCCACAGCTTGAGCGAATTCATCCGCCGCGACCACTGCGTGCTGACCTGAAAATTATCCAGCACAGGCGCGGCGCCGGTCGCCGACTTTTTGGGCATATACGGCGTGCTGGTGGCAAATGCCTGTTGCAGCGCCTCTGGATGTGATGTGAGCACCACCCCGGCGGCAAAAGGCATGGCCAGCCATTTGTGAGGATCGATGGTTACCGAATCGGCGAGTTCAATTCCGCGCACCAGATCGCGATGCTGATCAGAAAAGATGGCCGCTGCGCCATAAGCGCCATCCACATGCAACCAGAGCTCGTGGCGTTTGCAAATTTCGGCCACCTTGAGCAGATCGTCGATCGCTCCTGAATTTGTTGTTCCCGCCGTCGCTACAACGCAGAAAGGCGCAAAGCCCGCGGCTTTGTCGTCCGTGATCCTGGCTTCCAGTTGCGCTGTGTCCACCTGCGCGGCGCTGTTTACCGGAATGCGCCGCAGCGCCTTGCGTCCCAGGCCGAGCAGACCGGCGGACTTGTCCAGTGAGTGGTGGGCCTCGTCTGATGTGTAGAGCACCGGTCGCGCCTGTACCGCAGAGAGTCCGTCCTCAACCGACTGGGGAAAACGCATGGCCAACGCCATGGCCAGCGCGCTGAAGTTGGCTTCATTGCCGCCGCTGGTGAAGGTGCCGTCGAATGGCCTGTCCCAGCCAACGCGCTCGCCGATCCAGCGTACGGTTTCGCGCTCGATGCGCGCGGCAAGCTGTGAGCGCGCCAGGCTGGCCAATTGCGGATTCAGCGCCGCCACCAGCGCTTCAGCCAGCACCGCCATATAGGTGGGCGTGGGATTCATCAGGCCAAAATAGTTGGCGCTGGGGACGTGGAATCCCTCGATCACCATATCGGAACATAAACTCTCAAGTACCGTGGCGGCATCCGCGCCGAGCTCCGGCAGCGGTTCGCCCAGATCGGCAAACGTGCGCAGCTCTTCAGGAAGCTGAACGGGCCGCTGGGCCAGGCCAGAAAAATATTCGTCAATGCGATCGATCAGCCGGTAGCCAAGCCGGCGGCGTGTTTCGGAATCAAAGTCGAAGGGCATTGGGGTATCGGATTATTTTCTCACTGCGAGGGACTCTTTTTAGTCGCGTCCGCAGAAAGGGATTTGCGGGATTGTACTTGGGCTAGTTGTTGCTCTGCTTCGCCGCGCGGACCTGCGACGGCTTCATAACTCTTTCCGTTGCGCTCCGTGCCAGATGGTGCTGATAATCACCCGCCGGCCACGTATGCGGTACAGAACAATACAGGGAGTGCCGCCTATGACCAACTCGCGGATTCCCGGCTCGGTTCCGGCCCGGCCCAGGCGGGGATGGCTTCTGAGAGCTTCCACAACCGCGACGATTCGCGTGGCCAGCCGCTCTGCCGCATCCGGCTTGTCGCGTGAGACGTAGGCGCGAATCTCCTGAAGCCGCGCCCGCGCCAGGGGAGACCAAACGATCTCTACCGGCACACCGGCCCGTCATCGTGCTCCGAGCCGCAAACGCATTTCGGAAGCGGCAGCTCATGGTCCGTACCCCAGGAGAGGAGCCACGCCTTCATGTCCTCATGCCGGATGTAGTGCCCGGACTTCACCTGGCGGTCCGCCTGGCGCAGCTCAGCCAGCATCTTTTCCTGGTCGGCGACATAAGACTCTACCGCGTCGGCAATAAGGAAGTTCGAGCTGCGGCCGGAAGTCTTGGCCAGCTTGGCCAGCCGCTTCTTGGTTGCCGGTTTCAGGCGGATACTAAGGGTTGAGCTACGTGTGTTCGCCATGAACACATTCTAGCACAATCGGACGCCCCACGATTTTTTGATGGAAGTGAGCGCGGGGAATTTATAGCGATGCAAAAACTGTCCAACAAAAAAGGGCGGCATCGCTGCCGCCCAGCCTCTGGAGGGAGGAGAAGGAGACCTACTTTGTTGTTTGCTGCGTTTGCTCTGCGTGCTTCTTCATGCGTTCCTGCCGGTGCTGCTGGCGTTCCTGCATGAGTTGAAGCGCCTTCTGCCGCTGCTCAGGAGTAAGCACGGCATAAACTTGCGACCGCATGCGTTCTTTCTCGACAATCAAGTCAGCCATAAGCTGGGCTTGTTTGCCGGCGAAGGCGCGGGCCTGGTTTTCGTCAAAAGTTCCGGTTATGTTGGCTTGTTCCGCCTGTTCATTCTGGCGGAGCTGCTGCATGAGCGGCTTGATCTTGGTCATCTCGCCGGCCATGATTCCTTTGATCTGGGTTTGCTGGGCCTCAGTCAGGTTCAACTGTTTGGTCATGTGTTTCAGCATCCAACCGTTGTGGCGGCCAAAACCCTTGGCGTGTTGAGCAAAAGCGGATGTCGCCAGGCCGGCTGCCACGGCCATTAAAATTGCGACAACAATGATGGATTTTCTAAACATGAAAAGAACTCCTTTGTGGCAGCTACATCACCCCGGCGGTCCGGGAATCCCCGCAATGGCTACCATTAGTGTGAACCCGGAATGCAGCCAGTGGACGTTATGAGTTGTTAATTCGAGTGGTATTATGCCTTCACGATTCTTAACCCTGTGTTGACAGCACAAGGGTTTAAGGTGGCTACGTTATGGTTTCAGTCCTGCTGATTGACGACGACACCGAATTAAGCAAGCTGCTGGAGGAATATCTCCAAAGCGAGCAGTTTGAGCTTCATGCCGCGCATGACGGCCCCGGCGGCCTGGAGAAAGCGCTGAGCAGCCACTACGCTGCCGTGATCCTGGACGTAATGCTTCCGGGCATGAGCGGCCTGGACGTGCTCAAGCAGCTCAGGCAAAAAAGCTCTGTGCCGGTCCTTATGTTGACGGCGCGCGGCAGCGAGCTCGATCGCATTCTGGGACTGGAGCTGGGAGCGGATGACTATCTGCCGAAGCCGTTCAATCCCCGTGAGCTCGTGGCCCGTCTGCGCGCGATCCTGCGCCGCGCTTCCAGCACAGGGCCAACTGCCGCTTCGCAGCCGGTGCACCTGGCCGGAGTCGATCTGCATCCGGATTCGCGCAGCGTCACGTGCAATGGCAAAGCCGTGAGCCTTACCGGAGCGGAGTTTGATCTGCTCTATTCTTTTTTGCGCAACCCGGGAAAAATCATCAGCCGTGAAGATCTGACGCAGGCTGCCTTGGGCAGGCCCATGTCTCCCATGGACCGCAGCATTGACGTGCATGTGAGCAATCTGCGGCGCAAGCTCGGCCCTTATGATGGCGAGCAGGAGCGCATCAAGGCCATCCGCGGCAGCGGCTATGTCTATCTGCTTCCAGGAGAGCAACAGTGAAGTACCGCAGCCTGTTTCTGAAGATATTTTTCTGCTTCTGGCTGGCGGCCGCCGCCATGATAGGAGCGCTGAACCTGATGCTCTGGTTCTCCTTTGTCCAGGACCCCAACCCGGAGCGCAGGCGCGGCGCACTGGGAGAGTCGCTCAATCTCTATGCCGAGTCGGCGGTGCAGGTCTATGACAGCGAGGGACCGCAGGCCTTTGAACAATTCGTGAACCGCTCGCTCAAGGAAGCGGGCACGGAAATCGAATTATTCGATGGCGACGTGAAGTCGCTTACTGCGCCCACGCCCACCGATGCATACAGCGTTGCCGCCGAGATCAAGCAGACCCAGCAACATATCTCGCACGTTACCTCTCTGGGCCGGATCACCTGGGGAAGACCAGTGGTGGCGCCCAGCGGCCGGCTTTTTATCTTTGTTACCCGCTTGCGCCAGCCTTATGTTTTCCGCGGCCTGCCTCCATGGGGCATCGGGCTTAGCATTCTGGCTGCGGGCGTAATCTCTTACCTGCTGGCGCTCTACCTCACGTCGCCGGTAAAGAAGCTGAAATCCGTGGTGCAGTCTTTTGCCGAGGGGAATCTGGATGCGCGCGTCGCTCCGCAACTGGGCGGCCGGCATGACGAGCTGGCAGATCTGGGCCGTGAGTTTGACCATATGGCCGAGCGCATTGCCGCGCTGATTTCCTCACAAAAACGCCTTCTCGCCGATATTTCCCATGAGCTGCGCTCGCCGCTGGCCCGCCTTACGGTGGCGCTGGAGCTGGCGCGGAAGAACACCACCGGCAAGGGCGCCTCTGCTTTGGACAGGATTGAAATGGAATCCGAGCGAGTGAACACCCTTGTGGGGCAACTGCTGGCTCTTACACGCCTGGAGAGCGGCGCCGAGCGAGTGCCCCCGGAGACGGTGCTGCTGGAGGACGTGGTGCAGCAGGTGATTGACGACGGCAACTATGAGGCCAAGCCGCTGCATAAGGAAGTGCGGCTGCTGGAGCTTGCGCCGTGTGTGGTGCGCGGATCATCGGAGCTTTTGCGCAGCGGGATCGAAAATGTCGTCCGCAATGCTATTCGCTATACCAGAGAAGGCACAGCCGTGGAAGTCTCGCTGGCCACCAGGCTTGACACCGCAGTGGTCACCGTTCGCGACCATGGGCCGGGAGTTCCCGACTCTGAACTCCAGCATATTTTTGAACCTTTTTACCGCGTCGGCGAGGCGCGCGAGCGGTCGAGCGGCGGCGTGGGCCTGGGACTCTCCATCGCTGACAGGACCATCAAGCTGCATGGCGGGTCAGTCCGGGCGGAAAACGTAAATGATGGTTTGCTGATCACTATCGAAATTCCGCTGTCGACGTCACCCGTCACCGCCAAGCCTACTCCGGAAAAAGTACCGGTTGGTTGAAGCATTTGCGCCGTGGAAGGCGCGGCTTGGGCGCGGCGGCTCAGTGTTTGTGCTGGCTCAGGGAAAGCACATTGCCGTCAGGGTCTTTGAACCATGCCACTTTGTCTCCGTTGGGCGTGGTCCAGATGCCTAGTTTCTGGTCCTGGACAAAAGGATACTTCTCAAACGTGACGCCACGCTTATTCAGCCACTCGACCATGGCTTCAACGTCCGTTACCTCCCAGCCCATCACCGTGTACTGGGCAGGCGTGAATTTAGCGCCTTTGACAATGCGGACCATGGATTCGCCGGCCTGCATGACCAGGGCGAACTGGTCGTCGCTTACGAATTGGAAGCCAAGTTTGCCTTCGTAGAATTCTCTGGCCTTGATGGAGTCTTTGGTCGGAACAAAACCGATGAGTTTGCCGGATGCGAGCATTTGAAGCCCCCCTTGCAGGCCGACACGATAGCACTGTTAGGGGAAGTCCGGACAGGAATTCTGGGCTTCACGCCACTTTTTCGCCCGGCTCTTTGGCCTCAGGATGGCCGCGCCGGGCCGCGGCATTTTCAATCTCTGAATTGATCTCGCCGCCCACCATGATAGCCAGGCCGGAGATATAGAGCCACAACAACAGCACGATCACCGCACCAAGCGATCCATAGGTCTTGCTATAGCTGTTGAAGAAATGCAGATACACGCGGAACAACAGGGACGCGCCGATCCACGTCAGGACGCCGACCAGCGATCCGGGTGTGATCCACTGCCATTGCTGCTCGGTGTCCGGGCCCCAGTAATACAGCAGGGCAAAGGACATCACGACAAATAACAACGCGACGGGCCATTGCAAGACGTGCCAGGCCATTACCGTTACGTTGCTCAACCCAACATGCCGCCCGACAAAGTCAGCTATGTCGCCGCCATAGAGAACGATCGCAAGCGCCATGATGGTGAGCGCGGCAATGGCGACGGTAAGCCCGAGCGCAATCAGTCTTTGCTTCCAGAAAGGGCGCGCGTCCTTTACGTGATAGCAGCGGTTTAGCGCATCCATGATGGAAACCACGCCGCCTGCGCCCGACCAGAGCGCTAGCACTAACCCAAAGGCAAGCTTGAGCCCCGTACTGCTGTTTGTGACCTCTTGCAATGTTTTCTGCACCAGGTGGTACGCATCGCCGGGCATAAATCGGGCCGTGTAGTTGAGCAAGCTGGATTGCAGGTCATGGCTCTGGGCAAAGAGTCCCAGCATCGCCATCAGGAAAAAAATCATAGGGAAGAGCGCGGAGACAAAGTAGTAAGCCAGCGCCGCCGAGCGGGTGAGGACCTCATCGTCGTTGATCTCATGGTAGACGCGCTTCAGCAATTGCAATGGCGTGAGCCCGCCGAGCTTCCAGGGTGAAGTGCGTTCTTTCACCGCTTCGGCTTGCCGCCCGGTTTCTTCCGCAAATTTGTAAAGACGCATCCGCATGCTCCGCCTGGCCGATATTAGGTGTCTCTTTGCGATCGTTACTGGATGCTTGGATGATGCGAGGCGAAGAAGGGAAACTGCTGGCCGGAGCTGCTGAGTTTTTATTCACCCTGGGGGAGCGAACGGATGAACAGACCATTGAATTTTGCGCTGCGCTTCTCTTGTCATGCAAAAAGAACCGCTCTGCATCATCCGCCGGTACTGCGTTTCCGTTTCACTCCCATCAGGGTGAGAGAGAAAAGAATGAATGCCTATAAGACGGGAAAAACCGGCCGAAGTTACCAAAATATAAACAAATAAACATGTAAAAAAAGTTTTACAACCGGGAACCTATTTTGTTGCTGGACGTATTACTAACCAAGAGCTGTAAAGCTCGTCAAAAAGACTGGCAACACGAAACAAACTCATTGGAGGCGGTTATGGATGCTAAATGGAACGATCTGGTGGACAACACCATGGTACGGATCGCAATGGTGGTTGTGGGTTTTGGCGCGTGGCTGGCGATTGGCTACGGTTTGCTGGCGGCCTGAAGGTGGAGTTGTTGGGACATATCATCTCCGCCTCGGCTGTTCCACGCGCTTGCGGGGCGAAGCGGCTTGTATCAGACTCGGGCTACTTCCGCATTCTTCACTGAACCGTAGCGTGTATCCACGTACTCGTTCAGGATGTCAATAAATTCGGCGACGATGCGGTCGCCCTTCAAAGTAGTCATCAGCCTTCCGTCAACAAACACCGGCGCCTTGGGCTCTTCAAAAGTTCCGGGAAGCGAGATGCCGATATTGGCATGTTTGGATTCGCCGGGCCCGTTGACCACGCAACCCATCACAGCGACTTTGAGTTCTTCTATCCCGGGATATTTGCCTTTCCATACCGGCATGTTGGTGCGGAGATAATTTTGGATCTGCTCGGCCATCTCCTGGAAGAACGTACTCGTGGTGCGTCCGCATCCGGGGCAGGCCGTTACCTGCGGAGTGAAGCTGCGGATTCCCATGGATTGCAGGATCTGCTGGCCGACAAAAACTTCTTCCGCGCGGTTGCCGTTCGGGGCCGGCGTGAGTGACACGCGAATGGTGTCGCCAATGCCTTCCTGCAACAGCACCGCCAGTCCGGCCGCGCTGCCCACAATGCCCTTTGCTCCCATGCCGGCTTCGGTCAGGCCAAGATGCAGTGGGTAGTCGCACTTGGCGGCAAGCATGCGGTACACGTCAATCAGGTCCTGCACGCCGCTGACTTTGGCGCTGAGAATAATGTAGTTATGCGGCAGGCCAAACTCTTCCGCCAGTTGCGCTGAGCGCAGCGCGCTCTCAACCATGGCGTCCATGGTGACTTCACGCGCGTCTTTTGGGTTGGCACTGCGGGAATTCTCGTCCATCATGCGGGTGAGCAACTGCTGGTCCAGCGAGCCCCAGTTCACGCCGATCCGCACGGGCTTGTCATTCTTTACGGCCACTTCAATCATGGCGCGGAAATTGTCGTCGTTCTTGCGGCCCACGCTTACGTTGCCTGGATTAATCCGGTACTTGGCCAGCGCCTGGGCGCAGCCGGGATACTTGGTGAGCAGAAGATGGCCGTTATAGTGAAAGTCGCCGATGATGGGAACGTGTATGTTCTGCTTTTCCAACTCTTCAACAATTGCCGGAACAGCTTGCGCCGCGGCGTCATTATTAACCGTCACGCGAACCATTTCCGAGCCGGCGCGGGCCAGTTGCGCCACCTGCTGCACGGTCGATTGCACGTCCGCCGTATCAGTATTCGTCATGGATTGGACCACGACGGGCACGTCGCCGCCCACGCGCACATTGCCAATTTTTGCTGTAACGCTCTTTCTGCGTTGAATGAATGCCATTGTGTTTAGTTTAACAAAGTTGACGTTAGTTCTGGGTGTTACCCAAGGGCGAGTCCGGTGCCTGTATCGCCGGCCGCTGTTGCAGCAGTTTGATCAGCGCAAACAGGATTAAGGCCGGGCACCAGATCCATAGCGCTTCATTGCCCAGGATTTTCAGGCCCCGCGGGCTGAAGAAGCCGCGCACGCCGATGGGAGAGACGAGAATCGGCCGCCATGGAAGAAAATAGCGTTGCGTATCCAGAGGCGAGAAGAAGGCGACCCCGAGGCCGCCGTTGGTCATGGCATCAAGCACGCCATGAGACGCCATCGCCACGAAGAACAGGATGGCCATCTCCCATTGCCGGTGGAACCTGCCATCCAGCCACATCGCGGCCAGCGTGGCCAGCACAAACGCGAACAGCAGGGAGTGAGTCATGCCGCGATGTCCCCAGAGAGCGCCGTAAGGAACACCCAGATGGAAGCCAATGGAGTCGATATCAGGCAGCAGAGAGAACGCGACCACCACGGACCAGAAACGCCAGTCCTTGCGCCATGCGGGTTTGCCTGCATGGCCGATTACCGCTCCCGCGATCGCGTGAGTAAAGAGACTGGCCATTTCCGTATTCTTTCAGACTACCTGGGGAAAAGCGTTTAGAATCTAGAGAGGCGCAACTGGTGTCTAAATAGCGTGATATTTGGTTCCTTTCCCAGTCCTATGTTCTTAACCGCAATCAAGCGCATTTTCATTTTGCTGCTTCTTGCTGCATTTGCCTTTGGCCAGAAAGCGAAGGACAAATCGGCGGGCCCCTTGCCTGCCGCCTTCAGCGGCTGGCATCTGGAATCGAAAAGCGTAAAGACCACGCCTGATCCTGCCGCGGCCGATCCCACTGATGCGTCCATCTTGAAAGAATATGGTTTCACCGATCTGGAGAGCGCAACCTACACGCGCAATGGCCGCACCATGCAGATCAGAGCGGCGCGGTTCAATGACGCTACCGGCGCTTTCGGCGCTTTTACCTATTACGTCCAGCCGCAGATGCAGGTGGAAAAAATCGGCGACAGCGGCGCTTCCAGCAATTCACGCATTCTGTTCTTCAAGGGCAATGTCCTGGTCGATGTCTCGGTGGAACATTTGACCGCGATGTCCGGGGCCGATCTGCGCGCGCTTGCCGAGGCCATGCAGCGCCCGAAAAATGAGATAGGCAAGCTGCCCACTCTCACCGCCAATCTGCCTGCGCAGTCACTCGAGCGCAATACCAGCCGCTACATCATCGGCCCAGAAGCCCTGGCGCGCCTGGGCGTGCCGATTCCGGCGCAGTTGATCGATTTCAGCAAGAGTCCCGAGGTTGCAATCGGTAAATACCGCACCTCGCAGGGCGAAGCGACAGTTACCCTGGTCAGCTATCCCACTCCGCAAATTGCCAGAGAGAGAATGGATGCCATGCAAGCCGCCGCGCTTTCGGGCGGTCCGTTCTTTTTCAGGCGCAGCGGGCCGTACGTGGTGGCCGTGAGCGGAAACATCCCCGGGGACGAAGCGCAGTCGCTGCTTGCTTCAGTGAATTATGACGCCGACGTCACGCTGCTGCAGCCGACAAAACCCAGGCCGCAGGAAGATCGCGCAGGGTTTATTGTTGCGCTGGTGTTGTTGTGCGTGATCATGGTGCTGGCCGCCCTGGTGTTCGGCTTTATTTTTGGCGGCATCAGGATTTTGGCCAATCGCCTGTTCCCAAATCGGTTTTTCAGCCGCGCCGAGTCAGTGGAGATCATCCGATTGAATCTTAAGTGAACTATAAGTAACTGAAAAAGGGCTGGTTACAGGCGGGGGAAGCGGCGGAATGACATTTTTTGTCATTTGTAGGACCATGTTGATAACATTGTTAAGTTATTGAAAACAAAAGCATTTATTATCCAAAAATTCCTTGACACTGCCTTTCGCCGCCCAATAAGATTTCGCCAGAAAGTTCTGATGGTCTTTTCTGAACTCCGTTGGAACTATTCTCCCTTGAAAGAGAAGGCCGTCCTGTTGCCGGACGGCCTTTTCGTCCTTCTGGTCGCTTCGCGACAAACCGCTAGAGAGTTGTGCTGCGTGGAGAAATCTTTCTGCTCCTGACGCAGGCCGCTCGGCGCGCAAGTCGGCCTCGCGGACACTTCTTTTTCGACAAATTTGTCGCTTCGCTGCACACCGCTACAGATTCTCAATTTATCTGAGCGAGTCGTTCGCCTGACGTAGGCCGCTCTGCGCGCAAGGCGGATGCTCGGCTTTGGTGCGTGACAAAATTTGTCGCTTCGCTCACCTGCTGACGTTTCTTTTTCTCTCCTATCAGTGTTATCCGTGTTAATCAGTGGTAAGAATTTGGGTTTTGAAAACCTGTGCTCATCAGCGTGGTCTGCGGCAAAGGTTCACTTATCCATCTCATAGGCGATCCTCAGCCACTTCTTGACTTCTGCATCAATATCCTTGCGCGACGTGATCTCGATCCGGTGTGTAATGCGGTCTTTTTTTGCGAATCCGCCGGTGTCGATGAGCCGTTTCGGGACTTTGATGTCTTTGAGCGCAAGTCCCAGGTCGATGCGGGTGCGCGTGGTGGGCTTTACCTGCGCGAATACGTGCTTACGATAGAGCGGCACGATGGTCTGGCAAGGACAGACTTTCACATCCGCGCCCATGCTGCGCCCCAGGACCAGTAACTCCTCAAAAATCGGCCGCAAGGTTTGTTTGGGGCCGGAGTACATCTTCTCCACATGCGCTTTCGCATTCCTGAGGTAGGTCTCCGGAGAACCATCATCGCCCTTGCCTACCGATTGCTCGGCGATCCACCCGGCGTAATTCATTCCCATACCGTGCTTTTCCTTGAGCCACGCGCGACGTTCCTTTTCCGTCGCTGGACCTTCTTTGTTCACGAATTGGATCCATTCGGCCAGTGAAAGGCCGGTTTTCTGCTTCAACGCTGCGAGCGAGCTCTGGTACATGCCAAGGCTGGGATGCACGTCATAAGGGGAAGGGGATTTGAGTTTCGCCGCTGCCGGCATAAGCGCCTCCGGCGCAGCAGTTTACTACCGTTCTGTCTGTCGCGTCATCGAGCCGATGGCAAATATCTTCAGGCATTTACATCGCATTACGAATAATTTTGCCGGTTCTATGTCACCAAAAGCGCATCTGGCGACTCAATGCCCATCGAAGAGGTTTTCCGGGAGCCTTTCAAAACCCCCGACAGCAGAGGCCTAAATCCGTGAAAAAGATCAGATTCCCCCTCATGATTGCCATTGCGTTTATTGGCGCTTTTACCCTTTATTCTGAACAAAAGCATCCGTCACTTGCCCAGCAAGGCAAAAACATTTTCCGCAATGATACCTTCGGCGACCAGGATTTCTGGGGCGGAACGCTCCAGTTGCACAAAGCCATTGAAGGAGCACAGCATGGCGGCGTTGGGCCGGGTGTATCACCGGCGACCGCTCTGGCCGTCGGGCTCAAAGTTGATCAGGATGCGCTACCTCCTGCGCTGGTCCAGCAAATTTCGGCCGGGAAGGTTGACTTGAACGATCCGGCGGTGACCTTGGCGCTGATGAAATTGAATGCCGTTATCGGCGTAACCGGATTTTTCAATCCCGATGGCACGCTGAAGTCCATGGGCATACAGTGCGCGCTCTGCCACTCCACGGTGGACAACGCATTTGCTCCTGGCATTGGACATCGCCTGGATGGCTGGGCAAATCGCGACTTGAACGTTGGCGCAATTGTCGGCCTCTCTCCCAACCTGCAGCCGGTTGCCGATGTCCTGGGCGTGGATGTGCCAACCGTCAAGGCCGTGCTCAACAGCTGGGGACCGGGCAAGTTTGACGCGGAGTTGTTCATGGACGGCAAAGCTTTCCGTCCTGACGGCAAATCCGCCGCGACGCTTATTCCTCCGGCCTTCGGGCTTGCCGGCGTGAACCTGCACACCTTTACCGGCTGGGGATCCGTGACCTACTGGAACGCCTTTGTCGCCAATCTGGAAATGCATGGCAAAGGCACATTCTTCGATCCGCGTCTGGACGATGCGGAGAAATTTCCCGTCGCCGCGCGCAACGGTTTCGGGCACGTCACCAATGCTGACGACCAGATCACGTCCAAGCTGGCAGCGCTCCATTTCTATCAGCTCTCCCTTCCTGCTCCTGCAGCGCCTCGGGGTAGTTTCGATCGCGCGGCAGCAGCGCGTGGCAAGGCAGTATTCAGCGGCAAGGGCCAGTGCAGTAGCTGCCACGCAGAGCCGATGATGACCGAGCCGGGATGGAACATGCATCTGGCCTCGGATGTCTGCGTTGACGATTTTCAGGCCAGCCGCTCGCCTGACGGCCGCTATCGCACCACGCCTCTCAACGGGCTGTGGACACACGCCAAAGGCGGCTTCTATCACGACGGACGCTTTGCCACGCTGCTGGATGTTGTGGAGCACTATGACGGCTGCAAAAACCTGGGCCTGAATGCGGGTGAAAAGAATGATTTGGTTGAATACCTGAAGTCGTTGCCTGATCGCGATCACGACGGAGATCGAGATTAGGGTTCTCATTTGAGTCGAGGAGCGGAGAACATCCCGCTCCTCATTTTCTTTAAAATGCTGAACGTGTCCGCGCTATACTGCTGCGGTCATGCCAGCCGCTAAATCTGCAAAAAAGAGAACCCCAGCCAAGATCAGCAAAGCCGCCAAGCCGGATTTCGCACCCGTTTTCGCCGCGCTCCGCCAGCTTTTGGAGGGCTTTCTCGGCTATCTGACCGTACAGACCGACAAGCCGGGAAACTACCATCTTGAAGCCCCTTCCATTCTCCATCGCGGCAAGCCGCTCTACTTTGCCGGCGTGCGGACCGGCAAGAATTACGTGAGCTTCCACCTGCTGCACATGTACTACAACCCTGCGACGCAGAAAGCGCTCTCCCCTGCGCTGAAAAAACGCATGCAGGGCAAGGCCTGCTTCAATTTTACTGCCGTCGATGAAGCCTGTTTTGCCGAACTTGGCCGGCTGATCGCCGATGGCCTGAAAAGATATAAGAGCAAAGAGTTTCAGCAAACCATCAAAGACATGCAGTAAATCTAGCTTTCTTTATGGAAATCACTAGCACGCGCGAAATTCCCGCTCTCTGGGATAACGACTACTGGGAGAAAGTGCGCCAGCGCACGTTGAAAGTCATCGCCTGCATTCCCCCGGAAAAATTCGACTGGCGCTATGCCGCGGGCAAATTCAGCTTTGCCGATATCATTCGCCACCTGGCCACCATAGAACGCTATATGTATGCGGAAAATGTTCAGCTCAAGCCCAGCCGCTATCCTGGCCACGGGCCTGAACTCGCCGACGGCCGGGAGAACGTGTTGGCATTCTTTCACCGCATGCATCAGGAGTCGGTGGCCGTCTTCAGCCGACTGTCCCAGGAAGACCTGCAGAAAAAATGCGTTACTCCCGGAGGAGCTCCGATTACCGCATGGAAGTGGCTGCGGGCCATGGTGGAGCATGAAGTCCATCATCGATCGCAGATCTATACCTATCTGGGCATGCTGGGGATTCCCACGCCGCCGATTTACGGGTTGACTTCAGAAGAAGTAAAAGAGAAAAGCCAGCCGACGACTCGATAAGCAAGCATGCGCATAAAATATGCTAAGCTTCCGCCAGTATGGGTGGCTGGTTTGCAGACATTATTGTGGAATTTCTTGTCCGCGTGGTGGTGCGGATGGTTCGAATCTTCCGCAGCAGAGCTTGGCCGGCTATTACCGGAGAAGTAACTGACTCAATCTATCAGAGGGCCGGCTACGGATGCGATGTCGCGGAAATCTACTATAAATATCGCGTCAACGGCGAGCTTTACACGGGCATGTATGTGAAGCCTTTCATTTCTAGTATGCGCGGAAAAGACTACGTCGCTCGTCTTCCGGTCGGAAAAGAATA
>DASSXL010000072.1:0-36230 GCA_035703825.1 Candidatus Angelobacter sp.
ACATCAGGACGGCAAGAAACCCGCGGCGGACCGTAGCCTTGCTGATGCGCTCGCCGGCAAGTCATCCGATCCTTGCGTTGGTAAGATCCTGGAATTCCGCATCACCAGCAATCCGGCCAAGCCTGATCTGAGCCAGATTCCAGCGCAAATGATCCCGAACCCTGATCTCTCCAACATCCCAGTGGTGCGTGAACGTACCTTCGAATTCGGAAGCGGCGCCAAGAGCCTTACCGATCCCACCGATAAAGATCCCTGGGGCGTTAAGACAGATGGCGGCACCATGCTCCAGGCCGACTACGGACGGGTTTCGGCTGCGCCAATACCTGGCACGCGTGAAGTCTGGACGCTCAAGAATGCCGGCGCGGGATGGGACCATCCAGTTCACATCCACTTTGAAGAAGGCCAGATTCTTGCCCGCAACGGCAGCGCAGCCAATGTGCCTGCGTGGGAAAGAGGCCGCAAAGACGTGTATCGCCTGCGGCCGGGTGGAAGCGTGACCCTCACCATGCAGTTCCGCGAGTTCTACGGAATGTTCATGGAGCACTGCCACAACACCGTGCATGAAGATCACGCCATGCTGGTCCGTTGGGAGCTGGATCGCGGCCTCGTTCCGATGCCGACTCCGGTCCCGACACCGCAGGGAGTGGGCTACATCGCATCAATCACTCTGCCCACGGCCTTCGCTGAGCCTTCAGGCGCGTCTGGCCCCAAAACGGGCTCAGGCACCAATGGCGGCGGCAAGGGCGGCAACGGCGGCAGTGGCCTGGATAACGGCAACGGCAATGGCGGCTCGGGAAAAGGTAGCTCCAACAGCGGCCCCAGCGGCAACTCCGGCAAAGGCTCCAGTGGCGGCGGCAAAAAGTAAATAACTGAAACCAAGAGCGGCGGGACGTTCTTCCGGGGCGGCCCGCCGTTTTAAAAATATGATTATTTGGGAATCGAAGGAACCTGACACCATGCGACGGAATGGTTGGGCCACCCTGGCGGCTACAGCCGCGCTCGTGCTTGTTGCTGCGTTTTATTTGATGGTCTGCGTAACTCCCGCGGCAGCCGATAACTCCTACTGGGGCGCCAATTATTTCCCCAACGTACCTCTCATCACGCAGGATGGAAAGACCATCCACTTTTATGACGATATGCTGAAAGGCAAAATCGTCCTCATCAACTTCATTTACACAGAATGCGGCGACGTCTGCCCGCTGGAGACCGCCAAGCTCGCTCAGGTTTACAAGCTGCTGGGCGATCGCATGGGTAAAGACATTTTCTTCTACTCCATCAGCGTTGATCCCAAGCGTGATACGCCGGCGGCGCTCAAGGCTTACTCCAGAAAGTTCCACACCGGGCCGGGCTGGTACTTCCTGACCGGGAAGAAGGAAGATATTGATACGGTCCGCAAAAAGATCGGCATGGCCGGACGCCTGGACGAAGATCCTCTCACCGGACACACTTCAAGTTTGACTCTTGGCAACGAGCCACAGGGTCAGTGGATGCAGGACAGCTCATTCGATGATCCGCATTTCATCGCTACCATCGTCGGAAATTGGCTCACGCCGGGATACCGCGCCGCTGCCAATAGCTACGCCAATGTCCCGAAGATTGATGAATCGGTTGGCGGCGAAGGGCCGTCCATGTTCCGCACGCGCTGCGCGGCTTGCCACACCATCGGAGGCGGCGACTTTGTTGGCCCTGACCTGCTCGGCGTAACCGAAACCCGCGGCCGCGAGTGGGTAACAAACTACATTCTGGCCCCGGACAAGGCGCTGGCCGCCAAAGATCCCGTGGCCGTTGCGCTCTTCAAGAAATACAACCAGGTCAAAATGCCGAACCTGCATTTGACTCCTGCTGACGTAAAGACCTTGATCAATTATTTCGAAAAGCAAACAGCTACCCTCGCCCAGGCCGGTAACTCATCCACGGACACTTCAGGCGCGATGAAGACCGAGCCAATATCCACCAAAACCAGTCAGGCTCCGAACAGAAATTAATCTGTCGCCCCGGCTGCGAGTGGGGCCGCCAGGCGCTTGCATGCGCCCGGCGGTTTTTTGTGAACGGGGCTATTGGCTGTTGGCTTTTAGCTTTTGGTCGGACAAATTGCCCTTGTCCTCTCTCTATCGCAACGGGTAAAGAGATTTCCAGGTGATCGTCAGTTGAAAAATCTTTTCCGGGCGACGCAAAACCAAGCGCCAAAGGCCAAGAGCCAAAAGCCGCTTCCCTGCTACAATCTCTCCCTCATGTTCACGCGTCCCCCTGGATTCACATATAAAAACGACGAACTTCATTGCGACAGCTTGGCTATCAATAAGCTCGCAAAAAAGTTTGGCACGCCCCTGTACCTCTATTCCGCCAGCGCCATCCGTGAGCGTTATCGCGTGCTGGAAGGCGCGTTCCATCACGTAAGGCACACGCTGTGTTACTCGGTGAAAGCCAATTCAAACCTGAGCGTCCTGCACCTGCTGGCCGGGATGGGCGCCGGTTTTGACATTGTCTCCGGCGGCGAACTGGAGCGTGTTCGCCGTGCACATAAAAAGTCGCTCAACAAAGTTGTGTTTTCAGGCGTGGGCAAGACCGCCGACGAGCTACGACTGGCGCTGCGCAGCGGCATTTTGTTGTTCAATGTCGAGAGCGAAGGCGAGCTTGAGCTGCTGGCTGCATGCGCTGCGGAGCTGCGCAAGGTCGCGGACATTGCCCTGCGCGTAAATCCCGACGTGCCCGCTGAAACGCATCCTTATATTTCCACCGGGCTGCGCGAGCATAAGTTCGGGGTGCCCATTGGCAACGCTCGCGAGCTTTGCCGCCGTGCCGCCCAGCATAAATACCTGCGGGTAGCCGGCGTAAGCCTGCACATCGGCTCGCAGATCGGTGACGTAACGCCTTTTCACCTGGCCATGGAGCGCGCGGTCGATCTGGCGCTGGAGCTCATCGCCGATGGGCACAAAATCCGCTTCATTGACGCTGGCGGCGGACTCGGCATCTCATATAACAGCTCTTCTCCAGTTGATTTCACTGAACTCGCCCATCGCTATGAGGAAGCCATCACAGAGCCGCTGCTGAGAATGAAGAAACCCGTTCCCCATTTGCTGCTGGAGCCCGGCCGCTCTATCATCGCTCCCGCCGGAGCGCTCGTCACGCGTGTGCTCTATCTCAAGCGCAATGGCAACAAGCGTTTCACCATTGTGGACGCCGCCATGAACGATCTGATTCGTCCCTCGCTCTATCAGGCCCGGCATGAGATCACGCCGGTGAATCTGGTGAAGGGCCGCGCCGAGCGCGTGCAATCGGATATCGCCGGCCCCGTGTGCGAGAGTGGTGACTTCCTGGCCCGCGACGCCATGCTGCCCGCGGTCACGCCGGGAGAAAACCTCTGCGTTCTCGATGCCGGCGCGTACGGCATGTCCCTGGCGTCAAATTACAACTCGCGGCCGCGCGCGGCTGAAGTGCTGGTGGATGGCAACCGCGCGCGCCTGATTCGCCGCCGCGAGACCATCAAAGATCTGCTGCAACCGGAGGTCACCTGCTTATGACCGACCTCAAGGCGCTGGCCTATGAATTTCTCCACGAAGCACAGAACTCGCTCAAGACTGATGGCTATCTCAACCCGACGGCCATCGTCATCACGCCCGACGAAAACCTGATCTTCGATGTTGAATTTGAAACCGACGATGAACGCGACGAGATTTATTCCGAGATGATGGACGTGGCCCACCAGAAAAATGCCAGCGCCATCATCACCGTGAACGACGTCTTTCCCGACGACGCTGCCGGCTCCCCGGCCCAGCTTCAGGGTGAAGGCTGGGGCGCGCTGGCTGAAGCGCCCGCTGAAGCCATCATGATCACCGTCTCTGGCAGCGGCTTTGACACCTGGAGCCTGGTCTGCCCGTATTTCCGCCGCGATGACCGCATCAACTTTCATCCTGCCAAAGAACTCCGCAATCCCGGCGGCGAAGTAGAGCTGCTGGGTGATTGGACCGGGAAGGCCGGGGCGGCATAAAAAACGCGGCCTCTATCAGTGCGGGCCATGCGCAATGTCCCGTGTCGACCACGGGGGCGAAGCGTACAGCCCGCAAAGCGCAGCTTTGGCTGGTTCCCGATCTTAGTTCCTGACGAATTCCAGGGTGGAGCTGTGGTTCACGCCCACGGTCGCCGCCCCCGTGGCAGTCACGCCAAAAACAGTTCCAGTTACGTTCGCAGTGCTGTTGTCAGACCGCTGGTGAATACGCGTAGTGAAGTTGCCCGTAGTGATCTCCTCCCCCAGGGCCAAAACCCGTGTGCGCTGGGCCCCGTTCTCGCGGAAACTCAATTGAATAGTTCCCGGAGGAATAGGTCCGCAGGTCAGTGTAAAACTGAACAAATCTACCGTGCAGGCTTGACTGAACGAAGTGGCCGGATCAAGCTGGCTGACATCAAAATTCAGGGCCAGATTCTGCGTGTTCTGGCCGGTGAAGTCGGTGCTGGGGATTGTGCCGACGATCTGGGTCACGGTAACGCTGCTGAAGTCAGCGGCGAACGAGAAGCCGGTGTAAGTAAGACTGGCACTTTCTCCGGCCGCGGTGGCGAAATTGCGTGAGACGGTCAGGCTGAAGCTGTTATTCGGGTCAGTGGACTGGTTGAGAGAGGCAAACTCGCCATCCTGGTGGAATTTAAACACCGTGGTCTGGGCCGTGAGGGCCAGAGGTGCAAGCATCGTCAGCGTTAGCAGTGTAGACACAAATGTACGTTTCATCTCAGCTCTCCTTACCGCGCGTGGGAGTTCCGAAAAGACTGTTTTGCCGCAATTGGGTCCCTTGCAGAATCAACCCACGAGAGGCGGGTGGGATTCTGCTCCAGCAACTCTGAAATTACAAGCAAAAGTACAGGTAAAGGGACAAAACCGTGCTGGTGGATCCGCATGGATACTGATTTTTCCTCCGATTTTCACATTTGGGAAAACAGTGAAAATCGCGCGCTCGCCGCATGGATATTGGACTTTAGTAACCTGCTGCACCGATTCTTGTTGACCTGCCTGTGGATGCCTCGCAAACTGCTGATTCTGCAAGAGTTAAAAATGCAAAAATCTGTTTGACTTAATTTGCGCGGCGCGTAAATTCACAATTGTTCTTTGACATTTCAAATGTTTTTCCGGTTGGCGGCGAGTCCGGGTCCCAAGCCAAGGTCACCTCGCAACAGCGCAAGTTGTTAAGCGACGGAGGGCCGGTAAGGGTCTATTCAGCGACCTGCTGGTTGAGAAGAACGTGAAATGTTTAAAGGCAAAGATAGAAGCCCCGAGGTGTTGACCGATTTACCCGGTTGGCGGTAAGCCCGGAGCCCAAGCTTCAGCGTAAGCTGATTAAAGATCGCGCGTTGTTGAGTTTCGCAAGGAACTAGGACATCGAAGGCTGGTCGGCAAGGGTCTATAGCGAACCGCTGGGCGAGGTGAATGGGTCAACCACAAAACTCGGGGCTTCTTATTTTTTTTATCCCGAGCGCAGCGAGGGAACGCTACATACTTGAGACAATGTCCCGCCAGAAGGCGGGCTTTTTATTTCAGCACTTATGCTTCGGATCAAGGCTCAGTTTTGGATCAGGATTGGCACTTTAAAAGCGCTGATGGCAATAGCGATCCCTCGCTCCGCTCGGGATTCCACTACTCCAGCCCGCCATAAACCAATTTCCCGCCCAGATACGTAGCTTCCACTTTCACGTTCTTGATGGCCGCCGGTGGGATCTTGAAGATATCGTCGGAGAGAACGACAAAATCCGCCAGCTTTCCCGGCGTGATCGATCCCTTTTCTTTGTCCTGAAACTCCGCATAGGCTGAGCCCATGGTATATGCCTCAATCGCCTGTGTTACCGTCAGCTTTTGTTCTGGCACCCAGCCATCAGGATTCTTGCCGTCAAGCGTCGCGCGCGTGACGGCCGCATAGATGCTCCACATCGGGCTCAGCGGCGCAACCGACCAATCCGTCCCGAACGCCAGCCGCACGCCGTTATCGAGAAATGTCCTAAATGCATAGGTTCGCTTGATGCGATCAGCTCCGATCCTGCTCTCCGCCCAGCGACCATCATCAATCGCGTGGTAAGGCTGCACGGAGGCGATCACGCCAAGGCGCGCATAGCGCGCAAAGTCTTTTGCCGCCATATGCTGCGAGTGCTCAATGCGCCAGCGCCGGTCGCGCTTGCCGTTGG
This sequence comes from Candidatus Angelobacter sp., assembly GCA_035703825.1. Taxonomy (GTDB): domain Bacteria; phylum Acidobacteriota; class Terriglobia; order Terriglobales; family Acidobacteriaceae; genus Angelobacter. The sequence goes on from DASSXL010000072.1 coordinate 6,163, forward strand.
CTTTCTCAATCTGAGCAAATATATCCAGCGTCATGGAAATGGCGCGATCGCCGATGGCGTGAACGCAGAGCTGCAATCCCGCGGCGTCCGCGCCTCGCAGCCGCTGCTGCATGGCTGAAACAGGATGCATCTCGTCACTCAAGAGGCCGTGCGTATTGGGCGCGTCAGTGTATGCGTCAAAAAAGTAAGCCGTCGTCGAGCCCAGCGATCCGTCGGCATAGCCTTTCACTGCCCCCATGCGCAGAAATGCCGTTCCAAACGCCCGCCGGATACCCAGCTTTGCCTGGTCTTTCCAGCTTGTCTCCATCGGCGCGGCGTAAATGCGGACGGTCAGCGCGCCCTGCTCCTGCAACTCGGCGTAGGCCTTCACGTCATCGTAAGAGGGATTCATGTCCTGCACACTGGTTACGCCCAGTGAAGCGGCGTGGTCCATCGCCTGGTGGATTGCGCGCAAGCGGTGTGCCGCGGTCATGGGCGGCATCACCTTATTTACCAGCTCCTGTGCGGAGTCTTTCAGCACTCCTGTCGGATTGCCCTGGGCATCGCGCACGATCTGGCCGCCGGCGGGGTCGGGCGTCTTTGCAGTAATGTTTGCCAGACGCAGCGTGACCGAGTTCGCCAGCGACTCGTGTCCGTCGTAGCGATTCACCCAAACCGGCGTCTCCGGCGTGACCGGATCAACCAGCTCCTTAGTCGGAAGATTCGGGGGCGACCATTTCTGCTCGTCCCAATCTCCGCCAACAATCCATTCGCCCTTGGCTGTGGTCTTCACCCGTTCGCCGATCTTGCGCGCAAATTCGTCGGGCGACGCCGCGTCCTTCAATTGCACGGCGGAAAGATGGTCGCCTCCATCCACAAAGTGCACGTGGGCGTCATTAAATCCCGGCAGCAGCAGTTTGCCTTGCGCATCCAGAACTTTTGTTTGCGGACCATGCCACGCATCCACTTCCGCCGAGCTGCCCACGGCGACAATTCGGTCTCCCAGCACAGCCAGCGCTTCCGCATGCGGCCGCGTTTTGTCGACGGTCCAGATTTTTGCGTTGGTTACAATCAGGTCTGCCGCCGGCTTGGCTTGACCAAACGCCAGAACGCTCCCGATCAGAGCGACGAGCAAGTACATCGAGATGGACTTGAAAATCCTGGCAATTCTTGGCAATGTTGGCATTTCTGGCAATCCCTTACCGCTCTCCCCACTTCAGCTTGGTCCGCAATACGTCAAAGAAAGACCGGCCGGCAAACTTGAATAACTTCACGTTATGTTCCGACTTGCTGCAGCGCACCAGATCGTTTTCCCCAAGCGGCGTCCCCACTTGTCCATCGACGGTGAGAAAAGCCTGTTCTCTGGTCACCAGTATCCGCGCCTCAATCACAGCATTATCTTTCACCACCAGCGGCCGGTTTGTCAGGGCGTGCGAGGCGACGGGAGTAATCACAAAACCCGGCACGTCCGGCGCAAGGATCGGCCCGCCTGCGGCCAGCGAATACGCGGTTGATCCCGTGGGAGTGGAGATGATGAGGCCGTCGGCTTTATAGTTCGCCACGAAGGCGTCATTTACGCGGACTTCAAAATCCGTAATGCGCGCCACCGCGCTCTGGTTCATCACAACTTCATTCAGCGCCTCGTAGGCCGCCACGCACTTGCCCTCGCGAATCACCTGGCAGTGCAGCATGGGACGAAGGCTCAGCTCACAACAGCGTCCCGCATCAACCTCGGTCAGCGCCTGCTCAATCTCTTCTCGCTTTACCTCGGTCAGAAAACCCAGCGAACCCAGATTTACGCCCAGAATAGGAATATCGGCATGGGCCACGCAGCGCGCGGTGGAGAGCAGCGTGCCGTCGCCACCCAGCACAATCACAAAATCGGGCGCCACGGTGGCCAGATCTTCGCGTTCCGCCGGCTCGCAGTCTGCGCAAAACTCGCGCGTCGCGGCGTCGGCAGTAATGGCATAGCCGTGGCGGTGCAGCCAGTCAACCACCTGCACGGCAACTTTGGCCAGTTCCGCCTTGCCCCGCTTGGAGATGATGGACGCTTTTTTCATCAGAACGCTTTGTTCATAAGAATTCTGCGTGCAGCAAAAACTCCCGGTTACCTTCCATGCCCAGGATGGGAGATTCCATCAATTCTATGTTCTTGCCGCCCAACTCTTCCACTTTCCGCCGGACTTTCTCCACCGCATCCTGCCGCGCTGCATCCTCTTTCACGATCCCGCCCTTGCCCACGCGCTCGCGCCCCACCTCGAATTGCGGCTTGATCAGGATGACGACTTCGCGGCGCGAACCCGCAGTCATGGTGGACTCCAGCACCGCGGGGAGAACGAGTGTAACAGAGATAAAGGAAACATCGATGGCAATGAAGCCGATGGGAGCAGCCGCGCCGGCACGGGCCAGCACCTGCTGAGTGAGATAGCGGGCATTAGTCTTCTCCAGCAGCTTTACCCGCTCATCGGAGCGTAACCGCGCATGAATCTGCCCATAACCCGTATCGACGGCGACCACCTCCACCGCTCCATGCTGCAACATGCAATCAGTAAAGCCGCCAGTCGACGCTCCTACATCCATGCACGTCCTGCCCGTCAGATCGATCTTCCAATCGCGCAGCGCCGCTTCAAGTTTCAACCCGCCGCGGCCAACGTACTTAAGATCATCTCCCAAAAGGCGGATGGCTGCGGCGGGATCAACACTGGCGCCGGCTTTTTCAATTTTTTGTTCGTTTACCAGCACGCGTCCGGAAAGAACCATGGCCTGTGCGCGCTCGCGCGAAGGCACCAGCCCGCGCTCCACCAGGAGCTTGTCAACACGGACCTTCATGGACTCATTGTATGGTGGAGTTTCAGTTTTGAAGGCTAGAACCTGACTAGAGCGCTTTGGAAGCCGGCAACCGCCGGCGCCTTCTTGCCGATTGCTCGAAGCACCTTGTGTCCTTCAGCCGATAGCATGCGTCTTTGGCCAGCGACCCCGCCGGGAAATTTGGGATTGAGCCGGCCTTCGCTGCTGATCACGCGCCAGTAGGGTGTGACTGACTTTTTCCCTGCCTGCCGCGCTTCTTCGGCAGCCTCGGCGGAGATTCGCACAAAAATCCCCGTGCACAGAGGACAGGCAACATCCACCTTGCTGCGTTTTGCCAACTCCTCGCGCAGTTGCAGCACTGTTGCCACCTTTCCCCTGGGCACACGGCGGATTAGAGCGTCCACGTCCAGCGGCTTGGGAATAACCATCTTGCCTTTGCCCAACCGCGCCTGCATGCGCGCAGGTATCGCCACAATTTTTGCTTCTTGTTGTCTCGTGAGTTTCTCGCGCCACGAGATTCGGCTGCTGAACTTTGCGGGCATGGCCAACTTTGAGGAAAGCGATCATAGTCCTCTATAAAAGATCAATGCAAGAAAATTTTTGGAGCGGCGTGGCGGAATGCCGCTCGCTCAGGCGCGAGCAAAAAAATTCACGAGCCGTTAACACTCGCACCTTTCCCAGTGCAAAGCGTCAAAACACGCGGCTTGCGCCACGTTACCAAGGTAACTATGGTTTTTTCCACATCGTTTTTCACTGATCTGTTGAAAAGCGGTGGCAATTAGTGGAAGCAAATTTGCGCAAAGAGTTTATGCTGCCACACTCTCAGCAAAAGCCGGCTGCGCTCATGCGATAGAATGGTTCTCGCTCATGGGCGCCAAAAAGAAAAACAGAGCTGCAGCCGTTACCACAAAAAGCAAAGGCAAGAATTCCAGGCCAAAGCCACCAACCGCACGGCGTAACGCCCCACGCAGGAAGCGGAAACCAGAGCCGGAAATCCTGCCTGTGCTGATCGCCGACAAGCTCAAAGAGCTTTACATCACCATGGTGAAGTGCCGCATGCTTGCGGAGCGCGTGCAGAGCGTCCAGCCTCCTGCGCACAAGCCCAGGCGAGGTTTTTTCGGTCTTGAAGCCATGCTGGTTGGCGCCGGAGCCCATCTGCTGCCGCAGGATTGCATTGCCCTTGAGCACAGCAGCTTTGTTGCCAGCTTGATCAAGGGCGCACCTCTTCAAACCATTCTTGCCCAGACGCCAACAGCGAACAACGGCAATGCCGGCGCATCTCTGCCTGCTTCCGCGCAAACTGCCAACAGCTCGATAACACTCACGATGACCTCCGTTTTACAGCTCGCGGAGAGCATGAAGGGCAGCGGAGACGTTACGTTGATGTGTTGCACCCGTGATCCAGTGACCTTGATTTTCGAGTCCAGTGCCATGGCGCTTGCGGCTACACAGAAACTGCCGATGGTCTGCCTGGTGGAAAGCAGCTTTGATTCGCGCCTGGAATTGCCTGGTCAGCCGCCAGGCCCGTACGTCGGGGCCGACCCTGCTTTCTACCCGAATATCCCCGTGGATGGTAGCGATGTAGTCGCGGTATTTCGCGTGACTCAGGAAGCGATCCGGCGCGCCCGCGAGGGCCACGGTCCCGCGGTAATCGAATGCATTACGGCGCGCGCAAATGCAGCGGAACAGAGCTCCGCGGCGAATCATGTGGCGCAGGATCCGCTCAAGTTCATGGAAGGCTATCTGCGCCGCAAGAATCTTTGGACGGATCAATGGTCGCGTTCCGTGGTTGAGGCGTTCAGCAAAGAACTCGACCGGGCATTTGCCTCGGTCGGGAAACCAGGCGGCCTCGCTGGCGAATTCGATAACGTCTCCTCACGTGACGGTCGTACTGACCGCACAGTAGCAGCTCTGCCGGTCCCGACGGCCGTCACCACCCCTTAACAGTTCCCTACCTTCCGTTAGTGGAAATTGCGCGTGGTTCGCGTCATACTAGAGGCATGAATGCCAAACCTGCCGTAGCCCTTGAACCGGACCACGAGGAAATCTTAGAGTGGATTGAAGCCTTTGACGAAGTCATTGACCAGGAAGGCCCTGGCCAGGGCACCCGCCTGCTTGACGCCCTTACCCGGCGCGCCCGCCAAAATGGCGTAGATGTTCCCGTACAGTTGAATACGCCCTACGTGAATACGATTCCAGTAAAAGAAGAACATCCCTACCCTGGCGATCGGGCCATGGAGCGCCGCATCAAGAGCCTGATCCGCTGGAACGCGATGGCCATGGTCCACCGGCAGAACAAGAAAGATCCCGGCATTGGCGGCCATATTTCTACCTATTCATCGCTGGCAACACTGCTGGAAGTTGGCTACAACCATTTCTTCCATGCCAATCACGGAGAGGAACCCGGAGACTTCGTTTACTTCCAGGGCCACGCATCGCCGGGTGTTTATGCGCGCGGCTTCCTTGAAGGCCGGCTCTCGCAGGAGCAGGTTGAGAATTATCGCCATGAGTTGCGCGATACGCCGGGTCTGTCGTCATACCCGCACCCTTGGCTGATGCCAAATTTTTGGCGCTTCCCCACTGTCTCAATGGGGCTAGGTCCGCTCAATGCCATCTACCAGGCGCGCTTCATGCGCTACCTTGAGAACCGCGGGCTGATCAAGCCAACGCCACGCAAAGTCTGGGCCTTTGTGGGCGACGGCGAAACTGACGAGCCTGAAGTTCTGGGCGCGCAGCTAACCCTGGCCTCGCGCGAGAAACTGGACAATCTGATTTTTGTGGTCAACTGCAACCTGCAGCGTCTTGACGGCCCTGTGCGCGGGAACGGCAAGATCATCAATGAGCTTGAGTCGGCGTTCCGCGGCACCGGTTGGAACGTGATCAAAGTGATCTGGGGCTCCGGCTGGGACGACCTGCTCGCCCGCGACCACTCCGGCATGCTGCTGAAACGCATGGAAGAGTGTGTGGATGGCGAGTACCAGACCTTCAAAGCCAAAGACGGCGCTTACGTCCGCAAGGAGTTTTTCGGCAAATATCCCGAAACTGCCGCGCTTGTCGCCGACTGGACTGACGATGAAATCTTCCGCCTGCAGCGCGGTGGCCTTGATCCGCAAAAAGTCTATAACGCCTACAAACGCGCCGTGGAGCACAAAGGCGGGCCTACGGTAATTCTGGCCAAGACGATCAAAGGATATGGGCTGGGTTCGGCGCAAGCGCGTAACGCCACACACCAGGAAAAAAAGATGACCGATGAGGCGCTCACCGCGTTTCGTTCGCGCTTTGAGATTCCCATTCCGGATAAGTCCGCCAAAGAGGGCTCTCTCTATCGTCCGCCAGAGGATAGCCCAGAGATCCAGTACATGCTGGAACGCCGCAAAGCTCTGGGCGGGTTCATGCCCAAGCGCGATGCCCGGAAGGGCGTGCGCGGCTTTGAAACACCTTTGCTCGATACCTTTAAAGAATCACTTGAAGGCTCAAAGGGCCGCGCTGTCTCCACCACCATGGGGTTCGTGAGCATGCTCCGCAACCTGATGAAAGATCCGCAGATTGGCAAGCTGGTGGTGCCCATTATTCCGGACGAAGCCCGCACCTTCGGCATGGAATCGATCATCCGGCAGGTGGGCATTTATGCCAGCCAGGGCCAGCTTTATAAGCCGCACGATGTCGACATGCTTCTCTATTATCGCGAGGCAAAAGACGGCCAGATTCTGGAGGAAGGCATCACCGAGGCTGGCTCCATGGCTTCGATGACCGCCGCAGGCACGGCGTATTCCAATTATCGCGTGCCAACGATCCCCTTCTTCACCTATTACTCCATGTTCGGCTTCCAGCGCGTGGGCGATCTGATCTGGGCCTTTGCTGATGCTCGCGGCAAAGGGTTCCTGATGGGCGGTACCGGCGGAAGGACCACGCTGGCAGGCGAAGGCCTGCAGCACCAGGACGGGCACAGCATTGTGGTTTCCTCCACGGTGCCGACGTGCGCTACGTACGATCCGGCTTATGTCTATGAGACGGCTGTTATCGTCCAGGACGGAATCCGCCGCATGTACCAGGAAGGCGAAGACCGTTTTTACTACATCATGCTGTACAACGAAGACTATGCGATGCCGGAGATGCCGGCCGGCTGCGAAGAAGGAATCATCAAGGGCATTTACAAATTCAAAGCGGCTGAAGGCAAAAAAGCCACGGTGCAACTCTTTGGCAGCGGGCCGATCCTGAATGAAGCTTTGAAAGCACAATCCATCCTGGCGGAAAAATATGGCGTCCAGGCCGACGTATGGAGCGTAACCAGCTACAACGAACTGCGTCGCGATGCCCTGGCCTGTGATCGCTGGAACCGGTTGCATCCGGCGGACAAGGCGAAACAGCCCTATGTGCTCTCAGTCCTGGAGAAATCTGACGGGCCGATCATTGCCGCTTCCGACTACATGAAGGTGGTGCCTGATCAGTTGGCCCCATGGTTGGGTACGCGACTTGTCACGCTTGGGACTGATGGCTTTGGCCGCAGCGACAATCGCGAACACCTGCGGCGGCACTTTGAGATCAATGCCGAATCCATCGCCACGGCAGCGCTTTCCAGGCTGGCGCGTGATGGAAAATTTGATCCTAAGAAGGCACAAAAGGCCTTTAGCGAGCTGGGTGTGAATACGGATAAGGCGGATCCGGCAAGGGCGTAAATTGCTGTTTTTGAGAGAAAAAAGGGGCTCTGAATATTCAGAGCTTCAGAGCCTTTTTGCTTAGCGATAGTTATTAGCGCAAGCATCAAAATGCTTGTACCTGGGAGAATGAACTTATTTGTTTTGTCGCGTCTATGTTGTGTCTATATCTTCAGATTTATTCTCCCCGTGTTCCCCAAAAATAATTCTGAGCCAGTGTCTAATCACTTCTTCTGGAGTATCAAGTGGAAATACAAAACGCCGCTTACGACCATTAACAGTTATTTCTCCGACTAAATCGACTTGCGTGTCGTCCCATTTGATTGTAGAAAACTCCCCCGACAGCTCTTCTAAAACAACCCTTTGTATGGCATCACGTCTTTCCTCTTTGTGAAGATGAGGGGGCAAGAGCGGTAACGACGGACGGCTTAGATTTCTTACCAAACCTAATAATTCTTCCAGCATATCCTCTGCCGATCTGGTAGGGGACTTGGCGACTGTTTCCTTTGGAAGATTTTGAATTTGTGCATTAAGTTCAGGCCAAATGAGCTTGAATGCCTTCTCCAAATGTGCTCCTTGAACCGCAGACTCGCCCAATTTGGAATTCAACGTCTTAACGAGCTGGAGCATATCTGCTTCAGCCGTCGTGGTTGCTTGAAATTGAGAAAGAGGTCCCTTTACGTCGGTGGGTTTCATATCGACCAGAAGAGTACATACATACGTGTCCGCAAGAGTCTTTGACAGAGCCCCAGCTTCAAACAAGATCCATTCTGACTGCATGTTGCTGGGTGTGAGACAAATAATTCCCGCTTTAGCCTTCTCTAGCCGAGTTGCGATCTCCGTACTCCAGCGTGCACCTTTATCGATATCGGATGAGGACAGAAAGGGTCTTGCCGCGTTGATGATCATCGGCAGCCAATCTCGAAGCGCTTCAGCAAATGCACGGCTTCGCTTGCCAGACCAGCTAATGAAAATATCCATGGCGTGAAAATTGCATAAATGTTTTCAATAACTTACTGGGAATTTTGTCATGTGCTATGAATCCCCTAACTCCATGAGCGTAAGTCACTCAACTTTTGATATTGACAAACTCACCGCTTTTACCCCATAATTAGCACTCGATAGGAATGAGTGCTAGCAATCCCTATCGCCCGCAAGAACCAGCAATAGTTAAATCCCATTTTTGAGCATATTTCGAAAGGAGTAGTTCGCATGGCACAGAAGTTGACCCCGCTTCATGACCGCGTCGTTATCCGCCGGATTCAAGAGACGGAAACCGTTCGTGGTGGAATCATCATCCCTGACACCGCAAAAGAAAAACCCCAGGAAGGCATCGTCATCGCCGCTGGAACCGGCAAGTTTGAAAAAGGCCAGACCGTTCCGCTCGCCGTAAAAGAAGGCGACCGCGTACTGTTCGGCAAGTATTCCGGATCGGAAATCAAGATTGACGGCGAAGAGCTGCTCATCATGAAGGAAGACGAGATCCTGGGAATCCTGAGCGGATCAAGCAAAGCCGCAGAAAAGCCCGAAAAAGCCGGCGCCGCAAGACGGTAATCAGCAATTAGCAACTAGTACATAGCAATTAGTTCCAGCCGGTTTTTGCTAATTGCCAATTGCTAATTGCTTCCAACGTCGCAAGTTTTGAAATCAGCATTGCCGCAAATCGCGGCACAAATTTGAGAGACCTTGATAGGAGATTGCAACAATGCCAAAAGTAATTGTGCACGGTGAAGAATCCCGCCAGGCGATCCTGCGCGGAGTGAACGTTCTGGCAGACGCAGTGAAGGTAACGCTGGGTCCCCGCGGCCGCAACGTCGTTATCAACAAGAAATTCGGTTCCCCCGTCATCACCAAGGACGGCGTGACCGTGGCCAAGGAAATTGAACTGGGCGACCACCTGGAAAACATGGGCGCGCAGATGGTGCGTGAAGTCGCCAGCAAGACCAGCGACGTGGCCGGTGACGGCACCACCACCGCGACGGTCCTGGCCCAGGCAATCTATCGCGATGGCGTAAAGACTGTTGCCGCCGGCGCCAACCCCATGGCCCTGAAGCGCGGCATTGAGCGCGCCGTAGCCACCATTTGCGGCACGCTGAATAAAGACGGCGAGCGCAGCAAGGGCTTCCTGGATTCCCTTTCCAAGCCCGTCAGCGGCGACATGATTGCCCAGGTGGGCACCATCTCCGCCAATAACGACGAGACCATTGGACGCATCATTGCCGAAGCCATGAAGAAAGTCGGCAAAGACGGCGTGATCACCGTGGAAGAGTCCCGCACCATGGAAACGAGCCTGGAAGTGGTCGAGGGCATGCAGTTTGACCGCGGCTACCTCTCACCCTACTTCGTGACCGACCCCGAGCGCATGGAAGCCATTCTTGACGACGCGCTCATCCTCATCAACGAAAAGAAAATCAGCACCATGAAAGACCTGCTCCCGATTCTGGAACAGGTGGCCAAGCAGGGCCGTCCGCTGTTGATCATCGCTGAAGACGTTGACGGCGAAGCGCTGGCAACCCTGGTGGTGAACAAGCTGCGCGGCACACTGCAGGTTTGCGCCGTGAAAGCCCCTGGCTTCGGTGATCGCCGTAAGGCCATGCTGCAGGACATCGCAATCCTGACCGGCGGCAAAGCCATCACGGAAGATCTGGGCATCAAGATGGAAAGCATTGAGCTGGCTGATCTGGGCCGCGCCAAGAAGATCACGGTGGATAAGGACAACTGCACCATCGTGGAAGGCAAAGGCAAAGGCGCGGAGATCGAAGGCCGCGTGCGTGAAATCCGTGCACAGTCGGAAAAAGCGACCAGCGACTATGACCGCGAGAAGCTGCAGGAGCGGTTGGCGAAACTGGTGGGTGGCGTTGCCGTGATCAAAGTGGGCGCCGCGACCGAAACCGAAATGAAGGAAAAGAAAGCCCGCGTGGAAGACGCAATGCACGCGACCCGCGCTGCCGTGGAAGAAGGCATTGTCCCTGGCGGCGGCGTCGCTCTGGTACGTTGCCAGGCTGCTCTGGATGACCTCAAGTTCAAGAATGACGATGAGGAAACCGGCGCGGAGATCGTAAGGCGCGCTCTGGAAGAGCCTTTGCGCCAGATCGTCGCCAACTCCGGCGAAGAGGGTGCAATCGTTGTGGGCAAGATCCGCGACTCGAAAGACAATAACTATGGTTACAACGCTCAGAACGATAAGTTCGAGGACCTGGTTAAGGCCGGCGTGATCGATCCTACCAAGGTGACCCGCACTGCCCTGCAGAACGCGGCTTCCATCGCTGCTCTGATGCTGACCACTGAAGCTCTGGTCTCCGACGTTCCGGAAGACAAGAAAGCTCCGGCCGGCGGCGGTGAGCACGGCGGCGGCTATCCGGGAATGTAATTCATAAGCTGTAGCTCCAAAACAATCAGCCCCCGCAGAAATGCGGGGGCTTTTTTATGTCACTCAGCTTTGCACAAGAAACCCAACCCTTACCACCGATAACACTGATAACACTGATTTACACGGATCAAAAAAGTTCAATTAGGACCATTCTTAAGTTTGTAAATGCGTATCATCCGTGTTTATCTGTGGTGAGATTTGCTTTTTTGTGCAAAGCCTGTCGCATCTTTTCCATGCCACGAAATTGCCAGCAGCAGCAAAAAGCGCACCGGCCGAAACCGGTGCGCTTGGGAGTTTCTCTACAGTCTGAAACTAGAACTGCAGCTTCAGAGCGACCTGCAATTGACGGGAGGAGCCCGAGTCGCCCGTGGGGAACCGCGTGCCCGTGATGGTTGAGAAGTTTGAAGGTACGCCGCCAGTCGCGGGGAGAACGGCCACAAGTGATCCGCCGCTTTGCGGACCCGGCTGACCGTAATTGGGATGGTTGAAGATATCAAACGCATCCACCCTGAGCTGGAAGTTGATCTTTTCAGTGACCTTGGTGTTCTTGGCCAGGGCCAGGTCCACATTCGTGAAACCAGGGCCGTAAACTGAGTTACGCCTGAGATTGCCGAAGATGCAGCTGCTCAGAGGATTCGTAGCTGAACAGGCAATCGTCGGCTGCACAAACGCTCCGGGGTTTGAGATCCACTGTCCCAACGGGTTGCCGCTGACTTGAAGCGGTGCGTTGACAACTGGAGTAACCGAGTTCGGAACACCGGAAATGTTGCTGGAGTTGCTCACCACGATCGTGAACGGGCTACCGGTCTGCCAGCTGAAGATTGGCGCGAGTTCCCAACCGCTCACCAGCCGGTTTCCCTTGAACGGAAGGTCATAAATCGCGTTGGCTACAAACCGGTGCCTCACGTCAAAATCAGAGTTCGACCTGCTGGCAAAGATATTGGTGCTGTCCTGGACGACAATCCCCTGATTGTTGCGCGAGACCTCATCAATCGAGTGGGCGTAGGTATACGATCCGTTGAACTGCAGGCCATGCGAGGTCCGCTGCGTAGCGGTCACCCACAAGGCGTTGTAGATCGAGTTGCTGCCGCTCTGACGCTCCGTAAAGCTCGCTGCCAGCGGAGCTCCGGGGAAAGACTGGCTGCTAGCCGAAAGGGTCTGGAAGGGCAAGTGCGTGTTCGTTGCACCTGTGCCGACCTGGCCAAGCTGGTTCGTCTGGTTGGCGTTGATATCATTCTCCAAATGCGTACCCTTGTTACCGAAGAATCCCACCATAATCGAGGAGCTGTTGGTGATCTGCTGCTGGATGTTCAAGTTCCACGATTGAACATTGGCGTCTTTGAAGTTGGGATCCACGAAGGTTGGAGCGATGCTGGCCGGCGTGGGTGAGTTATAGGACGTTGCGGTGGCCGCAAACGTCTTCTGGGTCGCGATGCTGAGCGGAATCGCGAAATTCGAGTTGTTGTTGATCAGTCCGGTCACAATACCGGTGATCGGCTCATCCACCTGATAAGCGTAACCTGCGCGCAGGATGGTCCGGCCGCTGTGGAAGACATCCCAGGCGAAACCGACCCGCGGCTGGAAATTCTTGTTGTTTTGGGCGTAAGGCTCATCCACGGGAACCAGCATGCTTCCATTGGCCCCGCCAGGAACGAAGTTGAACAGCCGTCCGCTGGCTTCCGTCGGTGTCATATTCCATGCATAGCGCACTCCGAGCTCGAGGGTCAGGTAGGACTTGAACTTGAAGCTGTCCATGGCGTAGAAATCGAGTGCGTTTTGCGTGATGCGATTGGCCACAGTCCCAATGGTCCGTACCGACGAATCGACCAGGCCGTTGATGAAGTTAGTGGGGTTTTGGAATACGAGTTGTCCTGGATCGGCATTGAAATTGTTGTTGCGGAAGTCGCGGAATTCGCCGCCGAACTTCAATGAATGGCGGCCTCTGACATAACTGAGGTTGTCAGCGAAAACCACGGTCGTATCGCCGCGACCCTGCGGGAAGTTGCGTTCCGCGCCGAAGAGCAGTCCCAGACTGCTGATTTGGATCGTAGGCATGAATTGTTCGTTCGGGCCAAGGGTATTGGCCAAACCCAGGGAGCCGGGATCGACAGTGGTGTTGGGGCTGAAAGTGATATGAATACGATTCACGCCGATGTTCGCTTCGTTGACCACGGAAGAGGAAAATACATGCGTGTGGTTCACCGTTACCACTGACCGCTTACCTTCACGGGTATCGCCAAAGCCTGGCAGAGTGGTGCCGGCGGTAGCCTCTTTACGGAGATCGTGCTGGTAGACGAAGTAGCCGTGCACGCGGTCTCTGTCGCTGAAATTGTGGTTGATGTCGCCCGTACCCTGGTCGATATCCACCGGAGCCGTGGCGGATCCAATGAACGCGGGCAATCCACCGCTTGTCGCGTTGGCTGCCGGCACAAGTGCGGCGATCGCCTTCACGGTCGCATTCGGGCTGGCTGCAATTGAGGCCAACTGGGCGGGAGTGAACACGTTGGTCGTCGTCGTCAGGCCTTGACGGTGACGCTCACCTTCGTAAGTCAGGAAGAAGAAGGTTTTGTCCTTCCTGATCGGACCGCCGAAAGCACCACCAAACTGGTTGCGTTTGAACGGCGCTATCGGATTCGGCGCACCGGTAGAGGTAGTTACCCGGTTGAACGCATTGCGCGCATCGAAGAAATCGTTCCGGATGTAATCATAAAGCTCGCCGTGGTAATCGTTAGAGCCGGACCTGGACGCGATGGTGACAATGGCACCCGCATTGCGGCCATATTCGGCGCTGTAGGTCGAGTTGTCTACTTTGAACTCGGATACGGTATTGATCGTGGGCTGGAAGGTAACTTGATTCTGAACCATGTCATTCAGGTTGATACCGTTCACCATCCAATTGACCGCATCTTCGCGCATGCCCGCGGTATTGACAGCGAACGCTCCCTGACCGCGCAAGGGGGCGGTGAGAAAACCGTTCTGTGGAGCCGTCACACTGCCTGGAATCAGCAGGGCCAGGTCCACAAAGTGCCGCCCATTCAATGGCAGTTCCTGCACGGTGCGCTGGTTGATCGTCTGCCCCACTGTCATTGTGGTTGCTTCAATCACAGGAGCAGCCGCTTCCACCGTTACCACTTCATTGGTACTCGCCACTTTCAAACTGAAGTTCTGCACCACATTGTTGCTGACTTCAAGAACCACGTCCCTGGCTAATTGGGTTTCAAATCCTTTTGTCGCAGCCTGGACGTTGTATTTTCCGGGAGGCAACACAGCTACTTCGTAACCACCGCTCGAATTTGTCTGGGTGGTTCGCTCGATTCCAAGCGCCGGATTCGTAACGGTGATTCGCGCCCCGACAACTGCGGCGCCGGTGGCATCAGTTACGGTACCTAAAATCTTTGCGGTGGTTTGGGCAAATGCGGTCGCGGCCAACAGAAGAACGAACAGCGACAGCATCCATGGGGAAAAGGTCTTCATCCTTAACATCTCATCTCCCTCCTAAGGAAACGGCAATGCTATGCAACAGAGAAGTTTTTATTTGGACGATAAATATAAAAGGATTTTGCTTTTTAGCCTTATAGTCATCGAAAGCATGAGCCATCGAAGCTTAATTTGTTTTGTGCATGCGGAGTTCCATTTATAGGAGGAAGACAAACATCTGATAAGAAGCAATTTAAAATGACGCACTTGGAAATAAATCCCAAAATACATAGCGCACGAAATTTGCGACTACAAAATTTGGAAGTTCCACCAAAATGATAGGCAAACGAAGCCACAATGAATTTCGGATGAGGCGATGACACTCCGCAGGAACGCTTTCGTCCCTCCCAAAGGCAAGCGAGTCAGCCTGAGCTACTTCGGATTCGTTGACGCCGTCGGCATGGGAAGCCTGCGATTGGTGACACGAGGCGTAACATCGTTCTCCGCTCGCGCTGAGTCCGCATGCATTACGTCGACCGTGAGGGGCCGCTGCAACACCATTTCCAGTGCGGTTTCTTGATCAATGCGGACATCCTGCCCACGCGTGAAGAGCACCTGGCCCAGTCCGATGGCCGCGCCGGCAAGCCCGCCAATGCCTGCGCCTCTTCCGCTCCCGGTGGCGACTGCTCCCACCACGGCGCCCGTAGCTCCAGACTTGGCGACCGTCCCTGCGTCTTTGCCTTTCTGTCCATCGGCCTTTACCGTGCCTTCTTTGTCGGCAACTGTGCTATTGCGGGAACCCGGCGCATTTTCCAGCGCTCCGGGCAAATCAATGGTGTAGCCGTTGGGGAAAATCATGGTGGTGAAATGGAAGAGGATTTCAGCCCTTCCCTTGATTCTTCCCGCGCGCTTCACTTCCGCAATCTGGCCTTTCACATAAGTGCCGGCGGGAATCACGGCAACGTTGTCCTGCGTGACGGGAAAGCTGGTCTGGCAATAAACGCCGTCGCCAACTTTTGCGCTCTTGGTATCGATTGGACTCTTCAGGTGCAGCAATACCTGCGTGCCGGCGGGAACAGTAATTTGCTTGATTGGTTCATTGCCGCCATTTGAAGCGGGTGCAGGATCTGTCTGCGCTGAAACTGCGATTACAGAAGCGACCAGGAATAAGATCACGCCACGCATGTGAGTACCTCAATGCAGGTATTGTAGAGCTAATACCAGAATGCAGTCACCTAATGTTTCTTGCCTGCTCCATTTCAGAAATAATGTCCTCGGCAGCCTTGGCGGGATCTGGAGCGTGTGTGATCGGGCGGCCGACGACTATATGACTTGCTCCGTTGCTGATGGCCTGGGCCGGCGTTGCGGTGCGCTGCTGATCATGCGTTTCAGCTCCGGCGGGACGAACTCCCGGCGTCACAATGGCAAAGCCCTCACCCACGGATTTTCTGACCATCAGCGCTTCGCGCGGCGAAGTAACGACCCCCTGGCAGCCGGCACTTCGCGCCAGCGACGCCATTCTCAGCACCTGATCGGAGAGCCGTCCGGAGATGCCGATCTCCGGCATGTCTTCATCGCTCAGGCTGGTCAGCACCGTCACGCCCAGAATATTTATGCGTCCAGCAGCGGCTTCTGTGGCCGAGCGCAGCATTGCCGCGCCTCCACTGGCATGGACAGTCAGCATATACACGCCCAGCTCCGCCGCTGATTTCACCGCATGAACAACGGTGTTAGGAATGTCGTGAAGTTTGAGATCGAGAAAGATCCGCCTCCCAGAACGAACCAGTTCCCTGACCAGGCCGGGCCCTTCGGCGGTAAAAAGCTGGAGTCCGACCTTGTAAATTCCGGCGGCGTCGCCCACTCGCTGGACAAGCTTTTGCGCCTCCGCGGCGGTTGAGACATCCAGGGCCACAATAAGGCGCTCCCGCATCCCTGAGGATGCGGGAGAAACCATAATTTCAGGAAGATGGCTTGCCATGCTCCCCAGTATAGTATTTTTTTCGCTTATTGTGCGCTAAAACCCTGGTTCATGGCCACATTCTGCGGCTGGATCAGGTCAATGCGAATGCGTTCCACGCCGTCGCGAAAGTTGAGCATGCGGGCGGCACTATAGCTTAGGTCCATGATGCGGTTGCCCACGTACGGTCCGCGGTCATTGACCCGAACGATGATCCACTTGCCGTTTTTCAGGTTTGTCACCTTGACGAAGGTCCCCAAAGGGAGCTTCCGGTGGGCGGCCGTGAACTCGAACATGTCAAAGTCCTCGCCGCTGGCTGTGGTCTTACCGTGGAATTGTTTGCCATACCAGGAGGCAGTGCCTACCTGGTAGGGTTTGGTTTCAGCCCTGGAAATCTGTTGCAATCTGGGGGTCTGGGCTGATTTTGGTGCCATGGGGATGGCGCTAGTTTTTGCCTGGGGTTGTTGGTGGTTTGGAACGGGAGCCGCCCCCACGTTGGCAGCCATAAACCAGGCCGCCGCCAGAATGGACAGTACTCGGTTCATGCAAACTCCTTGACATACAGAATCTGGATTCCCCTTGTGACATCGACGCTAATTGTATGAAATCAGAAGGCTCAGTGGCAACCGCCTTATGTTCTCCTGAAACTCCAAGCGTCTCTTTTTTACAACATCAGGGGCGCCGGTAAACTGCTAAGGTCAGGCCAGTTACCTTCATTCATCGGCCCAAAGTAAGATGCCTGTGGCGGGAAAGCCGTTGTTTGGATAATGACGAGAGATTCCCTTGTAAACTGTTCATTGTAAAAGGACTTATCTGTAAATATTTTCTTTTTTGAAAAAAAGTTACTAAAAAGCTGCTTGGAGGCGACTGTTTGGCCTTCCGTCTGGTGTTTCCGCCGCCCCGCGACCAACGTCACCTTTTCTTTATACTGGCGGCATGCCTTCCGACCGCGAAGTCGAAATCAAGTTCAGGATCGACAACGTTGACGCCCTCACTCTCGGCCTTCAGACGGCTGGTTTCCGTCTGATGACCCCCCGCACTCATGAGATGAACACGCTCTATGATCAGCCAGGAGGCAAGCTTCGGCGCCGGGGGGCTTTGCTACGCCTTCGCCAATACGGGCCCCGTTGGACCGTGACTTATAAAGACAGAAGCGGCCCGCAGTCGGGCCGGCACAAGTCCCGCCGGGAGATTGAAACGCAGGTGGAAAATGGCGATGCCTTCGCCCGGATCCTTGAAGCCCTCGGATTCAGCCCTGCCTTCCGCTATGAGAAGTACCGTAGTGAATGGAGTGATTCCACCGGCCACGTCGTGATCGACGAAACGCCCATCGGCGACTTTGGTGAAATCGAGGGGCAGCCTGGATGGATTGACGCCACAGCTCGCCGGCTCGACATCCCTGTGAAGAGCTACCTTAAGGAGTCCTACGCGGAGCTGTTTGCCGCCTGGAAGCGCAAGACAAGGAGCAAGGCCCGGGAGATGACATTCAAAGAGATCAAAGGCTAGCGTTCTGTGTCTGAATGCATCTCGTCCCAAAAGGTAATCGCCGTCCAAGGCCGCGGCTTTTCGCGCTACAATTCCCTCAGTTCAGTTCTTCCCTTTCCCAGGAGTACGCGAATGTATGACTACATCATCATTGGCGCCGGGTCCGCCGGATGCGTTCTTGCCAACCGCCTGAGCGAAGATCCCGCCGTCAAAGTACTGCTGCTGGAAGCCGGCGGGCGTGACACCCGGAAAGAGATCCATATTCCTCTGGCATTTTCCAAGCTCTTTAAAGGACCGTGCGACTGGACGTATTTCACCGAACCGGAAACGCAACTGGGAAACCGCAGCCTCTATTGGCCGCGCGGCAAGGTGCTGGGCGGCAGCAGTTCCATCAACGCCATGATCTACATTCGCGGCCACCGCGCTGATTACGATCAATGGCGCGATCTGGGAAATCCCGGCTGGGGCTATGCCGACGTGCTGCCCTACTTTAAGAAATCAGAAAACCAGGAACACGGCGCCTCGGAGTATCACGGCTCGTCCGGGCCGCTCTGCGTGAGCGATCTGCGTACTGTCAATCCGCTGTCAGAAGCCTTTGTCGCTGCGGGGCAGGAAGCCGGGTTTCCGCGCAATCCAGATTTCAACGGCGCGCAGCAAGAGGGCGTTGGGTATTACCAGGTCACGCAGAGCAACGGCAAGCGCCACAGCGCGGCTGCGGCGTTCCTGCATCCAGTGGCTTCGCGGAAAAATCTGACCGTTAAGACGGAGACGCATGTCTTCGGGATTTATTTTGAAGGCAAGCGGGCGGCGGTTGTCAGCTTCCAACAAGGCAACAACAGCATGCAGGAGCGGGCTGAGCGCGAGATTATCCTGTGCGCCGGCGCCATTGGATCGCCACAGTTGCTCATGCTTTCCGGAGTGGGCCCCGCGGACCACTTGCGCCATTTCAATGTTCCCATCACCTGCGACTTGCCGGGCGTTGGCAAGAATCTTCAGGACCATCCGTGCACCGGCGTCGTTTTTGCATGCACCAAGCCCGTCAGCCTGGCCAGCGCGGAGCAGTTCTCCAATTTGCTGCGCTATCTGATTTCCAAGAGGGGTCCGCTCACCTCCAACGTGGCGGAGTCCGGCGCTTTCATCAAGACCTCCAGCCGCGCGCAGCTTCCCGATCTTCAATTTCACTTTGGTGTCGGCTATTTTGTGGAGCACGGTTTCCAGCAGATCAAAGGACACGCATTTACCTTTGGACCAACCCTGTTGCGTCCCTACAGCCGCGGCGAGATCAAACTGCGCTCCAGCAATCCGCTGGACGCTCCGGCCATCCGTGCCAATTACTATGCCGATTCCCGCGATATGGACGTGATGGTGGAAGGGCTCAAGCTGGCTCGTTCTCTGGCGGCGACCAAGGCCTTTGCCCAATATCGCGGTGCTGAACTGCATCCCGGTGCTGCCGCAAAAGATGACGCCGCTTTGCGCACGCACGTCGCCAAATTCACTGAGACGCTCTATCACCCCGTTGGCACATGCAAGATGGGCCAGGACTCATCCGCAGTCGTCGACTCAGAGCTGCGAGTTCACGGCGTGGAAGGCCTGCGCGTGGTGGACGCATCGATCATGCCGACTGTCGTAGGCGGAAATACGAATGCGCCTACGATCATGATCGCCGAGAAAGCGGCGGATCTGATTAAGAGCGGGCCTGCCGCGCGGCGGACGGAAACCTACGCTGGAAGCCTTGCGTCAGGCTGACGCACAGAGAAAACGAAATAGCTATTTCGACCGCCTGCCGCCGACGGCTTTGGCGGCCATCGTCTCCAACACCTTCTGGTCCACATCAGCAAGCTTCTTGATGTACACGCAGCCCTTGCCTCTGGTGTGCTTGCCGAGTTTTGGCAGCAGCGCTTCAGAGTCGCTTAACCCATACAAAACTGTTGCGGCCTTGCGTGGTGAAAATGCAATCAGCGGCATGTCGCCCTCGCGCCCGCTGTCGTAGGTGTAATGGTAGCTGCCGAAACCTATGATTGATGATCCCCACATCTTTGGCTTTTCACCGGCCGCTTTTTGCATCAACTTGACGAGCGCCTTGGCGTCTGCGCGCCGAGTCGGGTCGTTGAGCGCATCAATAAACGCCGCCACACTTATCTTGGTAGGCTTGGTTTTGTTTTCCGCCATACTTTCCTCCCTTCGTCCACAATCTCTTACGCGTGCCCTTTGTGACTGCCTTTACTTCCCTTTCAAAAACTCCGCCACTGTCTTTATGTACAAGTTCGGCTGGTCGACAAACGCCATGTGACCGGACTGCGGCATGATTGCCAGTTTTGATCCCGCAATTTTTTCGTGCATCGTGCGCGAGAGCGACGGATTGGATTCATCATGGTCGCCGCAGATCACCAGCGTCGGCACGTGGATCGTCGAGAGCTTGTCCAGGTATTCCACCGATTTCAGGTTGCCGTCGATCACGAACTCGCCGTCTGATCCCCACATCTCGCGATAAAGGTCCCATGACGTGCTGGTGTTGCCGGATGCGGGATCGTAATTCGCGTCGGGCCGGCGCTGGTAGAGATAGGGAAAATATCCATCGCCCCACGCCAGTTTGGCGTAGTCATCCGGATAGCGGCCTTTTTCCCAGTCCTTGCCTTTGTTGAAGAGGCCGGCCTTCTCCAGGGCTTCCAGTTTGGCCAGCGCCTCTGGCGGCATGCTGTGCTTCTCATCGGCCAGCACCTTATTCATCTCGCGCGTGCTGTAAAACGTTCCGCCCAGCACCAGGTGCGTGAGGTTCTGCTGATATTTGAATGCGTACGCCTGCGCCAGCACTCCGCCAAAAGAATGTCCCATCAGGCTGATCTTGCCCAGATGCAGCGCCTGGCGGACGCTCTCAACGTCTTCCACCATGTTTTCAACCGTGTACTGTGCCGTGTCTTCCAGTTTTTCTGAACGGCCCGAGCCGCGCTCGTCGATGAAGATGAGTTTGTTCCCGCGGGCCAGCGGCAGTAGATGCGGCATCAGATAATCGTGCGCAACGCCCGGTCCTCCATGAACGATCATCAGCGGCGCGCCGTGCCCGATGGTCTGGTAGTAGATGAGGACGCCGTTAGCATCGACGTAGCCTTCCTGGATGGGATAAACATTGGCCGTTGCCGCAGAAGCCGCGGCAGCTTTGGGTTTCTTCGTCTGAGCAAATGTTGTGATCGATAAGAAAATGACAACAAGAGAAAGGGTGGCTCTTTTCATGCGGAAAATTATAGTTGCGGATGTCAAACCACAGCAGATGATTGAAAACATTGCCCAAATACTTGATGTCCGACCTGATGGGAAGGACTAAAATAAAGCCAAGGGCTGGGATACTTATATGAAACGTCTAGCTTTCCTCGTTGTCCTTTGTACGGCTGCACTTCTCATTTCTTCGTCACTCTATGCGCAGCGCGGAATGTCCGGACGCGGTGGCGGCGGTTTCTCCTCGGGCAGAGGCGGTTCTGGTTTCCGGTCCGCGCCCAGCGGCGGATTCCGTTCTGCCGGTCCTGCAGGTTTCCGGTCAGGCCCCGGCGGATTCAGGTCTGGCCCTGGCGTTCGCACCTTTAGCCCGGCCGCTCGTCCCGGTGGACTTGCGGCATTTGCGCCTGCCAACCGGCCATTCGCGGCGCGGCCATTTGTTCCCAGCCGCAGCTTCGTCAGGTTCAACCGTGGCTTTGGGTTTCACCATTTTCGCCATAATCGCTTCGGTTTTTTTGACAGTTGCTTCGGATGCTTCTCGCCCTTCTTCGGCGCCGGATTATTTTGGGGCGCGCCTTACTATTATCCTTCCTATTACGGTAACTATTACCCCGATTACTATGGCGCGCCGCAGCCGGTTGTCGTGAACACCGACAATGGCAACTCCGTCGCACTGGCCGCTGAAGTCCAGCGGCTCACCGATGAAGTGGGTGACCTTCGCGACGAAGAAAACAGACGCTATTATGCAGACCGCGCCAGGGCCGCGAATTCGGGCTCTTCACTTACCGCAAAGGAACCCGCCGTAGCCACAGTCTTTGTTTTCCGCGACGGCCGCCGCATCTCAGCACAGAGCTATGCCATCGCCGGCCAGACGCTCTGGATCTTCGATGAACACGCGGCCCGCAAATACCAGATCAGCGATCTGGATGCGGCAAACACGGAACAGGCCAACGCGGCCAACGGTGTTGAATTTCACGTTCCTGCGACTCCGACGCCGCACTAACCGCGACCGCAGAACCATTGTTATTTTGAATGAACGCCTGTTGGTTTGCTCGCTGAAGCCGCCGCAGAAAACCTGTGACGGGCCACGGGCGGCTCAGATATAGTACCCATCAGCCTGCCAGTCTTGTTTCCATAGGAGAAGCACTCATGGGCTGTTCGTTGCGCTATACCATCTGCCTCGCTGCGCTGTTGATCGCTATTGCAGCTGTACCCTTGGCGCAACAGGCCCCGCCTCCTGCCGGCCAACCGGCTGCAAACGCGGCCGCCACTCCTCAAGCTTCCGCCCAGCAGCAGCCGGAAAACCAGGGGAGCGCCACGGTCCTTAAGGTAAAAACCAGGCTGGTGATTGTGGATGTGATTGCTCTCGATCACAAGGGTTCTCCGGTTACCGATCTCAAGGCCGATGACTTCACCTTGACGGAGGAAGGCAAACAGCAGACGATTCGCAGTTTTAGCTTTCAACAACACACCCTGGCGCCCGGACAGCCAGCCGCCCTGGTGCCGATAACGCTATCGGCAAACCGCATCACCAACTTGCCGCAATTCACGACCAACGGCACTTTGAATGTCCTGCTGATTGACGGCATCAACGTAAGCAGTACAAACCAGAAATATGCGCGCGCAGAGATGCTTAAGTTTCTGACCAAGCTTCCGGCAGGGCAGCCCCTTGCGGTCTATGCCATGGGATCCAAGCTGCGTATGCTGCAGGATTTCACGATTGATCCGGCGTTGCTGAAAGAGGCCGTCAAGAAAGCCAAAGACAATGCATTGGGCGTACGGTCAGAAAGTTCCAACGCGGCGGATCTTCCTCCCGGCTTGATCGAACAAATGCCCGATGGGATGGTGCAACAGGTCCTGCGCTTTGGACAGGAACAGGGCATCAACCAGATGGACGAACGCGTGCGCCTTACCCTGGAGCAACTGGGCGCGCTGGCAAGAAATCTTGCCGGGTATCCGGGCCGCAAAAACCTGATCTGGCTTTCTGAGGCCTTTCCTGATTACATCGTTCCGGAAAATACGGACATTGGATCTAAGTCCACCACCATCGCCACAGCAGAACAGTCGGTCATCCACAGTTATCAGACCCAGATTGATCACACGGCTGACCTTCTCTCCAACGCGCAGGTGGCTGTCTATCCCGTGGACGCTGGAACGCTGGCGAACCGCGATGTTTATTCATCGCTGAGCAACACAGACGGCAATGGCAACTATCTGGGACGAAGCGCGCGTGGAGGGACACGGCAAGGCCGCGGCTCCGCCCAGGCTTCAGAAATCAGCCGCGCCTCGGAGACTTCCATAAGCGCGCACGCTACTATGAATTCCGTTGCCGATCAAACCGGAGGCAAAGCGTTTTACAACACCAACAACATTGAAAAGGCCATCCGTGAAAGCATGGACGACGGCTCAACCTATTACACGCTGGGCTATTATCCGGAAAACAGAAATTGGGATGGCCGCTTCCGCAAAATAACAGTCAAGATAAATCGACCGGGAATTAAGCTGCACTACCGGCAAGGGTTCTTTGCGGTTGAGCCCTCCGACCCGGCAAAGCAGGACCCCAAAATCCTGGCAATTGACATAGGAAGCGCGCTGGACATCAATAACCCTATTGTTACGGCGCTGCCGTTTCAGGCAGTCGTGATTCCGCCATCGCCACAGAGCGGAAACAAGGTGCAGATCAACTTTGGCATCGACCCTCACGCAATCGGGTTTCAACTAAAAGATGATGGGTTGCAGCACGCCTCGGTCGACTGCGGAGTCAGGGCATATACCAAGTCAGGCGAGGCCGTGCGCACTCAAGGCAATACCTTCGATGCCGCGCTCGTGCCTGAACAATACCAGAGGGTCATGAGGATGATCTTCCCTTGCAACCAGACGCTGGAACTTCCCCCAGGCGAGTATCTTCTGCGACTTGCTGTGCGCGACAAAACCAACGGCCTGATTGGGACTGCTAACGGCAGCACAACTGTACCGCCACTAGCCGCAGGCAAAGAGGAAAAACCGGAGGAGAAAAAACCCTAGCTGCGCGCCACCGGAGCCATCCGCCGGTTCGCATGCAACGTGGCGCGCGTGATATCCTCGGCTTTCGAATGAGCAGCCTCTTCCTGGTCCGGCACGGTCAAGCATCCTTCCTTGAGCGCAACTATGACAAGCTCTCAGCCAAGGGCGAAGAGCAGGCCCGCATTCTAGGCCGGTACTGGGCTGGATTGAACATTGGATTTGACCGCGTCTATTCTGGGCCGCGCGTGCGGCAAAAAGAGACGGCCCGCATTGTGGGCGAGACCTACCGCGCCGCCGGCCTTCCCTGGCCTGAACCAAGCGTGCTGGAAGCATTTGATGAGTTCCAGGCTGAGGCCGTGATGGAACGTTCCCTGCCGGAGCTGATTGAAACCGACGCGAACATTCGCACCATGCACCGGGCCTTCCAGAACTCGCGCACTCGGCCGGAGCAGTTCAAGACGTTTCAGCAGATATTTGAGGTCGTGATTGGCCGGTGGGCAGATGGCAAGCTTCCGCTGGAAGGAATCGAGCCATGGCAGGAATTCAGCGCTCGCGTGCAGCGGGGCCTGGCCCAGCTTTCCACGAACGGAAGCCGCGGCCAGCAGATCGCCATCTTCAGTTCCGGCGGACCTGTGGGAGTGGCGATGCAACGCGCGCTTGATCTCTCCACGGAGGCAACGCTGAAAGCCGCCTGGATGGTGCGCAACTGTTCTTACTCCGAATTTCTCCTGTCCGCCGACAGGTTTACTCTGAGTTCGTATAATGCGACTCCGCACTTTACCGATCCGGAATTCCTCACGCATCGGTAGGTAAAGGCGGTTGGGATCCGCTGCAAGCCCGGCGGAACCGTGAACTAGTGAAACAAGGAACCGGCAACCATGTCAGCCGAAGCCGCAAAAAATTTGCCCGTCGCTGAAGCTTTGCAGGACGGCGCCAAGCCTGTCCGCGAGGGCGAGGAACTGGACCTTGCTCGTCTTGAACCTTACCTGCGCGGCCACTTTCCCGATCTTGGCGGCTCGCTGGTCGTCAAGCAATTTCCCAGCGGCCATTCCAACCTGACATATTCCGTTTCACTGGGCGAAAAGGAAATGGTGTTGCGGCGTCCGCCCTTCGGCAGCAAAGTGAAGTCCGCGCATGATATGGGGCGCGAGTACAACGTCCTGGCTAAACTCCACACCGCATATCCCACACCGCGGCCGCTCCTCTATTGCACGGATGACTCAGTGCTGGGCGCGCCATTCTATGTAATGGAGCGCGTGCGCGGCGTGATCCTACGCCGAAATCTGCCCGCCGGCCTGGCTCTGCCGCCGGAAACAGCTCGCAGGCTCAGTGAATCGTTCATCGACAACCTGGCGGCGTTGCATAGTCTGGGCTACGCGGCGCTTGGCCTGGGCGAACTAGGTAAACCGCAGGGCTACCTGGAACGGCAAGTACGCGGCTGGACTGAGCGCTATCAGGGATCGAAGACGCATGATCTGCCTGAAGTGGAACCGCTATCAAACTGGCTGCGCGAACACATGCCGGCGAGGAGCGGAGCCACGCTCGTCCATAACGATTATAAATATGACAACATGGTGCTTGATCCGCTGGACATCACGCGAATCAAGGCGGTGCTCGATTGGGAGATGTGCACGCTGGGCGATCCGTTGACAGACCTGGGCACCGCGCTCGCGTATTGGATCGATCCCGATGATCCTCCGGAGATGCAGGTGGTGCGCTGGGGGCCGACGATTGTCCCCGGCATGCTGCGCCGCGCCGAGATGGCGCAACGCTACGCCGAAAAAACGGGACGCGATCTATCCGACATTGTTTTCTATTACGTGTTTGCCATGTTCAAGGTGGCGGTGATCATCCAGCAGATCTATTACCGCTATTTTCACGGCCTGACGAAAGATGAGCGCTTCGCGTCGCTGGGTGAGGTGGCACGAACGCTGATGAAGGTGGGGCTGGGTGCGACGAAGAGAGCAGGATTGTAACTTCACTGCTCTCTGAAATCCCGAGCGTAGCGAGGGAACCCTATCGCTGACTGAATTGCTTGCTTCCTTAGGAAATTTCGTCCAGATACTGCATCCCACGTGGTTCGTGGAAGCTTATAGTGATCCCTCGCTCCGCTCGGGACTTGAAAAAAGCTACCGGTAATACCTCGCCACCCACTCCGCTACGCAGCAGGGCTTTTCACCGCCTTCGACTTCAACCGTCGCGTTGAAAACTACTTCGACTGCATCCGGGGGCACGTCTTTGAGCGACTGCAATGTGATGCGGGCGCGAATGTTCAACCCTGCGCGTACGGGCGAAACAAAACGCACTCGGTTTAGGCCATAGTTCACACCCAGACGTACACCCTGTTTGATCTGCAGCGCTTCATGCATGAAATGGGGCAGCAGGGAGAGCGTTAGAAAGCCATGGGCGATTGGGGCCTTGAAGGGTGATTCGCGGTGGGCGCGTTCCACGTCCACGTGGATCCATTGATGGTCAAGCGTGGCATCAGCAAACTGCTGAATGCGTTCTTGGGTTACGTTAAACCAGTCGGTGACGGCGATCTCCTGGCCGACGAGGTCTTTGAGAGAGTCGGGCGTATCGAGGATGCGTTTGGGCATAAGATTCAAAATCTACCATGAAGGCACGGAGACACGGAGAACTGCCATGAATGCCAAAGATCGCCGAAATTGAACCAGTGATAAAGAATCGATATTCCACTGTTCAGTTTTTCTCTGTGTCTCCGTGCCTCCGTGGTGGATGTCACTTTTTCGTCGCAAATTCCGGGCGAATGCTCTCCGTGCCCGACCAGTATTTCTTGCGCAGCTCCTTCTTGAGCACTTTGCCTGTGCCGGTCCGGGGCAGGGTCTCAAGAAATTCCACGGAGCGCGGACATTTGTAATGTGTAAGCCGGCCACGGCAAAATTCCAGCACTTCGCTTTCTGTCGCGGCAACGCCCGGCTTCATCACCACCAGCGCTTTAGGCACCTCGCCCCAGCGGTCGTCCGGCACGGGAATCACGGCGACTTCATAGATTCCGGGATGGGCCAGCAACGCCTTCTCCACTTCCAGAGAAGAAATATTTTCTCCGCCGCTCACGATGATGTCTTTCTTGCGATCGACAATCAGCGCATAGCCGTTCTCGTCCATGGTGGCCATGTCGCCGGTATGGAACCAACCGCCGCGCATAACCTCCGCTGTCGCTTCGGGCTGTTTCCAATAGCCGGACATCACACCGTCACTGCGAGCAACAATTTCGCCAATGCTTTTGCCGTCGCGGGGGACATCATTGCCTTCGGGATCAACGACCCGTATCTCGACGCCGGGAACGGCGTGTCCCGTGCTTGCCTGTTTTTCATAGCGCGTCTGTCCCGGCCAATCGACACCAGCCTTCATGCGGGCAGTGGTCAGCACCGGGGCGGTTTCCGTAAGGCCGTAGCCTGAATAGCAAGCACAACCAAGTTTTTCTTCCACTTCACGCACCAGCGTGGGCGAGGATGCGGCGCCGCCGATGCTCATCCGCTGCAGGCTCTTCAGGTTGAACTTTGGCCGCTCCGGGCAATTGACCAGCGCCGTGGCCATGGCCGGCACCACGCTCAAAGACTGCGCGCCTTCACGTTCGATCAGGCGGAAGACCTCTGTGGTTTCAAACTTGCGCATCATCACGTGTTTGCCGCCGAGATAGGTAAGCGAATGGGCAACGCCCCAGCCATTAGCGTGAAACAGCGGAATGGTGTGCAGTTCCACCGATTCGCTGCTGCTGCCAAAGGTAATGGCCACATTCAGAGCATGCAGATAAATATTGCGGTGCGTAAGCATCACGCCTTTGGGATTGGCGCTGGTCCCGCTGGTATAGAAAAGTTCGGCAAGGGAGTTTTCATCCACCTGCATCACGTCGGCGCGATAAGGCGTGGCCGCGGCCAGCATTTCTTCGTAACTCCGCGCGGTCATCCATGGCTGGCTCGATTTGAAATCCAGCGGGACGAAGCTTTTTACCGATTTAAGCTCCTTGCGGAAGGACTCAACCAGGGGAAGGAACTGCTCTTCGAACAAGAGGACCGTGGCTTCAGAATCATTCAGGATATAAGCCAGCTCCGGTGACGCCAGCCGGATATTCAGCGGCAAAAGAACGCCGCCGGCCTCAAGCACTCCGTAATAGCCTTCAAGCAGGCGATGGCAGTTGGCCCCAAGGAAAGCCACGCGTTCACCGGAATGGACGCCAAGCGATCGCAGCGCTCCAGCCTGGCGAGCGGTGCGGTCAGAAAATTGCGCGTAAGTAAAGCGATCATTGCCGCAGACCACAGCGGTCCGGCCGGGAAATTGCTGGCTTGAATAGCGCAGGAAGCGAAGCGGTGTAAGAGGAATAATCATGATGACCTCAAGGCGATCAGGCGGACTGGCCTCCATCCACCACCAACACGTGGCCGCTAACATAGGAGGAAGCGTCGGAGGCGAGAAAGACCGCGGCCCCTTTCAAATCATAGTCGGAACCAAACCGCCGCGCTGGAATGTGGCTCAGCAGATACTCTCTCTTGTATTCAATCACTTTGTCAGACATGTGGGTGGGAAACCATCCCGGCGCAATGGCATTCACCTGGATATTATGTCGTGCCCATTTCACCGCCAGATCGTGAGTAAAAGAAATCACGCCGCCCTTGCTGGCATGATATGCGATTGCCTCCACGGTCTCCGGCGGCGCGCCCCTGATCCCCGCCACTGAAGCCATATTGATGATCTTGCCGCTTTCCTGCTTGAGCATGATTCTGCCCGCGGCCTGGGCGCATAGAAAAGTGCCGGTCAGGTTCGTTTCGATCACCTTGTTCCATTCCGCCAATGTCATTTTTTCTGTGGGAACGCCCCAGGAGATGCCGGCGTTGTTGATGAGGATGTCGATTTTCTTGAATTCGGCAACCGTGGCCGCGATCAACTGCTCCACGCTGGCCTGGTCTTTTACGTCACAGGCCATAGCCAGGGCGCGAACGCCGAATTTTTCCAGATCGTGCGCGGCTTCTTCGCAACGCTCTTTTTTTCGCGCGCACAAAACCAGGTTGGCGCCCATCTCAGCCAGGGCTTCCGCCATCTGGCGGCCCAGCCCAATCGATCCGCCGGTGATGATGGCCACGCGGCCTGTCAGATCGAAAAGCTGCTTTAAACTTCTGGACGCGGGCTGAGCGGTCATAGACGAGAGTCTCCTTGATGGGATCTGGCGATGCCCTACGAACTTTTCTGTGCGATGCCGGTCGGCCGCGGAATCGCGCCCACTTCCCATGGCGCTTTGAGCACAGTCCGCCATTCCAGCAAAGCGGGGCCGGGCGCGTTGAGCCAATCGGGTATTCGCTGCTGAAGGGCCGCAAGCGAAGTGATGCGTTCGGCGCGAATGCCATAGGCTTCTGCAACACGGCAGAAGTCAGGGTTCTTGAGCGCGACCTCATGCGTCTGGCCGAACATGGTGCGCTGGAGAAATCCGATAATCCCGTATGATTCGTCGTTAACCAGCAGGATTTTGACCGGCAGTTGATATTGCGCCAGCGTGGCCAGTTCATGCTGCGTATATTGAAAGCCGCCATCGCCGGCAATGCAGACGATCTTTCGCGTTTCGCCGGACTGTTTTATTGCGCAGGCCACACCGATGGCAGCGGGCAGGCCATAGCCCAGCGTCCCCGATCCTGAAGGATAGAGGAACGTTCCGGGTTCCAGCACGGTGAAAAAAGCCGATGCCCAATAGTTGAGGATGGACTGGTCGTTCACCAGCACGTCTTTTCGATCCAGAGACGCGCGCAGCAGCGTGAGCGCGGCGTAGCCATCCTGCTGCAAGGCTTCCAGCCGTTTTGCTTCGGTGGCCCTGATTCCTGCGATGTCGCACCAGGGCGCGCGAACGGTATTGCCCTGAGCAAATGACCCGGCAATCGCGGCCAGATCACCGACAACACGAGTGGACGGGATGCGGTCTCCCGCGTATCGGTCATCTTCCACCACCTGAATGTGTTGCGGAGGGAGCTGCAGCCCAAAGCGGCCGGTATCAAACTCCGTGAGACGCGCGCCAAACGAGATGAGCAAGTCGCTTTCCAGTAAAACGTCTTGCACAGCGCCGAGACGCGAAATGCAGCCCAGAGAAAGCGGATGGTCGCCGGCAAACATGCCCTTCCCCGTGGTGGTGGTGAAGACCGGGCACTGGAGAAGCTCGGCAAACTGGCGGACGGCATCGCGGCCA
>DASSXL010000019.1:0-18768 GCA_035703825.1 Candidatus Angelobacter sp.
CCGTTCTGTGGCGCCTGACGCCAATCCTTACATGGTGATGATGGCGGTCTTTAAGACAGGAATTGCCGGCGAGACCTCCAAGATCAAGAACCTGCGCCAGGCCGAGCGTTACCTGCCGGACAACATTTATACCGCGATGGAAAACTTCCGCTCGGCGGATTGGACCAACAAGCTGATGGGCGGTGAAGACGTGAAGACGCGCTATGCGGACCTGAAGCAAGCCTCGGCTGACCGCTGCCCGCGCCTGCTGGGAACGTTTGTGAAAGCTCCGGAAGTGCAGTATCACCACGACGTTTACAACCAGTTCCTGTGGAACATGTTCTAGAGGTGAATCTCTGAACTAGTCGAACCGAAGGAACCGCTGGGAAAGCCGCCACCAGGTAAGGTGTGCGGCTTTTCCATTCTTAACCGGCTTTCTTCGATCCCAGGTTTGCGTTCTCGGTGATCTGGTTGCGAATGTCCCACAGTTCGCGATAGGCGATGTGCTGCATGCGTTGCTGTAAGACCTCGACCGGCGTTCCCATCGTCCCAATCACGCCGCCCCCAATGATGCGTTGCGCCAGCTTGAGGTGGTGAAAGCGGAAGACCTGCATGCGCTCGTCAAAGTCGAGCATGCGCTCCGCCACTTCGTGCAGCGCAAAAAATTCTTCGTGCCGGCGATAAATATCGTCCAACGTCAGGCCTTTGCTCGTGAGCTGCTCCTGAAACGCTTCGCCGATTCTGGGCATCACGTGCAGCAGCGAAAGAAATCCCGGCGAATCCAGGCCGCTGCCGTGTCCCAGTCCCGCGCGGATGACCTGGTAGTCGTACGGTGTGATGGATTCCAGAATGTGGAGCAGAGATATGGGATGCTCCAGCATGGCATTGGCGCGGCGCATGAGCCTGGCTGCGTTGGGATAATTGGCTTCCGTTAGCGTCACGAGGGCCCGCTCCAGCTCCCAGCTTGCGCCTTTCATCAGCAACTCTGACGATTGGTGGACCACCTGAAACGTAAGCTCGTCAGGATGCGAAAGGTCTTGTATGGCCGTTTGCAGTGATAGCAACTCGTCAGTGCGCAGGTAGCGTTCATAGTCGGTTGCGCCCTTGCCTTCAAGGACAGGTTTGTGCAGCTCATTCGACATCGGATTGACAACTCCCTGGGATGCTTGACGCGATTCGGCCATCTTCAGAGTAAATCTAGACCATTCTGACCCTGGCTTGCTCCATGCGTGGGGTCCATGAGCCGCTCCGACGCGGCTCTCACGATCAAGCATCGTTGCTATTCATGATATCAAGTTGCATAATCCCGGCGTTTGCCGTGCGCCCACGCCATATCCGGCGGCCTTGCGGCCGGTAATTTTGCTGAAGCTATGCGGCTTGCTTGCGCAGGAGGCCAAGGACCACAGCCGCAAGCGCCGCCATAACCATTGCCGACCCCAGAATTGCTACAGCCCGTGGCAAAGCTCCATGGCTCCAGGTCTGCAACAGGACGCCGAGAGGAAATAGCGTTGCGCCAGCGAGCAGGGCCCACGCAAGACCGCGCTTAAATTTTTCTGAGAGACCAACGTGATCGAACGCAATGGCCAGCACGATAAGCAGCATGGCCAGACCAATCCAGTGTCCGTGTACGTCTACCTGGCGGTCATAAGCGTATTTTGCCTCGCGGTATTGCAGCAGTGAGCTCACTGCTGCCGCAGTGTTTCTTTCCGCCGCCGCCTGAAAACCCGAGGCGAGCGAATGGCCGATCCCATCCAGCGCCTGGTGCTCGGCGAACACCGCGTACCAGAGACCATAGCTCATGCCAAGGATCGCCAGTGCGACGCCGCCGAGCATGAGAATTTTTCTGGCGCTCATCTTCGGACTCCTGATGGAACTCCCGATGGCGCTCCCGACGGCATGGCGTCAATGCTGCCGGTATAGCGCAAGATGCCGATCCACATGGCGAGCAGCGCCAGAATTACCAGCAGGCCGCCCAGGTCGGCGATGCCGCCGGCAACTAGCCCAAATTTCATTTCCATCAGGACGCAGACCGGCAGCAGCAGAGAGCCGCAGAGCAACACCGCCGCCCAGCGGCGCTTCCAGGCTTCACAGAGCTGCACGTAAGGCTGAAAGAACGCCAGCAACATGGCGAGCAATCCAAACTCGATGATGTGAGCGTGCGCGGCGATCTTTACCGCTTTATCACCCTGAAGCTGGCCGTATTCGGCGAGAGACTGGTTGATCTGGGCCTGGTTCTGCGCCGCCGCGGCTGAGCTCATCTGCGCAAGGATTGTGTAGTCCGCCGCTTCATGGCGGTAGAGATCAACGCCGGCATAATACGCCCCGTGTACAAACCCGGCGAGAATAAGCAGCAATCCCCCGGTAAGCAGCCACCTCGCAGGAGCGCTTCGATCGCGGAGCAGTTGGTCGGGCAGCAGCGGTTGCCGTGCACGAAAATGCTGTGCAATGCCTGCAAGATAGCCAACCGTCGCCGCCAGCACCATCAACCCGCCGAGATCGGCAAAAATGCTGGCCCACCCGATGGCTTCGAGCGGACTGTACGCCAGGCCAACGTAGTGAATCAGAAAGACGCCGACCGGCAGCAGCACGGCGCCGCACACAAGCAGCCACGCCAGGCGCCGTCGCACCACTTCCGCAAGTCCCACCCAAGGCTGCGCCAGCGCCAGCATCAGGGCCAGGTAGCCGAAGGCGATCAGATGGACGTGCGTGTCTACCTTGGTGCCGCGGTTCTCAAGAAATGTGCCAGTATCTTTGAAATGCGCGCCGACGGCGGCAGCGTCGCCCGCTGAGGCGGCCTGCGCGGCAGCGGCAAGGCTTGTGCCAACACGTGCCGCATTTTGATGAAGCACAAAGACGGCAAAGATGTCGCCGAAGATCATTCCGGCCAGAATCATGCCGATGCCCGCGAGCGTTAGAAGCCGCCGCGCACTCGGCCGGGCAAAGGCCGCCGTGTCCGCTGGCGCAGCAGCGCTTGGCAGTTCCGCGGCGTAGCTATTCCGCTCGCTCGGCTGCGTCACTCCGGGACCACCGCTGTGACTTCAATCTCCACGCGCGCATTGGCTTCCACCAGCCCTGAAACTTCCACCACCGTCATGGCCGGGTAGTGCCGCCCGATGATCTCGCGATACACCGCGCCCATCTCTTTCGCCGCAGCCATGTATTCATTCTTATCGAGCACGTACCAGGTCATGCGCGCGATGTGCTCTGGCTTCGCCTTGGCCTGGTCCAATATCTCAACGATGTTCAGCAGCGCCTGGCGCACCTGCGCCACAAAGTCATGGGATGCAAACTCTCCCTGCGCATTCCATCCGACAATGCCGCTCACAAACACCATGCTCCCTCGGGCGGCCACGCCGTTCGCGTAACCTTTGGGCCGCGGCCAATGCGGTGGTTGCAGAACTCTCATCTCGCTCCTGATTTCTTTCGCCTGATTTCCAAAAATAATCTCCGCTAACTGCCGATTCAATCTGATAGTACAAACGAAGAGATACGTTCGCGTAGAGCCTCAGGGAATGGCAGCGCCCGGTAGGAACGCCTGTCCATCAGGACCAGCACAACTTTTCCCCGAACGCGCTCGGTCTCGTCCGGCCCGCACAAGGCGATGTCAGCCTTGATGGAGCTTTTTCCCATGCTGCGCACAAAAAGCTTGGCGGTCAGCACTTCTCCCAGGCGGCAGGGCGCGACGAAGTCCGCCTCAAGATGCACGGTCGGCAGCCCCCAGCCGTTCTTGATCACAATATCGTCAAAGGAGAAGTTCAATCCGGCGGCGCACCAGTCTTCCACCAGGTTATTGAACATCTCCAGAAAGCGCGGATAAAAAACGATCCCCGCCGGGTCGCAATCGGCAAAACGCACTAATACCTCAGTCTGGAATGAAGGTGTTGCTTTAAAAAAGGGTTCGGTTGCGCTCTGGGCTTCAGCCACGTTCTCGCTCTCTTTCCTGGTGCGTCTTGATAATGCCACGTGCAATGATCAACTGCTGTACCTCTGTTGCGCCTTCATAAATTCTTAAGGGCCTGATCTCACGATAAAGGCGCTCAACAGCCTGGTCGCTTACCACCCCCAGTGCGCCAAAAATCTGCACCGCGGAATCGATGGCCTGCTGCGCTATCTCCGTCGCCGTCATCTTGGCCATGGCCGCTTCCACGGTCACAGGCTGGCCCATATCTTTGAGCCATGCCGCGCGATAGGTCAGCAGCGCGGCGGAGTCAATGTCGGTCGCCATCTTTGCCAGCTTGGCCTGCGTCAACTGGAAGTCGGCCAGCGCCTGGCCGAACATCTTACGCGACGTCGACCGCGACAGGGCTTGATGCAGCGCGCACCGGGCAAAGCCCAGCGCCGCCGCCGCCACAGAGGATCGAAAGATATCCAGCGTAGACATGGCAATCTTGAAGCCCTGGCCGGAGTCGCCCAGGCGTTGCGCTACGGGAATCCGGCAGTCTTTAAACACCAACCGCGCAAGCGGGTGAGGCGCCATCACTTCTATGCGCTCCGCAATCTCAAGGCCGCGCGCATTCGCGTCCACGATGAAAGCCGAGATTCCCCTGGCGCCGGCCGCTTCGCCTGTCCGCGCAAAGACCACGTAGAAATCGGCAATGCCTCCGTTGGAGATCCACGTTTTCTCTCCATGGATCACATAGCTGCCGCCGTCTTGCCGCGCCGCGCACTGGAGCGCGGCCACGTCTGATCCCGCATCGGGCTCCGAGATGGCAAACGCCGCGATTGCCGTGCCTTTGGCTACGCAGGGAAGGTAGCGTTGCTTCTGCTCCGGGCTGCCGAAAATGGAAATTGCGCCGGAGCCCAGTCCCTGCATGGCAAATGCAAAGTCGGCCAGGCCGGAGTGGCGCGCCAGCGTTTCTCGAATCAGGCACACGGCGCGTGTATCAATCGTATCGGCCGACGCGCCATACGCCGTGCCGCCGATGGCGTACTTCAGCCAGCCGCCTTCGCCAAGCTGGCGCACGAGCTTGCGGCAGGCATCGTCCACCGCTCGCACAGAATGGTCCCGTAGTTCCTCAGACAGCGCTCGTCCGGCCCAGCAGTCCAACTCTGTCGCCAGCGCCTTGTGGCGCGGCTCCAGAAATGGCCAGTCGAGATGGCTGCTGCTGGTCAAAATCCTCAGTCTCCTTTGAATACCGGCTTTTGCTTTGCGACGAAGGCCTGATACGCGCGATCAAAATCGTTGGTCGCCATGCAAATGGCCTGTGCCTGCGCCTCAGCCTCAATGGCCTCGTCCAGCCCCATGTTCCATTCCTGGTGGAGCATCTTCTTCGTCATGCCATGGGCAAACGTCGGTCCCACCGCAAGTTCCGCCGCCAACGCCATCGCCGCGGCCAGTAATTCTTCCGGCGCGCACAGGCGATTGAGGAAGCCCCATCGCTCCGCTTCATCTCCGGCCATGCTGCGGCCTGTGTATAGCAGCTCGGCGGCGCGGCCCTGCCCGATGATCCTGGGCAATATGGCGCACGCTCCCATGTCACAACCGGCAAGGCCCACGCGAGTAAACAGAAACGCGGTCTTGCTGCGCGCGGTGCCCAGGCGCATGTCAGACGCCATGGCCAGGATCGCGCCCGCTCCCGCGCAAACGCCATCAATGGCCGCGATGATCGGCTGCGGGCAGGCGCGCATGGCCTTCACCAGATCGCCCGTCATGCGTGTAAAGGCCAGCAGGCCGGGCATGTCCAGTTTGGTAAGCGGGCCGATGATCTCATGAACGTCGCCGCCGGAGCAAAAATTTTCGCCCGCGCCGGTCAGGACCACGGCCTTCACGTCCGCCGCCAGTGCCATGGCGCGAAACAGGTCGCGCAGCTCAGCGTAAGACTCGAACGTCAGCGGATTTTTGCGCTCCGGCTGGTCGAGCGTAATGCAGGCCACGCCACTGCGTACCTGGTACTTGAAATTCTTTGCTTCGTAATTCGCCAGCGTGCGTCCATGGAGAGCCGGGCCAGCTGGATTGGCGCCGTCGCTCATCGTCCCCTCCCCGATTGCCGCTTGGCCACCAAAGAGCCCGTATTGTTGATGCGTGTCTTCACTTTTCCCAGGGCGTTGATCATGATTTCTTTCTCGTCCCGGCTCAGGCCCGCCAGCAGCTCAATGACCCACTGCTCATGCCGCGCAGCCATCTCGCGAAAACGCTTCAAGCCGCTGAACGTCAGGCGGACCGTAAAAGCGCGGCGGTCCCAGGGGCAGGCTTCGCGCGTCACAAGACCTTCAATTTCGAGCTGGTCTGTAATGCCCGTCACGTTGCCGCCGGAAACCATCATGCGCTTGGAAAGCTCGCTCATGCGCAGCCCATCGTGGCTGCGCTCCAGCTGCGCCATCAGGTCAAACCGCGGCAAGGTCGTGCCGAACTCCCGCCGCAGACGGATGCGAATTTTGTTTTCAATACGCACCGTGCACGACAAAAGCCGCAGCCATAAACGCAGGGCCTGATGATCGCCTTTATGGGCGCGGGTTTCCAGATCAAGGACCCCATTGTCGGCTGGTTCCGACCCGTAAACGCCTTTGCGCAGGGTTGAAGTGCTTGCCATCTCGCTCCTCACATCACTTCGCCGCCGGCCACCGCAATGGATTGGCCGGTAATCGCTTCACTGCCCGGAAGGCACAGCCATGTGACTGCGTTGGCGACCTCTTCCGGCTGGATCATTCGTTTTTGCGGGTTCTTTGCGCTCAATTCCGCCCGCGCCTCGGTGGCCGTGCGGCCCGTCTTGGCCACAATGCCGTCGATCGTCCTCTGCAACATCTCCGTCTCGGTATATCCGGGACAGACGGCATTCACCGTAACGCCCTTGCTGGCGACCTCAAGCGCCAGCGAACGCGTAAGGCCGACGACGCCGTGCTTGGCGGCACAATACGCAGTCACGTACCCATACCCAACGAGGCCCGCGGTGCTGGCGATGTTCACTATCCGTCCCCAGCCGGCGCTGAGCATGGCCGGCAATACCTGGTGTATGCAGTGAAAAGTGCCGTCAAGATTTACCTGCATCATGCTGCGCCAGAGCGCGAAATCGGTCTTAGCGAAAGGCGCGGAGCGGCCCTCTCCCGCATTGTTCACCAGAATGTGGATGGGACCAAAGCTGGCGCGCGCCGAATCAAATGCTTTGCTCAGGCTTTCCGGCTCGCAGACGTCCGCCTGCGCGTAATGCAGGTGCGGGTCGCCGGCAAGATTTTCTGGAACAGCGCTCCGTCCAAGCATGGTAACGTTCGCACCGTGCGTAACGAGTGCTCGCGTCACCGCTGCGCCAATACCTCGGGCGCCTCCAGTAACCACGGCGTGCTTGCCAGCCAGTGCTTGTGAGTTCTGTTCCATGCTTGGTTACACCTGCAACATCAATTGCGCGCGCGCCAGGTTCCTTTCCAATTGCTCTTTCCCGCTCAGATACTGTTTTGGCCAGGTGATGTCAGTGAAGCCCTGCTTGGCCGCTTCGTGCAGCGTCCATGCTGGGTCGGCCAGGTGAGGCCGCGCAACTGCGCACAGATCGGCCCGGCCGGCGGCGATGATCGTGTTCACGTGGTCGCCGTCAAAAATGTTTCCCACGGCAATGGTCGGAATGCAGACCTCATTGCGGATCTTGTCGGCAAACGGGACCTGGAACATGCGGCCATAGACCGGCTTCTCCGCTTTGCTCACCTGTCCAGATGAACAATCGATTACGTCAGTTCCAGCTTGCTTGAAAAGCCGCGCGACCTCGGCGGCGTCTTCCGGCGTGAGGCCACCCGGCACCCAGTCATGCGCGGAGATGCGCACGCTCATCGGCAGTCCCTGCGGCCACTCGGCGCGCATGGCGGCAAAAACTTCCAGCGGATAGCGGCAGCGATTTTCCAGGCAGCCGCCATATTCATCTGTGCGCTGGTTGGTGAGCGGCGAGATAAAGCTGGACATCAAATAACCGTGGGCGCAGTGGAACTCCAGCCATTCAAAGCCGGTGGCGGCCGCGCGCCGCGTGGCGGAAACAAAATCCGTCTTGATGCGGCACATGTCCGCGCGCGTGGCTTCATGGGGAATCTGCGAAAGATTTTCGATATACGGCAATGGCGAAGCTGAAACCAGCGGCCAGTTGCCGGACTTCAGCGGTTGGTCGATGGCGTCCCAGCCCATGCGCGTGGAACCCTTGCGTCCCGCATGGCCGAGTTGGCATGCAATCTTTGCGTCAGTATGCGTGTGCACAAAATCCACCACGCGCTTCCATGCCTGCTGCTGCTCGTCATTCCACATACCGGGGCAACCCGGAGTAATGCGCGCTTCAGGTGAAACGCAGGTCATCTCGGTTACCACCATGGCCGCGCCTCCCATCGCGCGCGCCGAAAGATGGACGAGATGAAAATCGTTGGGCACGCCCTCTTGCGCCATATATGTGGCCATGGGAGAGCAGATCACGCGGTTCTTCAGCGTAACGCCGCGCACGGAAATCGGCGTGAACATCGGCGGCAGTGAGTGGTCCACGCCGCTGCGCCCAGCAAACCATTTTTCCACGCGCTCCACGTAGCGCGCGTCGCGCAGCTTAAGGCTGGCATGGCCTACGCGCTGGCTGCCGGTCAGCAGGCCGTAAGCAAACTGCTCCGGCTCCTGGTGCACGTAACGTTCCACCTCTTCAAACCACTCCATGCGATTGCGCGCCGCGCTCTGCAGTTTCAGCGCCTCGATTTCGCGCTCTTCCTGGTAGCGATGCAAGGCGTCTTCCACGTTGCCGCTGTGGGTTGTGAGCACGCGCGCCAGCGCAATGGCGTCTTCCATGGCGAGCTTGGTGCCGGAACCGATGGCAAAGTGCGCGGTGTGCGCGGCGTCGCCAATCAGCACGATGTTTTTATGAAACCATTTTTCGCACAGCACGCGGTTGAACTTGAGCCAGATGGCAGAGCCCTTGAGGTGCCTGGCATTGGAAACCAGAGGGTTACCCTCCAGCCGTTCCGCAAAAAGCTTCTCGCAGAGCGCAATCGACTCCCGCTGCTCCATCTTGTCAATCCCGGCGGCCAGCCAGGTTTTTTCCGGCATCTCAATGATGAACGTGGACCACTCTTTATCAAAGCGGTAGGCGTGCAGGTTGAACCAGCCCCACTCTGTTTCCTTGAAGTCGAAGGTGAAGGCGTCAAGCTTTCTGCGGCTGCCCAGCCAGACAAAGCGGTTGCGGCGGACCTGAATGTTGGGCCGGAAAATCTGCTCGTACTTGCGACGCGTAATGGAAGAAGCGCCATCTGAGCCGATTACAAGATCATAATGTCCAGAGTAATCGTCGGGATCGGTGATTTCGGTCTTGTAGACCAGCTTCACCCCCAGGCTGGACGCGCGTTTCTGCATGATCTTGAGCAGCTTGATGCGGGCGATCCCGCAAAAACCATGCCCGCCGGAAGTGATCTTGGCACCCTTGAAAAAAACATCGATGTCGTCCCAATGGCGGAAGGCGCGCGTGATCTCGCGGTGGGTCTCCTCATCGACGCTTCTGAAGCCGTCCATGGTTTTGTCAGAGAAGACGATGCCCCATCCGAAAGTGTCCGTGGGGCGGTTGCGCTCGATCACGGTGACATCCCATGAAGGCTGCGCTTTCTTGAGCAGGATCGAAAAATAAAGCCCGGCAGGACCGCCGCCCAGGCAAGCGATTTTCACGGCTTGCCTCCCGGAAGTAGATTCAGTTCGGCCAGCGCGCTCTCTAGTTTTCTTCCTGTATCGTCAGCCAGCGCCGCCTCGCGCAGATTCCTGAGGCGGGCTGTCGGGCTGTCCATCTGCCGCAGTCGCGGAAGGGCCTGCATCAGGCGCTCGAAGTTGCGCGATCCTAGCACGTATGTATCGCCGTATCCTTTTACGAGCCTGGGACACTCGGCCACTTCCAGCGCCAGAGTGCAATCCGCCTGAGCGACATCTTTCACCTGCTCAAGCCAGTGCTCAATTCTCTGCTGTTCTCGGTCGAAGCGCAGCGTTTTGGGCCGCCAGCGGCGCAGGCTTGCCAGCCAGTAGAGCTGCAGGAAGCCCCACAGCGATGTCGTCTGCAGGACCTTGCCTTTGCTGGTCAGGCGATTGACGAGCCTGCTGGCCCAGCCGGTTCTTAGCAGCCATGAGCCAAGACGCGTGGGCAGAATGTCAGCAAATTCTTCCACGCGCGGGTGGAGAAATTCGTTGATCCGCAGCAGTTGGTCGGCGGAAACACGCGCGTCCGCTTGTACGCGTTCAAAGCGCGTGCGGCGGGTTTTAAGATCGGCCACGCGAATGGCGTCTTCATAAGACATCCAGAGCGCCAGATAGCGCGCGGTTTCAGAAAGCAGCGCGGAATCTTGTTTGCCGCGCTGTTCGACCAGAGCTCTGATCGGTTCCAGCCGGTCAAGATAGGTGGAAGCGTGAGCAACGTCCTGATAGTCCGCCAGGCGCTCAATGCCGGCGAGGAGAATGGCATGGCTGGCTGCGGGAAAATTTGCATTGATTCGGGCCGCAAGTGCCGCAAGATCTGGCCCCGGCTTCGGGACGGCTGTGCCTCTTGTTTCCACAACGGATGCTTCCGCGCTGGTAGCCGCTTCAAAGCCGGCGGCGAAAGCCTTCAGGCTTGAAGCCACGGCGATGCCGCTGCGCTCGATCGCGGACTCAAACTGCTGACGCTGGAACGGCAACGTACCTGAGCCCGCCAGCGCCCCGAACAGCGTGGCGCTGATAACGCTGCGGTTCGCCTCCGCCATCGCGGCGAAATCGCGATGGATAAAAACCCTGGCCGAATCGCCGCCGGCCTTGAGGAACGCAGCGGCATCGGCGCGGCCATCGCCCATGGCAATCTTTTCCGTCATGGAGTAAACGCGGTTGGTGGAGGCGATCAAAGTCGTCCGGTCGGGCGTGACCAAGCCGCGCGTGATGGCGCGGCCCGCTTCCATCAGCTCTGAGGCAATCACCACGTCAACTTCGCCCGGTACCGGCATCAGTGCCAGCACAGGGTCTTTTCCAGCAGCGCGCGCCGCTTCTTCGGGAAAAAGCTCAACGTAATAGATGGTGGAACCGGTGCGCTGGGCCACGCCCGGAACAGAGGTAGTCTGCGCCAGATATCCGGAATTTTCCGCCAGGTCCACAATCCAGTCCGCCAGCACACCGCCGCCCTCGCCGCCCATGGCCAGGATCGCGATGTTGATCGACCGCGCCGCGGCAACGCCTGCGCCGGAAGAATCGGATTGTGATAGCTGGCTGATGCCCATGCTTTTTTTAGGCCGTAATGCGCGCCAGACGGCGTTCAATCCGCCGCTGTAACAGATTGATCACGGCATTTCTGAATCTTGCTTTTATGCGGTCCCATGCGCTGGGGTTGGAAATGACCTCGGCGCGGAAAAATGACGGGCACAGTCTGGCGGCGTGCGCCACCTCGCCGCACACGCCACAGCCAATGCAGCTATCCAGCACCGTGGCCACCGGATCTTTCCGCAGCGGATCGGGGTTTGCCTGGATCGTAAGCGATGGGCACCCTGAAAGCCGTATGCAAGAGTGGTCGCCGGTACAGGTGTCAGCGTCCACGCCAAAGCGTTCGCGCACCACGCGCTCTCCTTCGTCGATGCGTTTCTTGACCAGCGGCTTAAGGCGGCGCTGCTCGTTCAAGGCGCATTCGCTCTGGGCAACAATCACTTTGGGCCCTTTTTCTTTCGTCGTCAGGGCCTCTTTAAAGATGTCGCGGACTACTGCCACGTCGTAGGTCCGCGTAATGGTCTTGATCCACTTCACGCCCACGCCGCGCACCGCCTCGGCGATGGAAAGTTTTGTGGTGCGAATGGGATTGCTCGCGTTTGATGACAAAATGTCCTGGCCGCCGGTGGCCGCGGTGTAGCTGTTATCGACAATGACCAGAACGCTGTCACTCTGGTTGAAGACGGCGTTGCCCACCCCGCTGGTCAGCCCGTTGTGCCAGAAACCTCCATCGCCCATAAAGCTGATGGTGCGCCTGGAAGTATCTTCAGTTTTAAACGCAGCAGCGCTGGCCCAGCCCAGGCCATAGCCCATGGTATGCGCGCCGATGTTGAACGGCGGCAGAATGGAAAACAGGTGGCAGCCGATGTCGGAAGCCACATGATGCGGGCCCAGCTCGCGCTCCGCCAGTTTCAAGCCGGTAAAGATCGGCCGCTCCGGACATCCGGTACAGAAAGAAGGAGGCCGCGGCTGCACCTGGCTTTGCAGGACCGGCAGCATTTCTGATTTGGCAGCCGGCTTCACCACGG
Organism: Candidatus Angelobacter sp.; assembly: GCA_035703825.1. Classification (GTDB taxonomy): domain Bacteria; phylum Acidobacteriota; class Terriglobia; order Terriglobales; family Acidobacteriaceae; genus Angelobacter. The sequence goes on from DASSXL010000019.1 coordinate 12,151, forward strand.
TCGGCAGCTCTCGCGCGCCGATCATCTGCGGCGCATAGCTCTCAACAAACTTCAGGATGCCTTTGGTCACCACGGCGGCGGTGTATTCGCCGGCCATCACCAGCATGTCTTTGCCGTGTATTTTTGTTGGCAGGTCAGCCTTACGCAGGATCGAGTGCAGGTTTTGCTCGATAAAGTCCGGCTGCCCTTCCTCGATCATCAAGACCGCGCGCTTGCCGGCGCAAAAATCTCTTACCTCGTCGTCGATCAACGGGTAGGTCACATTCAGCACGTACAGAGGAATCCGGCTATCGCCAAAGGCGTTGCCCAGCCCCAGCAACTCAAGCGCGCGCACCACGGCGTTGTACATTCCGCCCTGAAGAATGATGCCAAAATCCTGCGTGCCATCTGCGAAGCGTTCGTTCAGGCGGTTCTCGCGAATCCACTTCTGGGCAGCGGGCCAGCGCTTTTCGATTTTCTCGTGTTCGTGGAGAAAGCTGCCCGGCGGCAACACAATGCGGCTGGCATCGCGCACCGGATTTTCCATGGCGTCTTTCAGCGTGAAGCTGGGGCGGACGTTGTCTTTGGCGATAAAGCGCCCGTGCACGTGGCAGGCGCGAACGCGCAGCTCCAGCATCACCGGCGTGTTCGTGGCCTCAGAGAGCGCAAAACCCTGCTCTACAGCATGCACAATCGAGGGCAGGTTGGGCCGGGGATCGAGCAGCCACATCTGTGACTTCATGGCAAAAGCGTGAGAGCGCTCCTGCATAATGCTGGAGCCCTCGCCGTAATCTTCGCCAACAATGACCAGCGCGCCTCCGGTAACGCCGCCGGAAGCCAGATTGGCCAGCGCGTCAGAAGCTACGTTTGTGCCCACGGTGGATTTGAAAGTTACCGCGCCGCGCAACGGATAGTTCACCGATGCTGCTAGCGTGGCGGCAGCGGTGGCTTCAGAAGCGCTGTGCTCAAAATGAACGCCCAGCTCTCTCAGGATGTCATTGGCGTCGGTGAGCACGTCCATCAGGTGGGAAATGGGAGCGCCCTGGTAGCCGGCGACGTAAGAGACCCCGGATTGCAGAAGCGCTTTGGTGACGGCAAGGATGCCTTCGCCACGAAATTCCTGCCCTTCACCCAGGTAGAGTTTCTGGACTTCTTTCTTGAAAAACCGCTCGGCCATTTCCGCCTCAATTGGTTCCGTGGCTTCCTGACAGTGGGAATTTTTAAAAGAACCAGGCGCAGCGCTCGGCTCACGTGGCCTTTCTTTCAGGGAAACTTGGCGAAATTCTAGGTCTAAACATTTTAGATGTCAAATATCTTGCCAATCCTTTCCGTGAGGAATATATTTCTCGTCGCGCGCGAGGGAGGGATCGCAATGCAAATTCGCTTTGCCAAGATTGCCGTGAGACTATCGCTGGCTTTACTTCTGTGCCCGGCGGCCTTCAGCCAGACTATCACCGCTTCACTGCAAGGGCGTGTGGCTGACAGTTCCGGAGCGGTCCTGACCAAGGCAAGCGTCACGGCTACCAACACTGAGACGGGATTCGCAAGAACCACCACATCCGATGACAACGGCGAATATAAAATTGCCGCGCTGCCGGTAGGCACCTACAAGGTTGAAGTGAAGGCGGGCACATTCCAGCCGCAATCACGCAATGTCGCGCTCACAATTGGAGAAAGTGCGACCCTGGATTTCTCTCTCACCCCGGGCCAGGTAGAGCAACAGATCACGGTAACCGGGGAAGGCGCGATGATCGAGCCGAGCCGCACCTCAACCGACACGGTAATTGAGCAGGTACAGATCCAGAATCTGCCGGTGAATGGCCGCCAGTTCATCGATTTCGCGCTGCTCGCGCCCGGCGTCACGATCGGCGATACCACGTCCGGCAGCACTGACGTGATCATTGAGCCGGTCACCAAGCTCTCTTTTGCCGGGCAGAACATTCATTACAACTTCATCGCTATTGACGGCGCCGATAATATTTCCACCGCATCGGGTGTGCAGAAGACTACGCCCTCCACTGACGCGGTGCGCGAGTTTCGCGTCATCAACAACACTTACAGCGTTGAAGCCGGCCGCGCGGTTGGCGGGATCGTCAACATCATTACCAAGAGCGGCACCAACGACTTTCACGGTTCGCTCTATGAATATCTCCGTAATGATGCCGTGGATGCGAAGAGCGAACTGGCGGCCCCCGGTCTGAACAAACTGCGGCAAAACCAGTTTGGCGTTACCCTGGGCGGCCCCATCAGAAAAAATCGCACCTTCTTTTTTGGAAATTATGAAGGACAGCGCCGCAGTGAGAATCCTTACTACAATTCCGTGATCCTCGGCAACCTTGCCTTGATCAACCAGTTTAAGACCAATTTCGGGCTACCAACCGAGCAGTTAAACGTAAACCGGAAGAGCGATTACGATAACTTCCTGCTCAAGCTGGACCATTCATTTACTGAGCGCCAGTACATGTTTCTGCGCTACTTCTTCAACGATGGCCGGCTGACGAATGTTTCACCGCTCAATGACGGCTTTGATCTGCCTTCAGGCTTCAAAGACAACAATCTTCGCGACCAGTCGCTGGTGGGAAGCCTGGCCTCCACTTTCTCCTCGAACCTGGTGAACGAGGTGCGTTTACAGTACGGCCACCGCACGTTTGACTTTCCCACAGTCACCACGCAGCCACACCTGGAAGTATTGAACACGTTTACCGCCGGCGTGAACCGCGGCAATCCGGATTTTTACCAGGAAAGCCGCACGGAGATTGTGGACCACGCGACCTGGCAACACGGCTCGCACAGCGTAACTTTCGGCGGCGACTTCAGTCATGTGAATACGCGCGAGTCTTTCCCGTTGTTCTATCCCTTTGAAGCCGACTTTGGTTGCCTGCTGGCGGTCCAGTGCCCGTTCAGCCTGCAGGCTGGCGCGCCCCAGGTAATCTTCTTTGAACGCTTCCAGTCGCCCAACTTCACTGAGCCGACTTTCAACACTTCTGTTTTCCAGGGACAAAGAATCTCCAGCGCCGTGCGCAATCAGGCGGAAGGCGAGACGCCGCACAACTATGGCGGGCTTTATCTCCAGGATACGTGGCAGGCACGCAGCAATTTGAGTCTGAATCTTGGCCTGCGCTACCAGTTTGAGACTTTTCCCGCAAACGTGTTGAACGGCCCCAAGGCGGAGTTCGATCCGCGCGGGGGCTTTGCCTATAACTTTGGCGGCAAGCATAACGTTGTCCTTCGCGGCGGAGCTGGAATTTTCCATGGAATCATTCCTATGCCCCTGCTGGCCTGCCAGGCGCCTTCCTGCGGCGGCACTACGGGAACGTTTCCGGGACGGCCAAATGAGAACGCTCTGAACGCAACCACGCGGCTGTTTGCCTTCGCCAGTGCGCCCAACATTACGCAGATTGCGCTCTCCAGCATGTTCAGCGGAACGTATCCTGATGCCGCGCCATTGGGCTTCTGCCCCGGCGGCACCGTCGCCGGTTGCGGCTTCTTCGGCGATGCCGTGATTGCGCGATTTGATAAAGACCACAAAGCGCCTTACGGATTCCAGACCAGCCTGGGGCTTGAATTCCAGCCGACAACGAACTCCGTCATGGACATCAGCTTCCTGCGCTCGAAAGGCGTCCACCTAGGCAGCTTCTTCAACGTGAACCAGCCCGATCCCAGTGGCACAGTGACCGTCCATACCTCGGGAGGACAGACCGGCACCAAGAACACCTACTTTGTTTCGCCGGGAATTCCGGGCGCGCGCAGCGGCGCTCCGGGCTTCCCCACTTTGTACGCCGTGTATTTTGAGGCCGCTTCGCGGTGGAATTCGTCGTGGAACGGTTTGCTGGTGGATTTCAACAAGCGCATGAGCCACCACTTCAGCGCCGGCGTGAGTTATACGTGGTCCAAGGGAATTGATGACGGCCCGAACCCAAGCTTCGTACTCATTCCCCAGGACAGCGCAAACTTTAAGGCAGAGCGCGCGCTTTCGTCGGACAGCGTGGGCCAGCGCTTTGTCCTGAACGCCACCCTTGCGGGGCCGACCAAGAAGAACGTTATCGTCAACAATTTCCAGCTCAGCACCATTGTGACTCTGGAGTCGCCCAACTACTTCACCAAGTTTGCCGGCTTTGACGCCAATGGCGACATCTTCGGCAACAATGACCGCGTCGGCATTGAGCCGCGCAATACTTTCAAGGGCGACACCTATCAATCCGTTGATATGAGGATTGCCCGCACGTTCAAGGCTACCGAGCGGCTTAACGTTGAAGCCCTGGCTGAAGCCTTCAACCTGCTGAACACAGTCAACGTAAGGTTCTTCAACACGGTGTATGGCGCCGCCGATTTCTGCAACTTCAACGGCGCCGCGCAGGGCTGCTCGCCGACGCAACGCTTCCTGGAAGGCTCGCCCAACCCGAACTACGGCACGCCTCGCGCGGTTTATAACCCAAGGCAAATCCAGTTCGCGTTAAGATTGACCTTCTGATCCCGAAGGTAGAGAGGCCCATGGCTAACGTTCTTGCAGAACTGGTTGATCAGTTAAACAGCGGCAAGTTGCGGGTGATCGACCTCACCCAGCCGCTCAGCGCCCAGACTCCGCTGCTGCCGCTGCCGCCGCAGTGGCCCAACACGCCGCAGTTCCGCCTGTGGGAGATTTCCCGCTATGACGATCGCGGCCCAGCCTGGTACTGGAACGGCTTTGAGACCGGCGAGCATACGGGAACGCATTTTGACGCGCCCATCCATTGGGTAAGCGGCAAAGACCTGCCGGAAAACAGCGTTGACCAGATCAGCCCCAGAAAATTCGTTGGTCCGGCATGCGTGGTTGACGTGAGCGCTGATGTCCAGAAGGATCCTAACTTCCTGCTCACCGTGCCGCGCGTGCAGCAGTGGGAGCGGCAGCATGGGCGCATTCCCGCGGGCGCGTGGTTCCTCTTACGAACCCTGTGGTCAAAACGAACAGACCCGGCGCAGTATATCAACCTGCAGGAAGACGGCCCGCATACTCCCGGCTTCGCCAAAGAGTGCTCAGAGTTTTTGGCCAAGGAGCGCGACGTTTTAGGTGTCGGTGTTGAGACGGTTGGAACCGATGCGGGGCGCGCGTCAACTTTCGATCCGCCCTTTCCCAATCACTACATCATGCACGGCAGCGGCAAGTTCGGGCTGGCCGGACTCTGCAACCTTGACCAGCTTCCTCCCGTGGGCGCCGTGGTGATTGCCGCGCCGCTCAAGATCGTGAACGGCTCGGGCAGTCCGCTGCGGGTCATCGCCCTGACGGCGTGAACACATTAGCTTCAGGAAGCAAGTCACAGAAGCAGAAGCCATCTCGCTCAACCGTTTCGCCCTGTTTAACGGCGATCGCACGATTGAACATTGGCCCCGCATAAACGCAGGTGTGGAACTCACCGTTTTCGCCGCAGGGATCGACTGCCGCGGGCAGGTCGTCCAGCAGCGACTGGTCAAAATCGCGGCCCGCGAAGCTCGCCGGCAGTTGCTTAGGATCGACGCAGACCAGTTTTGCGCCCAGCCCCGCCCTTACCATCTGCTGCGCCAGTTCCCTGGTAGGGCGACCCCAAATCGGGAACAGGGGTTCCAGACCAGTATCCTTGAGTTGGCGCTCACGGTAAGCCCGGACGTCGGCGAGAAAAAGATCGCCGAACGCAATTGCGCCAATGCCTTGTGCCAGCGCCTGATCGCAGACCTGCTTCATGGCGGATTCATACTCGGCATTGGAGCACGGCCAGGGGATCGGCGCGGTAATCAGCGGCAGTCCGGCCGCATCGGCCTGCATTTCCACCAGCACGCGGCGCGTGCTGTGCATGGCCACCCGATCAAAAGCCGAGTTAATGGTCGTCATCAGCCCGGCAATCTCATGCTCGCCCTCTTGACGCAGCACGTGCAACGCCCATGCGCTGTCTTTGCCGCTACTCCATGCAAGCAGGATTTTCTTCTTCATTGGCAGCTATAAAACTATCACGGAGAGGACTAGTCATCTTAACTTCGCTTTAATCAGGGGTAAGTATCTTTTGCTCCGATTTCCAGCAGCAACCCTGCTTCCTGAATAGCGCATCGCAACACGTGAGCTGCTTCCCCTAGATCGGAGTTGCCCATGAAGCGCCTCTTTGCTGCCGCATTTTGCTTCTTTGTATCGCTCACCTGTTTTAGCCAGAGTTTTAGCACTCAAAGTTACCCGGTCGGAGCCGGACCAGCCCAACTCATCACAGCCGATTTCAATGGCGACCACATTCCTGACCTTGCCACGGTCAATACCAGCGCCAATACCGTTTCCATTTTGATCAACAACGGCGACGGCACTTTCCGTTCGCACCTTGAATTCGCCACCGGCCCTGCGCCGCTGGCCATAGCCGCGGTGGACTGGAACAAGGACGGAAAGATGGATCTTGTGGTCGTGAACACCGGCGCAGACACTGCGCACAAGGTGGGCATTTTGCTCGGGAACGGCGATGGGACCTTCCAGCATCATCATGACATCCCCGGAGCGCCCAACGCGGGAACAATCGCCGTGGGCGACTTCAATCGCGACGGCAATCCTGACATCGCCACCGGCCCTGCGCCGCTGGCCATAGCCGCGGTGGACTGGAACAAGGACGGAAAGATGGATCTTGTGGTCGTGAACACCGGCGCAGACACTGC
>DASSXL010000043.1:0-58700 GCA_035703825.1 Candidatus Angelobacter sp.
TTGCCGGTTCCTGTTAAATTTCTGAACGGTCGTTTGCTTACGCGTGCCGCCCGCCATACGATTGTATGTTCAAGAAACAACATGATTGGCGCGACTGACCGACCAAGGGAGTAAGCATGGATAGTGCGCTGCTGGTTCACCGGCTTCATTTTGCCTTTACCGCGACGTTTCATTACCTCTTTCCCCAGCTCACCATGGGGCTGGCGCTGCTGATTGTAGTGTTGAAGACCCTGGCGCTGCGCACGAACAATGAAATCTACAATCAGTCCGCGCGCTTCTGGGCAAAGATCTTCGGCATCAACTTCATTCTCGGCGTGGTCACCGGGATTCCCATGGAGTTCCAGTTCGGCACCAACTGGTCGCACTTCGCGCGTGTCACCGGCGGAGTGATCGGCCAGCCGCTGGTGATGGAAGGCGTGTTCTCTTTCTTCCTTGAATCCGCCTTCCTGGGGCTGTTCTTGTATGGCGAAAAACGCCTCAGCCCCAAAGGACACTGGTGGGCGGCCTTCCTGGTGTTTTTTGGCTCGTGGCTCTCCGGCTATTTCATCATCGTGACCGACGCATGGATGCAACATCCCGTGGCATTCCAGCGCGCGGCCGACGGCAGTTTTCAGGTCATCAGCTTCTGGGGACTGCTGCTGAACCCATGGGCGCAGCTGCAATATGCGCACAACATGAGCGGCGCTGTGATTACCGGAGCATTTGTAATGGCCGGCGTGGGCGCTTTCTATCTTCTCGAAGGCAAATTTATTGAGCATGCGCGCGTTTTTGTGCGGGTCGGAGTGATTGCCGGCGTAATTTTTTCCACGCTGCAGATCTTTCCCACGGGCGATCTCCATGGCAAATACATGGCGCGCTATCAACCGGTCACCACCGCCGCGATGGAAGGCCTTTTCAAAACTGAAAACGGTGCGCCTATGGTGATCCTGGGCCAGCCCGATGAGGAACATCAGCGCATCGACAATCCGCTGGTGGTGAACAAAGTTCTGAGTTTCCTGATCTATGGCACCAGCGCCGCCGAAGTGAAAGGCCTGAACGAATTTCCCAAAGACCAGTGGCCCACAAATATTCCGCTGCTGTATTACAGCTATCACATCATGGCCGGCCTGGGGACGATCTTCATCGCCGTGATGGCCGCGGGCGCGTTTCTGCTGTGGCGCAGAAAGCTGTATGAATCGCGCTGGCTGCTCTGGATTATCATGCTCTGCCTGCCGCTGCCCTATATTGCCAACACCGCGGGCTGGATGACGGCGGAGATCGGCCGCCAGCCCTGGCTGGTCTACGGCCTCATGCGCACCACGGAAGGCTATTCGAAATACGTTCACGCCGGAAACGGCTTGTTTACTCTGATCGGTTTTATGGGCCTCTACACCGTGCTGGCCATTCTGTTTCTGGTGCTTGTAAACCGCGAGATCGCGCATGGTCCGGGCCCCGCAGCGGAAAGCGCAATCAAGGCGGGCAATCCGATCACGGTGGCGTAGGAGATATTGAATCATGCTCTTCATCTGGTTCTGGCTCGTGGCGATAATGATCACCGCATATGTCGTGCTTGATGGTTTCGATCTTGGCGCGGGCGTTCTGCACCTGATCATCGCCAAGACAGACCAGGAGCGGCGCACCGTAATTCGCACCATCGGCCCAGTATGGGACGGCAATGAAGTCTGGCTGCTGGCCGGCGGCGGCACGTTGTACTTCGCTTTTCCACTGCTTTATGCATCCGGCTTCAGCGGCTTCTACCTACCTCTGATGATCGTGCTGTGGCTCCTGATCCTTCGCGGCCTTGGCATCGAACTGCGCATGCACCTGGAGGGAACGGTCTGGCGCGGCTTCTTCGATGGCTGCTTTGCGTTGTCCAGCATTCTGCTCACGATCTTTTACGGCGCTGCTCTGGGCAACGTAATTCGTGGCGTGCCGCTGAACAAAGAAAACTATTTCTTCCTCCCTCTCTGGACCAACTGGCGCACTGGCCCCGACCCCGGAATCCTCGACTGGTACACCGTGATCGCGGGCGTGGTCGGGCTGGTTGCTTTGACGGTGCACGGCGCGAATTACGTCGCGGTAAAAACCTCTGGCGATCTCAACCTGCGCTCCCGCCGAGTGGCCGCCTTGCTATGGCCGGTGCTCGTCCTGGTAACTCTGGTCAGTTTGGGCGCGACTCTCGCCATCCGGCCGGACGCTGTCACAAACTATCGCAGATATCCCGTGCTGTTTCTCATTCCCGCCGCCGTCGGTGTGAGCCTGATCGTTATGTTCCTTCATCGCCGCCGTAACCATGATAAGGGCGCTTTTCTTGCTTCTTGCGCTTACCTGACCTTCATGCTGGTAGGCGCTGCAGCAGCGGTTTACCCAAACCTGCTCGTCTCCACCACCGACCCGGCACTGAACATTACCGTTTACAACGCTGCCGCCGGATCGTATTCATTGTCGTATGGCCTAATCTGGTGGAGCTTTGGCATGACGCTGGCCGTAGGTTACTTTGTATTTATCTACCGCATGTTTCGCGGCAAGGTAGCGGCCTGACTCGGTAAATCTATAGATCCTTCTCAACCAATCTTCATAAATCAAAACTGGTAAACTTGTCTTCTCCAGGAGCCAAATAGAAGCTGCCTGGGAGGCTCGTATGAACAAACATTCCTTTGTAGTCGGGTCCCTCCTGCTCGCTGCTCCCGCTCTCCTGAACGCGCGCGAGCCCAAAACTCCAGATCCCTGTAGAGAACTCAAGGCCGATCTCGACAACCAGGTCAACAACCTGCGCCGGCAACAGAATGACGAAATGACCCAGTGCCGACAGGACCATGGCAAAGCTTCCGACGTTTGCCGCGACCTGAAAAATCAACAACAAGTTGCGCTGCGCCAGATGCGCGACCTGCGCCGGACCCAACTGGATAGCTGCAATCCCCGGCTGAATCCCATCACGGTTAGACCGCGCCAAACCAACTCATGCGACAGCCAGAGTTACCGCCGCAACGATTGCTACCCTGACGACAAATATCCAGAGAAGCCGCCGTATAAAGAGCCGCCAACAACCACGCCACCTCCACCCCCGGCCGCGCATAATCCTCCAAAGCATGGTGGCGGCGGAAGCGGCGGACATGAGGGCGATTCTGATGCCGGCGACACACGCAATGCAGGCAATTCCGGCTCTTCGCATCACCACGGTTCCGGCAATAGCTCCGGATCGTCGTCATCCAACTCCGGCAGCGGCTCAGGCTCCTCGACCAGCACTTCACACTCCTCGAATTCCGGTTCGTCGTCATCTGGCTCCACTTCGTCGGGCTCCAGTTCCGGCTCGTCGAACTCTTCGGGCTCCTCGTCTTCGGGCTCCTCGTCTTCGGGCTCCTCGTCCTCGGGCTCCTCGTATAGCCCAAGCGCCGGCTCGTCGTCCGGATCAAGTTACAGTCCGCCGTCATCACCAGCGCAATCCGCGCCGGCGCATTCGAACGGACGTCCGCCCGAATAAGCTCTTTCCACTCCACTTCGAGCAGGTCTCCAGGAATTCTGAACGCCTTGGGCCTGCTCGAATCTTCCACCCCGTGAAGTCTAGCCGCCATGCTGTTTTATACTGCTCTGCGTGCAAAGCGAAGCCATCCTCGGCCAGAAACCGCCTGAGCCCGATCTACGCTTTCCTTACGGACAAGACCCAAATCAGTTCGTTGACGCGCGCTTCCCCGCCGGAAAAGGCCCGCATCCCGTCGTCTTCTTCATCCACGGCGGCTTCTGGCGCGCCAAATATGACCTTACTCACGCCGGTCATCTTTGCCACGCGCTGAAAAATGCCGGCATCGCAACCTGGAACGTGGAATACCGTCGCGTGGGCAATCCGGGCGGCGGATGGCCCGGAACGTTTGAAGACATCCGCAGCGCCTACCACGCCTTGCGCGAACATAAGAACGACTCCATCGCCCGGCTCGATCTAAAAAAACTCTGCATCGCCGGCCATTCCGCCGGAGGCCACCTGGCTCTCTGCCTCGCCGCCTTTGAGCCGTCCGTTACGCATGTGCTCTCGCTCGCGGGCGTTGTTGACCTGCATCGCGCCTGGGAGCTGCACCTGAGCAATGACGCTGCCGCTGCATTTCTCGGCGGCTCGCCGTCTGAAGTTCCAGACCATTATCGTGAAGCTTCTCCGGCTGAGCGTTCCATCCCACAGGCCACGCAAAGACTCATTCACGGCACCGCCGACGACACGGTGCCTTACGAAATTAGCCAGACCTACACCGCCAAAAAGAAAAAAGCCGGCGAGTATGTTGAGCTGATCACGCTTTCCGGCACCGGACATTTTGAACTCATCGATCCCCACTCCAGCATCTGGAAACAGGTGGAAAATACTTTCATCTCTCTCACGCGGGCCTAAATTGGATTTCCGAATCCGCTTCTGGCGAGAGGCTCTATGAATCCCGAAAACGGCATTATTACAAAGACTACTATTCACACGGTCGAACAAACAGTGGAGAAGATCGAATCGCTTCTTCAGGCCAGAGGCATCAAGCTCTTTGCCATCATCGACCACAGCGGCGAAGCTGCGGCAATCGGCATGAAGATGCCGCCCACCAAACTCCTGATCTTCGGCAATCCCCGCGGCGGCACTCCGCTCATGCTCGCCTCTCCTTCGGCAGCCATCGATCTCCCGCTGAAACTACTTGTGTGGGAAGATGCGCAGGGCAACCGCTGGATCTCATACAACAGCCCGCAATATTTAAAAGAACGCCACGGCCTGCCGGACGAACTTCTGAAAAACATCGCAGTCATTGAAGCTCTGGCCGCCGAGGCTGCCAGCTAGTTCCAGGCAGGCAAGACTACGTGCGATCATGCCGTGCTCTCCGCGCGTGATTGCCCGCTTCGTCGCCAATCTATTACCAGCGCGATCAACGAAAGCAGCGTAATCGCCGTAATCATCCCCAGAGAAATCACGCAGTAAATGCACCAGACTTCCAGAATGTCCTTTTCAATGTGGGCCAGGTAGAGTGAAAAAGCCAATGCGGGGACAGCCGCGGCGGCCAGCAGCCGCCAGCGCTTCCCGATGGCTAGGCCGGCCAGCAGCAGGTAGCCCGCAATTCCAATGTCCGCCACGGGAACGCCCTTGATCACCGCGAACCTGCTCTTGTTCACGGTCCCGCAGTCCCATTTCTCGTTAATGCTGCACGGGGAGGCCTCAGTGCGATAGTGCTCTCTCAGCGCCAGAATCGCCGCCATCATGCCTGCCAATGCCAGAATTGCGATGATCCATCTCATAAGCTTCTCATGTCCTCACTTCGTCAGCCCCAGCGCCTGCGACTGAAACGCCATCGACGCATCCAGATGCTGCGCCACGAACTGCCAGTCATGTCCCCCGGGATAAATATGCGCCTCGTGCGCCACATGGCGCGCGGTAAGCAGTTTGTCCATGCGCCGGACGCCCGCGTCAAAACCGTAATTATCGTGGTCGCCACAATCAAAATAAATCTTCAGGCCTTGCAGGCTCGCCGTCCGCGCGAAAACAAAAGGCGTGTTCTCTTTCCAGAAACGTTCATTGAGCGGCGAGCCAAACGCGTTTCCCAGGAATGCGTTCAGGCCCACGCCCGCCGATCCGTGCGGAAGCTCTTCCAGCAACGCCGGCATGTGCGCCGCCACCGAGACAAACATCTGTGGATACTTAAAGGCAAACCGCAGTGCGCCATATCCACCCATGGAAACTCCGCTGATCGCGCGCCCGGCGCGGCCGCCGATCAACCGAAAACGCCGCTCCATCTGCGGCACAAACTCGCGGACAAAGAAATCTTCGTACAAAATGTGGCCATCGCGCGAGTTGATGTAGAAAGAATTCTCGCCTTGCGGCGTGATGATCACAAACTCGCCCAGGCGCTTTTCTTCCCACGCTTCCTCAATTCCGCTGGAGGCTCCGGTGGCCGCCAGAAAACCCTGGTCGCCGCCCAGCCCATGCAGAAAATACAGCGCGGGATAGCGCTTGCCCGGATGCGCGTCATAACTGGGGGGCAGCATGGCGCAATAGCCGATCCGTCCCGGCACGTACTTGCTCTTCATTGCTCCGCACTGCGTCCGCGACGCCGCCGGAGCATTGACTGTAAGAAACAGAAATAAAAATGACAGCAGGTATTTCGACATGAATAGTAAGAATAGCAGTTGGGATAAAAGCACTCAGCAATCAGCATTCAGCCGAAACCGGTTCACCGCAAAGGTCGCAAAGAACGCAAAGAAAACTTAGGTTTGCTTCTCGCAATCTCGCGTCGGAGCCCAGGACCTCTTTGCTCTGCATCCTTGATCAGTTGCAAAACATTTGCCGCAGAACTCGTAAAGTATGTTCAGAAACCCTGAACATCTTCCTTCGCGCGCTTTGCGTCCTTTGCGGTGAAGTCTTTTCTTTTACGCTAACAGCTACGAGCAGGAGACGAAAGCTAAATGCCATTTGCTAATTGCCGATCTTGTTTCCTTTGCGCCCTTTGCGTCCTTCGCGGTTGCTGAATGCTGAGTGCTGCCCCCTCAATCGTGCCTCAGCGCCTGCACCGGATCGAGCCTTGCTGCGCGCGACGCCGGATACAATCCCGCAAACAGGCTTACCAACACTGAAAACGCCAACGCCGCCAGCACCAACCACATGGGCACAAACCAGAAGTTTTCCGGCTTCAGCTCCTGGCGTTGCAGCCAGATGTTGGTTCCGGTATTGATGATTCGTCCAATCAACCAGCCCAAACCGGCGCCCAATCCGCCGCCCAACAGGCCCATGGCTCCCGCTTCAAAGAAAAAGATCCGCTTCACGTCGCCATCGCTGGCGCCCAGCGCCTTCATGATTCCAATTTCGCGCCGGCGCTCCAGGATCGCCATCACCAGCGTGTTGATGATCCCCAGCGATGCCACCGCCAGCGCCATGCTGCCGAATATCCCCAGAAAGAGATCGAGGAACTTGAAAAATCTTGTAATGCCCTTCGAGGCGTCCACGATCGAAAACGTATTGAACCCCTGTTTCTTGATCTCCTCTTCCACCTGCGACACGGCTTTGCTCTTCTCCACCCGCACCATCAGCGCCATATAGGTCTTGGTTTGTGAAGGACGCAGCGTGTTCCACAGCTCACCGGCCTGCACCATCTCCAGCGATTCAGCCAGCTTCAGCGGCAGGAACATGGGCGTCCTTCCCTGCCGCCATGTGCGGTTAGGTTCGCTGCTCACAATCCCCACAATCTTCAGCTTGATTTGCCGCGGCACCAGATTGAAAGACTGCGCCTCATCCGCCTGTTTGTCGTTGGCGCCGTCAATGTCGTCCGGATCAGGCTGGCCTTTTTTTGTCGATTTCCCCGCCAGCGGAGCGCTCTCCCCAGGCTCACGCTGGTGGTACTTGAGCACCAGCGTCTTGCCCAGAAGCTGGTCTGCCTGCTCCTGCGTCAGCTTTAGATCAGAGTTGCGCGGCTCCCGCTGCTGGTCCAGCAATTCCCGGCCAAAGTCAGCCAGGATGATCGCTTCCTGCGCATCGTTGGCTGAAAAGAACGTGCCCTGCTCGTCATCAAAGGCTTCACTCGTGCGGGCTGAAGGCGGCAGCGTTCCCACCACTGTGAAGTGCCCATCGCCCTTGTTGCCTTCCAGCCGCACATCGGCCACGGCGCTGAAGTTGGGATAAACCTCCGCCACGTTGGCCATCTGCTCAAAGCTGTGCCGCGCTGCATCGTCCAGCGGCTTGGGTTGCGCGACCACTGGCGCTGCCTGCGCAAAGCGCGGCCCACGCGAATCCTGGCGAGACGTAACCACCACAGTATCAAACAATCCTGAACGCCCCAGTTGCCGCGTCGCCAGCTTCTGCAATCCGATCCCCAGTGACAGCATGGCCACCAGTGATGCCACGCCCACGCCAATGCCCAGCGTCGTGAGCGAATTGCGCAGCCCTGCTTCGCGCAGGTTGCGTCCGGCAAGTTCTATCAAGTCGTAAGCTCTCACCGCGCCGCTCCAATCTTTTCCATTTCATTTACTGATTCGCCTATCAGTTTGCCGTCGCCCAGGAACACCAGGCGGTTGGCGTAGCGCTCCGCCAGTGAACGCTCATGCGTCACCATAATCACGGTCATCTCCAGCGTGCGGTTGAGTTCGCGGATCAGGTCCATGATCTCCGTGCCGGTCTTTGAATCGAGATTGCCCGTGGGCTCGTCCGCCAGCAAAAGCTTGGGACGGTTGGCCAGCGCTCGCGCCAGCGCGGCCCGCTGCTGCTCTCCCCCGGAGAGCTCGGCCGGCCGATGCTTCATTCGATCAATCAGACCAACCCGTTGCAGCGCTTCTTCCGCGCGTGCACGCCGTTCCCGCCGCTTGACTTCCGCAAAGCGCATGGGCAGCTCCACGTTCTCATAAAGCGTCATGGTCGGGACCAGGTTGAATGACTGGAAGACCATTCCCACCGTGTGGCGCCTGTACTGCGCCAGTTGCTCAGAGGTCATCGTCGCCAGGTCCGATCCTTCCACCACGATCGCGCCTGAGTCCGGCCGGTCCAGCCCGGCAATCAGGTTCAGCAGCGTGGACTTGCCCGAGCCTGACTGGCCCAGCAGGGCGATAAACTCGCCGCGTCCCGCCGCCAGGCTCACGCCATCCACCGCGGGAATCAGCGAGCGCCCCAGTTTGTAATGGCGCACCACGGAAACCGTTCTTACCGACTCAAATTCTGTGCCGTTTGTTGCCACAGTTCAGATCTCCAAAGCTTCTATCCGCATGTTACTACGCAAGTTCCCGTTTCGTTCCCTCACTCCAGCCTTTCACCTTAGGACGAAAGGTGCCTGTGCCGTGGTGTCCCTCAAACCTCTTGATCCCGACTTCCGACTCAGCCCCGAGGTTACTTCGAAACTTCCTCTTGCTTCCGTCTTAACTTCGTGTTCCTTCGTGTCCTTTGTCATCTAGGGCCTTCGGCCCGCGGAAGCGCATGAAAATCGATTTTTCGACCTCGTGGTTAAACGCTTTTCCGATCACGGCGATCTCGCGCGATCACGGCGATTCCGGCGATGGTCGTGCCCTCGCCTGCGGCAACTCTGTGCTCTTAGACATTTTCAATTGCTCAAAATGCTGTTTAACCAATCTCTTCGATGATCAGGGCTTGCCTTCTGATGACGGCGATGTCGGCGTTCACGCGCGATCCCGGCGATCCTTAGCAGCCTTCTGCCTGTACCTTCAGCCGACCACCCCTCGCCTTCCCCCTATGTAGACCCAATTCGACCCAAGGTCACCCAAGACGACCCATGGCTGAGAGACATCGGCAGAGGGTGGCAACCCCAAAAATAAGAAACGCAACGGATCCCCGTTGCGGAAGTTCCCAAATCTTCGTGGCCCATTCCAATCGCGCCGCGCTCTGCATTCCGTCCCACTGTCTAAAGATGACGGACATGAGGCTGAACTATTATAGCAAATAAAGTGCGAAAGTCGAAAAAATTGTTGCTGTCGGCTCGGCAAATCAGTGTGGACTTATCGCGCCACTATAATGTTCTGCGGCCAATCAGTATGTTCGAGAGATACAGGGAAGACATAAAACGGGCAATCTTCTTCGCCAGATGGGAAGCTCAGCAGGCGGGCTCTTCATATATTGAAACACAGCACATACTCCTGGGTCTGACTCACGATGCCGACTCCAAGGCGAACCAGCTTTTCCACTTGGCCGCCCACACCGAGAATTTCCGCACAGAATTCGGCTTTCATGCCGCCGCGCAATCCTCCGCATCCGTTGACCTTCCCCTCTCTAATGCCAGCAAGCGTGTCCTGGCCTATACAGCTCAAGAAACAGATAAACTGGCAAGCACGCCGATTGGCACAGAACATCTGTTGCTGGGCTTACTGCGGGAAAAACAATCAGACGTGCCAAACGCTCTGGCAAATGCAGGAATCGATCTGCGCTCGGCCAGAAATCGGATCAGAAAAGACAGGGGTCTTCCCATTCCTGACGGCGAACCGGACGACAGAGAAACTTCGCTGAGACCTATGCGACCAGTCGCAGCTTTCGCGCTCCTGGTCATAGTCTTGTCGCTGTTTTATCTGCTCGTCAGATTGGCAGACTCCTGATTGCCTCACCTTCGCTCCTCCGTGTGGTGAGTCAGTTTGGATTTCCACACGGATGACACCGATTTACAAACTCAAATGGTTCGATTGAACTCTTTGATCCGTGTAAATTCAGTGTGATCAGTGTTATCTGTGGTGAGGTTTGCCTTCCTATCCGCGTTCATCCGCGCCCATCCGCGGTATAGCGGTTAGGCGATTCATGGCGATTCTCTCCTACCTTTGCGTTCTTTGCGGTTAAAGATTTTGCCTTTTTGACGTCTTCGCTCACTGCGCCGGCATCTTCCCTGGATCAATCCTCCACAGTTCGCCCTTGCCGTGATCGCTTACCCAGACAGACCCAAAGCCATAGCGGATCGCATCGGCCTTCGGGTAATTCCCATACTGATCGACGACCTTATTTTTCACCGGATCAATCCGCGTCACCGGATTTCCATCCATCGTCACCCAGATAAATCCGCCGCCATAGCAGATTTCGCCCCCTTTGCCCGGCACGCGGACCGGAATCACAGCCACTACTTTGTTCGTCGCCGGATCAATGCGTGTCACGTTGCCATCCGACTGCGTCAGCACCCACAGCGACCCCATCGCCACCGTCGAAAAACGCGGCCCTTCCGCCACCGTGATCATGGCCGTGACTTTGCCCCTGGCCGGATCAACCCGGTACACGTTCCCTTCCCCGGAACTGATAACCCAAACCGAGCCAAAACCCAGCTTGACCACCGCCGAATTTTTCCCCACGGCAATGCGCTTCAGCCGGCGGCCGGTCTTCGCGTCCATCAGCGTCAGCGTACTGGAGTTTCCGTCGTCGTTGCTGGCAAACCATACATAGCGATCATCCACGGCAATCGACCCTTCACCACCGTCATCAATCTTCACCGGCACGCGCAGATCAACCGCGTTTGTCTTTGGATTGATGCGCGTCAGCGTCTTGCTCTGGCAGTTGAGCACCCACACCCGGTCCACGCCGATGCCAATTCCGTAACACGGCTCCTTGTCGACGGCGATTCTCGCCTGCACCACGTTGCGCGCCGGGTCCACGCGCACCACTTCGTTGTTTTTGGCCACCGTCACCCACACCGACCCAAAGCCAATGGCCAGCCAGTCCGCATCGCCGCCAATCTGGATCTTCTGGATAATCGGCAGCGCTGAAGCCTCAAGTTTGCGGAAATCCGCAGTAGACTTTTCTTGCGAGTCTTTTTTCTGGGGGCTGTTCTTCTGCGCGACTTTTGGCTCGGAAGCGTTTCCCTGCGTGCCTTTATTCGGCGCGACTTTTGGCTGCGAAGCCTTGGCTTGCAGCCCTTGTTCCTGGGACACTTTTTTCTGCGAGCCGTCTTCCTGCTGCCCTTTGTTCTGCGCGCTTTGGATATCCTGCGCGCACACGCTCCCGCCGACCAATGCTGCCGCCAGCGCCTGAATCAGTAATTTCTTCCAAATCTTCATGCCGACCCATGGTAGCGCATCGCCCGCCATTCATCGATTCACGGAGGCGTGATCGTGGGTCGGTTTGCAATAAGCGGGGAAAATCCCACAAAGCCGGCCATCGACGATCTTGGACATGATTTGAACGTAGCCGCTCAATTCCCTCGATATCCAGACAGAACCCGCGCCGCGTCAGTTACTTTCGGTCGTACCTTTGCGCGCCGATCTGCGGCAAAATGGTTCTTCCATGAGCCCCGTCACGCACTTCTTTGCCGGATGGATGCTGGCCTCGGCCTTCCCTGCCGGCTGCCCCACCTCGCTTACGCGCCGTGAAAAAGCGCTGGTGGTGGCCGCCGCAGTCGCCCCTGATCTCGACGGCCTTGGCATCGTCCCCGAACTCTTGACCCGCGACACATCTCATCCGCTGCTGTGGTTCTCGCAATACCACCACTCCCTGCACACGCTGGCGTTCGCGCTGGTCTGCACCCTCGGCGCCTACATCACCGCTGGCCCCATGGTGGGCTTCACCTTCGGCCCGGTTATTCAGGGCCGCCGTTTGCCTACCCATCCATGGTTGACCGCATTCCTGGTCTTCATCAGCTTCCACCTGCACCTGCTCTGCGACCTCGTGGGCACCCGTGGCCCCGACGGCGACCAGTGGCCCATCCCCTACCTAAAGCCGTTCTCTAACACACTGCTACTCACCTGGCACGGCCAGTGGGCGCTCAACGCCTGGCAGAACTTCGTGATCACCGGCGCGCTTCTGTTGGCAACATTCTGGATCGCCTGGAAGTATGCGAGTTCGCCGGTGGAACTGGTCTCGAAATCCGCAAATGATTCTCTGGTCCTTGCGCTGCGCCGCAGGATCTCGTCTAATCCCTCCAGGGCCTGAATGACATTTGGCGTCGCCGCATCTCCAACTTATCCCGCATTAAGCCCCTAATTGTTAGAAAATTCTAAGCATTCGTTTCTCAATGCACATTGAATGCAGCTACGCCGCAAGAAATTTCTTGTCCTTTAGGCTGAGTAGTTTAGAATGCACCCACTTCCAGATGGACCCTCGAAAGCTAACGGACGAAGAATTAGTGCGGCTTCTTCTCGCCACCCGAGATGAAGATTTGCGGGCAGAATTGTGGTGCGAATTCTGGCACCGCTTTCAGCCGGTAATCGCCCGCACGGTCAGGAGACGCATCGTTCGCTATACCAGATGGGTCGATTCCGCCTGGGTGGATGACCTGGTCAGCGAAACTTTCCTCAAAATCTGCAACGATGATTACAAAGCCTTGCGCAAGTTTGAATTTCGGCACCAGAGCGCCTTGCACGGTTTTTTAAAAGTAATGGCGGCCCATATCGCAGAAGACGCTATTCGAAAAAGGAACAGCGATAAAGAAGGAGGCGGACTGCCGCACGAAAATATCGACGATCTTCCGCAACCCCCCTCAGACCGTTCCAACGCGGTCCAGTCGATGCTAAACAATCTTAGGATGAATGAGATTGAGAACTGCCTGCAACAGCGCAAAAGCGAACCTAACTTTGTACGCGATCACAGAACTTTTTGGCTCTACTACCGTGACGGATTTACCGCCAATGAGATTTACGAACTCCCCGATATCGGATTCAAAAGCGTGAAAGGCGTGGAGAGCGCGCTGCTGCGCCTGAGTAAATGGTTGGGTGATTGTCTGGACTATTAGCTGCAATTCCGCGCCTTTCGCGCGGGAAACGCCAGTCAGAAAAAAGTTAACACCGCCGGGAAGAGACAGTTAACATTATTCGCAGCCTGGGTGATTTAGCTATGATATTTCAGGCCGCCGGGACGAATTGAAATTCATCCAAAGGACGGAAACCCTGTTCTACGTTCATATTAGAGAAAGTCGGGTGCAGTGAACCAGCGATCTGAGCATTTGAGCGATGCTCAAATTGAGCAGTACGGAAAGCGGGCCTCCGGCGCGGGACCGGAGACAGAAGCGTGGGTGGAAACTCACCTCGACGACTGTCCTTCCTGCCGCAGCCGGGTGCTTGAATTCCAGCGGACCAAGTTTGCATTGCTCCCGGACCCTAAGGTGAATACGGTCTCCAGTTCGAACTGTCCCAGCGAAGAAGATCTTCGTAACCTGGCGGCAGGCCTTTGCTCTGATCACCTCGATGCCGAACTCACCGCCCACGCCGCTGCCTGCGGCCGCTGCGGCCCCCTGCTGCGGGAATATCAGGAGGACTTTTCCGACGCCGTCACGCCCGAAGAGCAGACCGCGCTCGCCCAACTGCGCAGTGCCTCCCCCAAATGGCAGAGGCAAAAAGCGCGGGAGATGCTGAAACAGGTTCGGACGACTGTGCCCTCCCCCCCTTCGCCACGCCGGATTTTTTCTTGGAAGTGGCTCACTGCGCCGGCAGCCGTTGCCGCCGCTTGCGCATTGCTGGCCCTGGGCATCGGAGGCGCCTTGTACGCCCGGCGCGATACGCCGGAAAAAGTCGAAAAGCTGCTGGCCCAGGCGTACACGGAGAATCGCAACATGGAAATGCGAATTCCTTATGCGAAACATAGCGACTTTCATCAGCTAAGGTCGGGGGAAAGCGAGTCCTTTCTTCATTCCCCGGCAGCTTTTCGCAAGGCTGAAGATGTCATTGCTTCCCATCTAAGCAAGGAACCTGATGACCCCACTTGGATCCTCTTGCAAGCGCGCCTTGACCTCTTGGACTGGCGTTACAAACCCGCACTTTCCGGACTTAACAAGATCGACAAGAGCGCGACCCTGGAGTCAGCCGAATTCCGGATGACGCTCGCATTAGCGTTGTACGAGAAGGCTGAGACTGAGTCAGACCCGCAGTCATACAGTGAAGCTGTCAACCTGTTAGAAGAAGTTCTCAAAAAATCTCCCCGTGACACAACTGCCCTGTTCAACCAGGCCGTCTCCTGCGAAAAGCTGCATTCATACGAGTGCGCAATAAGCGACTACCAGCGATTCCTTGAAAATAATAAAGACCCCGACTGGTCCGCCGAAGCCCGCGAACGACTTAAACGCATCAGGGAAAAAAAAACGCTAGGTCAATAGCGCTGAAAGCCACTCGGAACCCTCAGGATGCAATCAATTATCTCATCAGCGGACAGCCCGTCGATGAATTCAGGAGCGAAGAGTACCAGGAGTTTGTGCTACGAGATTGGTGGGGAAGCCAATCCCCTGTGACGGTGAGGCGTGCACTCAACAATCTAGCACTAGCTCTCCTGCGTAATCAGGGTGACAAATGGCTGACTGTCTTCATCTCTGAACCACTATCACCGAAGGGAGATGGTCACCTCAAAACCGCGATTGCGCTTAACTATTCAGGCGATCCTAATCAGGCGGAAAGAGAAGCACATCTAGCGAAAAAAGCTTTTGAAAGCGCCGGCAATCAAGCCGGCGCCCTGCGGGCAGACCTAGAAATCGTTTACGCTTTGCGTCGCCAGTCGAAAAGTATAGCCTGTCAGGCGGAGATTGCGGGGGCCCGCAAAAGACTTAGCCACGCTCGGTTCGTCTGGCTCGACTTGCAGTTGAGAATTGAAGAGTCAGTTTGCGCCGGTATGCATAACGACTTCGGCCTATCTGCCTCCCTTGCAGCCGCTGTCCTCCGTCGTTCACAAAGCGCGCACTATCCCGCGCTGCAACTGCGAGCACAAGCTCTCTTTGCCTCATGGCATACCCTGGAGGACCGCTTCGAGCTATCCTGGCTTGCCAATGAGGCAGGTCTCAAATTGTTTTGGGAAGGCCCTTACCCGGCTGAGCGAGCATTTCAATTCTATTCCGATCTTGAAACCGCCGCCGAGCGATCGGGACGTTGGCATCTGGCCACATTGCTTCAACGGGAAGCTCTGGCCCTACTCTCTGAAACCGAGCGGGTTGACTTCCTTGCCTTGGCGCATTTCAGGCTCGCAACAGATCTGATGCATAGTAACAACACCCAAGACGCTCAAAGCGAGCTGGCAATCGCGAATGACTTGTTTAAGAAACTGGCGCCAAAGCCTCGTCGTTTATTTCTTGCCTACGGCCAATTGGAGATGGCGAAACTTGAAATTCACCGCGGAGCGCTCCAAAATGCAGTCCAAATCCTGACGAGCATCCGCAGCGAGTACCAAGGCAGCAACAATTTCAACATTGATATCCCACTTGAAAGAACTTCGGCGGAATTCGATCAGGCGTCGGCCAATCCCAAGAACGAAAGGCGACATCTGGTAACAGTCATCGGAATCATAAGCCAAGGCCTAAGGTCATTGAAATCTCCCCAACAACGATGGGATTGGCAGCGTGAGGAGGAAAGCGCCTATCGACGCCTACTAGAGCTCGACCTCGAAGAGAACGTCGCTGCATCCACTGCCCTTCGACACTGGAGAGCCTATGAATCGGCAGGCACCGGAATCGTCAAGACGGGCCCGCAGTATTTGCGATTGAGCCGCCGGTTTAGAAAGGGGACCGACCGCGCAACTATTGTTGTCGCCGTTTTGAATCATCAGCTCGCAGTCTGGGTGGTGGCAAGAAATCAGGTAAACCGACATCTTATTAAGATAGACGCCTCTGAGGTGGAGAACCTGGCGCGACAGTTCCATTTCCTCTGCTCCGATCCCACATCATCTTTCCAGAAGGTAAATGAGGCCGGATCGCGTTTATACCAATTGATGATAAAACCTGTCGAACCTGAGATCAGCGGAATACGGGATGTGCGTATAGAAGCTGATGACCACCTGGGCCTACTCCCATGGACGGCGTTGGTCTCGGACAGAGGAGTGTACTTTTCCGAAGAACACACTATCACGCTGTCTGCTGGACCTGATGCTGTGGAAACCTTGCTTCCGACCATTGAGACGCGTGCTTTGTTCGTATATCCAGGGGCGGTTCGTGTGGACGGGCTGCAATACAATGCATTGCTCAACGCCGAAGAAGAACTTCAATACCTGTCGACGCTCTATCCCCGCAGCCAGACGATTCTAGGCAAGACAGCGACTCGTACCGAACTGGTACGCTCCCTTCCGGGCTTCTCCTTGTTTCACTTTGCCGGCCATGCCATCACCCGCAACGGCGGAGGAGAGTTGATTCTGTATGGCTCCAGTCGAGAAGATTTTCTGTCGGCCTCTTCGCTTTCGCAAATCTCTCTTGGAAAAATGGACCTCGCGTTTTTGGCCGCATGCTCGAGTGCTGAGGTCGAAGGCAGTGCGGCCAAGAATCCATACGGCCTCGTATGGTCATTCCTTAATTCTGGTGCGGCGCACGTAGTTGCCAGCCAATGGGCTGTGGACTCTAGCGCAACCTCTTCGTTTACGAGGGCATTCTACCGGGAGTATCGCAACACTCGTGATGTAGCTGTGGCAGTCAATTCAGCAGCGAGGGTAATGCGCGCCGATCCTCTCTCTTCACATCCGTTTTATTGGGCGGCGTTCCAAGCATTCGGACACTAACTTTCAAATCATGGAGAGTCTATGGCTAATGGCAGTCTGAACATCATCTTGCATGGCCTCTTGTTTTTGGAGCTTAATAAGAATTCTAAACTGACTTGGCTGGAGATTACTGCTCCAAAGCTTCCGAAACATAATCTATTGATGGGCACTCCCGGTAACTTGCAAAACATCAACAACCAGCGAATTCACTGGGAAACCGGAATGGGACTCACGCCTGGAACACCAAGGCAACCATTTGATGAGGGTATCCCTGAGGATGTGCCTGACACGCTGTTCAGATTCAACCGAAATACCACAGATGTGGGAGATATAGACCTCACTGGCGATCAAGGGAAAATATTTCTTCCCTGGCCGGGACAATGGGACACTATTCGAAGAGGAAACAGGCCGAATTTGGCAAGTCGATTGCCAGGAAAGGCTCTCCCCAAGCGGGTCAATATTCATATCGAACGACTTTGCTCCACCCAGATTGGCGTCGCAACCGTGTTGACGTACGATTACACGACCAATCTCCCGCCATTACCAAACTGGTCGCCTAATGTCAATATCGAAGTCTATTTCCAGCCTGATAACCCGGAAACGGTCGCCGAGGTAAATGCTGATTTAAGAACAGCAAGCCAAGTACTCTTCAGTTCAGATAATTTTGACCTTAAGTTTAAAGAAGATGACAACAGCATAAGGACGAGCACTCCCATTGGAAAAACCAAATATCCCGCACATAGCGGCCTAACTGTAACTGACGAGCTATCACTGAGCGAAAAGGTCACATTGCTGGATCCCCTAAAGATACCTGATGGGTTGAGAGATTGCCTCTCGTCACTGGAGTCTTACCTGCTCCTGCAAAGTTCTAATCCTGGTTTATCGGGAACTGACGCCAGTAAAACAATCACGGATGAGCGAGCGGAAAGATACATGTCTTACATGATGGCGAACCCAGCAAATTGTCCGATGTTCTTTCTTGGCGGCTGATGCCCCCCGAACATCGCCCTAGCTGGGTGTTTGTTTAATTAATTGTTGCTTTGCGGTATTCTCCTCTGTCGATTCTGGAGGATACCGTGTTCTTATTTTCGCGTTGGGTTTCAGTGATCGCCGTAGCTGCTTTTTCATTGCCAATCTCTGCCCAGCCAGCATCCAAAAACAAACGCCCCGCGCAACATCCGCAGGCGCAGATTGCGCAGCATCAAACTGGGCGTACACAAACTGCGGAGACGCATCCCGCAGCGCAGATTGGCGCACGACGCTCGGCGCAGGTCCAGTCCGCACCGCTGGCCAGCCTGAATCCTGCCCTGCTGCAGTCCCTCCACTGGCGATCCATTGGCCCATACCGTGGCGGACGCACTCGCGCCGTCGCTGGGGTGCCCAGCCAGCCGAATGTGTTTTTTATCGGCATGTGCAATGGCGGGGTGTGGAAGACCAACGACTACGGTCGCACCTGGCAGCCGATCTTTGACGACCAGCCCACCGGCTCTATCGGCGCGATTGCCGTAGCCCAGTCGGACCCGAATATTGTCTATGTCGGCAGCGGTGAGGGGCTGCATCGGCCGGACTTGTCGGTCGGCGACGGCATTTATAAGTCGACCGACGCGGGCAAGACCTGGACGCACCTTGGCCTGCGCGACGGCCAGCAGATTCCTCAACTCGCCGTCGATCCACGCGATCCCAACAAGGTCTTTGCCGCGGTGGCAGGGCATCCGTATGGACCTAACAAGGAGCGCGGCGTTTATCGCTCAACCGATGGCGGCCAGAACTTTACCAAAGTCCTGCCCACATCCGACGACGAAAACATTGGCGCTTCAGACGTGCTGATCGATCCCAGCAACCCTGAAATCGTTTATGCCACGCTGTGGGAAGCGCGTGAAGGACCGTGGGAAAACGGCGCGTGGAACGGATCGGGCGGCGGCATCTTCAAATCCACCGACGGCGGCCAGACGTTCACGCAGCTCACCGGCGGCCTGCCCAAAGACATCATTCAGGCGCATATCGCCATCGCGGAAAGCAATCCCAACCGCCTGATGGCTTCAGTCGCCTCCAAGCCAAACAACGTTGGGCTCTATCGCTCAGACGATGCCGGCGCCACGTGGGCCCAGATCACCACAGACACACGCCCGGCCGGCAGAATCGGCGGCGGGGATCTTTCTGTGCCGCGCTTCAATCCCAAAGACGAAAACATGGTCATCGTCACCAGCACGGTCACCTGGAAATCGACTGATGGCGGCAAGACCTGGACCGGTTTCCGCGGCGCGCCCGGCGGCGACGACTACCAGAATCTCTGGATCAATCCCAACAATCCTCAGATCATTGCCATCGTCAGCGACCAGGGCGCCATCATCACCGTGAACGGCGGTGAGACGTGGAGCTCATGGTACAACCAGCCCACCGCGCAGATGTACCACGTGAATGCTGACAACGCGTTTCCCTATCGCCTGTGCAGCGGCCAGCAGGAAAGTGGTTCAGCGTGCATCTCAAGCCGCGGGAATGACGGCGAGATCACCTTCCGCGATTGGCATCCAGTCGCGGCGGAAGAATACGGTTACGTCGTGCCCGATCCGCTTGATCCCGACGTTGTTTATGGGGGCAAACTTTCTCGCTATGACCGCCGCACCAACCAGGCGCAGAACGTCGCCCCCAAGCCTTTCCGCGCGCCGGATTACCGCATGCTGCGCACTGAGCCGATCGTTTTTTCGCCGGTCAACCCGCACATTCTTTATTTCGCTACCAACACTTTGTGGAAGACGCTGAACGGCGGTCAGAGCTGGCAGCAGATTTCACCTGACCTCACGCGCCCGACGTTTGAAGTTCCGGCGAGCGTCGGCAAATATCGCAATGAGGAGACGGCCAAGCCCACGCCGCGCGGCGTGATTTATGCTGTCGCGCCCTCGCCCCTCGATATCAACCGCATCTGGGCCGGCACCGACGACGGCCGCATCCATCTCACGCTCGATGGCGGCAAGAAGTGGAGCGAGGTCACTCCGCCTACAATGACCGCTTTTCAAAAAGTCTCGATCATCGAAGCCAGCCACTTTGACGCGCAGACGGCATACGCCGCCATCAACACGCTCCGCCTTGACGATCTGCGCCCGCACATCCTGCGCACGCGCGATTCCGGCAAGACCTGGACTGAAACCGTTAACGGCATTCCCGCCAATGAAAACGTGAATGCCGTGCGCGAAGATCCCGTGCGCCGCGGCATGCTCTTTGCTTCAACGGAGCGCGCCGTCTATGTTTCATTTGATGATGGCGACCACTGGCAATCACTGCGGCTCAACATGGCCGCAAGTTCCGTGCGTGACATCATCATTAAAGGCGACGATCTGGTTGCCGCCACTCACGGACGTGGCTTCTGGATTCTAGACAACATCACCCCGCTGCGCCAGTTCGATCAAAAAGTTACATCGGCGGACGCATTTCTCTTCAAGCCGCAAACTGCGATTCGCGTCCGCTGGAACATGAATACCGATACGCCTCTTCCGCCTGACTTCCCTGCCGGTGAAAACCCGCCTGACGGCGCCGTGATCGATTACTACCTGCAATCGGCCGCCACCGGCCCGGTAACGCTTGAGATCAAAGACGCTGCCGGCAAGACCGTCCGCAAATATTCCAGCGCAGACAAGCCCGCGCCGCCAGATCCCATGCTGAATATCCCCACGTACTGGGTGCGTCCGCCGCAGACTCTGTCCGCGGCTGCAGGCACGCACCGCTTCCTGTGGGACATGCATTATCCTGACGTTCCGGGCGTTGAGGCGGAATATCCCATCGCTGCAATTCCTCACAACACAGCGCCGCAGCCAAGCGGACCGTGGGCACTTCCGGGCCAGTACACGGTCGTTCTAACGGCAAACGGCAAAAGCTATTCGCAACCGCTCACCATCAAGATGGATCCGCGCGTCAAGACACCGCTGGCCGGCTTACAGCAGCAGTTCAAGCTATCCAATGATCTTTACACGCAATTGCTCACGCTCTCTCCTGCAACCGAAGAAGCTGGTGCATTGCGCAAACAGCTCAAAGACCTACAACCAAAAGCGACAGGTGAAATTCTGGCAGCCATTAAGGCTTTCGATCAGAAACTGCAAGCGCTTGCCGGCGGCGCAACGCGCAGACCCGGCCCTGGGACGGAACCTCCGACGCTTGGCGGCTTGAAAACCAAGTTCCTTACGCTGTTCGGAGTCTTCCAGGAAGCTGACGTTGCTCCGAGCTCGCAAGCCGCGGCCGCCGTTGCCGACTTGCAAAAGCAACTGCCGCCTTTGATGGATCGCTGGAAGGCCATGCAGGCGCACGATATTCCCGCGCTCAACCAGCAGCTGAAAGGCGCGAACTTGCCGGAGCTAAAGCTGGAAAGCGCGGTGCTTCCGGCGCGAGCAACGGTGTCATCAAAGGACGAAGATTAGCTCGAAGACTGAGGAGGGACTGCTGCGCCACATCGATTGACACGGCCATCGGCTGTCGGTAGTCTTCAAAATTGAGCCGGAGTCTCTCTCATGAAACCAACGTTGATCATTTTCGTCTTTGCACTCGTGTGCCTGGCCTCTCCCCTGCTCGCGGACGAAGGCCACCATCATCTCAGCCCCAATGAAAAAGTAGGAAGCGTGTCTTTTCCCACTTCCTGCGCCGCCGCCGTGCAGACACCGTTCGAACGTGGCGTGGCACTGATGCATTCATTTGAATATGAAATGGCGGAAAACCAGTTTAAGGAAGTCGCCAGGCAAGACCCCGGCTGCGCCATGGCATATTGGGGCCAGGCGCTGAGCCTGTATCACCAGCTCTGGAGTCGCCCGACAAAGGCAGACCTTAAGCGCGGAAATGAACTTTTGGCCCATGCAGCCGGGCTCAAGCCCAAGACCGCTCGCGAGCGCGAATACATCAGCGCGCTGTCCGTTTTCTATCATGACGCCGACAAGATCGACCACCGTAAGCGGGCCGACCTGTATTCCGCTGCCATGGAGAAGGTTTATCGCCAGAATCCCCAAGACCGTGAGGCTGCGGTGTTTTACGCGCTGTCACTGTTAGGCTCCGGCCCTGAAGAGGATCCAACGCAAGCCAATCACAGAAAGGCCGTATCTATTCTCAACAAGCTTTTTGAGCAGGATCCCGGCCATCCCGGCATCGCGCATTACATTATTCACGCCTGTGACAATCCGCAAATGGCTAGCCTTGGGCTGGCGGCAGCCCGAAAATATGCCAGCATCGCGCCGTCGTCAGCGCACGCCGTGCACATGCCATCACACATCTTCGCGCGTCTGGGCCTCTGGCAAGATGATATTCAGTCCAATGAAGCGGCATTGCGCGTTGCGGACAACATGGGCTCAATGCACCTGCATGTAATGCATCACAAAATGCACTCACTTGACTTCCTGGAATACGCCTATCTCCAGACAGGCAATGACCAGAGAGCCAAAGCGGAATGGGACGAGCTACAGACGATCCGCAAACCAGACGTGGAAGAAGAATTTCAGGATTACTACGACGCAATGAACGCCGGCTTTGCCGCGCGTTATACGCTGGAACGCCGCCAGTGGCGGGAAGCGCTGGCGCTGCAGCCGGTTGCAGGAGCGCGTCCTTTTGTGCAGGCGCTCACCTACTGGGCTCATGCGGTAGCCGCGGGGCATCTGCGCGATGCGGCAGCGGCGCAAACCTCCGCAGAGCAATTCAACGCCATGGTTGAAGCCACAAAGAAATCAGACAAGTCTCATGAAGCCAAATACATGGCAAATAATCAAGACGAGTCCCAGGCTTGGCTGGCTTTTGCTCAAGGCAAGAATGACGATGCTCTGCGCCTGTTACGCGCCGTGGCTGATAAGCAGGACAAAGTCGGCAAAGGTGAAACAGAAACTCCGGCGCGTGAGATGCTGGCTGACATGCTGCTGGAAATGAACCGTCCGCAGGACGCGCTGGCTGAGTATGAAGTGGCGCTCAAGACCGATCCCAACCGATTCAACGGCCTTTACGGCGCGGCGCGCGCAGCGGAGATGACCCACCAGAAAGAAAAGGCATCCGGCTATTACGCACAGCTAGTAAGAAACTGCCAGGGTTCCAACTCCGATCGGGAGGAACTGGTGAAAGCAAAAACGCTGGTGGCGGCAAAGTGATCTGGCTTAAAACGGAAACAGAATTCCCTTGTCCTTAAGCTTCTCAAACTTTTTGGCGGAGAAGGTGTAAAGCCGGGCCGGCTTGCGTCCGGTCTTGCGCCATGCAGAAGTGGCCTTCAGCACGCCAAGAAGCTCAAGTTTCTTCCGGAAATTGCGCTTGTCCAGCTTCTTGCCGAGAACTGCTTCATAGACCGACTGCAATTCTGAGAGCGTAAATTGTTCCGGCAGCATCTTGAAGCCCGCCGTCGTATATTCCAGCTTGTTGCGTAGGCGCTCAATCGCATAATCGAGAATGCGGCGATGATCAAAGGCGAGTTTAGGCAAATCGTCCGCGTCATACCACGCCGCCGCTGAAGCGTCACTGCCGGCCTTGATCGGATGGCCCGCTGGAATCAGCGCATAATAGGCTACTGTCACCACCCGGCCGCGAGGATCGCGCTTGGGATCGCCAAAGCTGTATAACTGCTCCAGATAAACGTTGTCCACTCCGGTCTCTTCTTTTAGCTCGCGCAACGCCGCAGTATCCAGCGACTCATCTTCAAGCACAAAGCCGCCGGGAATCGCCATGTAGTCTTTAAAGGGCGCAATGCCGCGCTTGATCAGCAGGACCTTCAGGCGCGAGTCCCGGATGGTAAAGATCACAATGTCTACCGTTACCTGAATGCTCATGCCGCTTTGTCCATGACCAAGTGGGCCTTCTGATCAGATGCCTTGATCACCGCGGTCACGCCGGAGTCAAATTTGAGAAAGTCTGCTTCTGTTCCATCGCTGAAAATCACGCCGCCTGATGGCATTAAAGATTCAAGCACCAGTTCCTGTCCTGGCGCAATCATACCGGCCACAATCTCCGCGCGCGAATGCCTGCTGATAAAAGGCTCGCGCACCACAAAAACCAGCCTCAAGTCTTCCCAATCCAGGTGTGTCGGTACGTTGAAGATCGCGCCACTCAGGCCGGCAACGCCTCTGGTCATGTTGAAGATAGATGATAGCCAGCCTGTGCTTCCGGCGCCGGTGGAAACCAGCACACCGCTCGATGATTGCGGCTCCGATTTTCCGCTCCACACGATACGATATCGGGCCGAGACATGAGTCTGCGGCCCGATAAAAAGATCGTTAAAGGCCAATAGGCTCTGGCCGTCTGTTAGTTTCGCTTCCGCCATCGTAACGTCGCGGAGGACCGCTTTCTCGCGCACCAACCGATCCACGGCTCCGCCAGCGCCTCCGGGCAAGAACGGTAATAGCACGCCGTCAAAGATCCGCGGACTCGGGTTTACGGCAATGATCGGCTGCCCCTTTACATATTTCGCGGCGTTAGCCACAAGCCCGTCCTGGCCAAGGGTGACCACAATGTCCTGCGGCATGAACATAAACGTCGGCAAAAAATCGCGATCAATGACTTGCAGTTTCAGGCCCACGTCCAGCGATTTTGAGAGTTGATCGAACGACCGGCGGTACTCATCATCTTCGATTTCATAGTCGCTAAAGTTACCGCCGGAGTGTTCGATGTAAAACCTGGCTTGTGCCTTTGTATTGAAGCGCGCAACAAGTTCCTGCAACCTGGTCCTGCGCGTGACGATGATGATTTTCTCCAGCGCCATCTCACTTCGCCTCCTTGAGCAGTGATTGCAGGAGGTCAGGAGAAATGTTCAGCTCGCCTATCTTCTGCGCATTCTCGGCCAGTCCCTGGAAGGCCAGAGCAATCAGGCGTCCGGGGTCCGCGCCGCCCTGGTTTAGCATCATCAGCGTCTTCCAGTCCATGCCGCGAAGCGGCTTCAGCATTGCCTCCAGCCCATAGGCTCGGGCGTCAGCTTCGCTGCGGTCATTGTCGGTCTTGCGGCCAACCAGCGTAGCCCGTTGCTGCTCAACGGAGATGTCCGCCGCCATCCTGGCTTCGCGCACCTGGCGCTGCTTCTCTTCCATGGCCAGGTCTGCCGCCATTTTCGTTTCGCGGATCTGTCTCTGCTTTTCTTCCACGGCAATCTCTGTGTTCAGCTCGCTTTCCTTGATCCGGCGTTCCTGCTCCACGGCGGCATTCCGCCGCGCGTAAATGGCCTCGTCGGAGCGTCTCTGCAACGCTTCCCGAGCCTCCGCTTCCAAAGCTTTCGACATCTCCGGAGACGCCTTGACCGATAAAATGGAGACTGCGAGTATTTCGATTCCCAAAGCCACAATGGCTTCAGAGCTTTTCAGGTTGTTCAACACCTCCGCGCCGATCTCGCGAGACCGGGTCAACGCTTCACTCAATGTCAGTTTTTGCGTGACGGACCGGGCAAAGACCTGGGCCTGATGGACCAGGCGAGTGTTCAGCTTCTCTGGATCCTCAGATCTGTACCGGCCGCCTCTGTCAACGCTGAAATCGAGGAGCGCGGCAAGCTTTTTGGGATCTGCCACCCGGTACGTAAGCTGCCCCTGGATAGTAATGGGCTGAAACTCCCGTGTTACTTCTTGAAATACAAACTGCGCGTCAGCGCTGACGTAAGGCACAGTCACAATGGTTGACGCGGGAACAAAATAGAAGAAGGAGAGTCCTGCTCCCTCCCTCTTGATCTTGCCTTGACGGTAGTGGATCACATATTTTGTTGGGGGTACCTTCATGTATGCCATAACACCCTCCTTATGTGTATCTAATACACATAATAGGTGTTCATGAAACACTTATCAAGTAGTTTTTGGCTTTTCCTGGGCCTGCCGCTAAGCCCATGCCCCACAATAACTTGCACAGATGCTGCGCTTCTGAAAACGTGGCACATGCAAGTGCGGACGGCCGCGCGCCTTGCACATTCTGTGTTCGCAGTTTGCCGTTCCGGATTGAACTCGTCGGATCTCGTTCCAATTCGATCCTTGGTTCCA
Source organism: Candidatus Angelobacter sp. (assembly GCA_035703825.1). Taxonomy (GTDB): domain Bacteria; phylum Acidobacteriota; class Terriglobia; order Terriglobales; family Acidobacteriaceae; genus Angelobacter. The sequence continues at coordinate 25,780 of DASSXL010000043.1, forward strand.
ATTCCGAAACCGGAAACTGAAAACTCCGGCATCCATACTGCTGGTTCTGATCTGCGGCCCCTACAATTCCCCAACCTGACAATGGTCAGCGGGATGGAGGAACAACAAATGATACGCAGAGCAATCGCCGCTTCCGCTTTAATCGCTTGTTTCTGGCTCGCCGGGACCACACCGGTTCGCGGACAGGAGCTGGGGAAACTTGTGTCTGACGGCCAGTCCGTTTCAGGCCATGTACATCACGGCGGCAACGCCGGAGTCGTCGCCGCCGGCGTCAATGTCCCGATGTGGCCGGGTTTCTTCTTCTTCAACGGAGTGCGCTACAACTTCACCATGGTGGGCAGCGATCCCACGGTTGCGGGCGCCGGAACCACCAATGTTCCTGTTGTGATCATTCCCCTGAGTTTCACCTACCCTGACGGCACGGTCGTCTCGCCCATCGCAACGGCATGTGGCGATAACACGAGCGTGCTCACTCGCATTCAGGGTTCCCCGCTGTTCACCACGAACGTTACCTGGGTTGAAGGCAATACGATTGTGGGCGTTACCCAGTTTACTGACGCGTTTCAGCGGGCGAACTTCTGGGCTTACGTGAGCACCAGGTCGCCCAACTATCATGTACTGTTGAATCCGATCTCAACAACGCCGGTCCAGCAGATACCCGTCCCCGCCGGAAAAGGGCAAACCATGGCCAACAATGCTTGCCCGCAACAGCCTCTTGGCACCGTCGACATGACCTTCCTGGACAACACGCTGCGCGGCCTGATAACTCAATTTGGGATCGGGCCTAACACGCTTCCTCTTTTTGTGGCGTATGACATGGTGGGATTGCCTTCCACCGGCGGCTTCTTCTTTGGTTACCACACCGCAGTGCAGGTAGCTCCCGGCGTTTTCCAAACGTATGCCTTCGGCAGCTATACCGATAACCAATTCCTCGGCTTCAACGTCGCAGACATCTCGATTCTGAGCCATGAACTGGGCGAGTGGCTGGACGATCCCGTCAACAATCCGGTTCCGCCGTGGGGACACATCGGACAGGTCACCGGCTGCCAGGCCAACCTTGAGGTTGGAGATCCTCTTACCGGCAGCAACTCAACCGTGTTTACTCCGGGCTTTAGCTACCACGTGCAGGATCTGGCATTCTTCTCGTGGTTCGCGCGCCAGCAACCCTCGATAGCGGTGAATGGCTGGTACTCAACGCTCAACGCTTTCGCTGCGCCTCCCCCGGTGTGCTTCTGAAGGAGGATCGACTGATCGGGAAAGCAAAAGCTTGCCGCGGAACAACGCGGATGAGCGCGGATCAATTGCCAATCTGTTTTGATTCGTGTTTATTCGCGCTGGTTCGCGGCTGCTTCTCCTGATCTGCGCTCATCTGGGCAAATCAGCGGCGATCAGCTTCTTCGCTTTCCGGAACACATCCAGAAACATCTTTTCCGTCAGCTTGCCGGTCAGCGTGTTCTGCAGTGAAGGATGATACGAGCACAGCAGTGTGCGGCCGTACGGCAGTTTGTAATTCTCTCCGTGGCCGAAGACGAACCCGCTTTTTGACTTCAGTTCACCGCTTCGCTTCAGGTAATTCAAGTACGCGTCAAAGGCAATCTTTCCCAGGACCACCACTACCTGCACGCGGGTCAGCGCGCCAAATTCCCGATCGAGATGACTGGCGCAGTTGGCAATTTCTTCCGGCGTGGGCTTGTTTTCCGGCGGCGCGCAGCGGACTGCCGCGGTGATATAGGCATCGATCAGTTCGAGCCCGTCTTCGCGGCGAATGGCCGTCGGTTGGGAAGCAAATCCCGCTTTGTGCAGTACCGGGTAAAGAAAATTGCCGGAGCCATCGCCGGTAAAAGGCCGCCCTGTCCGGTTCGACCCGTGCGCGCCCGGAGCAAGCCCCAGAATCAGCAGCCGGGCATTAGGATCGCCGAAACCCGGCACAGGTTTGGCCCAGTACTCCCACTCCAGGTAAGCCCGGCGTTTCACTTCGCCCACCTTCCGGCAATGCGCAATCAGCCGCGGACAGCGAGTACAGGCGATAATCTCCTGATTTAGCGCGGCAAGGTCTGTAATAGAGCCTTCCGGCGCCGAAGGCCCGCCCGTAGGCATGCTCAGCGCGCCAAGGTTTCTAGGCGCAGGGATGGCGTGGGCAGGGGTCTTGTGGCCTGCGGAACGTGGCATTGCTACGAGTTTAACAGCCTCTCTGGGTCAGGCGTGGCGATGGTCGCGCTTCATCAGGGTGGCCAGGGCATCCAAAAAGGCTTCCGGCCCGTCCAGAGGGTTAACGTGAAGTTCAGATTCGTCCTCGCCGCTCTGGTCGTAGGGATCAAGCACCACGGTGGGAACGTGCAGGCTATGTCCTTCAGAACAAACGAGCCGGCGTTCCACGGCAGGGACGGAGTTGGCGATCACAATCGCGCAAACGTGGCGTACACGGAGGATCTTGAGAGCTGCTTCAGCGGAAGACACTGGTATGACCCCGTATCCGGCATGCGCCAAAACTGCATTACGGATGGGAGCCAACACCCTTTCCGCGGAAATAGAAAGGACTGCTGGACGCATAGGTTTTTGTTCCGTCGACTGACTTTTGCCAAGCTTGTTGCTTGAAGTATTGCTTGCGCAGGAAGGTGAAAGCAAGTAAAAAAAGGCTTAATTTTGCGAAGGCCGCCACACTCTACGGCTGCCGATAGGATTTTTGCGGGCGATCCATTCCGACCGCGCAAAAATCGAGTTAAACCCAATGGTTTACTACATGCCCCCTGCCTTGGCATGAAGGGTTGAAGTCTTTTAATTTCGGCGGCCTTTAGGCTTGAGGCAAGTTTGTCCCGACAGGAATCAGGATGTGTGCGCCCCCAGAAAGTCCATGATGGCCTTCCGCGAAGCCTCCGGCTGATCGGTGGTAAAGATATGGCTGGCGTGCGGCAGCATGACCAGCTTCGATCCTGCGATCCGCGCAGCAATCAATCTGCCGTTGCCCGCGGGAACCAAGAGGTCCCCTTCACCGTGGATCACCAGGGTAGGCGCGGTGATTTTATCCAGGCGGCTGTAGGCTTCCCAGGAATATATTCCCTGGAGCTGGGCCATGTAACCCTCGGGACGGGGAAACCACTTACGCCGGACCACCAGGTCTTCCTCAATCCGGTCGGCCGGCGTGGAGGGATCGTAAACAAAAGGCCGCATGGCCTGGGTCAGTTCTTCAAAGCTCTTATCGCGGGCCGTCAGAACATCGGTAACGCGCTTTTCCGCCCGCACCGCGTTGGGGCCGCCCGGCGCCGTGCAGCCCAGAATGAGCGAACGCACGCGCCCCGGATATTGGAGCGCAAACTCCTGGGCAATCATCCCACCCATGGAGAGGCCAAACACATGCGCGCTCTCCACTCCAGCCGCATCAAGCGCGGCTGCGGCGTCTGAAGCCATCAGCGGAATCGAATACGGGCCCGCGGGCGCGTCGCTTTGCCCGCTGCCGCGATTATCCAGCGCAATGGTGCAATAGCGCTCGTTGATCGTCGGACGGGTGCGATGCCACAAGTACGATGGGTATCCGAGCCCCATGATTAGCAAAACAGGTTCGCCATTTCCCTGCTCATCCCAATAAATCCGCGCGCCCTGGTTCTCAAGAAATGCCATCTGGTCTCCGCTGATGCTCGTCAAAAGAACGGATTTTCATGGTACGTGAGAGGGGCACTTTCTGGAAGGGCTTAACGCGGAACATTTCGTCTCTCGTTGTGCCGTATTCTGCTGTATATTGGCGAAGCTTTCTATACCGTGAGGTCCCTGATGTCCCGAATTGTGCGCGCCGGATTGATACAGGCCAGCAACGTGCTTGGCGCAGACAAGCCGCTGGAAAAGATCAAGAAGGCCATGATCGATAAGCACCTGAAGCTGATTGAGCAGGCGGCAAAGCAGAAAGTCCAGATTCTCTGCCTGCAAGAGATCTTTTACGGCCCTTACTTTTGCGCCGAACAAAACTCCCGCTGGTATGAGCTGACCGAGCCGGTGCCCGATGGCCCCACCATCAAGCTGATGCAGAAGCTCGCGGCCAAATATCGCATGGTAATTATTGTGCCCATCTACGAAAAAGAGATGACCGGGCTTTACTACAACACCGCGGCGGTGATCGATGCCGATGGAAAATATCTGGGTAAATATCGCAAGCACCATATACCGCAGGTGGCCCCCGGCTTCTGGGAAAAGTTTTACTTCACGCCCGGCGATACCGGTTATCCCACTTTCCAGACCAAATACGCGCGCATCGGCGTTTACATCTGCTATGACCGCCACTTTCCAGAAGGCGCGCGCATCCTGGGGATGAACGGCGCGGAGATCGTCTTCAATCCTTCCGCCACCGTCGCCGGTCTTTCAGAGTATTTGTGGGAGCTGGAGCAGCCCGCGCATGCGGTGGCCAATGGATACTTTGTCGGCGCTCTTAACCGCGTGGGAAAAGAGGCGCCCTGGAACATCGGCGAGTTCTACGGCAAGAGCTATTTCTGTAATCCGCGCGGCAAGATCATTGCCCAGGGCAGCCGCGACAAAGATGAGCTGGTCGTCGCCGATCTTGATCTCGACATGATTGCCGAGGTGCGCAACGTCTGGCAGTTCTTCCGCGACCGCCGGCCAGACAGCTATCAACCGCTGGTGGCGCAGACGGGGAAAACAGCTACGGGCTCTTAGCTTTCTGAAATCCCGGGCGGACGGGGCACCCGACGCGCGCCGGTTTTGCGCGCGGTGGGGCAGGGAGCGAGGGATCTCTACAGCCGCCACAATTTCAAGGTCAACCCAGTGTGTTTATGGTATGAAGAGTGCGTAATGGAGCAAGTCAAATTCAAGTTGAGAATAGCGATCCCTCGCTTCGCTCGGGATTTTCGGAAAATGCTAGCAGCTAATCCGCACGATCGAGAAAACTTTTAATGACCACCTCCAGCACGTCCACAACCAAGCCGAACATTCAATCCAGCTCGCTGTATAACCCTGATCTTGCGCCTGTCGCGCCTGAGCGCCGCACATGGACCACCTACAACTACGCCGCGCTGTGGGTCTCCATGTCGGTAAACATACTCACGTACATGCTCGCGGGCGGCTTCATTCAGGGCGGCATGGATTGGAAGCAGGCCGTGCTGACGGTCCTGATCGGCAACACAATCGTTCTCGCGCCCATGCTGCTGAACTCGCATCCTGGAGCACGTTACGGCGTGCCCTTCCCCGTATTGGCCCGCGCATCGTTTGGCGTGCTTGGGGCCAACGTGGCCGCGGTCTTGCGCGCCATGGTGGCCTGCGGATGGTTTGGCATCCAGAGCTGGATCGGCGGCGAAGCCATCAATATCCTGCTGAAAACAGTGTGGCCCGCGTGGGGCAACAACCCGTATGGGACATTCATTTGCTTCATGGCCTTCTGGTTCATCAACCTGCTGGTGATCCTGAAAGGCATTGAATACATACGGTTCCTGCAAGGAGTGAGCGCACCCATTCTGTTGGGTGTGGGCCTGCTGCTTCTGGGTTGGGCATGGAAGAGCGCGGGCGGTTTTGGCCCGATGCTGGCCGCGCCTTCAAAATTTACCTCCACCAGTGACCTGCTCAAGTTTCTGATTCCAGCGCTCAACGGGACTGTCGGCTTCTGGTCCACCGTCTCACTCAACATCCCGGACTTTACGCGCTTTGCCAAAGACGAGCGCGGACAGGCCATTGGACAAGCGCTGGCGCTGCCACTGACCATGACGCTTTATTCCTTCATCGGCGTGGCCGTTACCTCGGCGACGGTGGTGATCTATGGCACTTCAATCTGGGACCCGGTCCAATTGCTCAGCCGCTTCCATTCGCCGATTGCCGTCGTGATCTCGCTGCTGGCAATTCTGCTGGCCACGCTCAACGTCAACATCGGCGCCAACGTGGTTTCACCCGCGAATGATTTCTCCAACCTGTGGCCGCGCAAAATCTCTTTCAAGCTGGGCGGCGTAATCACCTGCTTTATGGGCATCGCCATGATGCCGTGGAAACTCTTGGCCAACCACCGGACGTTCATTTTTGGCTGGCTCGGTGGATACGCGGCAGTGCTCGGCCCAGTGGCCGGAATCATGATCTGCGACTATTTCATTGTGCGCCGCAAGCGGCTGACCGTAGACGATCTTTATCTGCGTGGAGGCCAATATGAATACGCCGGCGGCTTCAACTGGAGGGCGATCGGCGCTTTGATCGTTGGCTCGGGCGTGGCGCTGATGGGGCTGGTGGTTCCTGCGGTCAGGTTCCTGTATGACTACTCGTGGTTTGTGGGATTTCTTGTGGCGTTTGTGGCGTATTGGGGATTGATGTACAAGCAACGAAACCTTGCAACGCCTACGAGGAATACGGGAGCTTAGGGCTGGTGACGTAAAGCGCGTGCAAGTCACGCTTCTGCAACTGACACCAATAACACTTTTGGACCCAAGGCTGTCTTACCCACCCTTGAAGCCATCCGCCACTGAACCTTCTCTGACAGCGAGGACACTTCCAATACTCCAGTCCGAACGCAGCGGGCATGGTTACCAGCAATACCATTATTGCTACCACAAGCCAGGTATTTCCTGGTCGGTTGTCCAAATAAAATATTTTAACCAGTAGATATGCCGTGATCCCGCTCATCGTAATGTTCCTGAGGATTCGATAGGTCTTCCAGGAGTCTATATATCGCCTGCGCTCCTCGATCGTCAGAGTCGCAAGCTCTGAGTGTGACTGGACTGACAAATTCAAAAGCCGTGCTCCTCAAGGAAACTCGATCACTCTCATTCCGCTCAGTAACTGTCATTCGCGCTGACTCTTTCCCTGCCAGCAAATCTTCCATACTGCACTGCGGACTCCCCCGTGCTTCCAGGTATTGCTTCCAGCTCATTTGTGCGCGGCGTGGTTCTGAAACCCGCCTCATGTATGGAAGAGCGTATGACCAGTTGGATTTTTACACCAACTCAAACGTCAACTCGCCCAGTTTTTCCAGGCTGCAAGCGATTTTGTCTCCTGGCTTCAGCCAGACCTGCTGGTCTTTGGGCTTGCCCTGAATCACGCCTTCCGGCGTTCCGGTAAAAATAATGTCGCCCGGACGCAGCGTAATGTAGTGCGAGATATAGCTGATCATCTGCTTGCTGTTGAAAATGAAGTCGCTGGTGTTTGATGACTGCCGCGTTTCGCCGTTGACCCGCGTTTCCAGCTTCAGGTTATCGGGATTGATCTGGTCGGCGGTGACCATGTATGGCCCCAGCGGAGCAAACTGGTCCGGCGTCTTGCCGATCAGCCACTGGCCGCCGGTTTCGAGTTGCAAATCGCGCGCCGTGAAGTCGTTGCCGGTGCAGTATCCGGCAACATGAGAAAGCGCGTCCGCCTCGCTCACGTTTCTCGCTTCCTTGCCGATAACCATCACCAGCTCGCATTCGTAGTCGAACTTCTTGGCCACCTCCACCGGCAGCTTGATGGTGCCTTTGTGATGATTCAGCGCCACATTGAACTTGCTGAAGAGCACCGGCGCTTTGGGAATGGGCGCGCCGATCTCCTGCGCATGCTTGCGGTAGTTCAGGCCCACGCAGACGATCTTTTCCGGGTGCATCACGATCGGCCCGTACTCAATGCCGTCTTCCTTGATGAACGCGGAGCGCGCGGCGCTGGATTTGAGTGCGGCATCCACCAGCGCATTCAGGCTGGGGCCGTCTTCATTCTGCAGCAGGTTGTCCATGGTGGCGGGCGCGTGCATCTTCAGCGTTTTCGTGGCCTCAGTCACCAGCAGGATACCTTTATCGGTCTTTACCGCCAGCTCATACGCGCCGTTGCGGCGTATGTTCAAAACGGTGAGTCCATGGGCCATGCCGCGCGGACGTTGCTGATCAGGTGCGTCACCGTGCGCCAAGTTAAATCCTCCCGCGGCCGCAACGGCGGCAACCGCACCCGCTCCCTGCAATAATTTTCTGCGCTCCATAACTTTCGCGCTCCTTTCGGTGGGAAATAGCAATAAGGATCACTTTTCTCCGGCCAGCAACTCTTCCATGCTGCACTGCGGGCTCTTCCCTCTTGCTTCCTGCAACTGCTTCCAGCTCATGTGCGCGCGGCCGGTGTCGACTTCTACCATGCTGATGCAGTTGGGCACCGGACAGACCAGCGCGCAGAGATTGCAGCCAACGCACTCGTCTTCCAGTATGCGCGGCACATGTTTCAGGTCAACGCCATGTCGCAGGTCGCCGTGGGGCCGCTCTTCGACCCGAATACACTGGTGCGCGCCATCTTCGCAGGCAATGTAACAGAGATTGCAGCCGATACATTTTTCTTCGTCGATCCTGGCCACGATTTTGTAATTCAGGTCAAGATTGCCCCAATCCTCGATGCGCGGCGTTGCCTTACCGACCAACTCCATCACAGAGCTGAGGCGCTTGTCTTCAAGATAATTCTCCAGCCCTTCAATCATGTCACGCACAATGCGGAAGCCGTAATGCATGGCCGCGGTGCACACCTGAACCGAGGTCGCGCCGAGCAGGATAAATTCCACCGCGTCGCGCCAGTTGCCGATCCCGCCGATGCCGGAAATAGGAATCTTCACTTTGGGATGCTTGGCCACGGCGGAAACCATGTGCAGCGCAATAGGCTTCACGGCCGGGCCGCAATAGCCGCCATGGCTGCCCAACCCGCCCACGCTGGGACGCGGCGCGTAAGTCTCAAGATCGACGCCGACGAGGCTGTTGAAAGTGTTCACCAGTGAAACTGCGTCGGCTCCGCCGGCACGGGCCGCCACCGCCATGTGCGCGATGTCTGTCACGTTGGGCGTCAGCTTTACGATCACCGGCGTGCGCGCCACTTCCTTTACCCAGCCGGTAATCATCGTGGCGTATTCCGGCACCTGGCCCACGGCCGCGCCCATGCCGCGCTCGCTCATGCCATGCGGGCAGCCAAAGTTCAGCTCCAGCATGTCCGCGCCGGAATCTTCCGTGCGCCGCACAATGTCATGCCAGGTTTCGCGCTTTGATTCCACCATGAGCGACGCGACGACCGTGTGCTGCGGAAAGCGCTTCTTCACCTCGGCAATCTCGTGGAGGTTCACGTCAATGGGCCGGTCGCTGATGAGTTCGATGTTGTTCAGGCCGATCATGCGCTCGTTCTTGAAATCAATCGACCCATACCGCGATGCGGTATTGATGATGGGCTCGCCGATGGTCTTCCACACCGCACCGCCCCAGCCGGCGTCAAACGCGCGCATTACCTGGTAGGCGGTGTTGGTCGGCGGGCCTGATGCCAGCCAGAAAGGGTTTGGCGAACGCACTCCACAAAAGTCAATGCTTAGATCCGGCATGGGCCCTCCTTCCCTTTTGCACTTCCAGCGCCTGATGAATTCCCGCGGCGGCTTTCTTGCCATGGGCAACGGCATCCACCACCTCGCCGCCGCCGTTCACGCAATCTCCGCCGGCAAAATACTTTGGATTCGCAGTCTGCATGGTCCGGGCGTCAACGGCAACGCAGCCGTTCTTCAATTCCAGTCCGGCGATCTGACCCAGGAAATCTGTTTTTCGTTTCTGCCCCAGCGCTTTCACCACCATGCCGACCTCAAGCCGAAACTCCGAGCCCGGAACCGGCACAAAGCTGCTGCGGCCGCGGGCGTCTTTTGGGCCTTTTTCTGTGCGGACGCATTCAAGCGCGGCCACGTGGCCGTGGCCATCGTCAATCACGCGCACCGGCAGCGCCTGCCACACGAATGTGACAGCATCTTTCTTTGCCAATTCATACTCATAGTCGAAGGCGCTCATCTCTTCCGGACCGCGACGGTAGACCATATAAACTACTTCAGCGCCCAGGCGTCGCGCGGCAGTCACCACGTCGATAGCGGTATTGCCGCCGCCGATCACCGCAATGCGCCTGGCAATTCGCACATCGCCAAGGTTCTTGCTCTTGGTTTCCTCAATGAAAGAGAGAGCATCCTGGCAGCCTTCCAGGTCTTCTCCCGGGATATGGAGATCGTCAGTCGCGCCCAGCCCAATACCGATAAAGATGGCGTCGAAATCGCGCTCCAACTGGGCGAGGCTGATATCCTTGCCGACCGACGTCCCGCTCTTGATCTCAACACCCAGCGCGCGAACCATCGCAACCTCTTTTTCCACGTCCTGTGCGCGCATCTTGTAGGCGGCGATGCCGTAAGTGTCGAGGCCGCCGGGTTGCGGATTGGCGTCAAAGATCACAGTCTCATAGCCGCGCTTGCGCAGCTCCGCGGCACAGGAAAGGCTAGCCGGGCCAGCACCGATCAGCGCGACACGGTATCCATTGCTGGCTCCGGGCTTGAACAGCGGCGTGCCCGCCGTAATCACCGGATCGACGGCATAGCGCTGCAGCTTGCCGATCTCCACTGGCTTCTTGCCTTGCGCGTTGAGCACGCACGCGCCTTCGCAAAGGACGGAGGTCGGACAGACACGGGCGCAACTATGCCCCAGAATGTTGGCTTCAAGAATGGTCCTGGCGGAACCGCGCGCGTTACCGGTCAGGATCTGCCGTATGAACTGCGGCACGTCAATCTCTGTGGGGCATGCCTTGATGCAGGGCGCGTCGTGGCAGAACAGGCAGCGCGAGCCTTCTTCCAGCGCCTGCGCCTCCGTCAGAGGGGGATTGATGTCGGCAAAGTTCTTTTCCAGTTGTTCCGGTAACAGCCTGGCGGCAGGGTCTTTAAGCATGCGTCATCTCGCTCAAGCGCTGGTTCCAATATAGTACGCGCCTCATCACATTACCTGCCCAGGGGAAATAAGTGGTGGAAAGTTTGCGAGTGTAGCACAAAAAGCAACTAGCAATTAGCCGTCAGGGGGGACAATTCTGAATGAATGAGATGTGTTAAAGTGCCCGACATGGAAATCTCCAGAGAACAAGCAATCGAACGCCTGAATCGCTGGAAAGCCAGCAACACGCTCGTTGGCCTTTATTTCGCGGCGCGCGGCGGCACGGCAGGTTCCACCATGCTGGCGCGGATCACTGAGGTGGGCGCCACCATCGTCTTCCGCAATGAATCAACGGTCCTGCGTTATGCGCTCTACAAAGCGCGATTCGAGTTTCGTCAGTTGCAGGTCATGCTGAGGCCCTCCCGCGAGGGGATGGCGACGATTGATGGGCTGCATATCTGGCTGGAATCCGGCCATTGGCTCTTTGTTTGCGATGGCGAGGGCGTTGGGCAGCTCTGGCTTGAATCAACTGGTCTGGCAATCGAACCGAAGAACCCGGGTGGGTTCTTGGAGTCGCAGCCAGAGCGTGAGTTTGCACTTCAGGATTGAGTGAACTCCAACCACCTGGTCGAGTTGTGCGCCGCAGGAGGCTAAATGGCTTTTGACACACTCATCGTAAACGGCACTGTAGTCACCGCCACTGATACCTATCTCGCCGACGTCGCCATCACGGGCGGCAAGGTCACCGCCATCGGCCAGAACCTGCCGCGCGAGAACACCACTCGCGTGCTCGACGCAAAGAATAAATACGTGATGCCTGGCGGAATTGACGTACACACGCATCTGGATATGCCTTTTGGCGGGACCACCAGCGCCGACGATTTTGAGACCGGCACCCGCGCCGCCGCATTCGGCGGCACCACGACGCTCATCGACTTTGCCATCCAGTACAAAGGCCAGCCGCTGCGCGCCGCGTTCGATGCATGGATGCAGAAAGCCGCCAGCAAGGCCACCACCGACTATGCCTTCCACTGCATCATTACCGATCTGCCAAATGCGCGGCTCGATGAAATGGGCGACCTGGTGCGGGAGGGCGTGCCCAGCTTTAAGCTCTTCATGGCGTATCCCGGCGTTTTCATGCTGGACGATGCAACCATCTTCAAGGCCATGCAGAAAGCCGCAAAGATCGGCGGGATGATCTGCATGCACGCGGAAAATGGCGGGGCAATTGACGTGATCGTGCAGCAGGCGCTGGCCGAAGGCAAGACCGCGCCCAAGTATCACGCGCTCACGCGTCCCACGACGGCCGAGGCGGAGGCCACCGCGCGCGCTATCGCGCTGGCGGAGATGGCCGGATCGCCGGTTTACATCGTTCACCTGAGCTGCAATGACGCGCTGGAAAAAGTCCGCGAGGCCCGCGACCGCGGCCTGCCCGTCTATGCCGAAACCTGCCCGCAGTACCTCTATCTTTCGCTCGACGACATGGACAAGCCCGGGTTTGAGTCCGCGAAATATGTCTTCACGCCGCCGCTGCGGGAAAAATGGCACCAGGAAAAACTCTGGACCGGCCTGAAGCAGGACCATCTGCAGGTGGTCTCCACCGACCACTGCCCTTTCTGCTTCAAGGAGCAAAAAGAGATGGGCAAAGACGATTTCACCAAAATCCCCAACGGCGGTCCCGGCATTGAGCACCGCATGAGCCTCATCTACTCCGGCGGCGTGGGCAAAGGGCGCTTCAGCGTGAACCGCTTTGTGGAACTGGTCTCAACCACGCCGGCAAAAATCTTTGGCCTGTACCCGCGCAAAGGGACTATCGCCGTGGGCAGTGACGCCGATCTGGTTATTTTCGATCCAAACCGAGAACACACCATCAGCGCCAAGACGCACCACATGCGCGTGGACTATTCGATGTTTGAAGGCATCAAGGTGAAAGGCATGCCGGACGTGGTGCTCTCGCGCGGGCAGATGCTGGTGGAAGGCGACAAATTCCACGGCAAACCGGGACAGGGAAATTTTCTGAAACGGGCGGTGTATAGCGGGGTGTAGGCATGAAGCGGAACCGGTGCAAGTCGATCGCTTCCCTCACTGCTTGAGCGGCAGGCCTGCTGAAAAACTGTGTGACCCAAAATAGTATCGCTTTTTATTCGCTGTTGCGGTATGATTCCTAGTGCGGGTCGTCCCGCATTTCGATATGGACCTCGATGCTCGCTTTGCCTATTTCTGCTTTGACGGTTCACTCGACCCAATAGAGATAACCCGGAGAACCGGCATTTCACCTGCAGCCATGATGAAGCAGAGTGAGCCCGACCCTCCTGCCACAAAAACCCAGCAAAATTTGTGGAAGCTGCGCTCCCGGCTTGATCTTGAAGCGCCGCTTGAGTCGCATGTAAAAGACGTCCTGGACCAGCTTGATGCTAACAAGAAAGAGTTTGTCGAGCTGAGCCGTGAACTGGGCGGCACGATGCAGCTAGTCAGCTACTCCCGTGAAAATGAGCCGGGCATCTATTTTGACGAGAAGACCGTGTCAAGGATCGCGGAATACTCCTTGCGCATCAACTGCAACTTCTACAACTTCCGCTAGGCCTTTTTTTTTCGCAATATTCAGCGCTAATGCATTTGAGCAGCGTAAGCGCGGCATGCATGTCGTGCTTTTGCTCTCAGGACATAGCATCTCCGCCGGTTATGAAATTTCTCTGATGGCGGACTGCTAGTCAGGCCACCTGCACGTCACAACCTTGGTCTCGGTATAGAAATTCACGCCGTCTTTGCCCAGCGCATGCAGATCGCCGAAAAAGGAATTCTTCCATCCTGAGAATGGGAAAAACGCCACCGGCGCGGGCACGCCCACGTTGATGCCCACCATCCCGGCGGTCACGTTCTGGGTAAAGTGCCGCGCCGCGCCGCCGGAGCGGGTAAAGACTGACGCCGCATTGCCGTATTCTGACCGGCTGACAACGTCGATTGCCTCTTTCAAGTCTTTCACACGGATCACGGACAGCACCGGGCCAAAAATTTCTTCCTTGGCCACGCGCGAATCTGGATTCACTTTGTCCAGGATCGTCGGCCCAACGAAGTAGCCTTTTCCATTGGCGACAGCGTCTTTGCGTCCGTCGCGCGCCAGCACCGCGCCTTCTTTTTCGCCCAGCTCGATGTAGCTGAGGATGCGCTTCTTCGATTCATCGGTAATTACCGGACCCATGCCGGTCTTCACGTCGCAGCCATTGCCGACGTTGAGTTTGTCGGCAGCGCTTACAAGCTCTTTCACCAGCGGATCGCCGATTTCGCCCACGGCAACAACGACGCTCGTCGCCAGACAACGCTCACCGGCGCAGCCAAAGCCCGATCCCATCACTGCCGCTACGGTGGACTTCATGTCCGCATCCGGCAGGACGACGGAATGGTTCTTGGCGCCGCCCAGCGCCTGCACGCGCTTACCGTTATTGGCCGCGGTCTGGTAGATATACTTGGCCACCGCGCTGGATCCGACAAAAGACACCGCACGCACGCGCGGATCAGTAAGAAGCTGGTCGACCGTACTCTTGGCGCCGTGCACCAGATTCAAAACCCCCGGGGGCATTCCTGCCTCTTGCGCCAGCTCAACCATGCGCGCCGCGGTGCGCGGGACCTTGTCCGACGGCTTGAGCACAAACGTATTGCCACAGGCGATGGCCATGGGGAACATCCAGAGCGGGACCATAAAGGGAAAATTAAACGGCGTGATGCCGACGCAGACGCCCACCGGATACCGCGTTGACCAGCTATCGACCGAGGTGCCGACGCGGTCCACCGTGTCACCCATCATCAGGGTGGGCGCGCCGCAGGCAAACTCAATGCATTCGATGCCGCGGTCAAACGATCCCTGCGCTTCTTCCCTTGTCTTGCCGTTTTCCTCGATCACCAGGCCAACCAGCTCCTCGGCGTTCTTTTCCAGCAGCTCGCGGAACTTGAACAGCACCTTGCATCGTTGCACCACGGGAGTCCTGCTCCAGGCGGGAAACGCCTTGTGCGCGGCGTCAACGGCGGCGGAAATCTCTTCCGCGGTACAGCGCGGTATTTCAGCCACAGCTTCACCCGTTGCGGGATTGTGCTGGATATCCTTTGGGCCGCTGGAAATAACTGGCTTTCCATTGATGTAGAGCGGGCAGGACTTGAGTTCTAGGGCGGTTGCGCTGGGCGTCATGAGGACCTCACTGGATATACCTTGAATTTTACACCGCCTCGTCGGGGAATGGCCTCTGATCGGCGGTTTCCAGGCGCATGCCCGCCCTGCGCAGCCTCTCGACCAAGACATCACCCAATCCTGTGGCAGGCGTGAGCAAGCCGCCGCGCTTTGGGCCGCCGGGAAGCTGATCCGCGTTCAGCGCCAGGCTGAGAGCCGCTTCACAGAGGAACTTCACCGTAGCGCGATTTCCAGGATCGCCTTTGTCAGAGACGATTCCATAAACTTTGCGGCCGTCTGCGGCGATTCCCACCAGATCGCAGCGAAAGAAGCCATTGTCCATCGTCTTCTGCGATGGCCCCTGCCCCGGCCTTGGCGCCAAGCGCGTCAAGAAACGCCGTCCCAGAGACGATTTTAACGTGGCCTGCAGCATGCCAAGAGCGGCCAGCATGCCATAGGCTTTGGCACGCGGCATTGGCCCGGTGATTTTCTGATGCTCCTGATAGCGAAACTCGGAACCATACGATTCGTTCCATTGCTCAAACAGTCCCGCGCTACGCCGGACAATCCGCGTATTGGCCATCCCCATGACGAATGGCGTTGACCATGCGCCGATGTCGGGATCAAAGCGCGCCTCTCGCGGGTCGCGATTCAACTTGAACTCTTCCTCCGATCGGGCTTTCGGAGGGTTGAGCAGGAAGGGCTCACGCATGCGCGCCGCCTGGCCGGAAGCTTGTGCGTTTGCAGCCGAGGCAAACGTTCCGCCGTTAAGTCCGCCGCGAATCTGGTAAAACGATTTCACTTCGCGGCAATCGGCGTTCGCCTTCTTCTGCATGTGGCGGACCACAAGATAAGCGCCAAGGTCGGACGGAATGGAATCAAAACCACAACAAGGAACTATGCGCGTTCCATCCGCGGCGGCGCGGTCGTGATAGCGATCAATCATGTCGCGCACCCATGAGGTTTCTCCCGTGATGTCGACGTAGTGCGTTTTGTAGCGCACGCAGGCATCGACAATCTTGCTGCCGTAAAGAGAGAACGGCCCCGCCGTGGTGAGCAGGACGCGCGTTTTTGAAACGATGGCGTCCACGGCCTGCTGGTCCTGGGCGTCGGCCACAAGGATGTCAACTGAGCGGGCGTTTTCACCGGCTTGCTGGCGCGCCGCCTCAAGAGCCTGACGGTTGCGTCCGGCAATGGCCCAGCGGACTTCAGAGGGACGCGTGTTGCGGGCAAAATATTGTACGGTCTGCCGTCCGGTGAAGCCGCTGGCGCCGTACAGCACAACATCGTATTGCCGGTCAGGCATGCATGGTCTCCAAATGGATGGCTCGGAATTTGAGCCCCAAGAGTATCACCAAGCCAAAGCTGCCACCATCGCGGGTTGTCTCGACCTGCAAAGGCCCGCGGGCCCGATTGAACAGCAGCTTACCAACCCGGCGGTGGATTCCCGATTCCTACTCTCAATGAAGAAGATTGCCTTAGCGAAAGTCTTTGCAGCCGCCGCGGTCTGCATTTGTGGCGCGCAGGAGGGCCCTCACGCGCCGCAAAACGATGGCACCGTCCAGGTGCAGATGCACAACGTTATGTACCACTTCACTGACCAGGTGGCGGCGCATCTGATCAACGTTGGCGGCAGCCTGACGCCAACCAAGGCAGGCCACTTCCCTGTTTTTGACGATAAGGAATCTTTCGAGCTGCGCATTGCCGCCGCGGAAATCACCATGGACCCGCAATCGCTGGCCAACGTCCTGAATACTCATGTCTTCTCCGGCAAGGACGCGCCGCTCAAAGACATTGCCGTGAGCATTGAAAAGGACCACCTCAAAGTGAAGGGCAAGCTGCATCAGAAAGGCGACATCGGCTTTGAAACGGAGGGCCGGCTCAGCGCCACGCCGGAGGGCAAGATCAGACTGCATGCGGAAAAAATACGCGCGCTGCATCTTCCCGTAAAAGGTTTGATGGATCTGTTTGGCGTGGACATCGCTGACCTGATCAAGAACGGCAAGGTGCGGGGCATACAGGTCGAGAAGGACGACCTGATTCTTGATCCCGGAGAGATCCTGCCGCCGCCGCGGATTTCCGGCAAGATCACTGACATTCGCTTGGAAGGCAACAACATTGTGCAGATTTTTGGGGAGCCCAAAAAGTATCCATGGATCAAGGTCCCCGCGCAGAATTACATGTGCTATCGCGGCAACCGGCTGCAATTCGGCAAGCTGCTGATGTCCGATACGGACATGGTCATCGTCGATCCTGATCCTCGGGACCCGTTTGACTTTTATCTGGACCGCTATAAAGACCAGCTTGTGGCCGGCTACAGCAAGACCACGCCGACATTCGGTCTGCGCGTTTACATGGTGGACTTCAACAAGCTGAAGCAAAAAGCCCTGCCCGCGAAATCTGGCAAGAAGGCAGTCAAGGGTGTCGCGAGCCGGGGCTAAATCCCCCGGCAACGCCGAAAAATACCACGCAAGCGCGTCTTTCGAGACCGTTCTATGGCTACGGGGGCACATCCATGCGAGTTTTTCCGAAAATTCTTCGCAAAACCTCTAAGCCTCAACAAGTCAGCCTGGGCAACATACGCGTCGCTTCACCTTGTCCTGCCGACTGGAAAAAGATGGTCGGCGATGAGCGTGTCCGCCATTGCGCTGAATGCAATCTCAATGTTTACAACTTGTCTGCGATGACAGAGCGCCAGGTGCTGGCTTCGATTGCGGAGAGTCGTGGGCAGCGGCTGTGCACGCGCTTCTATCGCCGCGCCGACGGCACGATACTGACTCAGGACTGCCCCTCGAGCTTCCGCGCAATGCAGCGGAAGGTTTCGCGTCTTGGCGCAGCGATTTTGACCGCGCTCATGAGCGTGACAGTCGCCATGGGCAAAAACAAGCCGCGGACGGCCACGTGTGAATGCAGCCAGAGCCAGCAAAAGGATTCAGGAATCAAACTTACCGTAGTTGACCAGCATGGCCTTGTGATTCCTCAGGCCGAAATAACTATGACAAGTAAATCGGGCAAAGAAACAATCGGCGGCATGACCGGGCCCGCGGGAGAGTGGACGCGGCCCGGAGTCAGCGCCGGGCAATACCTCATCACCGTGAAATCCAATGGATTCCGCACCTTCAGCAGCGCCATTGAAGTGCGCGACGGCATGCTGCTTGGACTCAGGATCAAATTGCCGTTGGCAGAGGTGAACCAAACCGTGGAAGTGAAAGCCGAGCCTGTAGAGATTATGGGGACGACCGTGGGGATTTTGACCGAAATGCATAATTCTGTGCCGCCGATGCGCACTACCGGCGGGCAGCGCTCGCCGATGAATCCGTGATTAAGAGGCGCCACTCATGAACTTATCCGTGACACAGAAAAAAACAGCGCCAGCGGGTGGACTGGATTTGTCCAGCATACGCATCGCTTCGCCCTGTCCGGCTGACTGGAACAAAATGGTTGGCGATGAACGAATTCGCCATTGCGCTGAATGCAATCTCAATGTTTACAACTTGTCCGCGATGACAGAGCGTCAGGTCCAGGAGTTGATCACCGGTAGTCGCGGAGAGCGACTTTGTGCGCGCTTTTATCGCCGCGCAGACGGCACGGTTCTTACACAAGATTGCCCGTGGAGTCTGCGGTCGCTGAAACGAAGGGCATCGTCGATAGCGGCAGTGATCATGTCTGTCATCCTGGGCGGCGTCGTCGCTTTCTGTAAAAACAATTCGCGGCAGCCTCCGAGTGAGGCAGCCGCAAATCGTTACGCCAAGGCGGGGGTGTGGATTATGGTAATGGATCCACAAGGCGCACTCGTTTCAGGCGCGGAAGTACGCCTCATTGATTCCAACGGAAAAGAGGCGGCCCACACGAAGGCCAGCGCTTCCGATCCCATCTTTTTTCCGCCGCTCCCCAGCGGAAACTATTTACTCGTTATTGAAGCACCGGGATTTTTCAAATTTTCGCGGCAAGTCCTTCTCAAGCAGGACAAACTTGAGGACCTTAAGGCCACTCTTACTGTAAGCGAGGCGACGGTTGGCATCCTGATCGAAACCGACGCTCCAATAGTCCAGACGGAATCACAGGTCAGCACTTCTTTTGACCACCGAATGCTCGACGCACCTTCTTTGTACAGTGGTCCAAGCCGCGGCGGGCCATCGCGCCTTGGGCAATAAACAATGGGCCTGTGCTCAACCCCTAACCGCCGAAACAAAAATGCGGGCCATTGCGCCCGCATTTTTTAGAATTAAGTTTTGCAATCAGGCGGCTTTCCCTGCAGCGATCTTGTGTAGCGTGGAGGTTTCCACCTCGAAGGTGCGCACCTGCGGAGCGCCTTCGATCAGGTTGCTGATGGTGTTAGTGACCCGGCTGAATTGCTCGCGCTGATAGGCATCAGCATGCTCTTTCGATTTCCAGAAGCTGATGGCGAGAACGCGATTGGGATCTTCATCCGAAACCAGGGTGATTTCATCCAGGAAGCCCGGCTGGTTTTTCAGGATCGTAAGCACTTTCTCACTCACTGTGCGTGTGAGCTCTCTGGCTTTTCCCATTTTGCTGGTTACTTCTACGACTCGGGTAAACATACAAGGTACTCCTTTCGTTGAGGGTTGAAAGTTGTACCGTCACTTGGCGGTAGGTTGTTACGAACTGCCACCAACCATACTCCTGTTGCCGCGCGCATTTCAATGTGGAAAACTTTCCTTATCATCACAACTAAATTGTGATCTGCCGCTCATTCCGCATCGTGATAGACGATCCCCAGCGTGTGGCGATTGCCGCGCGTGACCGTGCTCACGCCATGCCGGATGTTCACGCGATAATGTCCTCTGCTACCCCGCACCGGCCGCCAGCGCGTGGTGAATATCACGGCCTCTCCTTGCCTGGGCGAGATCACGTGCGCTGCCGACTGCGCCCGCGGACGCTGCTCCACCAGCACAAATTCTCCGCCGGTAAAATCGAGCTCTGGCCGGTCGAGCATGAAGACCGTCTGCAAAGGAAAATAAGCCGCGCCATAGAGGTCCTGATGCAAGCAGTTATAACCGCCGCTCTCATAGCGCAGCATGAGCGGCGTGGGACGGGCCTGTCCAGCGGCACTGCAGAGCTTGATGAACTCCCGATGCGTGGCGGGATAATGAGATTTCCCTTGCAGCTTGCTCTCCCAGTCGTTGGCCACAGCGGCCAGCTTCGCGTACAGTGACTCACGCAGCTCCCTGACGAGCCCCGGCAGCGGATAAGCAAAGTATTTGTACTCGCCAAGACCAAAGCGATGCCGCGCCATCACGACGCGGCTACGGAACAGATCTTCGTTCGAATAGAGTGCGCGGAGCTCCTCGCATTCCTGCGCCGTCAGCACTTCTTCGGTGCGCGCCCATCCGCATTCATTCAGGCTGGCAGCTATCCGCTGCCAGTCCAGCGATTCAACTCGCGATTGGATATTGCTGATTGCCAAATCGCCAATCTTGGCGTCGTTAATCAGGGGTATTTGATTTTTTGCTGCTGACATAGCTTCTCCAGATATGAATAGTGGCAAAGCTGCGGTAAGGGCTCCACCGGCTGAAAACACGTTCCAGTCCGGCCGGTGTAATCATGGTCTTCTTCCCGCTCAGTGCTTTGCGCAGGACCAAGTCGCCTTCAGGCCAGTGATCAGGGCCGTCGCCCGTCCGCATCAGAATGTAACCAGCGGTCCACTTGCCGATCCCTTTGACGGCAAGCAATCTGTCCTTCACGTCCGCCAGCGCCAGGCATTCTTCGCCTTGTTCGGCAAAGAAATTGGCCAGCGACTTCACCGTATCCAAGCGGCTTGCTGGAATGCCCATCCCGCGCAGATCGGACTGCAATACTTGCTGCGGCGTAGGAAACAGCCAAGCTGTCTCTGTAAGCCGCGTTCCTGCCAAACGCACAAGGCGGCCCATCAGCGTGGTTGCGGCGGGCACTGAGACCTGCTGTCCCAGGACAGCCCGCACGGCAATTTCAAAAGCGGACCAGCCACCAGGGACTCGCAATCCCGGCTGTCGAGCGACAAAGCCTGCCAGCCATTTGTCGCGGCGGAGAAATGTTTCAATCGGGAGCGTACTCACATCGGTCTTGAATATCTGCTTCGCACGGTCCTCAACCAAGCTTCGCGATGCGCTGTTTCCTGAATACGCAATCTGCAACCTCGCGCCAACAGGATCGTAGGCCACAGAAAGGGTCTGCGGAGCTGTACCGTCGGTGATCGTGCGTGTATAAACCGAGTCCGTCACCTGTTCCACGCCCGGAGTGGCGCGCAGCCGCATGAACCGGAGCAGGGATTCCCAATCGAAAGGCGTCTGAACGGGAAGCGCGAAATTGTGCGGCGAAGCCATCTCCTTCTTATATAAGCTTCGCAACAAAATTTCGCGCTCCGAATCTTGCTGTGAAATTGCGCGTTGCTTCGGCCCGAAGAAAACGCCTACTTGGCCGCGCTTGCCGGCGCGTCTTGCCCGGCCGGCAGGCGATCACTGATGTACTTGGCCCATTCTGTTGCCGCGGGCGGATCAAGATTGGCCAGCACCACAACCGTGTACCCCGTGTTCCAGTGAATATCGAGCTGCGCATTCATGCCTGGAGCGCCTCCGTTGTGCCCCACAATGCGGTCGCCATCGCCGGCTTTATCGCCAAAGCCATACGCGTACTTCGCGTCGGGAGGAAAGCGCGGCGGCTGCACCTTGCCGGTGATCACTGTCCTGGTCAACTCGGCGTTCAGCAATTTGTTTGCGCGCAATGCCTGGTCAAACTTCAGCAGGTCGCCCACGGTTGAGTCTCCTCCGCCGGCCGAGCTGCCGCGCCACGGCAGCGTGTTAGTGTTCGCCTTGAGCGGACCGCCATCATCTTCGCGCATGTAACCAATTGCCAGGTTAGGCACCTTCTGCGTGAGAGGAAAACTGCCGGAGTCCTTCATGCCGGCAACATCATAGATATGCTGCTTTACGTAGTCGTAATAATTCTGCCCGGAAAGTTTCTCCACGATCAGCCCCAGCACCAGGAAGCCGGCGTTGCTGTAACTCCATCCTTTGCCCGGCTCAAAGCGGAGCGGCTTGGCGGAAAACAGAGGCAGATAATCTTTCAAGTCGTGCAGTGATTCCCTTTTCTCATCGAACTCCGGGCCAAAGAAGTCACCGAGCCCGGAGGTATGCGTCAGCAGGTTGTCGATGGTGATCTTCTTCGCCACGTCCTGATTGGGATAATCCGGCAATACGTGGGCCAACGTGTCTGTGTATTTCAGCTTGCCCTGCTGCACCAGTTGCGCAATGGCGACCGAGGTAAACATCTTGTTCATCGAGCCCAGGCGAAAGCGCGTTTCCAGCGTGTTCTGGACTTTCGCTTCGCGATCGGCATATCCATAAGCCTTCTGCCACAAGGCTTTTCCATCTTTGGCAATCAACACCGCGCCGGAAAACTTGTCTTCCGCCGTCAGCTTTGTGAGTTTGGCGTCAACTTCGCCCGCAAGCTGCTTTACCGGAATCCGTTGCGCCGGGGCGCTCTCAGCCATGGGACGGGGCGGTGAGATAAGCTCCACGCCGAAATTTTCAATCCTGCTGGGATCGGCATCTGAAACCGTCAACTCGAACCTGGCCAGGTTTTCCGAATTCTTTTCCTTCACCACGCCGGTAATCTGGTTTGCCGTTGAGCTTTCAATTTTTTTGAGCTCAAAACCGCCGGTCTGTTGTCGCAATCCCAATGCCCGGTTGACCCGCTTTTCCGGATCGGGCGCCGAGGGAAGGTGCGACTGAAAACTCAGTATCTTCTCGCGATCGCCGCTGTTGATGCTTTCCAGCCACGCGCGGAATAGCTTGCCTGCCGGCGTATCTGGTATCTCAACCGTTGATGCATTCGGGGGCCCAGCTTGTACCGAGGCGGACGCGGGCGAAGCCGCAGTCAGGATGGATAATAGACATAGAACGAGCGAGAGCTGGCGAAGGCGCATAGCTTCAGATCTCCTAGTTATTTAGTTGCCGGCTCTCGGTTAGACGTGGCGGATTCAATTAGGTGTGCAAAGCTTGCGGTGATCTAGCTTTTTGTCGGAGTCAGTCCTACTTAATCCATGAGAATATCGCTGCCGGGCTTTTTGTACCTTCCTCCTTCCTATCGACCGGCGAATGCGTCAGTCCCTGCTGGGCTTTTTTGGCTTCAGATCGCAGTCCGCATGCACGCGGGCCAGGTCCAGGCCGGCGGGCGAGAACTCCGCGATCTCCGGGCCCCTGCGTCCGGGGATTTGCACTTTAAAGATGTGCGCGCCAATCAGCTCGCGCGCGGTGCCTTTGTCCATGGAGAGGAACCGGCCGCGAATCCAGTTCCATCCGTGATAGTGGTGCGTATCGTCCACGCGGACCATCACTTCAATCTGCGGCTGTCCCCAGAAACCGGGACGGTTCGGCGGGCCCAGCGGGATGCCGGGGTTGAAATCAGCGTATTCGTACTTGCGATTACTGCAGACCAGCTCGATTCGCGGCTTGTAGTCCGGGCTTATGCTCAGGTAGTTGTCCGATTGCAGTTCAAAGCGGGCTATCTTGTGGCCGGTCATCTTCTCTTCAGAACGAAACTCAAACCACTTGCCACCCACATTCACGCCGTCTTCTTCACCATCGTAAGGGCTGGCCATGGACCTTTGGGCAATGGTATATGTGCCGCTCTGGGCGCTGGCCGCCACCGCCGCCACGCAAGCCACAGCCAGGGCGGCAAGACAGGCTCTTGCGGCGATGCTCCGCCGATTGCGCGCAAAAGTGAATCGAATGAATCTGAAGATGCTTCTCAAGAATTGCGATCCCTTCAAGGTCGCCTCCGGACAAGATACTGGTTGAGCAGCATGGGAATGCACGTATTGGGCCACTTGCCGCCACGCTGTTTGCTGAACTTACTGGGCAATAACCGTGCCCCAACAAGAACAATGGTGCTTTTCAACCAGCCGGAATGGCTGATTTTGGCCAGAATCGGCGAACCCAGGCCCGCTCTCCGCGTTTCCGTGACTTCGTGGTCGGCTTTTGCCATCCGATTTCGGCAAAGACATTGCGATCACTGCAATTTCCGCGATATCTCAACATCTGCTGCAGATTTTTTCGCCGCTGAGTGCGCGGCGTATGCAGACAAAGGTCGAGAACCTGCCGGCTGGCGGCTGGTTGGAATGACGCCTATTTGGCTGGAGTCTTCGCCTGCGGCTTGTTTTGCTCCGAGCGCCAAACGTAGAAATACTTGTTATCGGTGGCCGTGGCCACCAGCATTTGTCTTTGCCGGGTGGCGCGGTTCAACGCGGAGCGCACATTCTCCATCTTCTCCCCGTCCAAGCTTGCAAGCGGAACCATGACAGCCCTTTCGGAGTCGAGTTTGACCAAGTCATCCAGGATCATGGAAACGATGAGGTTGTGCTTACCTTTTCTGCCGTGGGGAATCGCGGATATCAGGCTGCTGGCAAAATTGGACGGCGCCGCTGCCTCGCCGTTACCCTTATGTCCATTGCTCGCCACCTTGCGACCGTTTTTCGACGTGTCTTTTGCCATCGAGCGCCTCCCGTCTCCACAGTTTTCCCGCTAACGTAGACGTAAATCAACCGTTAACCTTACGAAGTCTAGTCCTATACCACGGCAATAGCAAACAAAGGTTTTCTATCGCAGAATTAACCTGCCACGGTTTTTTTAAAGTCGCGGATTCGAGACGCAAATGAGCATTTCATCGGCGGCGCGCGGTAAGAAAAGAATTTTGCGTAAGCAAAACGCGCCTCCCCGTACGCTTCGCGGCCTGCTAATTTCAGAGGTGGCAAGAGCAACCCAGCGATGAAATCGACAAGCAAAAAGCAGGCACGCAAGGGCTCCTGGGGGAATGAGGGCAGTACCATCAACATCCCACTTAAGAAAAAGGGCAACTTCGACCCGGCAGCGTTTCTGGCGACCAGCGGAGTGGGCAGAAAAATTATTCGTCTGGGCAACAAACAGCTGGCCTTTTCCCAGGGTGACCGTGCTGACAGCGTGTTTTACATTCAGAGCGGCCGCATCAGGCTCAGCGTGATAGCCAGGTCGGGGAAAGAAGCCACAGTTGCCCTGCTGGGCGCGGGTGATTTCTGCGGGGAAGAGTGCATCGCCTCGCCGCATCCCGCGCGCGTGGCCAGCGCCAGCGCGATCACGCCGACCGTCCTGCTCAAGATCAACAGGAAAGAGATGATACGGGCGCTGCACCAGGAGCACGCTTTCTCCGATATCTTCGTGTCCCATCTTCTGGCCCGCAATGCGCGCGTGCAGGAAGACCTGGTGGATCAACTCTTTAATTCGAGTGAAAGACGACTGGCCAGGATCCTGCTGCTCCTCGCGCAATTTGGCAAGGAGAAGGCGCCGGAAAAGGTTATTCCCAAGATCAGCCAGGAAGTGCTGGCGGAAATGGTTGGGACAACCCGGGCGCGGGTCAACTTCTTTATGAACCGTTTCCGCAAACTAGGGTTCATTCAGTACAACGGCTCCATCGAGGTGCATCCCGCGCTGTTGAGCGTCGTCCTTCACGACTAAAGCAGAGTTGCTACGATTTTGCCGCCGGTTTCCCGTGCACCGCGAACCGCCGGGGTCGGCACTGCGTTTGGCCGGGGCGATGCAAGGGACAGAGAAAAATCGATGGATATATCTCACCGTATTGGGGCAGAACAGGCAAGGCGTCTCCTGGATTTTTTGCAGGTCTTCCTGTGATCACGCTCAAAGGAAATAATCGCAAGCAGTCGGTACAAGTTGGGGTAGCTCAATCGTGCAGGATGACGTTGAGCAAGGAGCTGTGGATACTCAATTGGCCGTTGTATTCGATGAACCCCAGTTTGCGGAAGCGATTCATGAAGAAGCTGACCCGGGAGCGCGTTGTGCCGATCATGTCAGCCAGTGTTTCCTGGCTGATTTTTGGAATCACCGTCTCCGGCTTCCCCTCTTTGCCAAACTGGGCCAGCAGCAGCAGGGCCCGGGCCAGGCGCTTTTCACTGGAATTAAAAAGCTGATCCACCAGATCTTCCTGCACGCGGGCGTTGCGCGCGAGCAGGTAGGAGACAAAGACTTCAGAAAACAATTTTTCCTGGTGGAGCACCCGCACCATCTCTGTGCGTTCAATCTTGAGCAGAGAAGAGGGTATAAGCGCTGTGGCTGTGGCCACGCGTTGCAGTTGCATGGCCGCGATACACTCTTCGCCCAGGAAGTTGTCGGCGCCAAGCAGGGCGATGGTTGCTTCTTTTCCGCGCTTGGAGATGACGCTCAGCTTGATCTTACCGGTCTGGACATAAAACACCGCGGTGGCGGCATCGCCCTGAGAAAAGACCCTCTGGCCTTTCTTCAGATCAACAATCGTCCGGCCTACGCCGGCGCTGGCAAGAAACGCCGCCGGACGGAAGACTTTTTCACGCCGTGACGGGCTCAGGTGTTTCACTAATTCTCGAGGTGTTTCACTGATTCTCAATGGTAACTCTATCGGGCAAACGCCGGTTGTTTAATTTTTGGACGGGTGAATGGACGGGGTCCGGCCTTTCTTATTATGTCTTCTCGCGGCCCGGCGCTTGGGCTATGGTTTAGCATCGTCCACAACCTGCGCCCCGTCAACGGAAGAGAGCGGCTGCACACCGTCCTGGATCACGTAGTTCCACTCGATGGGACGAAAACGATGGTCCACGGACGGCTCAATCGGAGTGTCCGGCCTGAACCCGCATGCGATACACGTAGCGCCCACGTTTCTGATGTCTGTCTCTTTGCTTATGTCATCATGCCGCGTGCCCATAAATCCGGCGATGACCGGACCGTTACACTTCTCACATGCAAAGGCCGAGAGATGCAGATAGTGGGTCGCGGTTTCAGCGGCCGCTACCAGGGTGCCGTTCCAGGTCATCGGCGGCATCGCTCTGGCGTGATCAACTGGAACGTCAGTCACCACAGGAACCTGAGACATCAGACCCTCTTCCAAGATTATGAATTGCTCGTAGGGGCGAGCATCTCATTAAGGAGGGCCGCAAGTCTGAGCAAAATTGAACACCTTAGTTGCGGCTAGCTTCCCGCGCTGCCACCGCCGATGGAGATGAACGCCGGGTCTTGCTCCTTATGATTCTGTTTCGAAGAGGAGTTGATTAAGCAGGCGCCGGCGAATTGCTCAGCCTGTGGTGAAGTTGAACTTTCCGGACTTCTTGGTGTCGCGGGATCTATCTGAGTCTGAAAGATCGGCGGCGAAACATGTGGTTCATCACGAGCACGATTGCTGCAACCACGAGCAATAAGGGGAGGATACTGCCGCCAAAATGAAATACCAGGCCCACCATCCAGACCGCGATCGAGATTATGAAAATTGTCCAAAGCATCAATGTGCCTCCTTGATGCGATACGCACGGTGCGATACGAACGATGCGTTATCAACTACCGGCAGAGGGGTTGGTTTCAGAATGGCGCCGGGCGCGCGTACTCCGGCGCCGACCAAATAGTACCGTAACAACAGTATGGTGCCCGCGACGCGTGCAAGTCTGTTCCAAATTGCACACTTTGGACTGTATAGTTCGGCCTGAAATCAGCAGCTCTGTTCAATTTTGGACAGTTTTTCCCGGCTGGAAGTGCAATCGTTTCTATAAGGGGCGTTTGAGATGCCGCCAGGGCTGAGAATGCTTCCCCAATTCGATTGTGCCTCTGACGAACACAATGCGCTCCTTTTGCGGTCTTCTCATTCTGTCGCTATTCCTTGGTGCAGGGCCAAACCAGCGCGCTTCCGGACAGGCCGGCGCGCCAAGCCAACACCCGCGCGGCCAACTGAATGCAGTGCAGGTGGTCGAGAACCTGGTTCGCATGAATCTTGAACGTGCGCAAGCGCTGCTGGCATATCAGTCCACGCGGGTTTACCGGCTGGAATACAAAGGCTTCCCCGGCGGACGGGCCGCGGAGATGGTGGTAAAGGTGAAATACCAATCCCCGGCAACCAAGGAATTTGAAGTCATATCAGAAACAGGCTCTAAAGTTTTGATAGACCGCGTCTTCAAAAAACTTTTGCAAAGCGAGAAAGAAGCGTTCGAGGCGGAGAACCAGAAGCGCATCGCCATCAATCAAGAGAACTACGAGTTCAGGATGATCGGCTTGGAGGACGGGACTGACGGGTCGTGCTATGTCCTTTCTGTCAATCCTAAGACCAGGAACAAATACCTCTTCCAGGGCAGGATCTGGGTGGATGCGGGACAATTTGCAATTGTAAAAATCCAGGGAAAGCCAGCAAAGAACCCTTCTTTCTGGATCAAGGACACGCTCATCGAAACTCGGTATGTGAACGTGGACGATTTCTGGCTGCCCGAGCACAATCACAGCGTTACCGCGGTGCGCCTGGGCGGACACGCTGATTTCAACATCGAATACAAAGACTATCGAATCACGGGAGCCAGCCCGTTGAACAAACTCAGCAACGCCGCGGGGGCCAGCAGGTAAACAAAGTCAATTATCTGGCTTGCAGCTTGAGACATGAACCGAAGGCTTAATGGTTGCTCGCAGCCTGACGCTGCTGTGGGCCAGATCATCCTCTGAACGGCGTTAGCTCTTCACCAACTGCCGCGCGTGCTCTGAACTCTTGCAGCTTAGCGGCAGTCAGGCAGTCGCACACCAGCCGCGAAGGCCATGCCATCGGCGCGGGCCTCGGACTCGTGGCTGGCCTCAATGTGGGCCTTGAACTCCGCTGTAATTCTCTTTTGTCTCTCCTGCACAGTGAGCTTGCCACGGACAGAAAAGTTCTGCCGGCAGCCCGAGCAGCGCCAGGAGACGGGAGTCCCGTCAATTTTTTCTAGAACAATTAATTGTGGCATGAAATGAGTGTCTCACAAACGGAGGGCGTTCGCTGTTCAATTGAGAACACATTGCTGATTCCGTGGGTTAGCGCACGCCCTCTGTCCACGCGGAGAAGATTGGGAGTTGCGTCAGGACAAGCGGCGCAGGTCTTCTGGCGTGAGGTGCGGCGAGTTCATCATCCGGCATTTGTGGACAGCTTCCGCGATGGCCAGGTACTTTTCCACCACACCAGCGGCAACCAACACTGCCCCGTTCCATGCCGACGTGATGCCCTTTCTTCGTCTTGCTAGTCCCGTTTCGAATCTTGAATTAAGCTTTTCTTAGAATATTCTTGACACGATGCAAAAGGCGGCGATACGATTTCCAGCCATTGGAAGTCTTAAGGGATCAAGAGAGGGATTCCGGTTTCATCCATACGGACCTTCCGGTAGAACGTCCGTCTTATTTTGAAATGCACGTAGGCAATTTCCGGAGCCGAAGCATGTCTAGAGATGCAGAGACACCTCTGCTGCCCGCTTCACATAAAGCATCGACCCCCGTTGTGCGTGCCGTTACTTGCCCTCCGTTCTAACCGCGTTCTGCTGGGCAATTGACTCTTAACCGCTGGATTCTCACGCAAGAACTAAAACCATGCCATCGCCGAAGCACGGCTCTGTGCTTGAGGAGCCGTGGGCGACGCTCCATCCATCCACGAGTCAAGGAGAAAATTATGGGTCGCAAAGATGATAGAGAAGGTTTTTGGTTAACAGAAAATTCTGATCGAAGACGGATCAAGGACGCAGAGAATGCGCGCAGGAATCGCGCTGAGATCAACAACGCGTTGTCGCACGGGCAGGTTTCACGGCGCGACCTGGTGAAATGGGGCCTATTCACTTCAGCCGGCCTTGTGGCGCCGATTGGCGGGCTGAGTCCATTTGTGAGACCGATGAACGCGCAGACTTCGAGCTTCAGCTTTGGGACCCGTAGCGGTGGTAGTGGGATTCCCACGGGCCTGCCGAGCAGTCCCCTGTTTGGTGTCCTGCCTTTCACGCAGCCAATGCCCCGCTTCGATGTTTTCCAACGAAACCCAGTCGCATCATTGAGCCCCGCGCCACAAGCCCAATCCAACCAGACGCAGCAGCCGCTTGATCCGGCGTTGGTGGGCGGGCAAACCGGCCTGACAGGGCCGATAGAAGGACGTCCTCCGGGAGCCATCTGGGCGCATCAGCGCTTTACCCAGAACCCGCCGGTTATTGGGATTGACGCCTCAACCTCACCAGCCACCACGAACACCACTTACAATCCGCAGGTTCCATCCAGCCTGAATTCCGGCATCAATCCAGCCACGCCGATTCCGCTGAAGTTCCATCCCAGCATGCCGACTCAGCAGCCAAACTCGGTATGGACTTTCAACGGCACGATTCCGCCCAAGCTGATGCTGGGACGCTATGGAGAACCAATCCTGTTCCGCCACCACAATCGCCTGCCTGCCGACGTGACGCAGAACAACGGCTTTGGCAGGAACACGCTTTCCACGCACGAACACAATGGACACCACGGCGCGGAGAATGACGGATTCACCGGCGCATACTTTTTCCCCAACCAGTTCTATGACTATCACTACCCATTCGTGCTGGCGGGATTCACCACTATCAACGCTACCGCCACCGATCCCAAGGCGGGCAGCCCCAACGGCAGCGGCGGGATCAATAAAGTCCCTGGCGACTGGCATGAAACCATGAGCACGCACTGGTTCCACGACCACATGTTCAGCTTCACGGCACAAAACGTCTACAAGGGCGATGCCGGGATGCTGAACATCTACAGCGCGCTGGACCGAGGGAATGAAGCGATCAATGACGGAGTAAACCTGCGCCTGCCCAGCGGCACCACGCTGGACTGGGGCAACCTAGATTATGACGTCAACTTAATGTTCTCCGACAAAGCCTGGGACGCTAACGGCCAACTCAACATGGATATCTTCCAGTTCGATGGCTTCCTTGGCGACCGCATGACGGTGAACCTGGCTTACAAGCCCTTCTTCCAGGTGGAGCGGCGCAAATACCGCTTCCGCATGCTCAATGCCAGCGTGTCACGCTTCTTTGTGTTCGCATTGAGTGACAGCTCAACCATGGTCCAGATTGCCAACGATGGCAATCTCCTGCCGCAAACCGTTCCTTTGAACCAGCTCGATCAGATGGGCATTGCCGAGCGGTTTGACATTGTGATTGATTTCTCTCGTTACACCATCGGGCAGACCGTGGACCTGGTGAACCTGCAAGAACACCGCGACGGCAAGGGGCCGGGGCAGATTCTTACCGTTTCCGGCGCGCTGTCAGGTTCATCCAGCGATCCGGCTGTGGGCGCGTGCCTGCGCTTCCAGGTGGTGCGCAATCCGGTGGTGCCGGACCAGAGCATCTGTCCAAACACACCCATCACTCTGATCCCCAATCCTGACTTGTCGGCCATTCCGATTGCGCGGACGCGTCAGTTCACTTTTGACAACTTTGCCAACCAAACACAAAACGATCCTGTTACTTCGTACACCGGAGGCGGCAATTGGGGAATCGCGGCCGACAATACCGGCGGCAGCAGGTTCAGTCGCGGAGGTTCAGCGCTTAAGGCCGACTTCGGCCGGATCTCTTCAGCGCCGAAGTTCGGCACCCGCGAGGTCTGGGTCTTGAAAGGAGGCTTTAACTGGGACCACCCGATCCACATCCACTTTGAAGAAGGCCAGATCCTCGCCCGCAACGGCAGCCTCAGCAACGTGCCGCAAGCGGAGCGAGGCCGCAAGGATGTCTACCGCTTGAAGGAGAATGGCACCGTAACCATTACCATGCAGTTCCGCGACTGGGGCGGCATGTTTATGGAGCATTGCCACAACACCATGCATGAGGACAACGCGATGCTGATGCGCTGGGAGGTGAATGCCGCCGGAGGCGTGTTCCTGAACCCCCTGCCGACGCCGATTCCGAAACCGACAGGGGTCACATTCCAGGCGCCGGACGAGATACTGACCAACGCGTTCTAACCCGCAAGTTTGCGTCTGTTCGTTCGCGGGCGCTGAAGCGGCGTGCGGCGTAAGTGCAGCACCAAAAATGGGGCAGGCGGGTTTCTTTCGCGCATGTTAGTTGCGCGATCGGGCCCGCCGGTTCGACCGAAGCTTTGCGGGAGACAAAGGGAGTAGGCCATGCAAAAAAATATTTGGACTCGGTTCATCGGAATTACATTCGTACTGGCGGGCGCGGTGGCACTTTTTTGCGCTCGACCGGTATCGGCGGACAGCCGCTGGGGCGCAAATTATTTCCCGAACGTCGAACTGACAACGCAAGACGGCAAGGCTGTCCATTTCTATGACGATCTGATCAAAGGCAAGATTGTAGCTATCGACCTGATTTATACCACGTGCCAATATTCGTGCCCGCTGGAAACGGCGCGGCTGGCGCAGGTGCAGAAGATGCTGGGCGACCGCGTGGGGAAAGACATCTTTTTTTACTCAATCACCATTGACCCCAAGAACGACACGCCGGCCGTATTGAAAGCCTACGCAGAAAAATTTCATGCCGGCCCAGGCTGGACGTTTTTGACCGGAAAAAAAGAAGACATCGATTTCCTGAGCAAGAAGCTGGGTTTGTATTCCGATCCCAAGCTCAGTCAAGATGGCCACACGCCCCACTTGCTGCTGGGCAACGAGCCCATGGGCCAGTGGATGCGCAACTCCGCGCTGGACAATCCGCGTTTTCTCTCCCAGATGATCGGCGACTTCCTGGACAGCTTCCGCAACATGAAGCCCGCGCAGGGCAAGGAGACCACCGAGTCGGCCGCCATTCATCTTGATCCCGGACAATATCTCTTCACCAAGAAGTGCGGCGCATGCCACACCGTGGGCCAGGGAGATAAAATTGGTCCCGACCTGGCGGGCGTGACCGACACGCGCAACCGCGACTGGCTGATGCGTAAAATCCAGCATCCCGAGCAACTACTGGCCGAGAAAGACCCCACTACCATGGCGCTGGCTGAGAAATACGGCAATGTAAATATGCCGAACCTGCGCGTGTCTGATGACGATGCAAATCATATGATCGGGTACCTGGTCTCACGGACTTCCGAACTTCAGCGGCAGGCACGTGCCGCGCGCAACGCAGGCAAACCCGCCGACAGCGCGAGTGGCACCGCCCGTCCGAACTAACGAATTAGCCGAAGAATTTTGACTGCATGGACTGGCTGCAATTTGAATTCGTCTTTCGGCTTGACCTGCCGCGACTAACGCCGCACCTGCTGGCGGTTGAAGCACACAAACCGGAGGCACTCACTCGCGTGCTGCCGCCGCAATGGCGCGAATCTTCCCTGATGCAAGACGCGAAAGAAAGAGCAGACGAACAAACGCAAGCGGACCTGCGAAGGTCG
>DASSXL010000022.1:0-2917 GCA_035703825.1 Candidatus Angelobacter sp.
AGGCACATCCACTTTTTGAGCGCGTATCCTGAGCAGCAAAAGGCGATCACCGATGCCTTGATGCAGTGGAAGTTCAGGCCTTACGAACGGAACGGGCAGCGCTTGGAGGTTGAAACCGGCATCATTTTTGGAGCAGCCCCACCGGCCGTTCTGGCAACCGACCGGACGACAGACTGATTTCAGGATTTTGTTGGCGAAAGCGGCCCATAGGTTGACGTTCTTATGAACATAAGTGCTGGAATCAAGAGCGCCGTCTTGGTGCTTGTTTGCAGCTCGTGCGTGCTATCGGCTCATGCCGCGGATACGATTCAAGGAACCGTGCGCAACCGCACTACCGGCAAGGCAGCCGCAGGTGACGAGGTCATTCTGCTGCGCCTGCAAAATGGCATGGAGGAAGAAGCCAGGGCACGGACCGATGCGGCCGGCGCGTTTAGTCTGGACGTGACCTCTGCCGATGCCCCGCACATCGCTCGCGTACTACATCAGGGAGTTAACTATGATCAGACGGTGAGCGGGAAAGGGCTGCTGGAGATCGCTGTTTACGATGCCGTGCCGCGCATCCGGAATCTGCAAGGAAGCCTCGGCATCGCCCAGGTGGAATCCGATGGCGAGATGCTGAAGGTCACGGAGATGTACAGCATCACGAACGATTCCGCTCCCCCGGTCACCCAAGCAGGGCCGCGCAACTTTGAGATTTCCATCGCGCCGCAAGCTACGCTGGATTCGCTGGTCGTGAAGAAAGGCGGCGGAGTCTGGGTCAACCTTGCGCCCGTTCCCATCAAGGACCAACAGGGGCGCTACGCCGTGGATTTCCCCATCCGGCCGGGCGACACCCTGTTCAAGTTTGTCTACCATCTCCCCTACAACGGTGCCACGCGGTTGCAGCTAAAGCTGCCGTATCCGATCAAGAATTTTGCCGTGATGCACCCCCCTTCCATGTTATTCAAGCCGTCGACCGCGCAGGCTTTTACCAGCCCCGGCCTGGCGCAGGGGCTGCGCATCGAACAGGCAGCAAGCAAACCTGTGGTGCGCGATGTACCTGCGTTTGAGATATCCGGGATTGGCCTGGCAGCCCCAGCCCAGTCCGCAGGCGCTTCATCGCCGGCAAGCCTCGCGGCCGCTTCCCCCAAGGCTGACACGCCATCCGCGGTTACGCTGCCGGTTGCTCCAGGCCAGCCGGAAGACAAAGTGTGGATCATTCTGAGCGGGATTGCCGCTCTTCTCACCGCAACCGCATATGCGGTCTGGAGAAAGCGGAAAAGAGCGGTCTAGAAAAGGATTTGGTAATTGAGTAATATGGATAATTTGGTAAATGAAAACCAGTACTCTGGACCGTCTAGCCACTGGCGATAACGCTTGGACTTGGTTTTCAAATTACCCATTTACCAAATTACCCATTTACCAATTTTTCCAAATCTCTTGACCTCGTTCCCGCTCTCATCTATAACTTTTCTCCATCTGGTAATGGGAAGCGCGGTGAGAATCCGCCACTGCCCCGCAACTGTATTCGCTGAGAACTTGAAACGACAGGCCACTGGGAGATCACCATTGCGCGCCGTGATTTTGACGTGAATGGGAGAGATGACCCGGGAAGGCGCTTCAAGTTCGCCTGAGGCGTAAGTCAGGAGACCGGCCAGATGCCCGTCATGGGGCGTTTCCGGCTGCGCAGGGAGAGCCGGAGAGCTTTCTTGCAGTCTTGGGTTTGCAGTCAGAGTCCCGGTCCATTCGTTTGCGGAAAACTTCACGGCTTTTCACGCGGTATTGCGTTTGCGAAAAGTCAATCCGCCGGTGTTCCATCGGTACTCTGCTGAACGCGCTCAATCGCGATTGCTGACACTGGCAAAGAAGCTCTCCATCCTGGCTGCGCCGACTTGGGGCGTCCGCTGACTACTTCCGCGGGAGGAGTTTCAACATGAGAGCAATTTATTGCGCCGGACTAGCGCTGGCGTTCGCCTTT
This sequence comes from Candidatus Angelobacter sp., assembly GCA_035703825.1. Taxonomy (GTDB): domain Bacteria; phylum Acidobacteriota; class Terriglobia; order Terriglobales; family Acidobacteriaceae; genus Angelobacter. The sequence continues at coordinate 1,958 of DASSXL010000022.1, forward strand.
GCCGCACTTTCAGCCGTTGCTGAAAGCAGCAACATTCACGGGACCGTCACTGATCCGCTGGGCGCCGTTGTCCCCGGAGCCCAGGTCCAACTTTTTCGTGAAGCTAAACTGGTTGGTTCAACTACCACCGATTCAGAAGGGAAGTACCGGTTCTCTCCGCTCTCGCCCGGCCGTTACCGGGTAAAGACGCAGGCGCCTTCTTTCTCTTCACAGCAGAGCGATGCCATCTATATAGGCAGCTCCAGCAATGCGGCCGTTGACATCACGCTCAAGGTCGGCAGCGTGTCGCAGCAGATCGTGGTCTCGGCCACCGGCACTAGCCTGCCTGAGACGCAGACCGGCGCTTCCATCTCGGTTGTAACCTCTGACCAGTTTCAGTACAAGCCTGAGGCGCTGGAGCCGCTGCGCCAGGTCCCCGGCGTGCAGGCGCTGGAAAACGGCCAGCGCGGGATCAACGAATCCCTGTTTATCCGCGGCGGCGAGAGCAAGTTCAACAAAGTCCTGCTCGATGGCATTCCGCTCAATGAGATTGGCGGCACGGTCGATTTCGGGGGCGTCTTTACTACAGGGATTGACCAGGTCGAAGTCCTGCGCGGACCCAACAGCGTGCTTTACGGCGCAGATGCGCTGGCCGGGGTGGTGAACCTGACCAGCCTGCGCGGCACAACCTTCATTCCGCAATTCAGCTATGCGTTCGACGCAGGAAACTTCAGCAGCCTCCACAATGACGCAGCTCTGGGCGGCATTTTCCGCCAGCTCGACTATTTTTCCGAATTTGGACGTTACGATGGCGGAAACACTTCTGCCAATCCTCATTTTCACAACGCCACCTACTCCGGCAACTTTGGCTGGACTCCTGGCGCTTCCACCAGCCTGCGGCTGACCGTGCGTCGCGTTGCCGCCAAGGTGGACGTTCCCAACGCCATCGATTTCTTCGGCGTCCCCGACGATTCGTTCCAG
>DASSXL010000029.1:0-7522 GCA_035703825.1 Candidatus Angelobacter sp.
TCCAGATGGCCGTCGACATTGAAATCACCAACCGCCAATTGCGCCACAAACAAAGGCCCACTGTACTTATGAGTTGCGACAATCGAGCTTCCGCCGCCTATGAGTACGCTCACACCATCGGAAAACGCATCGGCCGTCACGATGTCCGGATGGTTATCTCCGTTCATATCTGCAACTACTACGGCAGCGGAACCGGGCTGAGCCTTGAACGCCACCGGCGGATGAAATTGCAGGTTGCCTTTCCCGCGAAGGAGCAGTACGGTGCCCACAGTTATGATCAGGTCCAGATTTCCATCGCCATCAAAATCCGTCGCGGCGATTCCACGTGGATTGGGGAAATTGAATATGAAGTTGGTGATAGGAGCCTGAAATGTACCGTCTCCGTTGCCCTTCAACATGCTCATCGCATCGAAAGTAAGCGCCACCGCAATGTCTAACTTGCCGTCATTATCAAAATCACCGGCTACGATTCCCACCGGCCCAAAGGTGCCGGAATCCGGAGAGGCCGCCGGCACGGACGCCATGGGCGTGAAGGTTCCGTCACCATGTCCCAGGAACACGCTAAGAGTGGTGCTGTCGAAGTTAGCCACAATCAGATCTGACTTTCCATCGCCGTTCAGGTCCGCAGCAGCAAGCGCCGTGGGCCCTGAGCCAACCGGCATTGGACCCCGAGAGATAAACAAGCCGCTGCCGGTTCCTAAAAGCACAGTGACTGTGTTGTTGACCGAGTCTGTTACTGCGATATCCAGGATGCCATCGCCATTGAAATCGCCAGACACCACGGCCGACAAAGCTCCCGTAGCAACTGAATCAAGCGACGGCTGCTGGAACGTACCGTCTCCATTGCCAAGCAGCACATGGATGGTATTTGTAGAACCATTGTTGGGGCTATCAATCATTAGCAGATCGGGATGGCCATCCCTGTTGAAATCGCCGACGACCACGCCACTTAGGTCTGTCCCTACGGAATAGCTGGTTGCAGACTGAAGGCGCTGACCGAATGCGGGTGTGTGCAACATAACTGCTAAGACTGCGAACACAAGAAACCCGGATAATGCAACATTCGCGCGACGCATGTACAAAGAGCATGTTGAGGAAATAGTCACGACAAAAGAGGAATACTTCATACAATTAGTATCCTTGCCCATGGTATTCACCTGCCGAGAAATGTGGTAATACAAACTATTCCTTAGACTAGTGCATTTGGGTCCCAAAATGTTACAGAAAAATATTGAATGCACAATGCAGGTTCACGGGTTCATTTGGTCTGGCATCTATTCGTTTCAATTGTGGTTGTAAACCTTACTAGGTAATGCTACACAAGGATGAAACGCCTTTGTATGATTTGTCACCAGTTATTGAGGTGTTCTGGATTGCGCCTTTAGATCTGATTTCTGGGAGAGAAACATGGTTAAACGGCTCACAATGCTGGCGCTGCTGCTCACCCTCAGCATTGGCGTTCTAGCGCAGCCTGTCACAAGTTTTCCAGCGATGAAAGGCGTAGTCAGCGACTATGCCGGCAGACTGGACGAAGCCCAGATCAGCGAACTCTCAGGCCTGCTGAAGGACTACGAGCGGCACACCTCGATTGAATTTGTTGTGGTGGTGGTGAACAGTCTTGACGGGCTCTCCGCCAGAAACTATGCCACGGGAATTGGAGATTTCTGGAAAATTGGCAAGGCCGGTAGAGACAACGGCATTGTGCTGTTGTGGGCCCCGAATGAACGGGCTTACGCGCTCAGAGTTGCCGAGGGCCTTTCGGCGGACCTCACCAGTTCCGATGCCACACAGATTACCCGGCAAAACCTGTTGCCAAACTTCAAGCGGGGCGAATACTACGCGGGGTTGAAAGAAACCGTTCTGGCGACCATGAAGCATCTCGGCGCCACCACATGGGAAGCGCGGCTCAAGGCGCGCCAGTCGGACCCGGAGCAGGAAACACTTGACCGCAAGCGGCGCGCGCAGGAGGCATGGCAGGCTGAAGTCCAGCGCCGCGAGGCGGAAGCCAGGCAGGCCGAGCAGGAGAGAAAGCTGCAAAGTGACACCCGGACCGGATTCGTGTTCGTCAGCGTGCTTGTGTTGGGCACTCTGCTCGCGTTCGTCATTCTCCGTATGCGCCGCCGCAAAGCCAAGTTCGCTGAGCTGGCACAGTCAGTTACCACGATTGCGGATAATCTGAGCGCCGCGGAAAAGAACGCGCCAGAAATCCAAGGGATCCTGGATGATTGCGCACGGGAGATGCCGGAGCAGGACATCAGCAAATTGCGCGAGGGCCTGGCCGGCCAGCAGGAACGGATTTTGAAGATCAAAGTGGATGGCCAGTGCATCGATCCTGCGAAGCTTGAGTCCTATGATGATATGGTCCGGGTCCGGTCTAACTCTGAGACCGAACGCAACCTTCTGGAAAGCACGAAAGAGAGCATCGCCGGGATGAGGCAGGCGAAGGCGCAGAGCCAGGCCATGATGGAGAAGCTTTCCCGCGAAACATTCGAGATCACGGATGTTCGGGACATCTCCAGAACAAATGAAGTCAACCGTCTCCTATTGCAGAGCCGCCAGGATTATGAGCAGGCCCGCCAGGGCAGCTCAATGTCCCTGGTGGATTGGCTGATCATCAATCAAATGCTGAGCAACTCTCAAAACCGGATGCGGCAAGCAGTTTCCTGTTCGCAGGAAGCGCCGTACGCCCCATCGTTTTCCTCGCTGGATGACTCAAGCTCGAGCAGAAGAAGCTCAAGCAGTAGCTGGTTCGACTCAAGCAGCAGCTCCAGTTCGTCCGGCGGATTTTTCAGCGGCGGCGATTCAGGCGGCGATTCAGGCGGCGGTGGCGGCAGTTTCAGCAGCGGCAGCGGTTCAGACGGAAGTTACTAAGCGATCGTCAGCGGGCGGCGGCTTATTGCTTTAAAGACTCAACACCTTGTATGCCTCCGCAGACACCGCAAAAACTGGTAAACATCTCTAACTCGTCTTTTGACGAGAGGTTCGGGAAAATAACTCGGATGAGATCTGTCGGGGCATCAAACAATTCTGTCAATCCGCATTTGTCGCATCCGTGAATTTTCCATTGCGGCCTCTCTATAAGATACTTGTCGGTGGTTAGTAGAGGGTATCGTCCGGCATCGGGCACAATGAACTTGATCTCGTCCCCGGCCTTGAGCGACTTCAGGTTATGGGGCTGGTTCAAGATCGTTCCCACAAAAACACTCTCACTTTCTTCGCGGGTGATCGACACCCACACAAGCTCGGGCGCCGTTTGTGATAGCCGGGGTCCACCTTCATGAATTATCACCTGCAGATCGTCAGGAGATTGAGGATGAAATCGGCCTCTTAATCGCGGATTGGAACGCCACGACGGAAACATTGAGAACTACAAGATATCATTGAAGGGGGACGACGTTGGAACCCAACATTTTTCTCTTTACATTCGCTTTGGGTTCCGCTAGTATCCATAGGCTTGTTCGCTATATATTCGTCCGACGAGCACGCTGAAAAGCAAATTGCAGACTGGCCATTTGGCAAAGGCGCAAGGCGACGTTTGCACACAAGTGTTACTGTATTTATTCCTAAATGTATTGATTTTCAAACCCGTATTCCTTCTTAAGACTGGAGCTATTTGATGCCACCAATCTCTCTCACCGACAAAGAGCGCGCCATGATGCTGGGGATGGCCACCGCCGCGCTCCAACACGCGTACGCGCCATATTCCAAGTTTCGCGTCGGGGCCACCGTCATTACTGACGACGGCCACCTCTATACCGGATCGAACGTGGAAAACGCCTCGTACGGGCTCACCATCTGCGCTGAGCGTGTGGCCATTTTCAACGCCGTCCACCAGGTCCAGGGCAAGCTCAAGCTGAAGGGCATTGCTGTGGTCACGGAAAACGATGTGCCATGTTCGCCATGCGGCGCGTGCCGCCAGGTGATTGCCGAATTCGGCGCGAACACGGCTGTCGTCTTTCGCGGCAAGACTGACTATATAGAGATGAACATCGCGGACATGCTGCCGGAAACTTTCCGCCTGACCTGATGATTTTAGGGCTCAGAAAAAATGTTTCATCGTGCGAAACAAGTGTCAGGGCGCGGCTTCAGCCGCGCCGCAAGAGCTCAAGAAAATAGGGCTTTAGCCCCTGAAAAGAGAGCATGCTAGTTACAGACCTGATCCGCCGTAAGCGCGATGGCGCGGAGCTGCAGCGCAATGAAATCGAGTTTCTGGTCAACGGCTACACCCGCGACGAGATTCCCGATTACCAAATGTCGGCATGGCTGATGGCCGTGCTGCTGCGCGGCATGTCGCGCGCTGAACTGGCCGCGTTGACGGAGACGATGCTCAACTCCGGCCAGGTGCTCGACTTCTCCGAGCTTCTCGCGGCCAAGACGGACAAGCATTCCACCGGCGGCGTGGGTGACAAGACGTCGCTGATTATTGCGCCGATCGTCGCCGCTGGCGGGCTTTATGTCCCGATGATCAGCGGCCGCGGCCTGGGCCACACGGGCGTCACGCTGGACAAGCTGGAATCCATTCCCGGCTTCAACGTGAATCTTTCCGTTGCTAACTTTCGCCGCGTGCTGGCCCAGTGCGGCGCGGGACTGATCGGCCAGACCGCCGAGATCGCCCCCGCCGACAAAAAGCTTTACGCGCTGCGCGATGTTACCGGCACGGTGGAGAGCCCGTACCTGATTTGCGCTTCAATCATGAGCAAGAAGCTGGCTGAAGGCATTGACGCCCTGGTGCTGGACGTAAAGACCGGCAGCGGCGCGTTCATGAAATCAGAAAAAGACGCGGTCTTTCTGGCTGAATTGATGGTTGAAACCGGGCAGCGGCTGGGCAAGCGCGTTTCCGCGCTGATCACGGACATGAACCAGCCGCTGGGCCGCGCGGTGGGCAACGCGCTGGAAGTCGCGGAGTGCATCGACGTGCTGAAGGGCAAAGGCCCGGACGATCTCCGCGAACTCAGCCTGGTGCTGGCTGCCTCAATGTTTCTTCTGGGCAAGCGCGTTCGCAGCGTTGCCGAAGGCAGAGGTTTGGCTGAGCAGATGATTTCCAGCGGCAAGGCCCGGGAAAAATTCCGCGAGATGATTCGCCTGCAAGGCGGAAATGCCGCAGTGATGGACGATCCTGGGCTGCTGCCGCAGGCGCAGCACAAAGCCGATGTCAAAAGCCCGGCTTCAGGCTTTGTTACCGCTACCATGTGTGAACAGATTGGCACGGCTGGAGTTCTCTTGGGCGGCGGACGCGCGAGAAAAGAAGACTCGGTTGATCCCGCAGTGGGCATCATGGTCCACAAGAAAGTTGGAGACGCGGTTTCCGCGGGCGAAGCGCTCTGCACGGTGTATTACAACTCGGCGGAGCGATTTGCCAACGCCGCGCCTCTCATCGAGAAAAGCTACACGATTGGGGACGCGGCACCGTTGCAGACGCGGCCGCTCATCCATCGGGTCTTAGGTGACAGCGATTAAGGTGCTATCCCTTCGACGCATCCCTTGCGATCACGGGGATCACGTCGCGCAAAAGCGCCTTGAATTGGCCGGCAATTTTTCTTCCGATCTCCAGCACTTCTTCGTGGTTGATAGGCGCATCCGTTGTTCCAGCGGCCATGTTGGTAACGCAGGAAATCGCCAGCACCTTGATGCCCATTTGCCGCGCCACAATCACCTCCGGAACCGTGGACATGCCCACCAGATCGGCGCCAATCGTCCGAAGAAAGCGTATTTCCGCCGGCGTTTCATAGCTCGGACCCAGCACAGCGGCATAGACGCCCTCAGCCAGCGGAATGCTCAGCCGCTTTCCCGCTTCCAGCGCGATCTGGCGATAGCTTTTGGAATACGCCTCCGACATGTCGATGAAGCGCAGCCCCAGGTTTGGGTCTTCCGGTCCCACCAGCGGGTTTTGCCCTTGCAGGTTGATGTGGTCCTTAATGACGACCAGTCTGCCTTGCCCGTAGTCAAGGTTGATGCCGCCCGCGGCATTGGTCAGGATTGCGGCGCGCACTCCCATGCGGGAAAACACGCGCATCGGAAACACCACGCTATGCACAGGATAGCCTTCATAAAGATGCACGCGCCCCTGCATCACCACCACAGGCCACGCGCCAATGTTGCCCAGCACCAGTTGTCCCGCGTGTCCAACGGCGGTGGATCGGGCAAAATGCGGAATATCGTTGTAGCTGATGCGGACAGCGTCAGTCATCTCGTCGGCAAATCCTCCCAGCCCCGATCCCAGTACGATGGCTACCGCTGGTTTGATGGGGCTCTTTGAGGCAATATGCTTGGCCGCGAATTCTGCCTGGCTAAAATCGTCACTGATGCTCATGGTTTGTGCGGAAGACCTTTCTATGGCTTGCGCCGCTCAGCGCTTGTGCGGAACCCAAATTGTAATGCTATAGTTCGTTCCATGTTAGTCTCTCGTTCGCTCAAGACAATACGCATTTGTTTACTGGCTATTTTCGTAGCTGCTTTTGCGCCGTCCGCATGGCCGCAGAAGAAACCCGCGCCCGCCGCTTCCGCCGAGCAAAAGACGGCCCGCTATTTTGAGTCCGTGCGCAATCAGCCGTTGCTGCTGCATGCCTTCCTGCAGCAGATGCCCAAGGGCGGCGATCTTCACAATCATCTCTCAGGCGCGGTCTATGCGGAAAGCTTTATTCAATATGCTGCCCAGGATGGCTTGTGCGTCGACCGCAACGCGTTGGCTCTGGCGCAGCCGCCGTGCGATGCAACTGCGGAAAAGCCTCCTGCGAGCGTCGCTCTTCAGGATTCGACCCTCTACGGACACTTGCTGGACGCGCTCTCCATGCGCCAGTTTGTCGCCGGCGCTGAGTCCGGCCACGACCATTTCTTTGCCACCTTCGGCAAGTTTGGCGCGGCCACCAACGGCCGCACCGCGGACATGCTGGCGGAAGCCAGATCGCGCGCCGCCGCCGGACATCTTCAATATATGGAGCTGATGTTCAATCCTGACGGAGGCGCTGCCGGTCGGCTAGGCGCTTCTCTGGGATGGAATGATGATCTCAGCAAGCTGCGCGAGCAACTCCTTTCCGGCGGCCTGCCAAAGATCGTGGCTGACGCCAGCAAATTTCTGGACGATACGGAAAAAAGAGAGCAGGACCTTTTGCATTGCAGCCAATCACAGCCCGACCCTGGTTGCAAGGTTGAGGCGCGCTATCTTTATCAGGTTGGGCGCGGCCTGCCCAAAGAAGTGGTCTTTGGACAAATTCTTGCCGGTTTTGAGATGGCTTCCAAAGACCCGCGTGTCGTTGGGCTAAATCTCGTAATGCCAGAGGATGCCTATCTGCCAATTCACGATTTCAATCTGCATATGCGCATGCTGGATTTTCTGAAGAGCATTTACCCCAAAGTCCACATCACGCTGCATGCGGGAGAATTGACACAGAATCTTGTGCCGCCGGAAGAGTTGTTTCACGTTCGCGCCTCGATTGAAACCGGCCATGCTGAGCGAATCGGACACGGCGTGGACGTGATGCAGGAATCCGATCCAATCGAACTGCTCAAGACAATGGCGGCGCGG
>DASSXL010000164.1:0-13081 GCA_035703825.1 Candidatus Angelobacter sp.
CCAGGGAATGGTGTTCGGTGTTGTGCGCGGAGTGCTGGGCGGCAAACGATTATCGATGACGCGCGTTAAGCCACGCGGCGGGGAGTTGGAGAAGGTCAGTGCGCTGATCGAAGCAGGGAAGATTCGTCCGGTGGTGGAAAAGGTTTTTGCGCTGGAGCAGATTGCCGAAGCGCATCGGCTGAGCGAGGCGGGGCACGTGAGAGGGAAGCTGGTGATTAGCACTCAGCAGTCAGCGGTCGGCACTCAGCCATAAACGGATTCACCGCGAAGGACGCAAAGGGCGCAAAGGAAGACCTGGTTATTTGCGGCGTAATTGCCTAACGCAGTTTTTAGATAGCGTGAACTTTTAAAGCAAGCACAAGGTCCTTCCGTCCTACTTGCGCGCTGGAAAAAGCGCGCGCTCGCTTAACGGCCGTCAGGATGACGAGTCATAAAGGCTACAGGTGTCCATTCGAAACTATGCGTGTCTATATGGCTCTGTTGCCAGATGGCTGCGCACTGCTTAGAGCGTTATCTCTTCCCAGCGCCAAGCTGCGCTTAAGACCGCGCCGGAGCCGATAAACTCGGAGCCAGAGCCCTCCGACAGAAAGGAAAGGCAATGAATAAAGCAACAATTGCCATTGTCGAGAGCCGGGAGGAGAGACGCCTATATAGGTTGTGGTCTCATTGATACCGCTTGAGCTTTGCAGACGAACCCTAATTTGCCAGGGTTTCTCGGCGTCAAATGGCGCCTCCGCCGCGTACTGTCCATCCGGAAGCTCACGGCTCGCAGCATAAAAAGTTTCAGGCGAGTTTTGCCTAACGGGCTGAACTCCTATTTCGACCTTCAGGTCATCCAGTGCCGTGGGTACCGTTGTTCCGGAGGATGGGCGCACCTTAACAAAGAATCTTCCGGTATCCATGTGCTGTTGTACCCATACAGAGATCATCCAGGGGCCAACCTGCTCATCAGTAATAATGCGGGCAGGCGGCGCATGATGGTCATGGGCAAGCGCACTTATGCTGCCCAGAAGCAGGAAACATACAAGGCAACAAAGAAAACGTCCGAGATGTGCAGCCCGCGCAAGTGGGAAACCAGAACTCATTTTGGTCAGGATGTGTATGCCGGACGTGATTGCCACGCACATGTGCAGAGGGCCCTTTCCGCGTCCTGCTGTGCAGGAAACAGGTGGTAATACATTCCGATAATCATGGGGACGAAAACTACGGTGTTGTAAAACAGATGCAACTCGACCCGCGGAACAAACAGTTGCAGGATACTTGCCGGCACAGGCGAGCCAAACAGGTTATGGTGAAAAGTCGCCTGTCCAATGAGCAGCAAATGCTCGATATGGTGCCAGAATTGTATGACCAGCGCCACGGTCCACCATTTACGCGCGACGCCGACAAAGCCCTTGCGAAGCACCCAGATGCCCACCAACATAATCAGCGCGTAACCATAATGTAAGACTTCAGAACTCACCAGCCAGGGAAACCAGAGACCCAGTACACCGCCGGCTTTGGGCCGAGGCCAATGCAGCACCCATATCTGCACTGCCTGGGCGAGATGCTCGGCCCAGTGGGCAAGAACAACCACCATGAATAACTGCAGGGCGCGCTCGTGCCATTGCACATTCAGCTTTTCGTGAATGCTCACCCCAGAGTGCAATTTCGAATCGATCCCTTGAAGAGTTGGATTTGTAGCAGCCATATCGTTCTCCTTGAAAAATCCCTCGCTGGGTAAAATGCTTACAAATGTTGGTTTCTCAGGTAGGGCCAAACCCCCTACGCCATTTCGCGCGCCAATACCGTTGCGGCTTGCGCAGCGACTCCCTGCCTGGATGTTGCGTTCAAATAGTTCTGGGCATAAAGAGTGATTCCCCGCGTTAGAGAAACCAGAGTGAGCGCGAAGAAGAAGCCGAAGACTACGTGCAGAGTGACCAGAGCTCCATAGGTTGCGGCAACGAGAGCGCCAAAGAGCATCTGTCCCCGTGGCATGCAAGGGCACGTGGCCGGGTCCGTGACCATATAAAACGTGAACAGGACAAAAGCCACTCCCGTCATGGGCAGCAGGGCGGCAGTGAGCGGAGTGCCGAAAGCCAGATTGCGAAGCAGGGCCTGGAGGAAGAAGCCTCCTACCCATCCGATGACGACACAGATTCGCTTGGTGAACCTGACGTTGAGGAAACTGCCGCTCATCACAATGATCGCAGGCAGAATCCAGCTTCCCCATCCATGAATGTTTTCAGTGAAATGATAGGGCGGCGCAATGCCTACCCAGGGGAAGAGCAACAGTGTGAGCGTGATGCCAAAATTCGAAGGATTCAAAAAGTGACGCTGGCTATTTTGCACCGCTACGCGCACAAGCGCCTTGGAGCAAATGGCCGCCGCCGAGGCAAACACAATCGGCATCAGGCTGGCATTGGAATAGAGAAGCATGGCGCAGGCGACGCCGGTGATATGCGCCGACAAGAGAAAGTCCACCATGTTTCGCCAACCGCCTGAGAACCTGGGTTTGCGAACGTGGACAAAGCAATCCACAAGCTCAAACCATATTTCGCAAACATAGGCGGTGAGGACGGAGAGCAGAGGCTGGATCCAGGCCTGCTCGAAGCCGAAGACCGTGTGGCCGAGAATGTTGAACACGGTAATGGCAATGGCAAACCGGCGCAATCCTCCCAGGCGATTGGCCGGGTTCGCAGTCACGTTGAATGTCATGAGTTCCTCCTTCCCGGCGAAGCCAGCAAGATTGTGTGCAGGCCCGGAGTCAGATGTAAGGTCTGGCGGTGAATGGCACCGTTCACGTCGCGCCAGGAAAGATCAACCGCAACCGTTGCGGATGAGGGAAGCTGTCCCAGTCCAAAGTGCAGTTCTGGGCCGCGCTTTCCCGAGTGCCCGTTGCCCGAGTCCACCTGCTGGACCATGAGCCGGCCATCCGGCAAGTGCAGAGTTGCGGTGGCGCCGATGGCATAACGGCCGCGAAGATCACGCGATGGATGGCCAGGGAGGTCCTGTGTGGCGAGTGTTGCTTCACCGTTGACGGGCAGCAGCAGATAGAGCTGCAGAAAGCTGTTCGGCGTAGTGGTCTGGTTATGGTAAAAGACCGAGTCTTCCCATTGGTTGGCGAGCGCGAAATCCAGCAACCCGTCTCCATCCACGTCCGCCGTGGCAATGCCGCGTGTTACCTGGGGATCGTCAAGTCCCAGATCATGGGAAAGATCAACGTAGCGGCCGGAAGCCGATTGAACAAAGAAATGGTTGTAATCGTGGCCGCTCAGGTCATCGCCGGGATGCAAATGCGGCCAGCTTGCGGGATGGCGCAGCAGATTGTCATTGCCCATGGCCAGTTCGTGCAGTTCCGGCCAGCGGTCGGCATTGCCTTTCACAAAACCTGCCGCCTGGATAATTTGCAGCGAACCTTCATTATCAAAGTCGCCAAAACGGATGTCCCACGACCAGCCGTTGCGGGAAAGGCCCAGCGGTTCGCTGGCTTCGCGGTAAGGCGCGATGCCAGACTGCATCTGATTGAGCTTGCCGGTGCTCAGGAAGATCAGATTGCTTTCTTCCAGCGCGAACTCCGATGTGATATCGCTGACCGCCAGATCAGGGATACCGTCGTGATTCAGATCACCGCAATCAACTCCCATGCCTTTGAAAGAATCGTGGCCGAGAACTTTGGAAGCCGGGGTCATGAGAGTGCGCTTGCCGAACAAACGCTGAAAGCGCAGATGCCCTGGCACGGAAATGTTGTGAAGGAGTACGTCCGGGCCGAAATCGTTGGCAACATAGATATCGGGAAGCAGGTCGCCATCAAGATCACACGCAGCCAGAGCAAGGGTCCATCCTGATCGAGCGGGGCCTTCCAGGACGTTCGTTTGCTCCCCGAACTCTACCCGGGGAGAATCGCCGTCGCCGGCGTTCTTCCACAGAAGAAAATGCTTGCTGCCGCCGTTGTAAGCGCGAGACATGGAATCCTGCATTTCAGCAGGGTAAGTAGAGTGAGCGTCCAGTACCCGCGAACCGTCGGCAAAGTAGTTTCCAAAAACCAGATCGATGTGCCCGTCGCCATCAAGGTCTGTGGCGACCGCAGCGTTGGTATACCAATCCTGAACGGACGGCAAGAGGTCCTGGGGCTTGAAGCTGGCTGCGCTCAGATTGCTATGCGACGGCTGCCGCAGGAACACCACGGGAGAGCGGCCCCAGTAATAGACCACAATGTCCATGAGCCCATCTTCGTTCGCATCGAGAGGAAGGCAGCCCATGGGCGCCATGGTGGAGGAGTCATAAGGCAGAGGGGCTGGATTCAGCACAAAAGGCTTATATCGCGGCGGCGTGCTGGGAACGGGAGCAACAATCACCTGATCTGTCCGGGTGTCCACATAGCAAAGATCGTTGGGCAGCCCGTCACCATCAAGGTCATTCAATGCAACAGAAGCTCCAACGGAAGAAACCCAGGCGGAGATTCCCGCCAGCCGGGGATTGACGGCGCGAATCGTCTTTGCGGGATATCCGGGGATTTGAGGCAGGACGCTGCGCTGAAATTGAAAGTGCGTGGTGAGCGCGAGCCGCTCGCGAGCGGAGATACGCGGGAGCTGCGTCGCAAAATAGATACCGGCCAGAATCAAGACAGCAGAAACCGGCTTAAGCCAACGCTTGAGGTAATGGAATGGGGACATCGTAATCACCTTGTAAAGGGTCAGAACTTATTTCGCCGCCGAACGGCCAAGCCATCCAGCCTGGAACATCAGGCGGCGGCGACGGCGAGTTGCGTGGAAGGAAATTTTTCCATTTGAAGAGGCTATGCGAGACGAAACAACCGCTTGGCGTTTTTCGATCTGCCAGAGATATTGCGAGTAGTTGTGGCTTCGCCCTATCGCTTACAGGGCTGGGTGCGATCTACCGCCCATCGTGTGAGCCACGCGCGAGAACCATAATGGGTTGAGAACACGGTTCGCGCGGGCCAAAAAGCCTGTCACAACATACACCTGAACCCGTGCGTTGGCAATAGAAAGATGCAATGGGGAAGGGCCTAACAAAATAGTCTCGAACGAGGCGCCCAGGTCCTCCAGCACCTGATGAAAGCGCAACTTGTTCAGCGAACGTGGCCAGCTTATCGGGTACGCCGCCGCGGAAATAGGTCCGCGCGCATCCAAGGACGCCGGTCATGTGCCGACCAGTTTATGGGGCGTGCGCGCGTGCAGCTAGCGCTGAATTCGGCAAAAGATTCCGGCGCGCCGCCCAGGGCCTTCTGCTCGCGGTACGCGATGGCGGCCATGAAATGCTTTAGCAACTTCTGCTCTGCCGTCATTTCAGGATTTTGCTTCATCGAACTATGCGCGTTATCGTTGATGCTGGTGCATAAGGCAAATTTCAGTTGCTTTGTCCGCGATGCCAGCACTAGAATGCCGAGACTTTCCCGGGAGGTTTCCATGTTCATGCTGCGGCGTTTGGCTTTCTTTGTATTGATCGGACTCACCCTTAGCGGTTTCGCGCTCGGACAAACGCAAATTACCACCGGCGTCATCCAGGGGACGGTGTTTGATCCCTCCGGCGCGGTCCTGCCAGGCGCCGATGTGACAGCCACGAACGTGAACACCCAGGGCGAAACCACACAGAAAACCGATGGCGACGGACGATTCGTCTTCCTCTCGCTTTCCCCTGGCAGATATTCGGTCACAGCATCGAAACCAGGATTCTCCAAGCTGGTGCAAAAGGACGTAGAACTGACCGTGGGCCAGTCGTTGAATCTTAGGATCACGCTTAAGATCTCCGCGACGAGTGAAGTAGTGGAGGTTACCGGCACCCCGATCGTCGAGACTACACAAACCGCCTCAAGCACAACGCTGGACGAGCGCACGGTGAGCGAGACGCCGATCCTGGGCCGCAAGTTTGAAGACCTTCTCACACTGACTCCCGGCGTGAGCGTGGTGCAGGGGCCAGATGGCGACGAGATCAGCTTTGCCGGCCAGCGCGGCATCTTCAACAACATCAGCCTCGACGGCGGAGACTACAACAATGGCTTCTTCGGCGAACAGGTTGGAGGACAGCGCGCCGCGGTTGACATCACGCTTGATGCGGTCAAGGAATTTCAGGTGGTTGCCAGCGGCGCCAGCGCGGAGTTCGGACGCAGCGCAGGCGGCGTGATCAACGTAGTCACCAAGTCCGGGACGGACGAGGTGCACGGCAGTGTTTTCCATTATCAGCGTTTGGAGGCGCTCACGGCCAACACGTCCGACGGCAAGCCACTGCAGGACTTCCATCGCGAGCAGTTTGGCGCCACCATGGGCGGCCCGCTCGTAAAACACAAAATGTTCTACTTTGGCGCGTTTGAGCAGATACTGGAAAATTTGACGCGCCCCAACCTGAGCGTTCAGACCGGGAATGTGGCCTGCCCGGTTCCTTCACCCACTCTTGCCGCAAACTCCGCGCAGATCGGAAGCAATGCAGACTGCCAACGCCTGGCGCTGCTCAACTTCTTCCAGACCAGCCTTGGTCAGGCCGAAGGATTGCCGGTGAAGCATCCCATCCGCAATACCGCGTTGCTGGGCAAGTATGACTGGACGCTCAATCCGTCCAACAATTTCAGCGCGTCATATAACTTCGATCGCTCGAACAATGAAAACCAGACCTTCGACGTGCCAACGTATGGCAACTCAGCCAACGGCATTGAAGGCCCGTCCAAGATCAACTCCATCAATACCAATTTGTTCAGCGCCATCTCCGCCAGGCGGGTGAATGAAGCGCATGTAGGCTTTTCGCGTGAAGACCGCCCGCGCGCCGCAGCGCCTTCCAAGGTGCCGGTGGATACCGCCATGGGATTTGGCACCACGTTCCGATTCGGGCAGCCGTTCTTCCTTGAGCCCGGCGTGGATGAAACGTTTAAGCGTTTCCAGATCCGCGACTCATTTGCGGTCCTCTCCGGAAAGCACGCCATCAAGATTGGCGGCGAATGGTTGCACAGCAATAACTCGCAGGTCTTTCGCGGGTTCTTTACCGGCCGGTATATCTTTGATTCGGTCCTGGGCTTTCTGCATTATGCTTCGCCCGCGAGCCTGGGGCCCGGTTTCGGCCCCGGCACCGGAGAATGCCCAGACGGGTCTTTTACGACCCTCGCCATCTGTCCTAACAGCCCGCTGCTGCTCTATCTACAGCACGCGGGAACCAATGGAACCACCACGGATGCCGCCGGCTTCTCCGACATCAGCAACAATAACTACGCGTTCTTTATCCAGGACAAGTGGCAGATCCGGCCGAACCTGTCGCTCGATTACGGACTGCGCTGGGAAGCCCAGATTTTTCCTGATCCAGTCATCCCGCCGTCGCAAACGGCTTACGGCGTGAACCTGAGCGATCCGCGCTTCCCCTCGAATGGAAAAATCCCCAACGCCACCAAAATGTTTCAGCCACGACTTGGCCTGGCGTGGGACGTTCGCGGCAACGGCAAGTCAGCGATCCGCGCCAACTGGGGAATCTATAACGCACAGCAGAACATGCTGACGCAGGTGGGCGCCATCACCACCAATGGAGTCCAGCAGCAGACGATCTTCTCAGGTGACGTACCGGGCGGTTTTGTCGGAGCCACCGGCTTCAACACCCCCGGTCCAACGTGGCCTAATCCCATCACGCCCGCCGCCGTCGCGCCGGGAACGTTCCCCTTCCAGCCCGGCGTGACTGTTTTTGACAAAAATTACAACAACCCTCGCACATACCAGGCGACTTTCGGTTACACGCAGGAATTCGCTTCGAACTGGGCGGGCTATCTGGACCTTACGTGGGCCAAGGGCGTCTATCTGACGCGCTTCGTCGATCCCAATACCGGATCGACCGTTGTTATCCCCACCAATGGCGACGTTGCAAGTTACACCGGCCCGGCGCCCTTCCCCAACCTCGGCTCCGTGACCGATACGCAAAGCTCGGCGCACTCGCTCTATCGCGGATTTACCATTGGGACGCGCAAACGGTTCAGCAAGGGCTTCCAAATGGAAGCGAACTACGTGCTTTCTGAAGACCTCGACGACGACTCCAATGAGCGCGATCCTTTCACCTTCCGGTACTTCAACAAGTTCAACTTCCGCAAGGACTACACTTTTTCCGATCGCGACAGCCGCCACAAGTTCAATCTTTATGCTTACACCAGGTTGCCCGCAGGGTTCCAGTTCAGCGGACGCATCCAGGCCCACACCGCCCAGCCCATCACAGACAATCCGCTGGGCGACGGGAGCGGCGCACCATGCAGTCCCAGCAACTCTGTGACACGCGTGGTCAACGGCATTGACTGCGGCCGCAACCACCTGCGCAAGGACAACGGCTTCTTCACCTTTGACTGGCGCGCCCTCCGCCCCTTCCATTTCGGCGATCGCTACGTGCTGACGCCGATGGTGGAAATGTTCAACAGTTTCAACAATCGCAACAACGTCAACCCACTGGTCACGCCAGGGCTGTTCAACTTTGACGGATTCCTGCGCCAGGGCGTGGGCGATCCGCTGCAGGCGCAGCTTGCAGTGAAGTTTACGTTTTAAAGATTGACGTAGCCGCTTTCGCCATGGACTAAAAGGTCCCGGCGAGAGCGGGCTGGCGCATCTTGCGACAAAATTTGAATCTCCGGCGCTCACATTTGAGTCTGCGGTAAGGTCGAACCATATTTACCAGGAGAGCCAATGAGACCTAGCCGCGTTATGGGAGCGACTGTGTTGTTCCTTGCCACCGCGTTTGCGCTTGCCCAGAACCCCACGCCTTCACCCACTCCGCCACTGCTCAAGCCGGATGAGCGGCTAAAAGCCGACGTGCTGCTGATCGTCGCGCACCCGGACGACGAAACCGGCGTGGTTCCGTACCTGGTGCAACTTATCGACCAGCACAAACATGTGGCGGTGGTTTATACCACGCATGGCGAGGCCGGGCACAACAACATGGGGCCGGAGCGGGCGCAGTCACTGGGCGCGGCGCGCGAGATGGAGCTGCGGCATGCGCTGGCAAGCGTGGGAATCGACAATGTATGGTTCTTGAGCGGACGCGATACGCCGAGCCAGAACGTGTTGCAGTCGCTGGCGAACTGGCGCCAGGGCGAGGTGGAGGAAGAACTGGTGAGGATGGTGCGGTTGACGCGCCCTGAGGTGATCATTACGTGGATGCCGGGATTTTTTGTGGGCGAAAATCATGGCGACCATCAGGCGGCGGGCGTGCTGGCCACCGAAGCATTTGACAGCGCGGGCGATCCTGCTGTTTTTCCGGCGCAGATTGCCGGGCCGGTAAAAGTGAATGAGACGCTGCTGGATGGCTTGCAGCCATGGCAGGCCAAGAAGATTTACTACTTTCCCGACTCGGCGGATGACATCTTTAAAGGCACCGGACCAACGTACCAGACCAATGGCATGGCCAAGGCGCTAAGGATTCCATACTGGCGCGCGGGGTTTGAGACCTTTAAGTATCACCTGACGCAGTATCGCAATTTCATTGAACGCTTGAAGAAGATGGACGAGAAGCAGGTGGCGGAGCAGGAGAAGAACTGGGGCGGCGAGGGAAGTTTCGTCTTTGGCAAATCGCTGCTTCCGGGGAGCGTGGCCGGAGATGTGTTTGAAGGAATCACGCTGGGGCGCATCGCGTTTGTTCCGCCGACGAGAGAAGCCTATGCGCAAGCTGCGGAGCTTTCTGTAGAACTGGGCGGGCCGTGGGGATTTTATGAGAAGTTCAAGCGCGCGCACGGAATAACAAAATTGCCGAAGGCCAAAGAACCGGAGATCGCGATTAAACGCGGCGCGACCTTGTTGGTACCGCTGGAGTTGCATAACCATACCGACGCGGCGAAGAACGTAACGATCGCGGTGAAGCTACCGGAGGGTTGGACGACGGAGAGCGGAGCGGGCAATCTTACGCTTGATCCGCAAAGCGATTATTACTGGCAGGTGACTCTGGATGCCCCAAAAGCCGAAGTGAAAGAGCGGCAGGAAATTGAGTGCGCGGCAAGCGCGGATGGGAAGACGCTGGCTACGATCAAAATTTCAGTGCAGTTGAGGAATGGCGGGCTGCCGCAGAATTGATGGCTTGTTGCCTGCGGGAACAAAACGCAATCGCCCTCAATTACAATGTCCGCTTCAAAAAAGGAGACCGTATGCGCGCCGTGTTGTGCAAAGAATGGGGTGGACCGGAAAAACTGGCGATTGAAGACGTGCCTTCGCCGGCAGTCAGGGAAGGCGCGGTGCGGATTGCCGTGAAAGCGGTAGGCATCAATTTTGCGGACTTGCTGCTGATCTCCGGCCAGTACCAGGAGAAGCCGGCGTTCCCGTTCACGCCGGGCATGGAAGCCGCGGGCACGGTGGCCGAAGTGGGCGCGGGCGTGCGCGGACTGAAGCCCGGCGACCGCGTGATGGCGCTGACCGGAACCGGCGCATACGCGGAAGAAGTTGTGGTCGACGCGCCGCGCGTTTTGCCGATCCCCGCGAACATGGATTTCCCCCAAGCAGCGGCTTTTCCGGTAACGTACGGCACGTCGCATGTCGCGCTGGAATCTCGCGCGCGATTGCAAGCCGGCGAGTGGCTGCTGATCACGGGCGCGGCCGGAGGAGTAGGACTCACGGCGGTCGAGATCGGCAAGGTCATGGGCGCAAAGGTAGTTGCCTGCGCCGGCAGCGCCGACAAACTGGCTATCGCGCGGCAATACGGCGCCGACCACCTGATCGACTACTCACGCGAAGACATTCGCGATCGGGTCAAGGCCATAACCGGCGGCCGCGGCGCCGACGTGATCTATGACCCCGTAGGCGGCGACGCCTTTGACGCCAGCCTTCGCTCCATCGCCTGGGGTGGCCGCATCATTATTATCGGCTTCGCCTCCGGACGCATTTCCCAGGTCGCGGCCAACATCCTCCTGGTAAAAAACATTGACCTGATCGGCTTTTACTGGGGCTCGTATTCCGCCCGCAACCCCGCCCTCATCCGCGACTCTTACACCAAACTGTTGCGCTGGTTTGAAGAGGGCAAACTCAAACCGCACGTCTCTCACCAGTTCCTCTTGCAGGACGTGGCCCAAGCCATGGAGATGCTGCGCCAGCGCAAGTCCACCGGCAAAGTGGTAATGATGACGGGCCTGTGAGCCTGATGCTGTCCCTTGGTTCTTGGGCTTTCACTTACCCCATTAATAATTACCCGATTTTGCAGCTTGCCGATCAGTATCATCAGTTTGAATCAGTGGTAACTTTCTTGCTTTCCCGATCTTGGCTGTGCTCCGTCTTTCCGCAACTCCGAGGGTAGCGTTTGTTTCCGATCTTGATCCCCCGAATCTTGGCCCTTCTCCGTGTCTCAGCGCCTTCGTGGTAGGTTTGCCTTTCCGATCCCAGCGATCCTGGGATACCCCACCCCCCTTGGCTCCAACTAGGATTCCAAAGGGTTTAACCGAACTGATCCCAAGCCATCCCAGATTGGCGTGGACTTCATGCAGATAGGTACTGTTTGACAGACTTCAGCGCTTTACCTCTGCGTTTCTTCGCGTCCTCTGCGATAAAAGCATTCTCGGTTTTCTGGCTAGGGGCCAATAGCTAGTCGCTACTAGCTTATCTTTCGGATAATATCGTATTTTGTTCGCTATTGTCAAGGGAAAAATACAAGCAAGCTAATAGGTGGCCTTTAAAGCTTTTAGATGTCATGAATATTAATAGCTTCCTGGTTAATCTTGACAGCTTCAAGCTATGGTCGCTAGGCTTCGCTCAATACTAGTTGGCTCACTGCCCAGAGTCCGTAAGGAGCAAGTATTGTCGAAAACTCTAGCTATCTTTGCTCTAGTCCTCTTCGCATTTGTAGTTCTTACCCCTAACGCTCACGCCCAGGCGCCCATCTGCGACGTCACATGCACACCCGATCCAAGCGGGTCAACTTACGCCGGGGCTGTCGCTGCGCGCCCGAAGTTGCTAAACGCGAGAGGGTTTTCCAGCCCCATTCAGGTGACTGCGGGACCACAGCAGGCCCCAATGGTCGCGGGCAGCCAGAGTTACAACTATGTCATTCCCATTCTCAGCTTGCCCGGCAGGGCGGGAATGGACTTGAATCTGAATCTCTATTACAACAGCCGCGTGTGGGATATCGACACGATCAATGGCACCGCGACGTTCAACGCAGATAGAGACTTCCCCAGCTACGGATTCCGTCTGGATTTCGGCTATCTAGAATATGACACCATCAATGATCAGTATATTTTGACGGAACGCGATGGCACCAAGCACGCTCTGCCCAACTCTGGCGGCTACAATTCAACTGACGGCACTTATATCAACTACAACAGCACGTCCAAGGTCTTGACATACAAGAATGGCACGACAGTGCTGTACGCTCCTTTTCCAACCACGGCCAATCTGTTCCGCCCAACCCAAATCAAGGATACCAACGGCAATTTTATTTCCATTGCTTATGTAACTGGACAGGAGCAGTCGATTCTGGCGATCACGGACACGCTGAACCGGGTCATCAATTTTCATTACATCAACCATCAGCTGACCTCCATAGATCAGAATATGGCCAGCGGCGTTCACACTTACGCTACGTTCACGTGGGGGACAAAATACGGCACTGGAGTTGCCTGGAATAATTTTTCTTCCAGTCTTGTCGTGAGCGGGGCGCCTGACGTGAACACACCACTCAATGTCCTCACCAGCTGCAAATACGCAAACAACACCGGCTACAGCTTTACCTATGGCGATTGGGCAATCATCAACCGGATTGACAATTTCAGCGCCACGCCCACCACCCGCAGCTACGTCAGTTATAACTATCCTGCTGCCAACGCCGGCCAGCTGACCGATGCCCCCACATATACTCAGCAAACTGTTTCCCCGGACGGCCTGGATACCAACACCTCTGTCTGGACTTACAGCGCAACTAAAGCTGGCACGGGCGTGGTCACCGCCATGAGCGTCACTGACCCTGCTCCAATTAGTTCCATCACGGTCACCAACCTGGATCCATCCAGCGGCCTGCTCTCTTCAGTGCAAATGGAAGACAGTTCCGGCCATGTGCTTCGCACCATCAGCTATGCGTGGATTCAGTCGGGCGGAGCCAATGTTCCTGGCACCATCACCACCACCCTCAATGACACTGGGCAGCAATCCTCAGTCCA
>DASSXL010000073.1:0-7959 GCA_035703825.1 Candidatus Angelobacter sp.
AAAGACCACGTTGACGGCGGCGATCACCAAGGTGTTGTCCAAGAACAACCCCAAGATCAAGTTCCGCTCGTTTGATTCGATCGACAACGCGCCGGAAGAGCGCGAGCGCGGCATTACCATCGCCACGGCGCACGTTGAATACGAGACGCCGAACCGGCATTACGCGCACGTCGACTGCCCCGGCCACGCCGACTACATCAAGAACATGATCACCGGCGCGGCCCAGATGGATGGCGCGATCCTGGTGGTGGCGGCAACTGACGGCCCCATGCCGCAGACGCGTGAGCACGTGCTACTGGCCCGCCAGGTGGGCGTGCCCTGCATCGTGGTGGCGCTGAACAAGTGCGATGCGGTGGACGATCCTGAGTTGCTGGACCTGGTGGAATTGGAAGTGCGCGAGCTGCTGAAGAGCTACAAGTTTCCCGGCGACGATGTTCCGGTGGTCCGTCTTTCCGCGCTGGGCGCCTTGAACGGCGAAGCCAAGTGGGAAGCCAAGGTGGACGAGCTGATGGCGGCGGTCGATAAGTACGTACCGCTGCCGGCGCGCGACGTGGACAAGCCGTTTCTGATGCCGATCGAAGATATCTTCTCCATCTCCGGCCGTGGCACCGTGGTTACGGGCCGCATTGAGCGCGGCAAGGTGAAGGTGGGCGAGGAAGTTGAGATCGTCGGCTTCCGTGATACGCGCAAGACTGTCGTTACTGGCGTGGAAATGTTCAAGAAGCAGCTGGACGAAGGCATGGCCGGAGACAACGCCGGACTGCTGCTGCGCGGCATCGGCAAGGATGATGTTGAGCGTGGCATGGTTCTGGCCAAAGGCGGATCGATCACGCCGCACACCAAGTTCAAGGCCGAGATCTACGTCTTGAACAAAGAAGAAGGCGGGCGGCATACGCCGTTCTTCAAGGGCTATCGTCCGCAGTTTTACTTCCGCACCACGGACGTGACGGGCGTGGCTGAATTGCCTGCCGGCACGGAGATGGTGATGCCGGGCGACAACGTTTCATTGACCATCGAGCTGATTACGCCGGTGGCCATGGAAAAGGGCCTGCGCTTTGCCATCCGCGAAGGCGGACGGACGGTGGGCGCGGGCACGATCAGCGAGATCATTCAGTAGGTTCATGGATCGCAGGCGAGGGCGCCTGCGGTCCAGCAATTTGGTAATTGGGTAATTTGAAAACCCAAAACCAACGAAGACAGAAATTCCGGCCATGCTGTTCGCTCTTGCAAGATCGAGCTAAGAGCCCAATGGCTAAGAGCTAAAGGCTGATTTTTATGAGAGAAATTGTTACGTTACAGTGCGGCGACTGCAAAGAGCGGAACTACTCGACCACCAAGAACAAGAAGACGACGACGGGACGGCTGGAGTTCAAAAAGTTCTGCAAGCGGTGCCGCAAGCACACAGGGCATAAGGAAGTTAAGTAGTAATCAGCACTCAGCCGTCAGCATTCAGCCACTTTCGATGCTGCTACAGGCCGGGTGAAACGCGGAGCGAGCGCCGTTGAGCGCGAGCAAAGCGTGAGGGCGAAGCACACTGAGCGTAGCGAAGTGGATTGCGGAGCCTTTGAAGAATTAGGGGCGTAAGCTCAACGGCTAAACTGCCGGTCTCCAAAACCGGACTTGGGGGTTCGAATCCCTCCGCCCCTGCCAGATTTGGAAAGCCGGCCGAAACATGGCGGGACAAGGAAGGAACCAATGGCGAAGGCAGTAACGATGGCGCGCGAAGACCAGGGCAATAAGGTGACGCAGTTTCCTGCGCGCATAAAGGGCTTTCTCACCGACGTCCGCAATGAGATGCGGAAAGTTACTTTTCCAAGCAGAAAAGAAGTCCAGGCCACTACGACGGTGGTGATTATCACGGTCATTCTCTTCGGAATTTATTTTTTTGTGATTGACCAGGTGATTGCGTCCGGAATTAATTGGGTGTTGCACCACCGCGTGCGGTAGGAAACACCGGAAAGCCAAGTTGGCAAGCATGACAGAAGAGAACATCAACGCGACTCCACCGGAAGGCGAACAGCCGCCTCCGCCGGAGAACACGAACCCGAACATGAAGTGGTACATCATCCACAGTTATTCGGGTTTTGAACGCAAAGTGAAGGAATCACTGGAATCGCGCATCCAGGCGTTTGGCCTGGGAGAAAAAATCGGCAAGGTCGTGATTCCCACGGAGCCGGTGACGGAGATCCGCAATGGCAAGAAATATACGGTGGAGCGGATGTTTTATCCCGGATATGTGCTGGTGCAGATGGACCTGACGGGCTTTCGCACCGGAGGCGAAGGCGACCATGTGTGGCATGTGGTGAAATCAACGCCGCGGGTTACGGGCTTTGTGGGGACGGCAAACGATCCAACGCCGCTGACCGAAGACGAGGTCAACCAGATTATCTATCGCGTGAACGTGGGCAAAGACAAGCCCAAGATCCGCGTGAAGTTTGAAAAGAACGAGACTGTCCGCATCACCGATGGGCCGTTTGCGAATTTCAACGGCACGGTAGACGAAGTGAATGAAGATCGCGAGACCTTGAAGGTGATGGTGACGATTTTTGGCCGCGCGACTCCGGTGGAGCTGGAGTTCGGGCAAGTGGAGAAAGTAGCGGCGTAAGTTTGGTTTTATCCCGAGCGTAGCGAGGGAGCCCTATGAGCTGAAATGCTCTTCAGGGAAAAGAAGATTCGCAGGCGAGGACGCCTGCGGTCCACAAAGACAAAAGCAGGATGACGGTTGAGAGCGTGAGCGGCAGAACCTGCAAAAAAGGACTTAGGTAAACGACAGATGGCACCGAAAAAAGTACAGACATCCGTTAAGTTGCAGATTGAAGCCGGCAAGGCGACGCCGGCTCCCCCCGTCGGCCCGGCGCTGGGCCAGGCGCAGATCAACATCATGGAGTTCTGCAAACAGTTCAATGCCCGCACCTCCAACAAGGAAATGGCGGGGCTGATTATCCCGGTGGTGATCACGGTCTATACCGACCGCTCTTTCACGTTCATCACCAAGACGCCGCCGGCATCGATTCTGCTGAAGCGCGCCGCGGGCATCGCCAAAGGTTCAGGCGCGCCGAATAAGGACAAAGTCGGCAAGGTCACGGAGAAGCAGGTTGCCGATATCGCCAAGCAGAAAATGCCGGACCTGAACGCCGCGTCGCTGGAAACGGCGATCAAGAGCGTAAAAGGCACGGCGCGCAGCATGGGAATTGAAGTTGTAGGGTAGCAATCAGGTAGGAATAAATGCCAAGCACGGCTGTAAAAAAGGCTTTTTTAGGGATTCTCAGCGAAAACAAGCATTTGGGAACCGCTGAGCTTCGCCGACAATACTCTAATGCCTTCCTTCAGTTTCAAGAAGAGCATGACGATTGGAGTACAGAGGACAAAGGAAAGCCGTGGTCGGATGATGAGTTGCGAGTGGTGTTGTCGGATGCACCCACGACTGATAACGCTTTGAAGCACGCTCGCGCTTTCAAGCGTGGGATTGGTGGCGTCAAACAGATTTATCGCTGGGCGCTTCAACCGGTCGAAGTAATTGACGAAAAGAGACCAGACCACAAGTTTGTGCAACAAGTTCGGCGAATATCGAAAGAACTCGGTTGGTTAAGTTAAATATCTGTTACCACGGCCCGCAGAATGTTTGCGAAGCGGTGGGAGATAAGGAAACACAATGAGTCGCAAAGCAGGAAAGAACATAACGAAGTCGCGCGCTGCAATCGAGAAGCGCCAGTATCTATTGAGCGATGCTGTGCCGCTGCTCCAGAAAGTGAAGTTCGCCAAGTTTGACGAGACGGTGGAAGTCACGCTCCGCCTGGGTGTCGATCCGAAACACGCTGACCAGATGGTCCGTGGAACAG
Organism: Candidatus Angelobacter sp.; assembly: GCA_035703825.1. Lineage (GTDB taxonomy): Bacteria > Acidobacteriota > Terriglobia > Terriglobales > Acidobacteriaceae > Angelobacter. The sequence goes on from DASSXL010000073.1 coordinate 3,840, forward strand.
TGGTTCTGCCGCACGGTTTGGGTAAGTCGAAAAAAGTCCTGGTGATCGCCAGCGGAGAAAAAGTCCGCGAAGCTGAAGCCGCCGGGGCCGACATCGTTGGCGGCGAGGAGATGGTGGAAAAGATCCAGAAAGAGAGCTGGACGGATTTTGACGCGGTGATCTCCACGCCGGACATGATGAAGTCAGTAGGTAAGCTGGGCAAAGTCCTTGGCCCCAAGGGCCTGATGCCCAATCCGAAGACCGGCACTGTGACCTTCGACATCGCCAATGCGGTGAAAGAGATCAAGGCCGGCAAGGTTGAATTCCGCACGGACAAGACCGCGCTGGTGCATGTGCCGGTAGGCAAGATTTCATTCACGCCAGACAAGCTGGTGGAAAACGCCACAGCCGTAATTACAAGCGTGGTGAAGGCCAAGCCTTCCGCCGCCAAGGGCAAGTACATCAAGGGCGCATACATCTCGTCCACGATGGGCCCGGGGATTTCAGTGGATACCACTCCGGTGGAGACAGCGGCCAAGGCGTAAAAGAGCAATCAGCAATCAGCATTCAGCCAGTGGACGGTTAAGAGCTTGCTGAGAGGCAAACAATGGTCAGGGGCCGAATGCTGAGTGCTCGGCAAACAAAAAGTTCTGGACAGAAGAGGATCAAAGATGGCGGTCACAAAAGCAAAAAAAGCGGAACAGATTGAAAAGCTGAACCAGGACCTGCAAAAGGCCAGCAGCATGATCGTGGGCACCTTCTCCAAGCTTACGGTGTCAAAGGATTTTGAGCTGCGCAAGACGGTGCGCACGGCGGGCGGACGCTATCAGGTAGTGAAAAACACGCTGGCCAAGCGCGCGTCGGAAGGCACACAGGTAGCCGAAGCGCTGAAGGGGCTGAAAGGCGTCACGTCGATCGCATACACCAGCGGCGACCCGGTCGCGCTGGCCAAGGCGCTGAGCAAGTACGTTGACGACAATCCGGAATACTCCTTCAAGGCGGGCGTGCTGGAAGGCCGCGTGATCTCGATGAAAGAGATCAAAGCGCTGGCCACCATGCCATCGAAGGAAGAGATTTACTCCAAGCTGCTGTTCCTGATCAATGCTCCGGCGCAGCGCCTGGTCACGGTGATGAATGCCGTGGGCCGAGACCTGGCTGTGGTGGTAAGCCAGGGCGTGGAGAAGAAAAAGTTCAAGGAAGCGGACGGAGCAACCGGCGCGGCACCGGTCGCAGCAGCGGCGGAGCCGACGGCAGTGAACAGCCAGGTAACGGATTAACAGGGTTTTCTGGGGGACGTAGTGCGGCCTTCAGGTATGAGTTCATCGCCGTAAGAGGTTCAACGTGGCGCTAGTCTGGGCGCATTGGAACACGGTGGGCGGAAACGGCGAATCAGCACAAAACTGACGAAAGAGTGGAGATACACATGGCAGATCTGCAGCAGTTAGAAGATTCAATCGTAGGGTTGAGCCTGCTCGACGCGGCCCAGCTCGTAAAGAAGCTTGAGGAGCGTCTGGGCGTTTCCGCAGCGGCAGCAGCCCCGGTGATGATGGCCGGCGGTGGAGCGGCAGCGGGCGCGGCAGCGGCTGAGGAAAAGACCGAATTTACCGTGGTCCTGACTGGCGCCGGCGCTAATAAGATCAATGTAATCAAAGCGGTACGTGAAGTCACCAGCCTGGGCCTGAAGGAAGCCAAGGACCTGGTGGATGGCGCACCCAAGAACGTGAAAGAGAACGTTTCCAAGGAAGAGGCGGAAACGATCAAGAAGAAGTTTACCGACGCAGGGGCGACGGTCGAGATTAAGTAGCTGGTTCACCTAAGGTAGCGGATCGGCGGGCTTTATGCCCGCCAACCCGTTATTCCGGAGTGCCGCAGGCGGTCCCGGAACCCTAAAGGGAAACAAGGGGCAGCAGGAACCACCCGAGTTCCCTGTAAGGAGAGTTAGGGTCTTTCATAAGTTTGAATCCTGGAGTACACTACTATTATCAAATAGATACGGTAGTTCTTCTCCAAACCGGTATTTACAAGTCTTTTTTTTGACGCAGGACAGGCGTGGTGCTCCCGCAATATTCGCCTTGCTCGGAGTCGTAGCCAGACCTGCCAGTTGTTGTTCTTATGAACAGGTTCGCATTGGGCGGACAAAGAACGGTCTATTCAGACGGGCGCAGATAAAAACATTTTAGATATCGCACAACGCTGTGACGGCGTCGACGGAGACTCTTGTCTTTGTTGGCGCGATTCGTTTTTTCCGCCTTGCAATGGATCGACCGCCAGCTAATGCCTGAAGGTTTGCTTTTGGCGAAGAACAATCTTCGCGCAAGCCGCTTCACTCGCACTAACGCGAGATGGGGCAGAAAAGTCTTAGGAGTTATACATGCCGAACAAGAATGGCGCCGCACGTTACCGTCTCGATTTCTCCAAAATTCCGGTGGCTCTCCAGATCCCGAACCTGATCGAGGTGCAGAAGCGTTCTTACGACCGTTTTCTGCAGATGGATAAGCTGCCGAGCGAGCGTGACGACAGCGGCCTCCAATCAGTGTTTCAATCCGTTTTCCCCATCACCGACTTCCGCAATGTGTCCGAGCTGGCCTTTGTCGATTTTGCCATTGGCAACTGGGAGTGTAAATGCGGCCACCTGAAGGGGCTCCATCACCTGCGCACCACGTGCCGCAATTGCGGCAACACGGTGATCACCGATCCGTTCCATCCCGGCGACGTGCTCTGCCAGAAGTGCGGCACCTACAACGCCAACACGCCTGACTTCTGCAACAAGTGCGGCGATCCCGTAGGCCTGCAGTTGAAATATGACGTGGCCGAGTGCGAAGAGCGCGGCATGACTTACTCCGCGCCGCTCAAGGTCACCATCCGCCTTACCATCTACGACAAAGATCCTGAGACCGGCAACAAGAGCATTCGCGACATCAAGGAGCAGGAAGTATTTTTTGGCGACATACCGCTGATGACGCAGAACGGGACGTTCATCATCAACGGCACCGAACGCGTGATCGTGAGCCAGTTACACCGCTCGCCCGGCGTCTTCTTTGAGACGGCCAACAACCGCACCTATTTCCTCGGCAAGATCATTCCCTACCGCGGTTCATGGGTTGAGTTTGAATACGACCAGAAGAACGTTCTTTACGTCCGCATTGATCGCAAGCGCAAATTCCTGGGCACGATCTTTTTGCGCGCATTGGGCCTGCGCGCCGACGAAGACATTCTCCGCACGTTCTATACCGTTGACCGCATCAGCTTGAAAGAGAAGAAGCTGCGCTGGACACTGGAAAGCGCCATTGAGAAGCCGACGAACCTGCTGGGGCTGAAGCTGGCGCACAGCATTAAGGACAAGAGCGGGCATGAGATTGCCCACTCCGGCCGCAAGATCACGCCGGCCGTGCTGAAAGAAATCCAGAAGGCCAAGATCAGCGAGATCGACATAGATACGACTGACTTGGAAGGCGCATTTACCGCAGCCGATATCATTGACACGGCGAGCGGCGAAGTGTTGCTGGAAGCCAACAGCGAAGTTACGGCAGACAAGCTCAGCAAAATCATGGACGCCGGCGTAGAAGATATTCACGTCTTCTTCCCGGAGCGTGACGATGTGGGCAACGTGATCAGCGCGACGCTGCGCCGTGACTCAGTCAAGACGCCGCAGGAAGCGTTGATCGAAATCTACCGCAAGCTGCGTCCGGGCGATCCGCCGACGCTGGACACGGCAACCGCGCTCTTCCACGGAATGTTCTTCGATCCGCGCAAGTACGACTTCAGCCGCGTGGGCCGTTTGAAGTTCAACATCAAGCTGTATGACCGCAACGAAGCCACAGGGCTGGATAAGCGGACGCTTGATCCCGAAGATTTTTACGCGACCATCCGCTACCTGTTGAAGCTGCGCAAGAGCATTGGCGCGGTGGACGACATCGATCACCTGGGCAATCGCCGCGTGCGCGCGGTGGGCGAACTGATGGAAAACCAGTTCCGCATCGGCCTGGTCCGCATGGAACGTGCGATCAAGGAAAAGATGAGCGTGTACCAGGAAATGTCCACGGCCATGCCGCATGACCTGGTAAACGCCAAGCCGGTAATGGCAGCGATCCGCGAGTTCTTTGGATCATCGCAGCTCTCCCAGTTCATGGACCAGACCAAC
>DASSXL010000231.1:0-28637 GCA_035703825.1 Candidatus Angelobacter sp.
TTTCTTCCTGGGCGCGCGTCTGGCGCCAGACGTCGTAGAGAGGCTCGCCGGTCGGGACCCTCAGGCTGTGTGAGGCTTCCACGATCATCGGCGCCAGGGAAGCAACAGCATCAGCATGGAAGTCCGGCACGGCGTTGCCGGTGCGGTTGGCCGGGCCTGAAGCGGATGAATCGACATTTATATAAGCGACCAGGTTTTTCTTCAGCTCGTCGCCAAACTGCTCTCCCCATTCGGTTGAGCCGGTGAGCGCGTATTCTTCTCCATCCCAGCTGCAGATCACCAGCGTGCGTCGCGGACGCATACCATTCTTTTTCAACTCGCCCAGCGCGCGTGAAAGTTCCAGCATGGATGCGGTGCCGCTCGAAGGATCAACGCCGCCAAACGCCCAGGCGTCGCGGTGGTTGCCGAGCAGGACCCAGTCGTCGGGAAACTCGCTGCCGCGTATGCGCGCTTCTACCACCGTGTAGGGCTGGATGCTGGTGTCCATGTCGATTTTCAAATGGGCCTTCACGCTGCCGGTGAGCCGGTATTGAATGGGCAGCGCGCCTTTCCAGCTCTTCGGCGCTTTGGGGCCGTTCATGTTTTCCAGCAGCGGCTTGGCGTCATGCCAGGAAAGCGGCAACGCCATGATCTTGGGCAGCGACCGTGCTTCTGCAGTTGGCATGTGTTTTGCGCCGGCAATAGAAGCCCAGCCTGGCGTGGTGGGATCGCCCGGCACAATAAAGTCGTAGGTAATCGCGCCGCGCTGGATGTGGCTCTCCGGCCCCCAGGGACCCTCGGGAAAAACTTTTCCACGCTTGTAGCCGTCTTCTGCCGGATCAGAATAAACCAGCATTGCTGCCGCGCCTTCGCGTTCCGCCGTAAGCGCCTTGAAGCCGCGATAGCTATAAGGATTCGAATAGCGCACCAGAACAATCTTGCCTTTCACGCTGATGCCTTTGCGCCGCAGCAGAGCGTAGTCTTCCGGGTTGCCGCTGTGCGCATAGACGACTTCGGCAGTGACCTCGCCCGATGCCGAGTATCCAAGGTACGCCTGGGAGACGCGCGGGTTTTTCGTGTCGGGATCGGCGTCATAGGCGTCTTCCCGTAATGTGGCTTTGTAGTGCACCGGGGCCACCATCTCCAGCGCGATCTCACGCGGCGAGGAGTGCAGAACTTCGTACTTGCGCAGCACCACGTCTTCCCATCCCTGCTGCCGCCACTGGTCGGCGATGTAGTCCGCCAGTTCATTGTTGCGGGCCGACGCGGCTGGATGCGGCTCTGCTGTCAGGTAACGGTGCCATTCGCGCGCCCGTTCGGGCGAAGGAATTTGGAGGAATTCTTCTTCAACGTGGCGCTCCATCGCAGAACCGGCCGGCGTGAAGCCCAGGATGGACGTGCTCTTTCCTGGCGGGTTTGCCCCCTGCATGCCTGCCAATACGGGCACAAGCAGGATCGCCAGAGCAAAGTGCGCGGCACGCAACTTAAAGACTCTTGTCATGATTCCCTCAAGGACGTTCAACTCCTATCGGCGTAATGGGATTCGTCTTACCGCACGGTAAAAAGTTTTTCCATGGCTGCCGCAATCGCCCGCGCCGCCACGTGGCATTCTTCGCTGCTGATGATAAATGGCGGCGCCAGCAGGATGTGGTCGCCGTTCACGCCGTCCACGCAGCCCTGCGTTGGATAAGTAAGAACGCCTTCATCCATGGCAGCCTGAAAGATTTTGCCGGAAATGTTTTCTTCGCGCGGAAACGGCGCGCGCGTGTTTTTATCTTTTACGAATTCAATGCCTGCCAGCAGGCCCAGGCCGCGGACATCGTCGACGTGAGGATGTTGTCTGAGCGGCTCAAGCGCGGCAAAAAGGTCTCGACTTGCATCCGTTACGCGCGCAAAAAGCTTCTGTTCTTCCAGCACATCCAGCACCGCGTTGCCCGCCACCATCGACACAGGATGGTTCTGGTAGGTAAAGCCGTGTTGAAACGCGCCTGAACCTCGTTCAAAAGCTTCTACCACGCGCGGGCCGACAATCACCCCGCCGAGCGGCGCATATCCGCTGGCTGCGCCCTTGCCAAAGGTGATCATGTCCGGCGCAATGCTCCAATGGTCGACCGCGAATGGTTTGCCGGTGCGGCCCATGCCGGTCATTACTTCGTCGGCGATCAGCAGGGCACCATTGCGCCGGCAGATTTCGGCGATCTGTTGAACATAGCCATCGGGCGGAACAGCCGCGCCCAGAGTCGCGCCGACAACAGGTTCAAAAATAAATGCCGCGATGGACTTCTCGCGGTCGTCGCGTAGCAGCGTTTCCAGTTCTTCAGCGCAAGCCAACCGGCATTCAGGAAAATTCATTCCCAGAGGACAACGACGGCAGAAGCATGGATCAATGTGTCCCCACTCCGGCAGCAACGGCTGGTACGGCGAGCGCCGGGCCAGGTTGCCGCTCATGGCCATCGCGCCCAGAGTGCTGCCGTGGTAACTCTGCCGCCGGCTAACCACGCGAAAACGCTCCGGTTGTCCGCACTCGAGGAAATACTGGCGCGCCAACTTGATGGCGGTCTCATTGGCTTCAGAGCCGCCCGAACAGAAATAAACTCGGCCTCCGCGTCGCATGCTTTCCGGCGCCAGAGCAAGCAGACGTGCAGCAAGTTTCTCAGACGCGGCAGTATGAAACTGTGAACTGTGCGCGAAAGCTAGCTGCGATGCCTGCTCGGCCATTGCCCTTGCGACGGAAGTCACACCGTGGCCGATGTTGACTACCGCAGCCTGTCCAGCCACGTCCAAATATTTTCTGCCGTCAGCGGCGGTGATCCAGCTGCCCTCTCCGGAGACAGCATTGGGATATTGCTTTTTGAAGTTGCGCGGAAAGAGCGCTGCATGATTCGGCACGGCGTGAGGATTTTAACAGAGCGGCGGCGCACTCTAATCCACCCCATGCACAATCATTCTTGCCGTAGGGCCGCCACTGGATCAACACGCAAAGCTCGAAGCGCGGGCACATAGCATGAAAGCAATGCCGCAACCGCCACCAGCAGCGCCACCGCGCCATAGGTCAGCGGATCTACAGGCTTGACGTTGAACAGCAGACTGCTCACAAAGTGCGAGAGCCCAACGGCCCCGGCCATGCCGATGGCGATGCCCAGCACGATAGGACGCATACCCTGCCCTACGATCAGCGTTAGTACGCTCCGGGGAGTTGCGCCAAGAGCGATTCGCAAACCGATTTCCGCGGTCCGCCGCCCCACGGAATATGCCAGCACTCCATAGACGCCAACCAGAGCCAGCAACAGCGCGACGGCGGCAAAGATCGACAACAGAAACATGTTGAAGCGGCGCGGCGCAACGGACTGCGAAACCACCTCATCCATGGTCTGAATGTTGGAGAGCGGCAAATTTGGATCAAGTTCCTTCAGAATTGAGCGCAGGGACGGCGTGAGCGCCGTCGGAGAGCTTGCGGTGTGTATGGCAAACTGAACCGGTCCCGCGCCCGATCCGTAAGAAGGTAGATAGACGGTGAGAGTGGGGTCAGAGTCAAGCCCGCGTTCGCGTTGATTGCCCACCACGCCAATTACCTCGGCGGGAGCGCCCTCCTGTCCTTTCCACAACAGGGCCTGGTGGCCAACGGGATCTTCGCCCGGCCAGAGCGTATCGGCCAGGCGCTTGCTGACCATGACGCGCCAGGGCTTGCCCATTTGATCATGTTGGTTGAAGGTGCGGCCCTTGAGCAGGGGAATACCCATGGTGTGAAAATATTCTCCGCTTACGAGCCGCCAGCCGGCCCAGGGGGAGTGGCCGCTGCTATCGCCGTTGGGCCGCTCGGCCGCCGCGATGCCCATGCCCGGGTCCCAGCCCACGATTGGGCGAGAGTTCATTGCTGCCACTGACTCAACACCCGGCAGAGTGCGGACGCGATCAAGATAGCTGTTGATCAGATCGTCGGCGTGCTCTCTGTATGATTTCGGGATGTTGACTGCGACGAGCAGACGATTTTCTGACTGGAAGCCGCGATCCACGCGCAGCAGGCGATCAAAGCTCCGTATCAGCAGACCTGCGCCCACCAGCAGCATGAGTGAGAGCGCGACCTCAGCCGCCACCAGCACGGAGCGCAGTCTTTTCTGTGCGCGTGAGCCGGCCTGGCTTCGCTCGCCTTCACGCAGTCCGGCGACGATTTGCTTGTAGGGCGCATGAAACGCGGGCACCAGTCCGGAAAGAATACCCGTCAGCACGGCGGCCAGCAGCGTGAACGCGAGCACCCAGGGATTGATGCCGACTTCATCAATGCGGGGAATGCCGCCGGGGTTGGCGCTCTTGATAGCGGCGAGAGCGGCCATCGCAAGGAAGACGCCGAAGATCGCGCCAGTGAAGCCAAGCACCAGCGACTCAGTGAGCACCATGCGAAAGATGCGTGCGCGGCTGGCGCCCAGCGCGACGCGAACAGCGATCTCGCGCGTGCGCCCCGTAGCTTTGGCCAGCAGAAGGTTGGCCAGATTCACGCAGGCAATCAGCAGAAGAAATCCCACGGCGCCCAGCAAGACCCAGAGTTTGCTACGCAAGTCCCTATCGGCAAGCCACGTGTCTGACGAGGTCAAAACGATGCCCATGCCCTTGTCGTTCTTGGGAAAGTCATTGGCCAGTGAGTTGGCGATAGCCTGAGCATCCGCCTTGGCCGCTTGCAGGCTCACGCCATCTTTGAGCCGTCCGATTACCACGAACTCAAAGCTGCCGCGATCGGGATTCGCGCGACGGACAAAAGGAATGAAGACATCGGCAGCATCAAGCCAGGGTTCGCCGGGCGGCAGGACGCCTACAACGGTAAAAGACTTGTCATTCAGACGGACGGTCTTGCCCACGATCTGCGGGTCGCCGTTGAAGTGCGTCTTCCAGAATCGGTTGCGCAGCAGCATCATGTTATTGTCATGACCGGGCTGGTCTTCTTCGGAAAGAAAGTCGCGTCCGGCGGCCATCTTCACGCCCAGCACGCGGAAAAATCCCGCCGAAATGGAGCCGCCTTCAATCTGCTCCGGTTCGCCGGCGCTGATCAGGTTGGCGGTAAGAGGATGAAAGGCTGCAATGCCTTCAAATGTCCGGTTGCGCGCCTGAACATCCCAGAAATTGGCTTCGGTGAAAGTGGCCTGGTTCCACTGGTTGCCGGTACGCGACTCCCAAAGGTTCACCAACCGCGAAGGCTCAGGAAAGGGCAGCGGCTGCAGCAGCACCGAATAGAACACGCTGAAGATGGCCGTTGTGGCGCCAATCCCCACGGCAAGCATGAGAACCGCCAGAAAGGTTGAGCCATGGTTCTTTCTCATGTTCCGGATGGCTTGGCGGAAATCCAGGAGGGCTATGTTCATGAGAGCCTCGCGAGAGTGGATTTGGCACACTGCTGCCCGATGGAGGTGAGACTAGCATGGCCGGATTTGGTTAGGGGAATTTTTAATCCAGGGTGTGATATAGATCGCGGCTTCTATGCTCCATGATCGTATCCAGCCCGCCGATGACATATTGCTTGAAGTAGGGAGCGTTGCGGTGGGCCTGAAGGGCAGCCTCATCCTTATATTGCTCGTAGAAAAGAAATTTGCGCGGGTCTTCCGTCGACTGGTGGCCGATGTACAGCAGGCAGCCGGGCTCCTGGCGCGAATGCTGCTGCAGGATGTGAATGTACTCGCGGCATTTGCCTTCAGTCCCGGGCTTTACCAGCATGTCAACCTTTAGAACGATCATTTGGCCTTCCTCGATAGAGTTTCTCAACTGGATCTCTGCGCTCGGTTCTCATCGGCCTCAACAGGAGGGCTCTCATTGTCCACGCAGGACGCACCTTCTGAAATAAGCCCCAGCCATGCGCATGGCTGGGGCAAGTTTATCAGGCATTGCGGCGTAATCTGTCAGTCTCAGGTTGGCACGAAAAGCTTCAAACCGTCATCGCTTTTCTGAAATGCATCCGGTCTGCGTGACCAACCGTGTACGCTTGCGCAAAAAGAGGGCTAGCAACTTCCTCCTGGACCGCCAAACCACAGCGCTTCAGACCACGGCGAGCCGTAAAGATTCACCTGAGCGGTGTAGCAACTGGGCCACGATGCTGACGGAGTCAAATTGGCGTTGATCATCGCGCCGCCGGCTGGAGTCCAGTAGCCGATGGTACGCTGATACGCGGCGTGCCCAAACCCTGTGTTGGCAAAGGCGCCGCTTCCCATCGGTGGAAACGTGGTAGTTCCCACAGTTTCGCCACCGTAGTCGATCTCGCTGGCCTGCACGGTGAGCGCGCCGCCTTTGTAGAGCGTGTCCGGATAGTATCCAATGGCATTGCTTCCCGACGTTCCATTGTAATAGAGCCACCACCGCCCGCCCGTATGCCAATATGCCAACTCGAAGACATACTGCGGCCCGCCGCTCACGCTGATTGGGCCTACAGCCATGCCGGGTGCAAACGAAGATCCGATTTGGACAAAGGCCCCGCAGGTCAAGTTGTAACAGCCAGTGGTTTGGTAATCGTCCGCGGTGTAATAGGTAAACAAATGTGGCCGGGGATCGCCGCCGTACAATCCCGGGTAGACATTCCAGCCACATTCGGCAGTCTGCAGGTTTGCTCCGCTGCCGCCAACATACCAGTGCTGCGACAGGGAAAAAACCTGGCCAGGACCAATATGTGGTTGCCAGATGTTCAAGTAACTATGTCCGCCGCCGTTGGCCACAGGCTGATACGCATGCGCCCAACGATGGCTTGCGCCTGGCCCGGGTATTTCAATGGAAGGTCGAGGATGGGCCATCGCCTTGTGAGGGGCCTTGCGGAAAAAATCCTTCAACGTCGGAAAACGGCTTAGGTTTTCCAGAGTCACACGGCGCATGGGAATTGTGCCCGGCGGACAATGCATCACGTTGCCATGCCGGTCTTTTTTGTTGGGGCTGAGTGGTGATTCGACGAGAAGATCTCTTCGTTCATTCCGGGAATGACTGGCTATTTCGTGCGGCGGCGCATCCGGCGGCTTTGGCACCGGCCCTTTTGAACCGCGCAGGGCAGGCTGCTGTTCGGTGGGAATGCAATCGAAAATCGCGCCTTCATCCATGAAACTATGTGGCGTTTCGACATTCCGATAGAGATTCAGAATGTGTGTTTTCATCTCTGAAAAAGCATCTTCGTGAGCCACTTTGCTCTCAGCTCTTGCAGCAAAATCGGCATGATTTGCGGATTGAATTGATTCGAGAGACGCTCTCAATGAGGGAAATCCTTTTGGGTCGGCCATTTTGTTTTCTCCTTACGTAACAAGATGGTCCCTGTGGCAACCGGGAAAACGCATACCTGTATTACAGGGTCCACAAAGAAGAAAACGTAATAGATAGGGTTAACCCTAAGATTAAATAATCTTAAAGAACTATAAGAAATCGGATAGCACATGAGAGATAGTTCAGGCCTGCCGCAGCAAGATTGATGCCGCGCGGTTCGACTGAAGGTAAAATCATGCTATGGAATATGAGGAAAAGTATTACGGGCGACGGATTGTTGTAACTACCTTGAAACCAGACTCTGGTGGCTGGAAAGCGAAGGCCGAGTTGCTGGATGATGGACGCAGAATTCCTGTCGGGGAAGAGACAGGCGACGAATATCCCTCGGAAGATGAGGCAAGGCGCGCAGCTTTGTCGGTTGCGGTCGGGGCCATTGACCGTGCCCGCATTTCCAAAGGTAAACCGTAGCCGGGGCGCTGAATGGGTCGATCAGCAGATCATTTGGCCTTGGCGCCTTTCTGTGGCACAGCTTTTGCGTCGGGGGCGATGACCCCCGCTTCAAATTCCGGCAGCAGCATGGTCTGGTCGCGCTCCGGGCCGGTGGAGACCATCCCGATTTTCGCTCCGCTCTCCCGCTCGATGAAGCGGAGATACTCCTGGGCCTTCTTCGGCAGATCGTCAAAGCTGGCCGCGCCCTCAGTGGATTTCTTCCAGCCCGGCATCTTTTCATAGACTGGTTGCACCTGCTCAAAGCCGGTGGCCAGTGCGGGAATAGAGTCAACTTTTTTGCCTTTGACCTTGTAACCCACGCAAACGGGCACTTCGTCGAGCACGTCGAGCACGTCGAGCTTGGTGACCACCCACCAGTTCACGCCATTGATCATCTGCGCATAGCGGAGAAGAGGCAGGTCAATCCAGCCGCAGCGGCGGGGGCGTCCGGTGACTGCGCCGTACTCATTGCCGCGCGCGCGGAGTTGGTCTGCGACTGGGCCTTCAACCTCGCTGGGAAACGGCCCGCCACCCACTCGCGTGCAATAAGCCTTGGTTACCCCGATGACATTTTGGATCGCGTTCGGCGGAACTCCGGTCCCAGTGGCCGCGCCGCCCGCGGTGCAGCTTGATGACGTTACAAAAGGATAAGTTCCGTGATCGATATCAAGCATGGTGGCCTGCGCGCCTTCAAACATCACAGATCCGCCTTCCGCCAATGCCCGGTTCAGCAGCACGGCGGTATCGGCAACGAACGGCCCAATCTGCTTGGCGGCCTCTGCGTATTCGGCGTACATGCTGTCTGGATCGAGCGGATCAGAATTGAAGAGCGCGTGCGCGATCATGTTCTTTTCGCGGCAGGCGTTTTCGATCGTCGATTTGAGCAAATTCGAGTCCAGCAGATCGGCCACGCGCAGCCCACGGCGGCCCATCTTGTCTTCATAAGCCGGGCCGATGCCGCGCGATGTGGTACCGATCTTCACGCGTCCGGGAGCGTTCTCCGCGCCCATTTCAATCATGCGGTGGTACGGCAGGATCACGTGGGCGCGGTTAGAGACAAAAAGGTTTCCATCCACCTGCACGCCGGCTTCGCGCAGCATCTTTACTTCCTTCAGAAAGGCCAGCGGATCAAGCACCACGCCATTGCCGATGACCGAGCGGCAGCCTTTGCGCAGCACGCCGCAGGGCACAAGCTGCAGCACAAATTTCTTGCCCTTGATAATGACGGTGTGCCCGGCATTATGCCCCCCGGCATAACGCGCCACCACGGAAAAATTGTGCGAGAGCACGTCGACAATTTTGCCTTTGCCTTCGTCGCCCCACTGGGCGCCCACAATCACTGCTGTCTTGCCACGCTTCACGTGAAATGCACACTCCTCGCCCGTAGTGGTTTTTCGCAGTCCAAAAATAGTCTTCTACAAATGAGTCTGGGAAATCCGGACGGGAAAGTTTCGCTTACCAATAGATTTTAGCAAAGTTGAAGCCGTTTGCGGGGACGGCAAAGCCGCACGCCGCGCGGATCTCTCCATCCGGAGAACGTCACCCAGGCATTCAAGGCCTCGATTTCCCCGAGCACATTCAGCTATTGCTGTGGAGGTTTGTAGGAATTGAGCATCCAGTTGATTCCAAACTGGTCCGCAAACATGGCAAAGCGTGCGGCCCAGAAAGTTTCCTGCGGCGACTGCTTGACCTGGCCCTTCTCTGAGAGGGAGCTAAACAGGTTCTCCACCTCTTGCGCATCGTCGCAATTCAGGCTGATGAAAAAATTGCTGCCCTGCTGAAAGGGCATGCCCGGCATATTGTCCGACGCCATGATCACGGTCGGGCCCTTGACCAGCCTGGCGTGCATCACGCGGTCACGGGCCTCTTCTGGAATATTGCCGCCCGGAGCGTCTGAGAATGGCAGCATTTGCAGATCGGCCCCAAGGCACTTCTGATAAAAGGTCATGGCTTCGCTGCAGTTTCCGTTAAAGATCAGGTAAGCGTTGATTTCTTTCATCATCAACTCCTCAAGAGGAAAGTAAGTTCTTGATAGCGTGACTGCCGACTTTCAGCATAAACCAAGCAGCACTGGGTTCCGCTGGTTTTATCGATCGTGACCTACGTGCCGAATCTCTCAGCCGCGCGGGCCCTGGCTTTGGCGGCTTCTTCTTCGCGATTCTTGGGCGGCGCGGTGGTCTCAAGCGAGCGGAGCAGCCGGTTGGAGATGGCGGCGATTTCATCAATCGCTGTCTGGAAGGCCGCTTCATTGGCCTTGGACGGCTTGTTGAAGCCGGTGATCTTTCTTACGAACTGAAGTGATGCGGCCTGGACTTCTTCCTTGGTCACAGGCGGATCGAAGTTGAATAGTGTCTTGATGTTTCTGCACATCCGGCAAACCTCAAATGAGTCTTGGTTACGATCAGGCCGGGCGATAGCAAAGCGAGCTACGCCCGGAGATTAGTTTAGATTCATCAAGCGCGGATTCGGGCTCACGATTTTCCGCGCTTAAGCCGCCCGCGCCACGCTGAGCACCTGCTCAGGGTGGAACTTTTTCACGGCCCTGATTCCCGCCACGATGAACAGTACCAGCAGGATTCCCTGTGCTATTGCAAACGGCGGCTCGTTTCCTTTTGGCGCCAGCGCGTGCAGCGCCGGAATCTTCAGGAAACTCTGCGCGATCAGCACGAAGCAATTAAAGTACAGCGCGATCACGGCGGTCACCACGTAAATGGCGCGCCATTTGCCAGCCATGTGAAATGAGTAGCGGGCCGGGACTGCGATGGCAAGAACTACCAAAGACAAAATCCCAAGAATGATCCCGGGCGTAACGTGCTGGAAGGGGAAGCCGAAGCCGGTCAGGCTGGTCAGGATCGTCGTTGCCAGAAAGAGCGCGGTCATGCCATCGAGCCGCTTGCCGCCGAACATCCCGAACAAAACGATCAGGCCCGAACCGATGCCGATCAGGCTGATGATCACGTGAATCAAAGTGTAGGTTGCCAGAGACATGCCGAAGACCATGGGGAACCTCCGTCGCAAAATCGCGATTCGAAATGGTACGACTCCGGGATGGAAATTGCCACCAGCAGGCCGGGTTCGGCCTAGCGCAGGCTTTGCGGCAAAAGGTGCGAAGCGTTACCCTTATCGGGCAATGCTTCCTTTCAAACTGGTCTATAGCGAAGATTACTATCTGCCAATCGGCGCCCATGTTTTCCCGGCAGAGAAATACCGGATGATCCATAAGCGCCTGCTGGAGAGCGGTCTGGCCGAGCCGAGAGATTTCATCACGCCCAAGCCGGCGCACGATGAAGACATTCTGCTGGTGCACACGCGCGAATACGTGCAGAAGCTCAAGACAGGGACGCTCTCTGCGCTGGAAGAGCAGCAGATGGAAGTGCCGTACTCGCCGGAGCTGGTGAAGGCGTTCTGGCTGGCCGCGGGCGGATCGATACTGGCCGCGGACATGGCGCTGCGCGACGGTGTCGCGTGCAACATTGGCGGCGGATTTCATCACGCCATGCCCGACCACGGCGAAGGATTCTGCGTGATTCACGATGTGGCTGTCGCCATCAAACGCATGCACCAGGAAGGCAAGATCACGCGCGCCATGACGGTGGATTGTGACGTACACAACGGCAACGGCACGGCGGTAATTTTTCCGCCGAAGATCAGGCCGGGACATCCGCTGCCCAGCGCCAGTGCCAGCCAGCGCGATATTCACCAAACGCACGAAGACCATTTTCTGCATCCAGAAGGCGCGCTGGATGTGTTCACGATCTCGCTGCACCAGGCGCACAACTATCCCATGGTGAAGCCGCCCTCGTCGATTGACATTAATCTGCCGGACGGGACCAATGATGACGAGTATCTTGGCTGGCTGGACCAGTCGCTCAGCTCGGCATTCCGGCATTTTGAGCCGGAGTTGCTCTGCTACATGGCCGGCGCCGATCCCTATAAAGAAGACCAGCTCGGCGGGCTGGCGCTGACCATTGACGGGCTGAAGAAGCGCGACGAACTGGTGATGAAAGTGGCCAAGGAGCACAATGTCCCTTTGATGGTGACGTATGCCGGGGGATATGCCCGCCGCGTGGAAGACACGGTGACAATCCACTGCAATACAGTGCTGGCGGCGAAGGAGATTTTCAGCGGTGCGACGGCGGCATGAGACGGCGGCGAATGCGAATCCTGCTTTTATTTTTGTTCGTCTTCACGGCAGGTCGTGCCCAGCCGCAAGACCAGACTGATCCACTCAAGAACCATGATCCGGAGAAGGCGGTGATCACCGCGGCCGATCTGTCGCTTTTCTGGAAAGCGTACGATCTGTGGACGAGCGAGCATAAAGCCGATCCGGCCCGATTGCCGGAAGTGCTCCAGAAGGAGTATCTGGACAAGGGCTCGCAGGGCGTGAAGGACTTCATACCGGGCAGAATCGTGAGCGCGCAGCATCTCAGCCAGAGAATCCTGAGAGACCGAAGCTACTACGAGAGCATTCGACACAACACTGAAATCATTCAGAAAACCATACCGGAGATCCGTAAAGATTTTTCTGAGCTCAAGAGACTTTACCCCGACGCCGTTTTTCCTCCTGTTTACTTCGTCATTGGGGCGATGAGTTCGGGTGGAACCAGCACAGATCACGGGCTGATGATCGGCGCAGAAATGATGTCCGACAAAAATTCCATGAATCCGTCCGTGGACCCGGTTGCCATCGTCATGCATGAACTTATTCATTTTCAACAGAAGCACTCTGACGACAATCTGCTCTCTTCCTGCCTGCTGGAAGGGGCGGCGGATTTTGTGGCTGAATTGACCAGCGGCCATAATCTGAACAGCCGCAACAAGACATACGCAGACGCGCACGAAGAGGAGCTCTGGGTGAAGTTCCAGGAGGACGTCGCCAAAAACCAGAGCCAGGGCGATTGGCTGTACAACTATGACAAAGCGCATCCCGATCTGGGATATTACATGGGCTATAAAATCGCACAGGCGCTGTATCAATCGGCCAAGAACAAGGGCGAGGCGTTGAGGATGATTATCGAGATGCGGGACCCACAGAAGATTTTTGCGCTGAGCGGATACGGAAAGCGATTCAGCAGTCAGGCGGTGAATTAGATGAAGCTGCAACTGGTGCGCCACGCCACGCTGCTGCTGGATTATGCGGGCATGAAGGTCCTGGTGGACCCCATGCTGAGCGACGCCGGGGCCATGTCGGCGATCCAGAATTCGCCGCAGCCGAGGCCGAACCCGCTGGTGCCGCTGCCGTTTCCTGTCGAACAGGTATTGGACGGTGTGCAACTGGTGCTGGTGACGCATACGCATCGCGACCACTGGGACGATGCGGCGATCCAGCTGGTTCCCAAGGACCTGCCGCTCTTGTGCCAGCCGGAAGACATGAAGAAGATGGAAGCAGTGCATTTTGTGAATGCTTCCGCGGTGGACCACATGAAGCACTGGAGCCATATCTGCGTTACGCGCACTCCAGCGCAACACGGCACGGGCGAGATTGCGCGGGCCATGGCGCCTTCCAGCGGTTACGTGCTCAGCAGCGCGGGCGAGCCGACTCTCTATATCGCGGGCGACACCATTTGGTATGACCAGGTGGCGGAGACGATCAAGGAACATAATCCGCAGGTGATTGTGGTGAATGCCGGCGCTGCGCAGTTCCTGCATGGCGACCCCATCACCATGACGGCCGGAGACGTGGTCCGCGTCTGCCGGGCAGCGCCGCAGGCACAGGTGATCGCGGTCCACATGGAAGCAATCAATCATTG
Source organism: Candidatus Angelobacter sp. (assembly GCA_035703825.1). Lineage (GTDB taxonomy): Bacteria > Acidobacteriota > Terriglobia > Terriglobales > Acidobacteriaceae > Angelobacter. Next base: position 13,437 of record DASSXL010000231.1, read on the forward strand.
CTTGCTGACGCGGGCTGAATTGGCGCAGCAGGCGGAGACTGCGGGCGTGCGCGTGACGATTCCCGATGACGGTGAAGATGCGTCCCGCAGAGAGCAAGGCTGAGCTGCGACTGCATGCCCGAGCAGAGTATATTTGTCGGTTGGGGCATTGAGCTCCGAGCGAAAATGATTTTTGCTCGAATCGAAGAGCGACCTACCGATGCGACTTGATGCGCAGAAATTCGTTCTCGTGGTCCTGGTTGGGCTCCTTATTGGTGTGGGCGGCTACGCTTTTATCTATGCCAAGGGCTATTCCTACCTCGTGAACGATCCAGCCGCCTGCGCCAACTGCCACGCCATGAACGACCAGTATGCCGGCTGGATCAAGTCCAGCCATCACTCGGCGGCCACGTGCAATGACTGCCACACGCCGCACAACATTTTCGGCAAGTATGCGGTAAAGGCCAGCAATGGCTTCTTTCATTCTTTTTATTTCACCACGGGCAAATATCCTGACATTATCCAGATCACCAAATTCGACCGCGAAGTGGTGGAGAGCGCATGCCGCCACTGCCACTCGGCGATTACGCAGGCCATTGATCCCGCCAGCGGACACGGAACGGCGGAAGGCATACACTGCACGCGCTGTCACCTCTCGGTGGGACACTCGGAGAGCTCGGCTTCGCTGAGATTCAGCTTCCCCGAGACTAGCTTTCCTGAGATTGGCTTCCCTGAGATCACCCCGGCAACTGCGGAGCGTTTATGAGCGAGAGTAATAGAATCCACGAGCGGCCGCGCCGCTTTTTTGTGGCCATCATCATATTGGCGGCGATTGCGGCCTTTGCGGTCACGGCCCTGTTGATCAATATCTTTGAGCGCAAGCAGGAGGCCCGCAATCCGTTTTATCGCGTAGTGGAGTTGAATGACACGGTGGCCGACCCGGCGATATGGGGCAAAAATTTTCCCATGCAGTATGACCTTTACCGTCGGACCGTGGACATGCAGCGCTCCAAGTATGGCGGCAGCGAAGCCGAGCCGCACTCTCCCACGCAGGCCGACCCGCGTTCAGTGGTTGCGCGCTCCAAACTGGCAGAAGACCCTCGCTTGAAGACCATGTGGGCCGGCTACGCATTTTCCAAGGACTATCGCGAGCGCCGCGGCCACGCCTACATGCTCGAAGATCAGACATTTACCGAACGCCAGCAGTTCAATCCGCCGGGCGCCTGCCTGAACTGCCATGCCTCCATGGTCACGATTTATAACGAACTCGGAAGCGGAGACCGGGACAAGGGCTTTCAAGCCGTCAATCACATGAAATACGCTGAGGCGCGCCAGCACGCGAAGTATCCGATCGCGTGCATTGATTGCCACGATCCGCAAAACATGCAGCTGCGGGTGACGCGGCCGGCGTTCATCGAGGGGATCAGGACGCTGAAGGCATCGCAGGGAGTTTCGGATTACGACGTCAACCGCGATGCCACGCGGCAGGAGATGCGCAGCTATGTCTGCGGCCAATGCCACGTGACTTATTACTTCAAGCCCCCGGAAAAGACGCTGACCTTTCCCTGGACCAAGGGCCTGAGGGTGGAAGATGTTATTGCCCACCTGGACGAAGGCAAGATAAAGGAGTGGGAGCACCCGGATACCGGCGCACCCATGATCAAGGCCGGCATCCGGAATTCGAAGTGTGGAACATGGGAGTACACGCGCGCTCGGGCGTGGCCTGCGCCGATTGCCACATGCCTTACACGCGCATGGGCGGGCTGAAAATCAGCGACCATCACGTGAACAGCCCGCTACTGAAGGTCAATCGCTCATGCCAGACCTGCCACCATTTTTCTGAAGAAGAGTTGAAAGCGCGGGCAGAGGAGATACAGGACCGCTTCTTTACCCTGCGCAACACGGCAATGGATGCGCTGATGGACCTGATCGCCGACATCAAGGCCAACAAAGACAAAGCCACGCCGGAACAACTGGCCAAGGCGCGCGACTACCAGCGCCACGGACAATACATGATCGACTTTATCGTTTCAGAAAATTCGATGGGCTTCCACGCTCCGCAGGAAGCGGAACGCATTCTGGGCGCGGCGATCAATCAGTGCCGTCTGGGACAAATCACGCTGCACGGCGGGCCGGAGCCGAGCCACACTCCCGCCAACATCACTGAGGTGCCGGACAAGGGCGCGATGAGCGGGCCAGCACCGAACCACTGATCGGCACTGATGACAATGGTCTTTGCTCTCAGCAAACTTGGCTCCGCCCAACGTACGTAGACGGGATTAAGGTCACTGGACCGAGTGTGTAACTTTTTGTGAAGTAGAGAATCTTTAGGTAAAGAGAGGCAGGAAAAATCCAGAGCTGCACAACTCTTTGCGGCCTTAAGGGTTCTTACCTAGCAGAGCGAATGCCATGAAATGCGAAATCTGCAAAACGATCGAAAAACTGGGGCTGGATACGGCGACGCATGAGCAGTGGGTGTGCGCCGACGCAAGATCACCCCGGCTGGCTCTGAAAAAAGCGCAGATAGCGGTCCACCATTGCTATCAGGCAATGAATGCTTTCCTGCACACAAAATTGCACGATGCCGGATACAGGCTCTACCAGAAGGCGCACTACGTAACGCTGGGACTGTAAGGGGCAGGCGGGCGGAAAAGGCGTTCCATCAAAAAGATCTCGACTTTCGTATTTATTTTGCTATAATCAAAAGTGCTCTAGCGGTTAATCCGCGAACCTCAGTAAACAAGACGCAACGGTCAAAGGCCGTTGCGTTTTGTCATTTGAGGTCGGAAAACACTGACCTTACCACTGATAAACACTGATAACACTGATCGGAAAATGGCAGGATTCGGGCCGGCTTTGGTCAGATTCTGTATGATTTGCTGATCTCAGGGGAATTTGCAGCCGAAGCGGACAAGGGCTCAAAGAGTTACAATCTAGTCAATCACGTTAGGGCTCGAAATTCAGCAGGCACAAAGCACCCGAGGCTGGGCAAATCTTATGGACCCTTCCATTCTTCGCCAACTCAAGAAAATTGCAGGCAAGGACGCGGTACTGGACCGCCCGGAAGAACTCATGCTCTATGAGTATGACGCGGGCGTGGACAAGCACCGGCCGGGAGCGGTGGTGTTTCCCCAGACCACGCAGCAGGTGTCGCAGGTGATGCGGCTGGCCAGCGACAAGAAGATTCCCGTGGTGCCACGCGGAGCGGGAACGGGGCTGAGCGGCGGGGCCATCGCGCGGCGCGAGGCGATTGTGCTTTCCCTGGCGCGGATGAACAAGATCCTGGAAATTGACGTGGCCAACCAGCGCGCCGTGGTCCAGCCCGGCGTGGTGAACCTGGAGCTGAGCAACGCGACCACGAAATTCGGCTATTACTACGCACCCGATCCTTCCAGCCAGAAGGCCTGCACCATCGGCGGGAACGTGGCGGAAAATTCCGGCGGGCCGCATACGCTGGCGCTGGGCGTAACAGTCAACCACGTCACCGGCCTGGAAGTGGTGCTGCCGGACGGAAAAGTGATTGAGCTGGGCGGCAAGGCGCAGGATTCCACCGGTCTTGACCTCACCGGATTTTTTGTGGGTTCCGAAGGCACGATGGGCGTGGTGACGCGAATCACCGTGAAGCTGACCAAGCTGCCGGAGCATGTAACCACTCTGTTGGCGATTTACAACACCGTGGAAGATGCGGCCAATACGGTAGTGGCGATCACGCAGAGCGGCGTGACTCCCGCGGCGCTGGAAATGCTGGATGGCTGGATGGTTCGGTGCGTTGAAGCCAACGTCCACGCGGGATATCCGGAAGATGCGGCGGCGGTGCTGCTGATAGAGCTTGAGGGCATGCGTGAAACGGTGAACGAGCAGGCCGAGGCTGTGAGCGCCGTCTGCATGCAGCAGAAAGCCCGCGAAGTACGCCACGCGAAAGACGAGAAACAGCGCCAGCTCTTGTGGCTGGGCCGCAAGACCGCTTTTGGCGCGGTGGGCCGTGTGTCACCTTCTTATTACACGCAGGATGGCGTGATCCCTCGGACCAAAGTCCCTTACACGCTGGCCGAGATTGAGCGCATCAGCAAACACTACGGGCTGATCATCGGCAACGTGTTTCATGCGGGCGACGGCAACCTTCATCCGCTGATCCTGTTTGACAGCCGCGATCCCAAGCAGACGGAAAACAGCCGCAAGGCCGCCAAGGAAATCATGGCGTGCTGCCTGAAGTTTGGCGGGTCGATTACGGGCGAGCACGGCGTGGGCCTGGAAAAAATGGGGCTGATGACCGCCATGTTCACCGAGGACGATCTGGAAGTGATGGTGCGGCTGCGCAATGCTTTCAATCCTGAGTCGATACTGAATCCGCAGAAGATGATTCCTGACCTGCGCTACTGCCGCGAAATCACCGGGCCGCTGCCCAAAGCAAAAGTCGAGCCCGCGGCCGGAGTTCCGGTATGAGCGCCGTGACAACACCGGCATCGGTCGATCGCGAGCTGGCCGCGATTGTGGGCCAAGGCAACGTCGCGCACACTGATTTTGAGATCGACGGCGTTGTGCCAGCAGCAGTTGTATATCCCGGCTCAGCCGAAGAAGCAGGCGCGGTGCTGCGGCTGGCCAGCGAGCGCGACCTGGTTGTGGCGCCAGCAGGCGGATTAACCAAGCAGCAGATTGGCGGAGTGCCGGAGCGGATCGACATTCTGCTGAGCACCACGCGCCTGAACAAGGTTGAGGAATATGATCCGGGCGATCTGACGATCGCGGTGCAGGCGGGCATGCCGTTTGCCGCGATGCAGCGCACGCTGGGCGAGCACCGCCAATGGGTGCCGTGCGATGCCGCCAACCTTGAACTCTCGACCATCGGCGGGCTACTGGCTACGGGCGCCGCAGGGCCGCTTAAATCTACCTTCGGTCACATGCGCGATTTCTGCATTGGCGTGCAGTTCGTCACCGCCGACGGCAAAGTAGCAAAAGGCGGCGGACGCGTAGTGAAAAACGTGGCCGGCTATGACCTGATGAAGCTGCTCACCGGCAGCTATGGATCGCTGGCGGTCATCACCAGGGCCAACTTCAAGGTCTTTCCCCGCCCCCGGCAGACGCGGACGTTTGCCTGCTCGTTTCACTCGCTCGATGAAGCGCTGCAATTCCGGACCAGGCTTTTCCAGTCGCCGCTGACGCCGATGTGTATGGAGATCGTTTCTCCAGGCGCGCCTGAATATCTGTGCGATGCCGGACCGGTGAACGATCCGGACCACTACGCGCCGGAGCAGCCTGTGTCTTTGCCCGCCGTGGAGTGGCAGATTGTTCTGCGCGCCGCAGGCAGTGACATCGTTCTGGCCCGTTATGCCCGTGAGCTGGGCCCGGCCGTGACGCGCACGCTGAACGGCGCGGCAGAAGAGCAATTCTGGAGCTGGATTTCACATTTTGAGCAGAGCGTGCTGGCGCGGCACAGAAATGCCATGGTGCTGTACACGCATCTGGCCATACAGAGCGTCGGCCCGGCGTTGCAGGCGCTGCAACACGTGGCGCCGGATTACAACCTGATTCCCGCCGCCGTGGGGCGCGCGGCCACCGGCAACCTGGTGCTGGCGCTTATGCCGCTCTCGGTCGATCCGCCTTCAGCCATGCAGTATGCCAACTGCGTTTCCGCGCTGCGCGGAATGCTGCCTGCGGGCTCATCGGCTGAGGTGGCGCACTGCCCCAAAGAAGCCAAGCCCCACTTTGACGTGTGGGGGACCACGCCAACGGACGTGAACATGATGCGCGCGGTAAAGCGGGCCATCGACCCGAAAAATATTTTGAACAGGGGAAGATTCATTGTCTGAGACCGCGTTCGAGCCCCATGTCCATGATCCGAATTTGCACCCGCCGGTGGGCGCAGCGAAAGATGCGCCGAGCTGGGAGCTACTTTCCACATGCGTCCATTGCGGGCTCTGCCTGAACCACTGCCCCACTTATAAAGTGCTGGGCATGGAGATGGATTCACCGCGCGGCAGGATCTACCAGATGTTGCAGGTGAATGAAGGCAAGATGCCGCTGGGGGAGACGTTTGTTCAGCACATTGATCGCTGCCTGGGCTGCGTAGCTTGCGAAATTGCCTGCCCTTCCGGCGTGAAGTATGGGCGCATTGTGGAGCGGGCGCGGGCGCAGATTGAGCAGGGATACAAGCGGCCTTTCGTCCAGCGCATGCTGCGGAATTTCTTTTACAGGAAGGCTATTCCGAATTTCGGGACATTGAGTCTTGTCGCCAAGTTGGTGCGCTTCTACCAAAGGTCCGGCATGCAGACTGTGGTGAGGAAGTCCGGCGTGCTGAGGCTGATGGGCGTGGCCGATCTGGACAAGCTCTCGCCGCAGATCGACAAGGAATTCTTCTTCGACCAGATAGGCAAGGTCTTTCCCGCCGTGGGAGAGAAGCGCGGGCAGGTGGCCTTTGTTGCGGGCTGCATCAACAACGTCGCCTTCTCACACCTCAACCGGGCTACGGTGAATGTGCTCACGCAGAATGGAATTGAAGTCCACATCCCCGCCGGACAGGGCTGCTGCGGAGCGCTGCACGCACACGCCGGACTGCGCGACGACGCACGGGAACTGGCGCGGCACAATATCAACATATTCCTCGGCGCAGACTATGACGCCATTGTGACCAACGCGGCCGGCTGCGGCTCAAACATGAAGGAATATGACGACCTGCTGGAGAACGATCCGGCTTACCTGGGCCGCGCGAAGGAATTCAAAGGCAAGATAAAGGACGTTACCGAGTACCTGGCCGCGGTTGGCCTGCGGGCGCCGAAGCGGAAGATTGGACAGCGCGTGGCATACCAGGACCCCTGCCACCTGGCCAATGCGCAGCGAATCCGCACGCAGCCGCGTGAGCTGCTGGCGGCCATTGGATGCGAACTGGTGGAACTGCCGCACTCTGACCAGTGCTGCGGCAGCGCGGGAGTGTATAACGTGGCGCAGAATGAGCTCTCCATGCAGATACTGGAGAAGAAGATGGAAGACGTGACTTCCGTCTCCTCTGACATGCTGGCCACGGCCAATGTGGGCTGCATGATCCAGTTGCGGGCCGGCGTGGAGCAGCGCGGTTTGAAGTTGCCGGTAAAGCATGTGATGGAATTGCTGGATGAGGCGTATGGGAGCGAATAGCACTCAGCACTCAGCAATCAGCAATCAGTAAAAGCGGGTGGTGCCAGCAGTTTGAGCTAAAGGCCAAGGGCTAAGAGCAAGAGCCAAGAGCTAAAGGCCAAAAGCCAACAACCAAGAGCCCAGGCCCCATGGAGTGAGCCACTTCGAATCGTTTTAAAAATGCTTTAGCTAATAGGATTCGCTTTGATGCAAACGTCCTCTATTCTGGTAGCAACGTGGGGCGACGGGCTATTCAGCGTTACCGGGAAAAAAGTCCGTCAAGAAATCGCCGGGCAATCGGTCCGCAGTCTGGTGGCCGATGGAGATGGAAGAGTGCTCGCAATTGTGGGCGGGCATTCGCTCTGCCGGCGGTCCTCTGATGGCGCATGGACTGAGATAGCAAGAAGCGAATTTGATCTTTCATGCTGCGTACCAATTGGGAATGTTGTTTTTGTTGGAACCGACGACGCGCATATTCTGCGCGTTGGTCCTGACGGCGCACAGCAACGCTTGACGGGTTTTGACTCCGTAGAAGGCCGCGACAAATGGTACGCCGGATCGGCGATCATCGACGGCAAGCGGATGGGGCCGCCGCTGGGAATTCGTTCCATGGCGGCAACCTGCGATGGCGCCGTACTTTTGGCCAACGTCCATGTTGGCGGAATTCCGCGATCAACCGATTCTGGCCTCACCTGGCAGCCAACTATCGATATTGATAGCGATGTTCATCAGGTCTGTGCACATCCAACCCGGCCCGACATCGTGATAGCGGCGGCGGCCGTGGGTCTTTGCATAAGTCGCGATGCTGGAGCGACATGGACCATCGAACAGCAAGGGCTTCACGCCCTTCATTGCTCTGCCGTTGCTTTTGGGAAAAACGACATTTTCGTGTCAGCATCCACTGACCCTTTTGCGGCCCAGGGCGCGGTTTATCGACGCCCCATCGACGGCAAGGGCCCGCTGCAGCTTTTGGGTGGAGGTATGCCGCAATGGATCGACGGCAAAGCCGATACCGACTGCATCGCGACCCGGGATTCAATGGCCGCTGTGATCGACCGGTCGGGACGCCTTTACGTGTCCCATGACGATGGTGCTTCCTGGGCGTATCCATTGGACCGTCTACCTGTTCCCAGCGGGCTCCATATCTGTTGACCCTCTCGACACAGCAAGCACTTTACCAGGTCCTGAAGGTGGCAAAAGATGACAACGCAGACAAAAACCACACCCAACGTACAGCAGGCGGTGCCTTTCTTCCGCATCAGCAGCATGGAAAGGTCTCTGCACTTTTATGTCGACGGACTAGGCTTCGAAATGAAGAAGAAATGGACCCCCGACGGCGATGGTAAGGTGCGCTGGCGCTGGCTTCAACTGGGCGATGCGGCGCTGATGCTCCAGGAGTTCAGGAAAGACCTTCCGCAGTTTTCCGGACAAGAGGGGAGGCCTGGGACGGGTGTCTCGATCTGCTTCCAATGCCAGGACGCCCTGGCCATCTACAAAGAAATCACGGCGCGAGGGATTGCGGCGAGAAGGCCGTTCGTCGGAAACGCGATGTGGGTGACCATGGTGGAAGATCCTGATGGCTACAAGCTTGAGTTCGAAAGCCCGACTGACGCCGCGGAAGAGACGGAGTTTTCAGAAAACTGAAAATGCGTTTCTCCATCTGAAACGTAGCGCACCATGATTGGTGCGGAAGCGGCAAAAGCCTGCTGCCATTCATTGGATTTAAGGTGTTCCAACGTTTTTACGTAACTATGAATTTTATTCAGAAGAGCCGGCAGGTTGTGTGATTTCCCTCACAGAAAGCGCCGCGGCACAGGCGCAGAATGGCCCCTGTATCCGGGCAGGGTAACGTTATGCAGGTAACGTTACCCTGCTAGTGGATACAAAGCAGGGTTCTAAGGTCTTTGAGCGATTCGCGGTTGTGCCCGGGCCTAGAACAATGGTGAGGCTATGAACAGAGTCGTAAATAAATTCGTGCAGGCACATGACCGGTATCTGGAACTAGACCGCATTCGCACCGAATGCACCAGCCCCGCGGAGCGCGAGTCGATTCACATTGCTCTCATGACGGCATATCTGGAAGTTCAGCACCACGCGCGACAGATCGCCGGGCTGCAGTTTGCCGACGGCATGGATTTTGCCGAAGTGAACTAGAAGGCCGCCCCCGGACGGAAGGCCGCCCCGCGGCATGATTTCGCCGAAGTAAGCTCAAAAGCGCCCCGCCAGACACCCCTCGCCCAGCGATTTGCGTCTAACTATCAACGCCACTGCTGTACTATGTACATATGCAACCGGATTTCCTGCTTAGTCCGGCGCAGAGTCAATAATCATTCCTGGGAGGTGGCTCCCCCATGCCACTGGCTCGCATCTTTACGCGCAATCCGGAAGGGACAGCCGACCTGTCTGGACAGCTCCGGCAACAGGGCTACACAGTAGAAGTCGCCCGCCCCGACCAGACAAACCTTGCACCCGCCGATCTGGAAATCGAATTTGAAGTCTGCGAGCGGGCTGACGTGCTGGACCGCGCCGCGAACTTGGCCACTGAACTGGATGCCGACGTGGCCGTGGCCCCCGGCATCTTGCAGCCTGCCATCCAGAGCGCTGAATTGCCCAGCGCAAAGCCCGTCGCGGAGCCCGCGTCCGATAATCTGGTTGAGTTAAAAGCGCAGCCGGAGGCACAGCGCGATCCTGAGCGGGAATTTGAAGCCGCCTTTGCTCCCGTGGTGGAGATGCCGGCGGCCATGCGGGCCAGCCCGGAAGTGGTGGACATACCGGTAATGGAACAAGAACCGATGCCGCCGGTGGCATTTCTAGATGGACCCGCCGCACCGGAGCCTGTGGCAATGCCGGAGATGACCGAAAGATATCCTTCCGCCATCACCTATCATGAACCCATGCGCAGCGCCGACCCGATGCCATATCTGGCGCAATTAACTCCATTCAGCACGCCGGCAACCCGCACGGAAGAACAGCCGGAGGTCGCGGCAAACCGCGTGAAAGAGCCATCGCAGATTCAGCTCAGGGGGAAAAAAGTTTTGCAGGATGGCGCAAAGGCGGCAGCCCAGGCCTGGGGCAGCGCGCTGGCGCTGGCTTCTTCCACCACGGCCTCTGTACGCGACCATTTTGAAGAATATAAAAAGCGCGCGCAGGTGCGCTCGGCCGAAGCACGGGCACAGCATGCGGCGCGCCTGCTGGATCTGGAACAGCGGCGCGCGGAAGCGCAACAGCGCGCGTCTGAACTGGAAGCCGCTCGCGAAGCCGCGGCAGAGCGGCTGATGGAACTGGTCCGTCAGCGTGATCCTGGTTTGCCGAAGGAAGGTTTACCCAAAGAAAGCGTACCCAAGGAAAGCTTGCCGAAGGAAGTGTTAGCAATGGAAAGCCTGCCGCAGCAACCTTGGCGCGACGCGACAGCCGTGGAGCGCCGCGTTTCCGCGCAACGTCAGCAGTCGCAAAGCATGTACGAGCGCATGCCTGCTAATGAAGACCGCCGCCGTGAAGCGCCGGTTGCAGCCCAGCCGCAGGAGCCGGCGCGGAAGCGCGTACCCTCAGCCAATTCGATAGAACTGTGGCGGAGCCTGAATCCGCAGTGGCGCCCCGTGCTGACCGGCGCTGCCGTCGTAACGGCGATCTTTATCATGGGAATTGCGCTGGGACTGTTTCACTCGCGGGCTCCGCTGGCTAATCCGGCGAACCACGCTTCGAACGGCGTTACCGTGCAGACCGGCGGTGTAAACGTACAGGCCGGCGCGGCAAAGCCGCAACCTGCACAGACTGTGGCAATCCCGCAGGCGCAAACCAAGCCACAACCTGGGCAGCCTGGCGCGAATGCGCCAACGCAAGCCGCAACCACCGTGACCAAGCCCTCACCACGCGTGCGGCAAGCCCACCTGGTGGCGCAGCAATCTGAACAGGAGATTGGGGATGACGTAGTCGTCCGCCATTTCTCGCGCCCCGTACCCACGCAAAAACCAAAACAGGCGGGCCAGCAGGCAGGCTTGAAACAGTTTTCTGATCTCGATAACTAACAGACGTTGGCTCGATGAAGAAGCCGGCACAGCGCCGGCTTTTTTGCGCTTGAACGCGCCGGTCGTTTTCGCTTATGTGCGCTGTTCAGCGACGATCAACGTTGCTGTCGCCTGGGAACCAGCTTGATATTCACCCATTCCTGAGTTGAGGTCAGGGAGAAATCGAGGCGCTGGAGTGTATCGGCGAATCCAGGCCGCTGCACTCTCAATAAATGCGATTGCCGCGACAGATGCGGGATCACGTATCTGCCGTAAGAAGCGGGTGTGAGTTCCTTATCGTCAAGAAAGACCCGCACGTCAGGCGGACTACAGACGATGACGGTTTCCACGCCCCAGAAATACCAGCCTCCAAACGCGCCCACCGCGATCACCAAGAGAAGGATGAGCACGACAATGCGGAATGCGCCGCCGGCCGGCTGCGCGGGTGAATAGCCGCTAGGCGCGGCATAGATCGGCGGGGCGAGTTGTGGCGCCGCGGGCTGAGTAGCGGCATCTTCAACCACGGCTACGGGCGGAGCCGGCGGGGCGACTGGCGTCTCTGCCGGCATTGGAGCTTTAGCTGGGGCGGGGCTTGGGAACTCGGTCGCGCTCGTCGCCTGAGCCGCAGGCACAACGCTCCCCACCGCCACGGCTGTGATTGCATCGCCTGATGCCGGCTGTCCGCAAGACGTGCAGAACTTGCTATCGGGGTCGAGTGCTGTTCCGCACGAGTTGCAAGTCGCAGTGAATGAAGAAGTGGACGGAGCGGCGGGAGTAAGTGCATCGACCGCCAACGGAGGATCGGGCGCTGGTGATGCGTCGATCGCCGACGGAGTAGCGGCGGCCGCAGTTGCGGCAGGTTCTGCCACGGCAGGGGCCGAAGCGGGCTCAGCCAGAGGCTGCGCAGCTATCCGCTGGCCGCAGCTGGTGCAGAACGCAAAACCGGGATCAGCTTGCGCGCCGCAGGCTGGACAAACCGAACGCGGCGCAGTCACCGCTGCGGCGGGCTGCAAGGCGGCAGGCATTCGCTGGCCGCATGACGTACAAAAGCTTGCGGCATCATCTACCTCACTGCCGCATGATGTACAAAGCGCCATTCACTTTGCTCCAGGAATTGCTGCGTGGATCGGGGCAAGAGTTCTCCGCCCGCGCCCGGCAACTTACTTCACAGCCGCGATCTTCTCCACCAGTTGCGAGTAATCCGTCTTCTCGATGCCGTAAACCTGCTTATTGAATTCGTCGACTTTCTGCGAGTAGTTCATCGAGCAGAACTTGGGCCCGCACATGGAGCAGAACTTGGCTTCCTTGTAGTAATCGTCGGCCAGCGTCTCATCGTGCATGGAGCGCGCAGTCTGCGGATCAAGCGAGAGAGCAAATTGCTTGTCCCAATCGAACGTGTAGCGGGCATAGCTGAGCGCGTTGTCGCGGTCCTGCGCGCCGGGGCGATGCCGCGCGATGTCGGCAGCGTGCGCCGCGATCTTATAGGCGATGATTCCGTCTTTCACGTCTTTCTCATTGGGCAAGCCAAGATGCTCTTTGGGAGTGACATAGCAAAGCATCGATGCGCCATGCCAGCCGATCATCGCCGCGCCAATGGCGGAGGTAATGTGGTCATAGCCGGGAGCAATGTCGGTAACCAGCGGGCCCAGCGTGTAGAACGGCGCGCCGTGGCACCACTCCACTTCTTTATCCACCTGCTCTTTGATCTTGTCGAGCGGAACGTGGCCGGGGCCTTCGATCATTACTTGTACGTCATGCTCCCAGGCTTTGCTGGTCAGTTCGCCCAGAGTGCGCAGCTCGGCGAACTGCGCTTCGTCGCTGGCGTCGGCAATGCAGCCGGGACGAAGCCCATCGCCCAGCGAGTACGAGACGTCATACTTTTTGAGGACCTTGGTGATGTCGTCAAAGCGTTCATAGAGGAAGTTCTGTTTGTGGTGGTGGGCCATCCACTGGGCCAGGATCGCGCCGCCACGGCTCACAATGCCGGTGATGCGCTTGGAGATCAGCGGCAGATACTGCACCAGCACGCCGGCATGGATCGTCATGTAATCCACGCCCTGCTGCGCCTGCTCCTCGATTACCTCAAGCATCAGGTCGGCGCTCAGGTCTTCAATCCGCTTCACGCGCGAGACGGCTTCGTAAATCGGCACCGTGCCAATCGGCACCGGAGAGTGGCGCAGGATGGCTTCGCGGATCTCATGGATGCCGCCGCCTGTGGAGAGGTCCATGACGGTATCGGCGCCAAAATGGACCGCGGTGTGCAGCTTTTTCAGCTCTTCATCCACGTTGGAAGTGATGGCGGAATTGCCGATATTGGCGTTGATCTTGCAGAGCGATTCCACGCCAATCGCCATGGGCTCCAGCTCAGGATGATTAATATTGGCGGGGATAATCATCCGTCCGGCAGCCACTTCGTCGCGCACCAGCTCTGGCTTGAGCTTTTCCCGCTCTGCGACGTACAGCATCTCCTCTGTAATCAGTCCTTTGCGGGCATAGTGCATCTGGGAGACATTGCTGTCGCCGATGCGGGCAGCCTGCTCCCGGCGGCGAACAATCCATTCTTCCCTGGGTTTAATGTGAAGCTGGGAGTCGGTCTGCGGCGTGCTATCGGTTGTGCTCATGATTTCACCTTATGATCGGAAACCCTTTATTATACGCGCCATAGAAAGCGCTTGTGATCTGCATCACGCATCTGCATAAGACCCCTTGACCCTCGCCCCAAGCGGGGATAACCTTTGAGAGTCATGTCACAAGAAACCAGCAAACCGATAGAGGTCAACGCTAAGGTAACCGTAGTTCCCCGTTATCGATATCTGAAGTTTGGGAGCGCGATCACGCTGATCGTGTTGACACTGGCTTATCTGGCTTATCTGGGAGCGCAGGAGAGCAAGAGCTATTACGTCACTATCAAAGAGCTGCATACCATGCGCGATAAGCAGGGTGACGACGTTTATAAAAAGAACCTGCGCGTGGCCGGGAACGTGGAGCCGGGATCTATCAAGATGAGCGGCCCGCATGCCGATTTCACGCTGGTGGAAAACGGCGAGACGCTGCACGTGGTTTATAAAGGCTCTGAACCGCCGCCGGACACCTTCAAGGACAATGCCCAGGCGCTGGCCATGGGCGTGTATAAACGCGACGGCGTCTTTTATGCCAATGAGCTGCAGGCAAAATGCGCATCAAAATACGCTCCGCAGCAGCCGGGAGCCGCGCCGGCCGCACAGCCGCCGTCGAAAGGATACTGAGGTCCGCCGCTGACGACTCCCGACGCTCCTCCTGTCCGCACTGAAAACGTCTCCAAGATTTACGGCCGCACCGCTGCGGTAAGAAAGGTCTCTCTCGCGCTGGAGCCGGGGCGGTTCTACGTGCTGCGCGGAGAAAACGGCGCGGGCAAATCCACGCTGCTGCGCATGATCGCCGGACTCAATGAGCCGACTGAAGGCACAATCCTGATCTACGGCATTCACAACAAGCAGGCGCTCAACCGCATGGGCTATATGGCCCACGCGCCCCTGCTCTATGACGAACTTTCCGGCATGGAGAACCTGCGCTTCTTTGGGCAGCTTTACAGCGTGAACACTGACGCTCCTCTGGCAAAAGCCATGGAACGCGTCGGGCTTGATCCAGCGCTGGATCGCCGCGTGGGACAGTATTCCCAGGGGATGCGTCAGCGGCTCTCGCTTGCGCGCGCCATCTTCCATGAGCCGCGGCTGCTGTTGCTGGATGAGCCTTTTTCCAACGTCGATCCTGACTCCGCCTTGCAGATCGCCAAGCTGCTGGCGGACATGCGCACCGGCGGCACAACTATTTTGCTGGTCACGCACCAGATTGGATTGCTGGCCAATCTGGCCGACGAATATCTCATGCTCTCTCATGGGCAGTTGGTGGATCGCGGGTCGATGGCGGGCGACCCCATGAAGCAAGATCCCACGGCCAAAGGAACGGCTTGAGCATGTCCATTGCCAGGCTTACATGGATCAACGTGACCAAGGACCTGCGCCTGGAGTGGCGCTCGCGCGACGTTTTCAACTCCATGATGTTTTTCGCGCTGGTAGTGGTGGTGGTCTTCAGCTTTGCCTTTGAGCGCGAGGATTCGCGGCCGGTCATGGGC
>DASSXL010000232.1:0-5347 GCA_035703825.1 Candidatus Angelobacter sp.
GCATGGGGCACGGAACTCTGGAACGTCCCGCTCAGCACCAAGAACTCGCCCACAAAACCATTGAGCAGAGGCAGGCCGACGGAAGAAAGAACCGCCAGCAGGAAGAATGTCGCATAGACCGGCATGGGCGTGGCAAGGCCGCCGAACTCTTTGAACTCGTATGTGTGCTTGCGCTCGTAAAGCATGCCGGCCAGCATGAACAGCGCGCCCGTTGAGATGCCGTGGTTCAACATCTGGTAAACCGCGCCGTCTGCGCCGATGGTCGTAAGGCTGAAAATGCCCAGCACCACAAAGCCCAGATGGCTGACGGAAGAATAGGCGATCAACTTCTTCAGGTTCGGCTGGACCAGTGCTACCAGAGCGCCATAGATGATTCCAATCACGGCCAGCACATTGATCCAGGTTGAGTTGTAAGCTGCCTGGTCTGGGAACATGCCGACGCAGAAACGCAACAGTCCGTAGGTGCCCATTTTGAGCAGCACGCCGGCCAGCAGCACGGAGCCCGCCGTGGGCGCTTCTACGTGCGCGTCCGGCAGCCATGTGTGCAGCGGGAACAGCGGGACCTTGACGGCAAAGGCGATAAAGAACCCCAGGAAGAGCCATTGCAGCGCAGTGGATGAGACCGTGCCGCTCGCGATGAGATCGCGGAATGCGGCGTACTCAAAGCTGTGATGCGGCATTGTGGGTGTGACAGGCGTATGCACGTACAGCCAGATGATCGCCGCCAGCATAAAGACTGAAGCGACCATCGTATAAAGGAAGAACTTTACCGCGGCGTAAACCCGGCGCTCATGCCCGTACATGCCAATCAGCAGCGCCATCGGAATAAGCGTAGCTTCCCAGAAGACGTAGAACAGGAACATGTCCAGCGAGAGGAAGACGCCGATCATCGCCATCTCCAGCAACAACAGCAGGACGAAGAATTCCTTCACGCGGTCATGGATCGACTTCCATGAAACCAGCACGCTCACGGGAACCAGCAACGTGGTGAGCAGCACCAGCCACATGGAGATGCCGTCGGCCCCCATGTGGTAATGGATCGTCTGGCCGATCCAGTTGCGGTTAACTTCGAACTGGAAGCCGGAAGCGCCGTGATCGAAATAAATCGGCAGATAAAGCGAGAAGCCGAAGGTGGCGACGGATACGATGAGCGCGGCCCAGCGCAGGGCGCGGTCATTGCGCGGCATCAGCATCAGCGCCAGCGCGCCAACGGCGGGAAGAAACGTGACCAGAGTGAGAATGGAATTGTTCATCGCGTCACCGCCAGCCATACCATGTAGCCCAGGATGGCCGCGGCGCCAATGGCCACCCACGCCGCATAAGACCGTATATTGCCGGATTGCATCTGCCGCAGTTCGTTGCCGATTCCCCTGGACGAAGTGCCTGCGCCGTTCACCAGCCCGTCAATCACGCCCTGGTCAACCCCGCGCCACAGCACCACCGTGGAGAGCGCCAGCAGCGGCTTGACGAAAATCGCGCCGTAGCCTTCGTCAACGTAGTACTTGTGCAGCACCATCATGTAAATGCCATGGACTTTTCCCGTGATGCGGTCGGGAAGGTCGCGCTGTTTGTAATACAGCAACCAGGCAAAGAAGAACCCAAGCAGGGCCACGCCGACAGAAGTTCCAGCCAGAAGAAGCTCTTCTCCGGGCTTCTCCTGCGCAGCCTCGTCAGCGTGAGATGGCGTGGCGTCGTGCCCCGTGGAGGAAACTTCACCCGATGCAGCCGGGCCTGATTGCATGACTGGAGCGAGGAAATGCTCAATCCTGTTGCTGCCGCCCATGAATTGCGGCCAGCCAACCCATCCCCCGACAATCGAAAGTGCCGCGAGTAGCACCAGTGGCGCCAGCATGATCCAGGGCGACTCGTGCACCCCGCCGTGTCCGTGATCATCGTCGCCGTGACCATGACCGCTGGCGTGCGGATCTGCTCCATGCGCTGTCGGTAGCGCGTGTGCATCGCCAAGATCAGAGTCAGGTTTGTATTCGCCAAAGAACGTCATGAACCAGAGGCGGAACATATAGAACGATGTAAGACCGGCTGTGATGAGGCCCACAGCCCAGATGATCGGTCCCCCATACGGACTGTGAAAAACTGCGCCAAGAATCTGGTCTTTACTAAAGAAGCCTGCAAGCGGGGGAATTCCAGCAATGGCAATGGTGGCAATGGTTACCACCCAGAATGTAACTGGAATTTTTGTCCGCAAGCCTCCCATGCGTCGCATGTCCTGCTCGCCGCCCACCGCGTGAATCACCGAGCCCGCGCCCAGGAAGAGCAGCGCTTTGAAAAACGCATGCGTCATCAGGTGGAAAATTCCGGCGGAGTATGCCGCCACGCCGCAGGCCAGGAACATGTATCCAAGCTGCGAAACCGTGGAGTACGCCAGAACGCGCTTGATGTCGGTCTGCGCCAGACCCATAGTGGCGGCAAAGATTGCGGTAATGCAGCCGATGATGGCGACGATCTCCAGAGCGTGCGGCGCCAGATTAAAGATGGCATGCGAGCGGGCAATCATATAAATGCCCGCGGTGACCATCGTCGCGGCATGAATCAGCGCGGAAACCGGTGTGGGGCCTTCCATCGCGTCCGGCAGCCAGACGTAAAGCGGGACCTGCGCCGATTTGCCGGTTGCGCCGAACATCAGGCAGAGAGCGGTAATGGTGATCCATCCCCAGCCTGCTTCGGGCGCGAACTTCGATATCTGGGCAAAGACTCCTTGGTCACCGCCAAAATCCAGCGTCCCAAAATGCTGGATGAGCAGGAACATCCCGATCAGGAAGGCGAAGTCGCCGATGCGGTTGACGATGAAAGCTTTCTTGCCTGCATTGGCGGCCGAGTCCTTGAGGAAGAAAAAGCCGATCAACAGATATGACGCGAGTCCCACGCCCTCCCAGCCCACGAACATCAGCAGATAGTTGTTCGCCAGCACCAGCGTGAGCATGAAGAACATGAAGAGGTTCAGGTAAGAGAAGAAGCGGTAGTAACCGCCTTCATGTCCCATGTACCCGACCGAATAGATGTGAATCAGGAAGCCGACGCCGGTGACCACCAGCACCATGATCATGGAAAGCTGGTCGAGATAAAAACCGAAAGGTGCGGAGAAAGTGCCGGCGGTAATCCACGGGCCGAGCGTCTCAATGTGGGGAAGGGCAACGCCGCTGCCGGGCCACACGCTCCAGACGGCCCACACTGCCCAGCCAAAGGAGGCTGCGGTAAAAAACAGGGCAATGGCGCTGACCATCGTGTTCTTGAAGCGGCGGCCCAGCAGGCCATTGATGGCCGCGCCAATCAGCGGAAGCACCGGAATTACCCAGAGATTTAAGTTCTTGGTCATAATTTCAGCAGGTTCACGCGGTCCACGTTCAGGGTCTCACGGGTACGGAAAACGGCAATGATAATCGCCAGCCCCACGGCGGCCTCGGCGGCGGCAACCACCATTACAAAGAAAACAAAAACCTGCCCGCTCAGCGGGACAATCGTGGTCTGCCCCGGCGGCACATGCGTGTGCCAGTAGTTGGCAAAGGCGACAAAGCTCAGATTCACTGCGTTCAGCATGAGCTCAATCGACATGAAAATGGTGATGATGTTGCGCTTGAGCAGAAAGCCGAACACCCCGAGTGAAAAAAGAATGCCGCTCAGGATCAGATACCAGGAAAGTGGGACCATCTTTTTTAGCCCTCCCTCTTTCCCAGCACCACCGCGCCCATAATGGCGATGAGGATCAGCACTGAGGTGATTTCAAACGGCAGAAGAAAATCGCGGAACAGCAGCCGCGCGATCTGGTGAGTTTCTCCAAAACTTAATTTGCCGATTTCTACGCCGCCGAGCTTGCCGCTCCCGCTCACCAGCAGCCAGCCTACCGTCCCCGCCAGCACGATCATCCCCGGAACGCCGACAAACAAAGCGACCCGGCTGCCGCGCGTTCGTTCTTCCGCGCCGGCATTCAGCAGCATGATTACAAAGACAAACAGCACCATGATGGCGCCGGCATAGACGATCACCTGAATGGCGGCGACAAACTCTGCGCCCAGCAGCAAATAGATCAGCGCGAGCGATGCCATCACTACCACCAGCGAAAGCGCGCTGCTGATGGGATGGCGCTGCACCAGCAGGTTGATGGCGCCCGCCACGCAAATGAGGCCGAAGACGATGAATAGGATCTGATGAGTCATCGGGTTATGCCCCCCACGCCACAATCAGGCTGGTGACAATAATGTTGGCAATGGCCAGCGGCAGAAGAAACTTCCAGCCGAAGGCCATGAGCTGGTCATAGCGAAAGCGCGGCAGCGTGCCGCGAATCCATATGTAGAGAAAGATAAAGAAAAAAACTTTGAGCGCGAAATAGACCACCGGCAGCAGAGCCTGCCCGATCGGCGGAAGGAATGCAAGCTGTGGGCCGTGCCATCCTCCAAAGAAGAGCAGGCTGGCCAGGCACGCCACAGTAAACATGTTCACGTATTCCGCCATAAAGAACATGGCGAATTTCATCGAGCTATATTCGGTGTGATAGCCGGCCACCAGTTCGGTCTCGGCTTCCGGCATGTCAAACGGGATGCGGTTGGTCTCAGCATACGCCGCCATCAGGTAAATAAAAAAGCCGACGATCTGGGGAAAAATGTACCAATGAGGCAAGAACCCGAGCCACGGATGCTCAGTGCTGCCTTTGATCTGGGCTTCCACAATCTCGCGCAGGCTCAGGCTGCCGGAGAGCAGAAGAATGCCGACCAGAGAGAGCCCCAACGACAGCTCGTAGCTGATCATCTGCGCGCTGGCGCGGAGCGAGCCCAGCAGGGAATACTTGCTGTTCGAAGACCACCCTGCCAGCGCGACGCCATAGACGCCGATGGAAGTCACGCCAAGAATAATGAGCAGGCCGATATTGATGTCGCTGATGCCGCCACCTGCGTGCGTGATCCCGCTGATTTGAAGCGCGGTGGTATGCCCGGCAATCGTGATAGTCTCGCCGAAAGGAATTACGGCGATGGAAATCAGTGACATCACCAGAGCCAGCATGGGCGCAAGAATGAACAGGCCCTTGTGGACGTAGTCCGGCAGCAGGTCTTCTTTCAGGATGAATTTCACGCCGTCAGCCAGCGGTTGCAGCAGGCCGAACGGACCCACGCGCGTTGGTCCCCAGCGGTTCTGGATGCGGCCAATCAGCTTGCGCTCCAGCCATGTGGTATAGGCCACGCCCGTGAGCATGATAAAGACCACCAGCGCGATCTTAATTACGGCAGCGATAATAAAAGTTTTTGTATCCACGGTCCCTATACGTATCCTGCGCTACGACTAAATCTGAAGCCAAAAATCGATTCGGAGCTTAACGTCACTGCTCTTGATTGAGCAT
>DASSXL010000052.1:0-22527 GCA_035703825.1 Candidatus Angelobacter sp.
AAAACGTCTTGCACAGCGCCGAGACGCGAAATGCAGCCCAGAGAAAGCGGATGGTCGCCGGCAAACATGCCCTTCCCCGTGGTGGTGGTGAAGACCGGGCACTGGAGAAGCTCGGCAAACTGGCGGACGGCATCGCGGCCACGCCCAGCGCCCGCGCCAACAAGAATCACCGGCTTGTGGCTCGCCGAAACCTGGCGCTGCGCATTCTCTGTTGCGGCAGCCGGAAAAATCAATTGCGGCTTTGCGGCCTCAATCGCAGACTCAGGAGAGCTGGTGGTCACCGGCGCCAGGAAAAAGTCGTGAGGAATCTCTATGAATGCCGGGCCCGGCAATGGGCCTCGCAGAACACTCACAGCCTCGGCAATGGTCGCCGCAAGTTCATCCGGGCGGGCCACGCGGCGGGCAAAGCGTGTGAGTGGCCGGATGATTTCCAGTTGCTCGGGAGTCTCATGCAGCGCCCCGCCCGTTTTGCCAAGCAAAGATGACGCTATGTTTGTGCCGATGAGAAGCACAGGAATATTTGTTTGGAGACTTTCCAAAAGCGGCACGAGCGTAAACAGATTGCCGGGACCGGTAGAAGCGAAGATGGCCGCGATTTGACCGCTGCGACGATAAAAGCCATCGGCGGCATAACCCGCCGCCTGTTCATGGCGCACGATCCAATGATGAAACTCAGGCGTTTGGCGCAGGGCTTCATAGACGGCGATGTTGTGAATGCTGGGTATGCCGAAGCCCGCGGTAATCCCGTGCCGTACTAAAGCAGCGACCACGGCTTGAGCGCCGGTCATCTGGCTGATCTGGGGCGTGGTATTTGGGGCGACGGACATGCGTGGCGCAGAGCCTGACAAGAAAAATTTCCGCTGTTATAGCGGTTTGTGATTAAAGAAAAACGACGGAGGCAATTTTGCTGCCTCCGTCGCAAAGGTCAAGAGCTAGAAGCCGATGCGTACGCCAAGCTGCAACTGGCGCATCGGGAAAGCCGAAGTGAAGGCCAGGGGCGTGGCCAATGAAGTGGTGGGATCCACTTTGACTCCCTGGACATTGAAGGTGGTGAACCCTTTCGACAAATCGAACCTGGGACCGACAATGTTGTTTACACTGGCATAGTTTGTGCGGTTCAGCAGGTTGAAGCCCTCCGCCAGCAGTTGCAAGTTGGCACGCTCGCCCAATTTGAAGCGCCGAGTAATGCGCATGTCAAACGAAGTGAAATCCGGTCCTTCGCCGGTATTGCGCGCGGCGCCCACGGGCCGGTCATTCGTGGAATGACGGTCGCCGTTCACGTCGGCTCCGGCAAGCAGGTTAAACGGATGGCCGCTGTTGTAGCGGACGATGGGGGCGACCTGGAAGCCGCTGAGAATCGGGCCGCCACGGTTGCCGGTATCGATGATGGAGGCAACAACCACTTTATGCCGCTGGTCGAAGTTGGAAAGAGCGCGTTCGCCAGCAAGGTTGGTATTGTCCTGGGGGCCGAAATCGCTGTTGAAATCAGTCGTGGTATCAAACGCCTTGCTGAGCGTGTAGTTGGCCAGCAGGGAGAAATGGGTGCTGAAGCTCTTCTTGACTTCAAGAATGGCGCCCTCATAGAGGGCGGCACCCTTGGAGGAATAAACGTCATTCTGGAGCAGGGTGGGAACGCCGAAGCATGTGACTATGGCGGCGCCGCCGCAGGGCGCCACACCGGGAGTCAACGGGTTGACAGGGCTGCTGTTGAAGTTCCGCACATTTACCTGCGCGCCGGTTTTGAGGGTTATGGTGGAAATAGGCGCAGTGGACAGGGCGTTGGTGTCAATCGCGACCGGCAGGCCAATGGTATGAACGTAGATCCCGCTCAACGATACCGCCCAGCCTTTCGCGATCTCGCGCTCAATCCCGAACTCTGCCTGCTGCGAATAGGCATTTTGATAATTTGGCTGGCCGCTAAAGACGACGCTGAGAGGAGGAACCGGCCCGGTGTGCGTGACGTTGATGCCGAACGGGGCCAGGTCAGCAGGAGTAATGCAGGCTGCATTGCCCGCAGCTGCCGTGGTGCACTGGATTTTACCCGTGGCAAAAAATGTCTGGAACATGCACGCGGAATTGAGAACGTTACCCGGGCAAACGCCTGGCGGAGTTACTCCTGAAGGATTAATCGAGACAAACGTCTGGGCAATCTGGCGGTTGCCATTGACCACTCCCAGCGTTTGCACGACGTCGGCAATCTGGCCGTAGATGGGCGAGTAGAAGATGCCATATCCGGCGCGAATAACCGTCTTGTGGTCCTTGAACGGGTCCCAGGCGAAAGAGACGCGGGGAGCAAAGTTGTTCTTGTCCGTATTCAACGCACCGTACTGTGAATCAACTTCGTAGCGCACGCCAACATTCAGCGTGAAATTAGGAGCCATCTGCCACTGGTCCTGAATGAAGGCTGCGGTGAAAGGACGCGGGTAGTTGTAGATGGGATCGCCAAAGCCCTGCTGATAAAAGCTGGGCAGCCCGAAGGAAGCAGCCTGGAGGGTGGTCATGGTCTGCTGCGGGGCCAGCGTCAACAGGGGATCGCCGGGACCAGAGGCGCAGGCGGCCGGGACCAGGAAGCAAGCAGGCTGGGACGTGGTCGGGAAAACGGTAAAGGGCAGGTTGCCAAAAACAAAGCGTCCGGGGAAGAACGTGTGCGATTCCGAGTGATTACCGCGATACAGTTCATAACCGCCGAATTTGATGTTGTGCTTGCCGCGGATGAGGCTGACGTTGTCAGCGAACTCATAACGCCGCATGATGGTGAAGCTAGGAAGGAATATCTGCGTGCCCAGATTGGCAAAGCCCGGAATATCCAGGCCAATTTGACCATTCGAGTTGGGGTTAACATCAAAATTCGAATAGTTCCATTGCACACGCGCTTCATTGAGCGTCTTCCCGCTGAACTGGTGGAACCATGAGCCAAGAAGCGTGTGGTCAAAAGCCTTGATGGAGCTGCCGCGCGAGAAACCGGTAAGCGACGTCACATCGGGATTTTCTTCACGATCGTGGCCGAAGCTGTAGCGCAGCGCAACCTGGTTACGATCGCTGAACTGATGATCGAAGCGAGTGGAGGCAAGGTACAAGCGAGTAGCGTAGGGAAACAAACCGCCGTTCCCTTCGAGCTGGTTCACGAGGAAAGAATTTCTGGCAATCTGACCCGCACTCGAACCAGTCGATTGGCTGACGGTGAAAATATTGCTGTAAATTCCGGCGCAAACGGTGCCGGGAATTGCCGGCGAGCTCGCGAAACAAGGGACACTACCCGGATTGGCAGCGAGCGCATTGATGATGGCCCGCTGACCGGCGCTGGGCCGCAGCGTGGCTGTATTGCTGAGCAGGGGCACAGCATTCTGCGCGTCTGACAGGAGCCCTTCAAAGGAGCTGTAAAGGAAGGTCTTCCCTTTCGTGATGGGGAAACCAATGGAGCCGCCGAACTGTTGCCGGGTAAGATCGTCCTTTACGTGTTTGCCTGCTGAATCGGTTGCTGCAGGGTTGAAGGTCTGTCCCAGCGTCAGCGCCTGGCTGACGGAGAACGGGTTGGCGGCATCAAGAGCGTCGTTGCGGAAATAGCCGAAAAGCGTGCCGTGAACATCGTTGCCGCCAGACTTCGTCACAATGTTGATGGTGGCGCCGCTGGCGCCGCCGAGATCGGCGCCGTAATTGCTGCGGTTGATTTGGAATTCCTGCACGGCGTCCTGCGACATATTGAGGCGCACGCCGCCAGCGTCATCATTGACTTCGCCGCCATCGACCGTGACGCTGTTGCCGCGGCCGTTGCTGCCATAGAACGAGAGACCGCTTTGCGGCGTCTGCTTCACGCGGTAGTCCTGGTCAGAGGAGAGCCGCGTGGAATCAGAGACGGCGGGGGCCAGCAGAGTAAAGGTAAGGTAGTCGCGGCGGTTGATGGGCAGGTCGCGAATGGTCTGCTCATTGACCACATTGGCCTGCGCGCCTCTCTCCGTCTCCACGACCGGAGGCTCGGCCGTGACTTCCACCTGCTCAGAAACCTGAGAAACCTTCATGGGGAAATCAACCGTGCTGGTCTGGCCGATATTGACCACGACGTTCTTTGCGACCTCTGACTGGAAGCCTTGCTTCGACACGCTGACGCTGTAAGCTGCCGGTTGCAATCCGGTCAAGCGATATTGACCGTTATTGTCCGTAGCCACTGTGTGCTTGATGCCTTTGGCAACGTCGGTCGCCGTTACATTGGCATTGGATACAACGGCCCCGGATGGATCGGTCACCGTTCCTCTGATGTCGCCTGAAGCGCCGACACCCTGCGCATAGACCATGCCGGTGAGCAGCAGGCCCGCAAGAAAAACTCTCAACAGATGGATTAACCGCATAAACCCTCCAAGGTAGCAGTGGCGAAGCTTGTGGAGATGGTCCGGCATTCCCGTTCGACACGTCGAGCGGGAAAGGCCAGCAAAAGCGTGAATGAGTGCTCATTCATGGAATGAATAGTTCTTCTATGCCTTAATGGCCCAGTATTATGCCACATGATTGCGTCAAACGCCGTACTCAAACTGAACCTTCTATGTGCGACGCCCACGAACGCAGATCTTAATTCGTTCAGGCCAAGAGGCCAAAAAATGAGGGCTGAAATTGACCAGGACAACTCTAGGACAAAACCTCTGTCCGCGCACCAGATTTTTTACTAACCGAACCAACG
Source organism: Candidatus Angelobacter sp. (assembly GCA_035703825.1). Lineage (GTDB taxonomy): Bacteria > Acidobacteriota > Terriglobia > Terriglobales > Acidobacteriaceae > Angelobacter. The sequence continues at coordinate 4,670 of DASSXL010000052.1, forward strand.
AACACACCAGTCTTTAAAATCATGCGGTAAAGAAGGCGAGGAATTATGTCCCGGCGGGACGGAATTGTCAAAACCGCAAGTGGGCCATTTTTTTCAAAGTGAAACTCGTGTTCGGTTCCGCCATTTCGTCCCGACTTGCCGCGGCCCAGGTATCCATTACACCGTCTTTGAGGCCCCGGCTGCGGGCTGGGACTCCCTCTGCCCGCGCCGCCTCTCGAGAAAGCTGGCAAACATGGCGCTTGCGCGGCCGGGAAAAAGCCTCTGCATCCGGTCAATGCGGTAAGCGTCCGCGCCAATCAGCACGCGGTTCTTGTTTCCCAGAATGCCCTTGATGATCACGCTTGATGCCTCTTCCGGAGGAATGACCGCAACTTTCTTGAAGTAGTCTTCGGCTTCCTGGCGGGCCGCAGAGCTAACTCCACGGCCAGAGCGCGCGGCGTGTGCTATGGGCGTGGCAATGCCCGCCGGATGCACCGACGTCACTTTCACGCCGGTTTCGCGCAACTCTTCACGAAGCGATTCACTAAATCCGCGAACGGCGAACTTGCTGGCCGAGTATGCTGTTTGTCCCGGCGGGCCGATCAGCCCAAAGATGCTGGAGAGGTTCACGATGTGAGCGTCCTTCTCGCGCTGCAAGAGCGGCAGAAAGAATTTGCAGCCGTGGACCACGCCCCAGAAATTAATGCCGATCAACCACTCCATGTCCTCCAAGGACACTTCAGCCAACGTACCCATCAGCGCGACTCCGGCGTTATTTACCAGCAATTGCGCGCGGCCAAAATCCCGCTCCACCGCGCGGGCAAAGTCTTCAACCGCCGCGGCCTTGGAGACGTCAAGAATGTAAGTCCGTGCAACCGCATTGCCCAGTCGCGAGCGGGTCTCTTCAAGACCAGCAGCGTTGACATCCGCCAGCGCCAACTGGGCTCCCAGTTTCCCCAGGTCAACCGCCAGGGCACGGCCAATTCCTGAAGCCGCTCCCGTTACAACTGCAACCGCACCTTTGATATCGCGCATAATCGAAGAAGGATAGCAAATTTGAGGCTCCCACATATGAAATTCAGAACCGAGAACTTCAAAAGTCCGGTCGCGCTGTCACTCCTTAGATATGTGTGCGGATTCGAGAATGCTTGACAGAGTGCTCGCCCAGCCAGAGAATGTCCGGCATGGCGGAATCCTATAGCAGCAAGCTGGCCGGAATCACGCTTCCCGATCCTGAAGGCAAGACAACCCGCCTGGGCTCTTTGTGGGAGAGCGGACCGGCGGTCCTGGTCTTCCTGCGTCACTACGGATGAATTTTTTGTGGCGAGCATGTCGCGCAGTTGCGCGCATTCGAAGAAGAGTTCAAGAAGAAGGGCGCGCGCATTGCGGCCGTTGGGCTGGGCGACGTCAGCTATGCCAGGTTCTTCCGCGATAAGACCGGCATCCTGTTCCCTCTCCTGGTCGACGAGAAGTGTATGGCCTATAAGGCTGTTGGCCTGCGCCACGCTTCCCTGCTGCATCTGCTTCGCCGTGACAACATGCAGGCCCGCCGCCGCGCTCAGGCTGCCGGCCACAAACAACACCGCCTTGGCAAAGACCCATTACAGCTCGGCGGCAGCTTTGTCTTCGCGCCCGGCAACAAGGACCTCTTCGTCCATGTGAGTGAGACCTTTGGCGACAACGCCAGTCCGGCCGATCTACTCAAGGCAATCGCGTAAAAACAAAACCTGCCATGCAGACGCGGAGGCACGGAGAAGAACGAAAAACTTACCACTGATATACTGATGACTGATCTGCAAAACCGCAGAAGACTAAAAACGAACCATCCAGTAACGCGATCAACGGCGATTAACCGCGACCAGTAGATCGCCGAATTCACGTCCCCATCGCATTCCTATCTGTTTCGTTGGTTCTTGTACGTTTCAAAGGTTTGCTTCTTCAATCCTGGCAATTTTGGCAATTCCAAGCGATTTTGGGCAATCTCGGAGATCAGCGTGATCCGTGTTTATCTTGACTGAGTGCTGACCGCGGAATGCTGATGACTGCCTCTCTTACAATTCTTAACTCCCTCTCTCTCTGACGCGCCACAGTTCTTTACCTCCGCCATCGCAACAACTTCTCCGGCATGGGTTTGACCTATTAGAGAACCCGTCCCTTAAGGAGAGAAAGAATGCGCAAGTTTGCTATCTCAATGTGTGTCTTTTTGTGTCTACCTATCATTACCATGGCCCAAAACAGTGAAAACGTAGCCACGCGTGGAACAGTTTTTGGCGGATATTCCCTTCTTCACAACAACAACAGCCTTGACAGCAGCTTGGGCGGCCTGGGCGGCTTGGGTAACTTGGGCAGCAGCAACTTCAATGGTTGGGACGCGCAGGCAACATTCAACTTTGTCCCCCATTTTGGCGTCACCGCCGACTTCAGCGGCAACTCACGGATGTTGAACGGCGTTTCCTTGCTCGGATTTTCCGCAGGCACGCAGCAGCACTTATATAACTTTCTGTTTGGCCCCACAGCAACCGCGTACTTTGGCAAGACTTCGGTCTTCGGACACGCCTTGTTCGGCCAGCAGCATGCCAGCTTGTCCGCCGGCGTGAGCGTTCCCATCATCGGCGGAATCTCGGCGCCCATTGACAGCGCCAACGCATTCGCCATGGCATTCGGCGGCGGAGTCGACATTGGATTGAGCAAGCACTTCGCCATCCGTGCCGCGCAACTCGACTACATCCGCACCAACTTCAATTCCGCTGACGCACTGGCCTCTGGGCTTTCCAGCGGCCTTAACAATCAACAGAACAGCTTCCGCTATTCCGGCGGTGTGGTTTGGAGATTCTAGACGCGCATTCGAAAAAAGAAACGGCCGCCCAGATTTTTCCGGGCGGCCTTTTTGCGCGATCAGTTAGTTGACAGTGAGCGTCACGGAGGTTGAGTGGACCAGAAGTCCGCTTGTGCCTGTGACGGTTATGTTATAGACCCCCTGTGTTGCGCGGTGATCCACGGTAAATGTGAGAGTTGAAGTTCCGCTCCCCGTGACCGAGGTGGGCGCGAACGAAGCTGTCACCAGCGGCGGCAAATTCGAAGCGCTGAGGCTGACCACACCGGTAAAGCCGTTTACCGCGCCGATTGTCACAGTTTCAGATCCTGTGGAGTTGCGCTTTACCGTGATCGTGGCCGGCGCCGAGATGGTGAAATCGGCGGCCGGTACGGCATCAACTTCAAGACTGACTGAGGCGGTGTGAGTAAGCGCCCCATCCGAAGCGGTGATCGTAAGCGGGTAAACGCCCGGGGGCGTGGTGTTGTTTGTGGTGATCGACAGGCTCGTGGTGCCCGCGCTGCTGAGCGAAGCAGGAATGAACGTTGGCACCGCGCCTGCGGGCAGGCCGCTCACGCTAAAGCTCACCGTCCCCGCGTAGCTATTGATGGGCGTGAAGGTGGCCGTGAAGCTTGTCGACTGGCCTACCAGGATCGTCCTGGACGCCGGTGAAGCCGTGAATGTGAAATCAGGCACCAGGATTACGAGCGTCGCCGCGGCTGTGTGCACCAGCGGGCCGGTGGTTCCGGTGACCGTAATTGTGTAGGTTCCTCCTGGAGTATTGGCGCCGGGAACAATGCCGAGCGAAGCAAGCCCCGAGCCTTGCACTGAACTCGGACTCAAGGTTGCAGTGGCTCCGGTTGGTATCCCGCTCACGCTCAGGTTCACCAGCGCGGTGAACCCGCCGGAGGCGCTGACCGTTACACCATAGCCGATATTCTGGCCTTGATTTACCGTTTGCGAAGATGGCGAAATTGTCAGCCCGAAGTCGCCGATTGGATCGACGAGAAGCGTGACTGAAGCGGTGCGCGTGTCCACACCATTACTGGCAGTGATCGTTAAAGGATATGTACCAAATGGCGTGCTGGTGGAAGTCGAGATCGTGAGAGTAGTCGTGCCGGATGCCGAGAGACTGGCTGGGTTGAAAACCGCACTCGACGAAACCGGTAAGCCGCTGACACTGAAGTTCACATTCCCGACGAAGCCGCTGCTGACGGTAAGGGCGACCGAGTAACTGCCGGCGTTGCCCTGCACAATGGTCAGCGATGAAGGAGTAGCGGAAATGCCGAAGTCGGTGACCACTAGCGTGACGTTGGCACTGTGCGTGAGCACTCCGTCTGTCGCAAAGATAACGAGAGGATAGCTGCCGTTGGGGGTGGTGCCCAGTGTGGTTGCAATCGCCAGTGTGGAACTTCCTGAGCTGGTGATTGAAGCAGGAGTAAAGACCGGAGACGCGCCGGCAGGCAGCCCGCTTACACTGAAGCTTACCGTTCCCGTATATCCATTCAACGCGGAGACGGTCGCCGTGTAGTTCGCTGTGTCACCGCCGACAATGGTTTGCAGGGCCGGGGTTGCGATGAGAGAAAAGTCAGGCGTAGTGACCACAAGGGTGACCGAAGCCGTATGACTCAGAGCTCCGTCGGTCGCGGTAATCGTGAGCGAATAACTGCCCGTGGGAGTAGCCACAGACGTGCTGACGGCCAGAGATGAACTTCCCGAGGCGGTCAGCGATCCCGGTGTAAAAGTTGAAGTGGCGCCCGTGGGAAGCCCGCTGACGCTCAAGGTTGTGGTGCCCGAGTATCCGCCCAGCGCCGTTTGTGTAACTGTGTACGTTGCCGTGCCGCCCTGGTTCACGGATTGCGATGCCGGCGTGGCAGCCAGCGTGAAGTCTGGCGTGGCATTGTTGTTCCAGAAATTCACCAGATTGCTGGCATCCACCGAGCCCCAGCCCGTTGCCTGGTCATAGCCAACGCCGGCGGTAAATCCAACTACGCCCGGAACGCTGTTGTTTCCGCTGGTGGTGTCATGATAAACCGCGATTCCGCCAGAAAACTGGTTGCGCCCCATGCTGTAAAAAATCGGATTGGCATTCCCCTGCGCTGTTCCGGTCTTCTGCACAACCAGCGCCATCAAGCCGGCAAAAGACGGCGAAGCCGCCGAGGTGCCGCCCACGGAGGCCAGCCCGAACACGTTAGCGGTGTGGCCTTGAATGATCAAGTAGCCGTCATGCCCCGCCGAATTCAGAGATACGTCAGGAACATCGCGCACGCCATCCGCGGGAACTCCGGGGCCCGACTGGAACGCCGGTTTTGCATAAACGATGCTTGCGCCACCGCCGGTGGAAAAGAGGTTCGATCCTCCGGCCACCGCGCCGCTTTCATTCCACGCGATCTCAGGAATGTAGCTCAGCACGGACGACTGGTCCGCCGGGTTGTTGGCCGCCGACCAGAAATTGCCCGCTCCTTCATTGAACTGAGTCCCGCCTACTGCGATATTGTTTGGCGTGGAGGCAAGGCCGTTCACGCCGAGTCCAGTGCCTGTCAACGCTCCTGAAGGATCACACCCCGCTGCGCCGCTGTCACCCGATGAGACAAACGCCGTGATGCCCTGCGCCGCCGCCTGCGCCCACAAGGTGTTCCAGAAATTGTTTCCGGCTGCGCCAAGGCCCTGCTCACACAGGCCAAAGCTGGCGCTCATGATGTTGGCAAGATTGTTGTTCACAACGAACTGGGCCGAAAGGTCCACACCGTCAGTGGCCGCGGTTTGCGAGATCACGAATTTGATAGTCGCATTCTTCGCGACAGCGCCTGACCATTCCACATCCAGGTCGGCTTCTGTCTCTTCGCCTCCGCCAAGATTTCCCGGATCGGGGCCGTTGTGGACGAAGATGGGATCGTGCGCGGGCAGGCCAAAGAAACTGCGGAAGAATTGAACGTCACCGAGATTAATGTCAGTGCGGCCGACAATGGCGATGGTCTGGCCGGCGCCGTCAATGGCCGGCGCGGCGTTATAAAGTGGCTTGACGTTATAAATTGTGGCGAAATCCGCCGGCGCCAGAAAATGCGCCCCATTGGCTGCCGTAAAGTCTGAAGGAAGCTGATTGACCGTGCTGTTGGGATGTTTGGGGAAATTGTGCAATGAAACCACACCCTGCACCAACCCAGTGAGCGCGCGCGGGATGCTGGGATCGGTGACGTTGGCAAAATGCATCTTGCCGTCCACTTCGAAATTGCGGATGTTGGTCTGGAACGCGCGCTCGACCTTCTGCACGTCGCCGCTGAAGTTGATCCACATGCGGCCAGTCCCAATTTCATCAACGGTGAAGCCGAACTTCTTCAGCCAGTTGCTGGCATCGGCAATGTCCTGGTCTGTGGGGCCGAATCGCAGGCCAAACTCGGTCGGCGTGAGCCACTGATGGTAATCGGGGGACTTCGGGTCCTGCTGGTCCGCCAGCAACTGCTGCAATGCCGCTTGCGCGTCCGGACGGACAGAGAGCACCAGCACCATTCTGTTCATCGGCATGGCCGCGTTCGCGGACCCGCGGTCAAACTCCGCGCGAGCCAGTGGGTGGGTGTTGCCGTGCAAGGTCACGCGATCGGCGTCATTGATGGCGCGTTGAGCCTGAGCGCTCAACGAAAGCATCCCAGTCAGCATCAGGAGCAGCAGCACGTTGAGATAGCAACGTGTATTGCGGAGTCTATGGCTGTACATTCGTTCCTCTTAAACTGTTCGCTAGATTTTTTGCAGCAAAAGAGAGGCAGAGCAGCCATCAGACCGGAAGGTGGGTGAGCAAGGGGGCTCGCCCGACTGAGTGGACCGGAAGCAACACGTCAACCGCGATTCAATGTGACGGCTATGGGTTAGGATCGGATTAAAACGCGATTAGAATTTCAAAAACTGCGAGTGTGGAGCAAGATGCGGCATGAGACGTTCTAGCCGGGACAACTTATCCTTTTGCCAGTTGCTCCATCTGTTTTTCATCGATCACCGGCACGCCCAGCTCGCGCGCCTTATCCAGCTTGGAGCCCGGCTCATCGCCGGCGATCACGTAGTCCGTCTTCTTGCTTACAGATCCGGAGACTTTGCCGCCTGCGTCCTCTACTAGTTTCTTGGCGGCTTCACGCGAATAATTGGCAAGCGTCCCGGTAATGACAAAAGTCTTTCCGGCGAGGGCGGTGCCACGCTGCTTCTTTTCTCCCTTGAAGTTCAAATACTTGCCCAGACGTTTTACCAGATCGCGGTTGCGAGGCTCGGCAAAAAACTCCTGGATGCTGGTGGCGATGCGGGGACCAACTTCGTCAACTTCCTGCAACTCTTCAACCGAAGCATTCATGAGCGCGTCCATGGAGCCGAAGTGCTCGGACAGGAACTTGGCCGTGCGCTCACCCACAAAGCGGACGCCCAGACCATAGATCACGCGCTCCAGCGGCAGCTTGCGGGATTGCTCAATCTCGCGCAGCAGGTTCGCCGCAGATTTTTCTCCCACGCGCTCCAGGGTCAGCAGCTTGTCTTTGTTCAGCTCATAGATGTCGGCCAGGTCCTTAACCAGGCCTCGACTGGAAAGTTGATTGACCAGGGATTCGCCCATGCCCTCAATGTTCATTACGGAGCGCGCGGCAAAATGCAGAATGCTTTCACGCAGCTTTGCGGGGCAAGCTGTATTCACGCAGCGATGATCGGCTTCTCCCTCCACACGCACCACGTGCCCGCCGCATTCGGGACAGCGCTCCGGCATGTGAAAAGTTTTGTGGCCGCGCGGGTGGTCTTTGTCGTGAATGACTTTAACCACTTTGGGAATCACGTCGCCGCCGCGCTCGATCATCACCCAGTCGCCGATCTTTACTTCCAGGCGGTCAATCTCATCCTGATTGTGGAGCGTGGCCCGCGTGACCGTGGTGCCGCCGATGGAAACTGGCTTGAGCGCGGCCACAGGCGTTAGCTTGCCGGTGCGGCCTACCTGAACAAGAATGTCTTCAATCCTGCTGGTGCCGCTGCGCGCGGCGTACTTATATGCAATGGCCCAGCGAGGCGCTTTGCCGGTGAAGCCGAGCCGCTCCTGCGTGCGCGTGGAATTTATTTTGATGACCACGCCATCAATTTCGTATCCCAGCTTGTCGCGCATCTGCTCGCCTTTGCCGATGAACTTCAGCACCTCATCAATATCGCGCGCCAGCGTGTGGTTGGGATTGACCTTGAAACCAAGAGCGTGCAGCGCTTTCAGCGAATCGTCATGATGCTCTGGATACAACTTCCCTGCTATCAGGAGGAAGTAGGCATAAAAATCCAGACGGCGCTGGGCCACGATGTTTGGTTCCAGAACCCGGATGGTGCCCGCGGCGGCGTTGCGCGGGTTGGCAAATTTGGGCAGCTCGTGCCGTTCGCGATCTTCATTCATGCGCTCAAACGCAACTAGTGGAATCACGACTTCGCCGCGAACTTCAAAATCCGCGGAAACGCCCGCCTTTTTGAGCGTCGCGCCCGGCACCGATAGAGGAACCGAGCGCATGGTGCGCACGTTTGAAGTCACGTCCTCGCCGATGGTTCCGTCGCCACGGGTCGCGCCACGGAGAAGCTGCCCGTTCTGATACGTGAGCGCCATGGACATGCCGTCGAGCTTAAGCTCGCAAACATATTCGATCTCCGCACTCCCTGCCAGCTCGCGGACACGGCGGTCCCAATCGCGCAGCTCCTGCTCGTTGTAAGCGTTATCGAGCGAGAGCATGGGCCGCGAGTGCTCAACTTTGGGGAAGCCTTCCGCCGGCTTGCCGCCCACACGCCGTGTGGGTGAATCAGGGGTAATCAACTCAGGGTGCGCCGCTTCTAGCCGCTTCAGCTCTTGCATCAACCGGTCGAACTCGGCATCTGGCAGCTCGGGCGCGTCCAGGACGTAATAAAGATGTTCATGGTGGCGGATGGTTTCGCGCAACTCGCCGATCTGGCGCTCGACGGCCCGGTCTTTAGCGTGGCCCTTCTCCCGATCTTTCTCTTTGTCCCTGGCGGCAGTTGTCATGGCTAAGATTATATTTCGGGAAGGCCTATATCAGTTTCACGATGGGTCTGAACATCGTCCTGAATTATGTGGCACAGGCACTCCTCTGCCCATTCACGCGCAAAAGCAGCGCGCGAATGGGGCCCTGCCTGTGCCCTGGTAGATCGTTAAGGATGCAGGCACAGACAAGAGTGTCTGTGCCACATCTGTTCAGACCAGTCGTGAAACTGGCCTGGCCGCGGAGTGCCGTGCAAACGCAGAAGCAATCGCGCCTACAAACCCAAGTAGGCTGCGCGTACCATTTCATTGCTGAGAAGATGTTTGGCTTCGTCGGCCAACAGCACAGCGCCGTTCTGGACGACGTAACCCCGGTCAGAGATGCTCAGAGCGCTGACCACGTTTTGCTCGACGATGAGCATAGTGATCCCGGTGCGCCGGACTTCCTGGATCTTCTCAAAGACTTCTTCGACGATCTTGGGCGCAAGGCCGAGCGAAGGCTCGTCGAGCAGAAGAAGCTTGGGCTGCGCCATCAGGCCGCGCGCAATGGCCACCATCTGCTGCTCCCCTCCGGAAAGCGTCCCGGCCAACTGCTCCATTCTTTCCGCCAGCCGGGGAAACAACGCTAGTTGCTCTTCCATCAGGTGTTTCACGTTGCCACGCGCTCGCGGAGTATAGGCCCCGAGAGAAAGGTTTTCTTTCACCGTCATGAAGGGAAAAACCTGGCGGCCTTCAGGAACATGGCTCACACCGCGCGCGACCATCTCATGCGCCGGGACACGCGAAACATCCTGGCCTGCAAAATGCACAGATCCTGTGGCCGGCGGCTTCATTCCGGAGATCACGCGCAGGATGGTGGTCTTCCCTGCTCCGTTCGCGCCGATGAGCGTAACGATCTCGCCGGCATTGACTTGGAGCGAGATATCAAAGAGCGCCTGCAAGTCGCCGTAATAAGCCGTAACGTTGCCGACTTCGAGCAAGGGCGCGCCCATCGTGGGATTGAGCGAACTGGTGGGCGCGTTCACTGTGTCAGCTCCTTATACTTTGATCCCAGATAGGCCTCAATGACTTCAGGCAGCTTCACCACTTCCGCCGGAGATCCTTCGGCGATCTTGGCGCCGTAATCGAGAACGATCACGCGATGTGCGATCTTCATGACCACCTGCATCACATGTTCCACGCCACCAACAACGCTCACGCCCCATTCCGGCAAACGCTTCACCAGTTCCGCCAGTGCCAGCGCTTCACTGGTGGTAAGGCCGGAGACGACTTCATCAAGAAGAATAAGTTTGGGCTTGGTGGCCAGGGCGCGCGCGATCTCAAGGCGCTTGAGCGCGGCCAGCGGCAAACCACGCGCGGAAAACTTGCTCAGGTGCGACATCTGGAGAAAGTCGAGGATCTTTGCCGCCTCTTGTTCTGCGTGGCCCAGGCTGCGCGTATGCATGAAGGCGCCGAGCATCACGTTTTGCGTCACTGTCAAACTTGGGATCGGCTTGACGATCTGAAACGTGCGGCCAATTCCCAGGCGGGCGGCGCGGTCGGGCGACATTTTGGAGATGTCTTTGCCCTGAAAAAGGATTGTCCCTTCGTTGGGATGCAGGAATCCGCTGATCAGGTTGAAGACCGTGGTCTTGCCGGCGCCGTTAGGGCCGATGATAAAGAGGATCTCGCCAGCATTCATGGCCAGGGAAACGCTTTTCACGGCGCGCAGACCGCCGAAGCGCTTGGTGACATTCTGCATTTCCAGAATGGGCGTCATTGGGCAGCTCCGCCCAGCGCTGGTTGCGGTTTGGCATCTTTTGGCGGTTTGAGCCGCTTGCGGAAGCGATGTTGCAATCCTCCGACAATGCCCTCAGGCAGAAAGAGCACAACCAGGACAATGAGAACGCCGTAAATCAGAAGATGGCTTTCCTGGAACTGGTTCTTGAAGGCCTCAGAAGCTGTCAGGAGCAGCACCGCTCCCACAATTGGCCCCAGAAGCGTACCGGCGCCGCCCAGCATGGTGATAATCGCGATCTGAATGGAAATGTCGATGGTAAGAATGCTGTCTGGAACAATGAACTGGAAGGCGCTGCCATAGAGCGCGCCGGCCAGCGCCGTGAGAAAAGCGCTCATAAGCAGCGCATACAGTTTGCAGCGCGCGGTGTTGATGCCCACGGCCCCGGCGGTATCTTCATCTTCACGGATGGCCATAAGGTAATAGCCGAAACGCGAGCGCGACGCCCAGTAGTTCGCCAGAAAGGAAATCACGGCCAAAGCCACCGCGGCGAGATAAAACGAACGCCAGAACGTCCGGCCCACAAAGAGCGCTGGCATGGTCAGGCCAATGGCGCCTCCGGTGACGTTCAAGTTGGTAGCGGCCAGCCGCAACACTTCCGCGAATGCAATGGTGGCTAGCGTGAAGTAAGGACCGCGAAGACGGAAGGCAATCGCGCCGATCACAGCGGCAACCGCCGTAGAGACGATGGCGGCGAGAATCGCCGAAATCCAGACGGGAACGCCCATTTGGGTGAAAATGGCCAGCCCGTAAGCGCCGATGCCGAAGAACGCGACGTGACCGAGCGAGAGCTGCCCGGCGTAACCGCCGACGAGGTTCCAGGCCAGTCCCAGGGCGGCAAACAGAGTAATGCGGAAGAGCACCTGCAACTGGTAATTATTGCGAATGAACCATGGCACCCACGCCCAGACCAGCAGGATGATGAGCGAGACCCAGAATTTCCAGCTCTTCAAGAGACTCATGCGCGTTGCCTCCCGAAGATGCCCGCGGGCTTGAATGAGAGCACCAACAGAAACAAGACGAAGTCGATGATCAGGGCCCACTGGTTGCCGAGATAAAGGCTGGTGAGGCTTTCTGAAAGGCCCAGCACCAGGCCGCCGAAGGCCGCCCCTTCAATCGAGCCCATCCCGCCGAGCACCACCATGACAAACGCCTTGGTGGTGTAGTCTTCACCCACGCCGGGAAAGAGATAGAGCCGGGGCAGCAGCAGGCCGCCGGCGATGCCCGCGAGCGCCGTGCCCAGCGCGAAGCTGATTCCCTGAATGCGGACAAGATTAATGCCCATGAGCGGCGCGATCTCAGCGTTCTGCGAAATGGCGCGCAATGCCTGCCCGGTGCGGCTTCTGACGACGAAAGAACGCAGGCCTACAACAAACGCGATGGCAATGGCAAAAGAAAGAACCTCGGCGGCGTTTGCGCCGAATGGGCCGAGATGCACGCTGCGGTTGATCAGGTCGATGTTCGTCTGCCGATAGTCGGCCTTGAAGATGAGCTGAGCGGCATCGGTGAGGATCAAGCCGATTCCCATCGTCATAAGGATCTGCATGAAGTGCGAGCGGTCGCGAATGGGCCGTATCAGCGCCATATAGACGAGATAACCGAAGATAAAAAGCGCAATGCCGGCGGGAAGAAATCCGATGTAAGGATTGAGCTTGAAATAATCAAACAGAACATACGTGGCATACATGCCCACCATGAGGAAAGCGCCATGCGCAAAGTTGACGATGCGCATGACGCCGAAGATGAGCGCCAGGCCCATACCGATGACGGCATAAAGAGCCCCCGTCAGCAGACCATCAGCGCAGGCTTGTAAGAAGCGGACCAACCGTCTCTACGACCTCCTGACTGCGAAAACGCAGGGCACGCGGCGTGCTTGCCGCGCTCCGGCCCTTATCGTTTCGACCAGACTGGCGCGGGAATGATCGGCTTGGCTTCCGCCGCGTCCGGCGGGAAGACCACGTGATACTGGCCGCTCTGGATTTGCGTGATCAACACCGGATGCTGGTTCTGCCCATTCTCAAACTTGATGGGGCCAAACGGAGTGGAAGTCATGCTGATATTTTTTATGGCATCGCGAATTTTTGCCGGCTCCAGGGACTTTGCGTTGTTGATGGCCTCAGCGGCAACGCGGAGCGCAGCATACGCCTGCATGGCATGGTATTGCGGATGAGTTTTGAAGCGCTTGAAATATTCGGCGTCAAATTCCTTCGATCCGGCCCACTTGGCCGAAGGCAGCCATTGAGAGACCGAGAAGGTGTAGTCGGCATTCTTGCCCGCGCCTTTGTCGGTGGGAAATTCGGCGGCGGCAAATCCGGTTCCGGCTGAAGTGTAATATTTGGGATTCAAGTCCACTTCGCGGGTCTGGCGCATGAGCGTGGTGGCATCCAGCAGATAAGAGCAGAAATAGATCACGTCAGGATTGGCCTGCTTCACTCGCTGCAAGACTGCCTTGTAATCAGGCGACTTGGCTTCATACGATTCCACTGCCACCAGCTCAATGCCTGCTTCTTTGGCAGCCGCCGTCATCGCCTTCATGTTGGACTGGCCAAAGTTGGTGTTCTCATAGACGATCGCCATCTTCTTGGGCGCGCCATTGGCCTTAAGAAAACCGATGGTCGCCTTGGCATAGTCATTGGCCCCGGCACAGACGCGGAAAATCCATGGAGACTTGGAGTCCATCACGTTGTCTGCAGTGGCTGTGGGGATGATCAGCGGGGTCTCACGCTGCGCGACCGCCGGCACAATAGCCTTGGTGCTCTCACTGGAATAAGAGCCGAGCAAAACAGGAACCTGGTCCTGATCGACCAGCTTAGAAACACCCTGAACGGCCTGATCGGGCTTGCTCTGGTCGTCATAAAAATCCAGCTCGATTTTTTTGCCCAGGACGCCGCCCTTGGCGTTGATCTCGTCCAGCGCTATGGAATAACCATTCTTGTGCGCTTCACCGAAAGCCGCCAGGCTGCCGGTGAGAGAGGTGATGACGCCGATCTTGGTGGTGGCTTGTCCCCAGACTGGAACGATGGACGTGAATAGCGACAGAATTCCGAGTGCAGCGATTGCTTTATTGCGCATATTCCCCCACATGGTTAAAAGTGATCGCCGGGCACGAGAATTATACAACCGGGCAGCAGCGATCCATTTGCAGCTAGCAATTGGCATTTAGCCAATGTACTGTAGCGGCGAGTACTTTTCTAAGCCTTCGGCAGTTCGTTTAAGAAACAAACTTTACGCAGACGAAGGCGCCTGCGCTCCAAAGTCGAATTGAGAACAAGACTTAGGCACAAGCGGCATCGCAACACTCTCAGCTCCGCATTAAGAGGCCCACAATCGAGGCCGACATAAGATTCGCCATGGTTCCGGCGATCATGGCGCGGAAACCCAGCTTGGCGAGTTGATCACGCTTGTTCGGCGCCAGCGCTCCAATGCCGCCGATCTGTATGCCGATGGAGCTGAAATTGGCAAAGCCGCAGAGAGCAAACGTAGCGATGGTGACGGACCGAGGATCAAGCACGGCCTTCATGGCGCCAAGGTCAGAGTAGGCCACCAGTTCGTTGATTACTGTGCGAGTGCCCAGAAGACTGCCCACCGCGCCAATGTCTTTCCCCGGCACACCGATCAACCACGCGATTGGAGCGAAAATGACGCCCAGCACTTTTTGAATGCTTTCAGGGAAAAAGGCGAAGTGGTTGTGCGTCCAGCCCATGAGTCCGTTGACCATGGCGATCAGCGCGAGAAAAGAAATGAGCATGATGGCAACGTTGAATGCGAGCTGGCCGCCATCGATGGTGCCGCGTGCGATGGCGCCGAGGATGTTAGCGTCCTTGTGCATCTCTTCTTTCGAGATTTCCACCGTCCCGGCGGTCTTGGGCTGCTCCGTCTCAGGGACCAGCATCTTGGCCATCAGGATTGTCCCCGGCGCAGTCATGATCACAGCCGCCAGCAGGTTTTCCGCTTTGATGCCGTAACCGATATAGGCCGCCATGATCCCGCCGGAGACATGCGCCATGCCGGCGGTCATGATCGTCATCAATTCAGATTTGGTGCAGTCAGGAAGAAGCGGGCGGATAGTGAGGGGCGCTTCGGTTTGTCCCATGAAGATGGAAGCCGCAACGTTGAGAGATTCAGCGCCACTCACTCCCATGAGCCGGTTCATGACCCAGGCCATGGCCTTGATGATGATTTGCATCACGCCCAGGTGATACAACAGCGCAAAAAATGCGGAGACAAAAATAATCGTCGGCAATACCTGAAAAGCAAAGATAAAGCCTAGCTGAGACGAGCCGTGGTCGAGAAAGGGCAAATGAGCGTTGGGATCCGCCGGATAACCAAGGTTCCCAAATACAAAGGTCGATCCTTTAAATGCATACGCCAGCAGTTTGTTGACGGCTGCTCCGGCCGTTTGGAGCGCTCGCTGTCCCGAGGTAAAGCGGATCACGAGCCAGGCAAACAGGAATTGCAGTCCCAATCCCCACAGCACCGTTTTCAGCCGGATGGCGCGGCGGTTGGTGGAGCAGACATAAGCGACCGACAAAAAAACGATGATGCCCAGCAAACCCGCGTATCGCGACATTGGGTCCTTCTAAAGAAGAATTAAAGGTGCCTTGGGAGCCCGTCTATTGTAGCGGGAATGTCAAGCTGTGGATGTTATGCCTGGACTGGGAAGTTGCGGGCCGGGTCCCTTGGAAACGCGGGCCTCGCGGCCAACAATTGATTGTAAGGCGCAGATTTCCGTTCTTGAGGTGGGCCACCGTCAAATGATGAGCTGTTTAGAATTGACACGATCCGGGAACGTCTCTACAATCCAATCTCCTTCCACAGCAAACCGGCCCAGTCCCTATTCATCCCTCGTTAAGCAGAGAGGAGATTCTGTATGGCGACCCAACGCACTGCGACGGTGTACATCACGAATTCCACCGACGGAAACGCGTCAATACAGCTCTTTCATCACAACAAGTCCAATGGCACGCAAAGCGGCATGTGGACCGCCGCTCCAGGGGAAACGGTAGGACCGCTTACGGTCAACTTTGAGACGGGTTTTGGGACCTGGGGCATCCTGGATTACTGGTCTTGTGTCCTGAGAGTGATCGACGGTTCGTCGCCGGGAATGTATGTTAGCAATACCGGCGCGGTGGTTGATCCAACCTGGTTCAAGGAATGCCAGCTTGAGAGTGGCGATGCCGGCAAGACCCTTACATTTAGCGTGAGTGACACCACCTTTAACATCAATTTAGATTCGGGAGCATGCTCTGACGGCATGACCAGGGTTGGTCCTGGCGGACCGATCACCAATGTTTTTGTAGTCATGCTGGAAAATCACTCATTCGACAACATGCTGGCCTTTTCCGGCATTCAGGGCATAACCGCCGCCACCACAGCGGATTCCAACAGTTATACAAACCCAAGCGGGCAGACTACGACCTATAACGTTGTTGATGGGGCGCCGCCAACCATGGTGACCGATCCGGGACATGAGTTTCCCGATACCCTGGAGCAGTTGGCCGGCGTGGGAGCCACGTACCCATGGGGTGGGCCTTATCCGGCAATTAATAATTCCGGCTTCGCCGCCAGCTATGCCACTGTGTCCGATGAAGACCTTCAGCCGCCACCTGCCGCCAATATCGGCGACATCATGGCTTGTTTTGATACAAAAACAAACCTGCAAGTCCTCTATGAGCTTGCCACGAACGGTGCAGTTTGCGATCACTGGTTCTCTTCGTTACCAGGCCCGACCTGGCCTAATCGATTTTTCCTTCACGGCGCTTCTTCGAATGCAATTGACTATTCCCCCACTCCCAAGCAGATAGCTGAATGGGAGCTGCCGCTCGAAGGGTTCAAGTACAACCAAGGCTCTATCTATGACCTCCTTGACGGTGCAGGCGCTCCTTATAGGTTTTACTCCGACCTAAAAGACTTGAGCGATGACCCACAAAAGGGCTCTGAATTGGGCGCAATACCCCAGGTGACATCTCTAAGCGGAGTTACGCTGCTGGACGTAAACGAAGTGTTAAACCTTGCCGGCGATTTACAAAACCCCTATCCGTACGTTTACACATTTATTGAGCCCAATTACGGCGATGTAACCGACAGCACTTACAGGGGAGGATCGTCGCAGCATCCCATGGACGACGTGGTTGGGGGAGAAGCCCTTCTGCAAGTTGTGTATGAGGCGCTCCGTAGTTCGCCCATATGGAACACAAGCCTTTTGATTGTCACATACGACGAACACGGAGGTTTCTATGATTCGGTGGCGCCCCCGGGCGGGGCTGCCGCTCCTGATGATGGATCTGGGCTGGGCACAAATTTTGGTTTTGACTTCACCCAATATGGCGTAAGGGTGCCGGCGATCGTTGTATCGCCGCTCATTTCGGCCGGCACCGTTGACCATACGCTGTACGATCACACCTCAGTGCTTAAGACTCTTGAAAGCATGCTGGGGATTGGGTCATTAACGCAGCGCGATGGCAATGCCAATCATTTAATACACCTCACAACATCAGCCGCCGCACCAAGGACTGACTTGCCAAAGAAATTGAAAGGCCCCGCTTTAAGCATGAAAGTTACAAGAAAACCGCGCTCTGCGGAAGAACAGGCCGCACTGATGGCACAACCTTTACCGGACTTAGGAAACGTGTGGGGCTTCCTGCATATTATGGCCAAGACTGAGTATGAGCTGACGGGCAGGACAGAGGAAGGAAAGATAGCGATTCTTGAGAATCTCAAAAGCATTAAGACTCGCGGCCAGGCAAGAGAGTACATCCAAAGGATCCAGGCTAGGGTTGCGGCGGAGAAGGCCATAAGAAAAGCAATGTCGCTACACGCAGACATGCCTGCTCCACGCCCGATGTGACACAGGAAATCAGAATCTGCTCTCAAACTCGGCGAATGCCTTTTCGAGCGCCCACTCCTGTTGTGCTTTTGCGCTGGATGAAAGCAGAGCGGCGCAGCTTGCGGATGGCTTGACGGCGCGCGGCTTGTCGACAGCGCACAAAGAAGGTCGATGGACTCGATAAAGACCTTCGCCGGGCAGGAAGCTATAGGTCAGGCTGTTGCGCGCGAATTTCTTGAGTTCGAGATAACTGAGGTGGTAGGTCGCCGCTGCGCGTTCATATTCCTGCGTGATGTCGCCGCGTGAGACGCCCGGATCGTCGGTAGCCAGCGCGACAGGCACGCCAAACTTCAGATAGATCGGCAGCGGATGATGGTCACCAGTAACGTTCAGGATCACGTCATTGCTGGTGAGGCAGATTTCCACTAGCACGCCCCGCGCCGCCATCGTCTTGAGCAGTTCGATTGGATCGGGCTCC
>DASSXL010000229.1:0-6342 GCA_035703825.1 Candidatus Angelobacter sp.
TCTTTCCACACACGAACACAACGGTCACCACGGCGCGGAAAATGACGGTTTCACCGGGGCTTATTTCTTCCCCAACCAATTCTATGACTACCACTATCCATTCGTGCTTGCGGGATTCACCACGATCAACGCCACAGCCACCGATCCAAAGGCAGGAAGCCCCAACGGAAGCGGCGGGATCAACAAGGTCCCCGGCGACTGGCATGAAACCATGAGCACGCACTGGTTCCACGACCACATGTTCAGCTTCACGGCCCAGAACGTCTACAAAGGCGATGCCGGGATGTTGAATATCTACAGCGCGCTGGATCGGGGGAATGAAGCCATTAATGACGGCGTGAACTTGCGGCTGCCCAGCGGCACCACCCTTGACTGGGGCAACCTGGATTATGACGTCAATTTAATGTTCTCCGACAAAGCCTGGGACGCTAACGGCCAGCTCAACATGGATATCTTCCAGTTCGATGGATTTTTGGGTGATCGGATGACCGTCAACCTGGCCTACAAGCCGTTCTTCCAGGTGGAGCGGCGCAAGTATCGGTTCCGCATGTTGAATGCCAGCGTGTCTCGCTTCTTTGTGTTCGCACTGAGTGACAGCTCAACCATGGTGCAGATTGCCAACGATGGCAATCTCCTGCCGCAAACCGTGCCTTTGAACCAGCTCGATCAGATGGGCATCGCTGAGCGGTTTGACATTGTGATTGATTTCTCACGTTACACCATCGGACAAACCGTCGACCTGGTGAATCTCCAGGAACACCAGGACGGCAAGGGGCCGGGCCAGATACTCACCGTTTCCGGCGCGCTCTCCGGGCAATCGAGCGACCCGGCGGTTGGCGCGTGTCTCCGCTTCCAGGTAGTGCGCAATCCCGCGGTGCCGGACCAGAGCATCTGTCCGAACACGCCCATCACTCTGATCCCCAATCCTGACTTGTCCGCCATCCCGATTGCGCGGACGCGTCAATTCACATTCGACGATCGCGCCAGCCAAAACCAGAACGATCCTGTCACGTCGTACACCGGCGGCGGCAATTGGGGAATCGCGGCGGACAATACAGGCGGCAGCAGGTTCAGTCGCGGAGGTTCAGCGCTCAAGGCCGACTTCGGACGGATCTCTTCAGCGCCGAAGTTTGGCACCCGCGAGGTCTGGATCCTCAAAGGAGGCTTTAACTGGGACCACCCTATCCACATTCACTTTGAGGAAGGGCAGATCCTTGCCCGCAACGGTAGTTTCAGCAACGTGCCGCAGGCGGAGCGAGGCCGCAAGGATGTTTATCGCTTGAAGGAGAATGGCACCGTAACCATTACCATGCAGTTCCGCGACTGGGGCGGCATGTTTATGGAGCACTGCCACAATACTATGCACGAGGACAACGCAATGCTGATGCGCTGGGAGGTGAATGCCGCTGGAGGCGTGTTCCTGAACCCCCTGCCGACGCCGATTCCCAAACCGACAGGAGTTACGTTCCAAGCGCCGGACGAGATTCTGACCAACGCGTTCTAGTTCGCGATTGGCGCCTGTTTCGTCGCGGGCGCTGAAGCGTCGCAATGCAGGAGCAAGAGATCGAGCAGGCGGGTTTCTTTCATGCGTATTAGCCGCGCGATTAGGAACTCGCCCGTTCGGTCCCAAGTTTTCACGGGAGACAAAGGGAGTAGACCATGCAGAAAAATATTTGGACGCGCTTCATAGGAATTTCATTCGTATTGGCGTGCGCGCTGGCAATGCTGTACAGCCGTCCAGCGTCGGCCGACAGCCGCTGGGGCGCAAATTATTTTCCCAACATCGAGCTGACGACGCAGGACGGCAAGACTGTCCACTTTTATGACGATCTGATCAAAGGCAAGATTGTAGCTATCGACCTGATTTATACCACCTGCCAGTATTCGTGCCCGCTGGAGACGGCGCGGCTGGCGCAGGTGCAGAAGATGCTGGGAGAGCGCGTGGGAAAAGACATCTTCTTTTACTCCATCACAATTGATCCGAAGAACGACACGCCGGCCGTGTTGAAAGCCTATGCGGAAAAATTCCACGCCGGCCCGGGGTGGACCTTCCTGACAGGAAAAAAAGAAGACATCGATTTCCTGAGCAAGAAGCTGGGTTTGTATTCCGATCCGGCTGCTACCCTGGACGGACACACGCCTCACCTGCTGCTGGGCAACGAGCCCATGGGCCAATGGATGCGCAACTCCGCTCTGGACAATCCGCGCTTTCTCTCGCAGATGATCGGCGACTTCCTTGACAGCTTCCGCAACATGAAGCCAGCGCAGGGCAAGGAGAACACCGAGTCGGCGGCCATTCATCTGGATCCTGGGCAATATCTCTTCACCAAGAAGTGCGGCGCATGCCACACCGTGGGCCAGGGAGATAAGATTGGTCCCGACCTGGCGGGCGTGACCGACACGCGGAACCGCGACTGGCTGATGCGCAAGATCCAGCACCCGGAGCAATTGCTGGCGGAGAAAGATCCGATCACGATGGCCCTGAATGAAAAGTATGGCCACGTAAACATGCCGAATCTGCGCGTCGCCGATGACGATGCGAATTATATGATCGGATACCTCGTCTCGCGGACCTCCGAACTTCAGCGGCAGACGCGGGCCGCCCGGAATGCTGCCAGCAGGCAGGCGGACAGCGCCGGTGCCGCAACTCATCCGAACTAACGGATCAGCCGAAGAATTATTGATTGAATGGACTGGCTGCAATTTGAATTCGACTATCGGCTTGACCTGCAGCGGCTGACGCCGCACCTGCTGGCCGTTGAAGCACACAAGCCGGAAGCGCTCACTCGCGTGCTTCCGCCCCAGTGGCGCGAATCTTCTCTGTTGCAAGACGCGGAAGAATTACCAGACGAGCAAACGCAGCAGGACCTGCGAAGATCGGCCAGGGCGCGCGCGTGGGTCAGCGAACGCTTTGCGGCCGGAACGCCACCGCTCACACTTACCGACCTGCTGACCATGCATGGCCTGGTTGCCGACGGCGCCACCGGAGAATATGCTCCTGGCACTCTGCGAAGCCTGCCGGTGCAGGTGGGACGGCGCGAAGTTGGCGGCCTGCATATGGGCGCGCCGGCGAACCGTCTGCCGCGGCTGATGGACGAATATATCGGCTTCATCACCAGCGATCGCCTGCGCAGCTTGCATCCGGTGATCCAAGCGCTGATAGCCCACTTCTTTCTCGTCACCATCCATCCCTTTGGGGACGCCAACGGAAGAGTGTCCCGCCTCCTGACCGCGGGGATCCTTCTTCAGCGCGGCTACAACGTACATGGCGGTTTTTATGCGCTTTCCGACTACTTCTACCTGAACGACATCAAGTATCACAGCTTGCTGCACCGCTGCTGGCAGTCGCCTCTTCCCTTCGATCTCACAGAGTTCGTGGCTTTCGGGCTGGAAGGATTTGTCATGGAACTGCGTAGCATCGGCAGCTTTATCAAAATGAAATTGAACCGCATTGTCGATCGCGAAACGTTGCTGGCAGCGCATTCCAAGCCAGGGCCGCGCAAGCTGCGCGCATCCGAACGACCAGCTTCACCGTAAATCCCAGCTATTTCCGCAGATAGAAAAGCCCGCGATCAGATTGAAGTTCGCAATCGCGAAACACATCGCTTAAGGTCTCCAGCAGGTCAGTCGCCAGCAAAGTGTTCTCGTGAAAGATGTCGCGGGCCAGATCGCCGGCAAGGCCATACAGATATACAGCGGAGGCAACATCCAGTTCGCGCAATAACCCCGGCCTGTCTGACGAGTGCCGAGCCAGTGCCGCAGCGATCATTCCGCAGAGAACGTCGTCGGTGCCGCTTTTCGCCAGAGCCGAGTTGCCCGTCATACTGATCCAGGTTTCGCCTGAGCGCCCGGCAACGATTGTCCTAAGCCCTTGCAGCACGATGCAGGAATCTATCTGTTGCGCCACACGGCACGCTGCATCGATTCGATCGGCCTCAACCTCCTTGACCTGGATCCCCAGAAAAGACGCCGCTTCCTCTGGATCAAGAACAATCACCCGCAATCGTTGGCCGCCGGATTTCTCGGTGTGATTTTCAGATTTGTCAGGCAGCCCAACGTCGTGGAGCACCAACGGCGCTGGACAGTTGCCGATCAGCCACCGCATGACCTCCGCTGTCTCGTCGTCGCGTGGAGTACCCGGTCCAAGCACCACAGCATCTGCTTTAGCCAGGAGCTGAATCATTTTGTCTCGCGCCGCAAGTGAGATCCTGCCTGCTGCATCCTCATCTAGTCCTTCCGTCATTAACTCGGGCGCAAACCCGGCAATGGTCGGTTGTGCTGATCGCGGAGAAGCTACCGTGACCAGCCCCGCGCCGGTGCGTAGTGCGGCGATCCCGGCCAGCGCTGCGCCGCCGGCCTTATCCAGCGCTCCGCCAATCACCAGCACGTGGCCAAAGTCGCCTTTGTGCGCTTCGTCGGGCCGCGGTGGAAATGTGATCCGAACTTCCTGCGCGGTCACAACGCTCAAGCCGGTTTCATGCGACACCAGGCTCGGCTGTACGCCTAGTTCACTAACCGCAATTGGGCCGGCTGTAAGCTTTCCAAAAACGTGTGCTGGGTTGGGCGCGACAAACGTAATCACTCCATGAGCAAACACCGCGTCGCTCCCGCCCTCATGCGCGGGGGCGTTGCTGTCCGGCTCAACTCCCGAGGGCACGCCGACCGAAACAACAATTCCCGATGCCTGATTGATCGCCTCCACCGCTTTCCTGGCGATCCCTTCGAGCGGGCTCTTGAACCCGCTTCCCGCAACCGCATCGATGATCAGTTCTGCTTCTAGACCTTGCTGGATCGATCCGTCCTGAAAACCGGCTTCGTCGGAAACCCACATCGGCTCCGTCGCAAAGCTGTCGCAAATGGCGGCAGCCTCCGCGGAAAGCGCGCTCGCGTCCTTGGCCAGAACAATGGTCGAAACCTGCTCTGCAATTGTGGAAAGCACCTGGGCGGCCGCCATGCCATAAGAACCATGGTCGCCGGCGCCGCAAACCACGCAAACCGATCGGAACTTGAAATGGGCCAGACAAAACTGGGCCACGGCATAGCCGGCGCGTTGCACCAGAAGCGACCGAGGTGAATCCGTCCGGCTGCCTGCTTCACTCTCAATCTGGCGCACTTCGTCGGAGGTAAGGACTCTCATCGGCCCACTAACTATATTCTTCTGTCAGGCTTTGCGTCATTTTGCAGACTTTTGAGGTTACCCATCTCGGGCAATTCCGGCGATTCCTGGGGTTCTCAATTTTGGCAATTCCGGCGATTTTGGCAATTTTGGCAATCTCTTGCAGCCCTCTGCCTATGTCCTTCAGCCAGTATATGCCCCACCCCCCTTGCCTCGATTAGGATTCCAAAGGACTTAGCTCATTCGACCCAGCAAAAACCAGCCTCGAATCGTGCCCGAATCACGTCGAATCGGCGTCAAACTGCGTCCCATCGGACTCCGACCGTGCTTTGACTTCGTTCTTTGGCCAACTGCTAATTGCTAGCTGCTATTTGCTTCGTCACACCCTGAGGCACTGCCCGAGTATAGAGCTTCTTGATGCGCGAATCAATTGCGAATCAGGACAAGCCCCTTGACAAAACATCGCTGCGGAAGCATTCAATTTTTCCTGGTAAGTTTCGGCCTCGCTCTAACGGTTGCAAAGAGCAGGCCGCACGTGTACTTGTACATCGGTAGCCCGCCCGCCCCAGTCCCGCTTGGAGCGGGACTTAGTGGCTTTTCATTGGGTCAGAGCGCAACGCGGAGAACTTTTGTACCCCACGCGTCGCCAAAACCGGGCGACAGCGAGGGCCACTCACCGGGAAATCCGCTCGTCCGGGTCTGTGCGGGGGGTACGGAGCAATCCGTATCCCTACCGCGACCGATCCGGCTCATTTTGTGTTTGTTGCTGCCAATTGTATCCTCAAACCTCTGGATAGGCCGCGCGTGCCCACCATGAACCTGATCCGGTATCCTTCCTTGAAATATCTTCTGAGCGCTGTTGTTGTTGACCTGTCCAAGGCGACAACATGCCGCGAATTTGCTGCGGCATTAGACGGTAGCTTGTGCTCGTAAACGGTTCGGCCGGCAGGTGAAATAATCTGTACGCCAACGGTGCGCAGAGCCGTGGGTTGGGCAGCGCTGATTATGATTGTGGCAGGATCACCCCTTTTCATTTCTTCAGAAACCACGCCACAAGGTGAACAGTCGCTGCAGGGTCCCAAACAGTACTGAATATTGGATTCCGCGATCTTGTTGCTACCGTAGAAGCTGCGAAGCGCGATATTGTTATCCGTTGCAACTATTCCCAGGTTCTGATCGAGATTAGTTTCTTTCTTGGATGCGGCTGATACTGGATCTTGAGGAGA
>DASSXL010000076.1:0-8306 GCA_035703825.1 Candidatus Angelobacter sp.
AGGCTGCCGCCGCGCAGGCGCGTGATCAGTGCGTTCCAATCGTCGGGTGGAAGGTAAATATCTTCTGGCGTGGCCAGCTTGCCGACGAGGCTTTGCTCGTGGCGCTGCACAACTTTTTCCCACCAGTGGTCCTGCTCGGCCTCGATGGCAGAGGGCTCATCGATGAAGACAACGGCGTTCGGCAGCAGGTCAAAGAGCGTGTTCTGGGCCCCGGCGTTGGCGTAAAACTCCCAGCCGGGGAAAACAGAGACGCCTGTTTCCGAAAGGGCCTTGCGAACCGCATCCCCCTCTCCTTCCACGCGAGCGCCGGAAAGGCGGGCATGGATTTCCGTAAGCAGCTCTTCGCGGACGGGCGTCTCCGTGAGCGGCAGCAGGACAACTTCGTCGATGGCGGAGGCGGAACGCTGCGTGCCGGGATCAAACTTGCGGATGGACTCAACTTCATCGCCGAAGAGCTCAATGCGCAGCGGACGGTCGGCCTCTGGCGGGTAAGCATCCAGCAGGCCGCCGCGAACGGCATATTGTCCGGGCATCTCGACTACATCAACAGCGGAATAGCCCACGGTATTCAAATGCTGGACCAGCTCTTCAAGGTCGAGCATATCCGTGCGGCGGATGATGCGCGCAAGCCCCGAATAGTGCTCCGCCGGGTGCAGCCGCATGGAGGCCGCGTTGAGCGGCGCAATGACGATCGACGCGGCGTTGGTGGAGATCTTCCACAGCGCGGTGGCGCGCTCTTCCTGAATGTCCGGATGCGGCGACATGTTTTCAAACGGCAACACGTCATAGGCGGGCAGCTTGATCACCGATTGAGGATTGCATGCGCCTGTGAGCTCGCAGAATGACTGGATGACGGGACAAATGGCCTCAGCGGCGCGGTTGTCGGCGACGATGAGGATGAGCGGCACGCCGGCGGCGCGTTGCAGATAAGGAATGAGCAGGGATTTAGCGGTGGAGACCAGCCCGGACAGACGGATACGCCCCGCAGGGGGCTTTGACTCCCCCCTCCGCTGCTTTAGATATGAGGCCGCCTGCTGGAACCCAGGGCTTTTTTCCACGTCCGCCAGGACTTCGCGGACGAATGGAAGGATCACTTCCCTATTTTAAACACAAAGGACACGAAGTACCACGAAGGCAGAACGTGGGCCGGACCTGTTGCAGGCGGTCTCAATCGTCGAATTGAGCACGTCAGTGGTTTGCCGGCTGCTGCTCCTGCTTTTGAGCAGCCAGGGGATCGCCGCGCAGTGCCACCATCTTCTCCACAATTTCTTTCGCAATGCGTCCATAAACGGTCCCCCGCAGGGAATCGACCTTGCCGGCCATCACGATTGTGTCGGTTTCGCGGTCAGTGACGGTATAGCTGAAGTGGTTGGAGAACGGCACCCGCTTTACCCTCACCACCATGTCAGCCAATTCCTGCTTGCCGGTGATTTGCAGGTTCCAGGCCTTAAATTCCGACTGGCCCAGCAGAGAACTTTCAAGCGCTTCGCGCTTCATATAAAAGGTGTCGGTTTCAACGTAATAGCTGCGGGCCCGCGAAACGAGTTCTTTGTTGTCAGGAAGACGTGAGCTTTGCTGGGCGAAGCCAACGCTGGAAATGAATGAGATCAAGGTGAGAAGAAAAAGCCGTTTCATGATGCTCCCTCCGATGGGTCAGTAACCACAAAGCGATCTTGGCATGACTATTTCTTATGGGCCAGCGGCAAAGCGCGGCATAGGACGGCAAGGTCAGAATCGCCGTAATCGCGCGACATCGCCCGTAATCGCCGTCATCGGAAAGCTCGATTACGGCGAGCCTGATCTTGCGGTATATTCAAAAGTCCAATGAAATCACGAAGAAAATCGCAGGAACTGCATGCTCGCGCTTCGCGGGTGATTCCCGGCGGGGTGGATTCGCCGGTGCGCGCGTTCAAATCAGTGGGCGGCGAGCCGCCATACATCGTGCGGGGCAAGGGCGCGCGGATTTGGGACGCCGACGGGAATGACTACATCGATTACGTCGGCTCATGGGGGCCGCTGATCCTGGGGCATGCGTTTCCCAGCGTGGTTGAAGCAGTGGAAAAGGCCAATCGCGACGGCGCCAGCTTTGGCGCATGCACACCGGCTGAAGGCGAGCTGGCTGAGGCCGTGATCGAAGCATTTCCGTCGATGGACAAGGTGCGCTTCGTCAGTTCCGGGACGGAAGCAACGATGTCAGCCATCCGCCTGGCGCGGGCCTTTACCGGCCGCCCGTACGTTGTGAAATTTGAAGGCTGCTACCACGGCCATGCCGATTCGCTGCTGGTGAAAGCCGGATCGGGCGTGGCGACGCTGGGGATTCCGGGATCGGCGGGGGTGCTGGATGAGCAGGCGAAGTTTACGCTGGCCCTGCCGTTCAACAGCCAGCAGGCGGTGGAAGAGGCGTTCGCCAAATTCAAAGACCAGATCGCTTGCGTCATTGTTGAGCCGGTGGTGGGCAACATGGGCTGCGTTCCGCCATGCAAGGGCTACCTTGAGTTCCTGCGGACGATTACTAAGCAGCAGGGCGCGGTATTGATCCTGGATGAAGTAATGACCGGATTCCGGCTGAGCTTTGGCGGCGCGCAGGCGCTCTACAAGATCAAGCCCGACCTTACCACGCTAGGAAAAATTATCGGCGGCGGGCTGCCGGTGGGGGCGTATGGTGGCAGCGCGGAATTGATGGACATGATTGCTCCGCTTGGTCCTGTATATCAGGCAGGGACACTATCAGGGAATCCGCTGGCCATGGCCGCGGGAATTGCGACCCTGCGTGAATTGAAAAGCCGGCCGGAAATTTATCAGCAACTGGAGCAGCACAGCGCGGCCCTGGTGGACGGAGTACTGGCCGCCGCGAAGAAGAAAGGCGTGGCCATGACGGCAAACCGTGTGGGCTCCATGTTTACATGGTTCTTTCAGCGGGGTCAGGTCCACGACTGGGACACGGCGGCAAAATCAGACACACAGGCATTTGGGAAATTTCATGGCGCGATGCTCGAACGCGGCATTTACCTGCCGCCATCGCAATATGAGGCCATCTTCATGAGCGCGGCCCACTCGGAGAGTGACATCCAGCAGACGATTGCGGCGGCGGAGCAAGCTCTCTGATTTTGCGCTCCAGGTCATGTGACTTATTGTTTGTGTTGCATGAAATCCC
Source organism: Candidatus Angelobacter sp. (assembly GCA_035703825.1). Lineage (GTDB taxonomy): Bacteria > Acidobacteriota > Terriglobia > Terriglobales > Acidobacteriaceae > Angelobacter. The sequence continues at coordinate 3,155 of DASSXL010000076.1, forward strand.
GCATAAGCTGCGCAATTTCGTCGGCAGCAGTGTCAAGCGCGAAATGGCCGGCATTCAGAACGTGAACCTGGGCTGTGGGAACGTCATGTCGATATGCCTCAGGCTCGGTCAATTCAAATGATTGATCATATTTTCCCCAGAGCACAAGAAGCCTGGGCTGCGTTTTGCGGAGCCACGCCTGCCATGCCGGGTAAGAGGTCACATTTGTGCGATAGTCGTAGAAAAGATCGCTCTGGATATCGGCCTGCCCGGGCTGATTGAGGAAGTAGAATTCGTCAGTCCACAGGTCAGGATCATAGCGCTCGACGTCTGGGTCGTTTCCAACATGGCGCGTGCGCGTCGTGGGCAATGACAACAGATTTGTACGCAGGGCGCTTTCATTGGCCGCGCGATCTGCCCAGAAGGCACGCCGCGTTTTCCAGTTTGCTCCCAGACCTTCATTGTGGGCCACGGCATCCTGCACAATGAGCGCTTCAACGCGTTCCGGATGCGCCAGCGCCATGCGAAAACCCACCGGGCCGCCATAGTCCTGCATATAGAGCGTGTAGTGTGAAAGCCCAAGGGCCTGCGTAAAGTGATCGATGATGGCGGCAATATGATCAAACGTATAGGCGAACTCTTTAGGGTTGGGCCAGTCACTGTGGCCGAAGCCGGGATAATCCGGCGCAATGAGGTGATAGCGGTCCGACAGGCGCGAGAACAGCGGATCAAACATGCGCGACGAAGAAGGAAGTCCGTGAAGCAGAAGAATGACCGGAGCATCCTTGGGGCCGGCTTCGCGGTAGAAGATGGAGATCCCATCCACTTTTATTGTGCTGTAAATAACACCCTGCGCCATGGCGTGCTCCTTTCTTTGCGCATTCGACCGGACTGGAATAACAGTAACAATGAGCAGCAAAACTGCCCAGGCTGATGTGTTGCGACCAGACATTGGCATCCTCCTTTCGGCAATGAGTCAGTTTACTGGAATAGCAGGAGGAGAAGCACGATGCGATCCTTGCCGGCGATGCGATAACTTTCCCTTCAAGGGATGAGTTGCCGCTCACCTCACTTCCTCCGCCACGTCTACTACCACATTGCGTCCAGGAGGACCGTGAGCCGATTTGCCGCCAAATTTCTCTCGTGTAGTCTGATGCTTCTCTGGCTGGCCAACTATGCTCGCGCCGCGGATTTCGGCAAGGTCAACGGTCAAAAAGTTGCCGAAGGCGTGTATCTCTTCACGACAACGCCTTATGCGGATGTCGGCCTCAGCGGAAATTCGGTTGCAATCCTCTCCGATGACGGAGTTCTAGTCTTCGACTCAAATGCCACGCCAGAAACGGCAACGACTGTGCTGGCGGAAATCCGCAAGCTTACTAGCAAGCCGGTGCGATACCTCATCAACTCGCATTGGCACTGGGACCACTGGGGCGGCAATCAGACGTACCTTGCGGCTTTTCCATTACTGCAGATCATTACCCATGAAAAGACGCGTGAACTCATGCTGACCGTAGAGCCGCGATGGAACGAGAAGGGTCTAAAAGAAGATCTGCCGCAATTTCTGGATGGCTTTGAAAAACAGATTGCCGCGGCCAAGGCCAAGAACGCACCGGCGGAGCGCATCAAAGCGGCGGAAGAAAGGCTGGCAGCAGACCGCAACTTTCTGGCGCAGAAGCAGTCGCTACAGAAGACTTATCCCAACGTGACGTTTTCTGATTCCATGACGATCATGCTGGGCGGCCGCGAGATACAGGTCCTGCACGCGCAAGCCATCACGCCGGGCGACACGTATATTTATCTCCCGAAGGAAAAGATCCTGGTGACGGGAGACATCCTGCTCAGCCCTTATCCGTTCGCGATAGGCGGCACATATCCGGCAGAGTGGCTCAAGACATTACAGAAGTTCGCGGCGCTTGAGCCCACCGTGGTCATTCCCGGACATGGAGAAGCCGAAACGAGCACAGATTTTCTCCGCAGCAATATTGCGATGTTCCAGGAAGTGATGCAGCAGGTGAAAGACGCCAAAGCCAAGGGCATGACGATTGAGCAAACTCTGGAGGCGGTGGGAAAGCAGAATCCGGACTTGGCTGCGAAAATTGGGGTCAAGGACGCGGAAACTGCGGGCGCGTTCAAAGCGTATTTTTTGGATGTGTTCGTCAAGAGAGCGTACCAAGAGCTGGACGGAGCACTTGGGGAATTGCCGGATGGCTTAAGTAAATTTAGTAATTGGGTAATTTTGTAATTTGGTAAATTGCCTTGAACCGACGCTGCATTCAATTACTCATTTACCAAATTACTCAATTACCAATTTTCCTTTTATATCCCTACAGCCCCGTAATCTGTGCCGGTATCGGCTGACACAATGCTTCCAAAACATCAATTGACATTACTTTGGCCAAAGGCCATTCAATGCGGGCTCACGCTCCACAACAAGTTTGTCATAGGGATTCCTCCCCTTCGACAGGCTCAGGGTCGGGACGTTAGAAATCGGTGGGCCAAAGACTGATCAACGGGGCTCGCGCGCAGCAGCAAATTTGTCATAGGGCTCCCTCACTGCGTTCGGGATTTCACCCCTCAAATCCCTACAGCCCCGTAATCTGTGCCGGTATCGGTATCACGCACTTTCTCTCTTTCGTAGGCGCGATACGGGTTGCGCGGCGTTCCCAGGCGGCGCCTGCGCAACTCAAAGCCGGCATACAATCCTCCGGCGAGCACCGCGGCGGTGAGGGCAGCAATGGACATGATGCGGCCGGGATTATCAAGCAATGGCCGGGCCAGATGAGAGGCAGTAAGCGCGATACGCGCCGGCAGTCCGAGGGCCTGACGAAAATCCGCCATCGATTGCTTTCCGCCGCGCTCCAAGGCGCGGTAAGCATATAGAGCGCTGTACGGAACCGGCATTTCCAGGTCCTGGCCGCCTCGCACCACAGCGCGGTCCACGCCGCGCTCCTCCTGCAGGCCCAGGAGCTCCTGAATGGCGTAACCGAGTCCTGACGGCCTGGACCACAGAGAAAGAAACGCCACGCGGCCGGATTTATCGATAAGAAAAGCCGGGTTGGGCAGCTTGGAATACTTGCGATGGATGGAGCCGCGCAGGTCGTCGACCAGGATCGGCATGTGCATGTCTTCTTCATCGCGCAGAAGGCGGGCCGCCTCGGTCTTTTCGCGCATGGAGCCGTGCGCGGGGATAATTTCGCCGGGATGCGCTTCACGCACGTAGATGAAGAGAAACTCAATGTCATCGCCGCGATAGCGATCATAAAGCTCGTTGATTTCGCCAATGGAGGCAGCGGTCATGGGGCAGGTGGCGGAGCCAAAGATCAGAAGGACGTTCTTCTTTTTGGCGTAGTCACTTAGCCGTACCGTTTCGCCCCCAAGGCTGGCGGCCTTGAAGTCCGGCGCGTGCTCGCCCGGCCCCGGGCCAGTAAACGTGACGCCCGCCAGATCATGGAAGAGTTCGCGGGAGAAGTGCGCGTAGTTGTAACTATTCAATCCCAGCATTTTTACTCCACGGTTGAATGGTAGCACTTGCCCGGCCTGACCATCCCTCCGTGCCGGATAATTCGGGCCAACGGAATTCGATGCCGGTCACGCTTCCGCTGTTTTCTTTAAGCTACCCTGTCTTAAATTATTTGACCACGATAAAATAAAAGTCTTCTCGTGAGGGTCCGGCGCTTGCCATACAAGACCGGGTCAAAAAGATTGTGGAGGGAATGAATGGCGGCTTTGAAAGCTGGAGAGATGGCCCCGGAAATTGAGCTTCCTGGAGTTACCGGCAAGCAGAGGCAAAAGTTCAAGCTCAGCGACTTCCGGGGCAAAAAGAACGTGATTCTGGCGTTTTATCCGCTGGACTGGAGTCCGACTTGAACCAATGAGATGTCGGCGTACGGAAGGTATCTGCCCAAGTTCGCCGAACACGATGCCCAGGTCGTGGGCATCAGCCCGGATTCAATTTATAGCCACCTGGCGTGGCAGGAGAAGTCCATTGGCTGGCTGGAATACCCACTTTTGAGCGACTACTGGCCTCATGCAGGCGTGGCCCAGCAGTATGGGATCCTGCGCCTGGGAGAACCGCTGCCCGGAATCAACGACAGGGCCGTATTCATTGTGGACAAAGCGGGGAAGATCGTTTTTTCCAAGACCTATGAACTAGGCCAGGAACCTGACTACGACGAACTGGTAGCCGAATTGGGGAAATTCAAATCGGCTGCCTGAACCGAGTGATGCAATAAAGAAAACGCCCTCTGGTGAGAGAACCTCTCGTGAGAGGGCGTTTCTTCTTCTGCCGAGTTTTAACGTTGCCGCGAACCCTGAGAAACCACTCAGGGCTGCAAGAACAGCCGCGTTATTTCTTCACGGCCTTCTTTACGGCTGCTTTCTTTGTTGGGGCCTTCTTGGCCGGCGCAGCCGCGGGAGCCTTCTGTAGCATCTCCTCAACAGCCTGGCCTATCTTCGAGTAATCGTCAATTTCAATGGGCGGAGTGGCAGGGCCGCCATTGCCGATCACAAAAATCGTGGGCGTATGCTGCAAACCGATCTGGCTGCCCAGGTTGCGGTCCGCGATGATCTTGGCTTTGAGCTGGCCATCAGGATCGAGCACGAAGGGAATGGGCGTCTTGTTGTCATTGGCAAACTTGTCCACGTACTGGCGCAGGTTCTGTTTGTCAATCTGGGTCTGGTTCTTATAAATGTAGCCGCGGAAATCCTCTCCCAGCTTCTGTGACTTGGTATCAAAGTAGCGGGCAAAGACCGCCGCATCAAACGACCACGGATGCTTATCTAGCGGGAAATCACGCAGCATGACGGGCACGTTGTGCGCCCTGGCCGCTTCCCAGACCATGGGATAGGCGGTGGCGCAACTGGGGCATTCCAGGTCCTCAAATACCACAATGGCCACCCTGGCGCCGGGAGGCGGCTTGAGTGAAGAGCCGTCAGCAGCAAAGGACGTGGTGGTAAATGCAATAAAGACGCACGCTGTAACCGCACTCAAAAATAATTTCATCGATTAGCTCCATGAATAAACTGGTATCTGACTGACGCTTTCTTAACCGGGCCCGGCGGGTTGGCTTTCCGCAGCATGTCTTCGATGATTCGGTCTAACTTAGAGCGGTCCGGCACCTCCATAAAGTCTGTGGAGACTGCGCCTCTACGAATCACAAAGACGGTGGGAGTG